>NZ_JBIWNI010000016.1:146764-154665 GCF_044767145.1 Streptomyces sp. NPDC101490
AGCCCCGCGCCCCCCCCCCGCCCCCCCGCCCCGCCCCCCCGCCCCCCCCCCCCCCCGCCCCCCCGCCCCCCCCCGGCGGCGGCGGGCCGCCGCCGCGACCGTGATGCGAACGTCAGTACGAATTAATGGAGGTGCGGATGCGCAGGTACGTGCGGGAGCGGGGGGACTCCGGGGCGCGGAGCCCGGAGAGAGGGGGCGGCACGGCCGGGGCGTGGGCCGTACGGCGGATCGGCGCGGCGGCCGTCGGGTGCGGTGGAGCGGGGGGGAACGTCGACGTGCCGGCCCGGTGGCCGGAAGAGCGGAGCCTCCGGGCGCCCTCAGGCGTGGGGTGACGCTCCACGAGGGGCCCGGAAGTGGCCCGTGCTCGTGGGGAGTTCGTACGGTTCCTGCGACTGCGACTGCGACTGCGACTGCGGCCGTGACCGTGGCTGGAGGTACGGGTACGGGTACGGCTGCGACTGCGGGTACGGCTGTGGGTCTGGCCGAGGTGGCTCTCGGTGCCGGTTCGAGCGGGGCCGTGGCCGGTCCGTGTCGTGGCCGGTTCGAGGGGGAGCCCGGCCGGGGGCGGGCCAGGGCCGGGATCCCCGGTGGGGCTGGGCGGGGACGGAGGGGCCGGGCCGTGGCGTCTCCCCGGCCCCGGACGGTCAGCTGCGGCGGATCACGATGTCGCCGACGCTCGTACGGCCCCGGACCTCGACGGTCTCGTCGGACTGTTCCGGCCCCTGGGCCGCGCCCAGTTCGTTGCGGACCCGGCCCATCTTGGACCGGACGTCGAGCCAGGCGGCCGTGCCCTCGGCGATGCCGACCTCCAGGCCGCCCACGGAGGAGTCCAGGGTGACGCGGCCCCGGATCACCTCGTCGAGACGGATGGCGCCACTGGCCGTCTTGGCGGTGACCGAGGACTCCGCGCGGACGACCGTGATGGGGCCGTTGGACGAGTTGACGCGCAGTTCGCCGCCGATCTCGCCGATGACGGTCTCCCCGTTCAGGTTCTTCACGGTCGCGCCGCCGCCGATCCGGCCGATCCGCACCCGGCCGGAGCCCTGGATGTCGGCTTCGCCCGTGACGCGGTCCACGAGGATGTCGCCGTGCGGGGTCTTCAGACGGACCGCCGTGGCCTCCTCCAGGTGGAGGTGGCCGGTGCCGGTCGTCAGACGGCACTCGCCGAAGCCGCCCTCCGCGATCAGGTCGCCGAGCCCGGACTTCCCGGTCAGGTCCGAGCCGGCCGGGAGCTGGACGGTCACGTCGATCACCCCGTACTTGCCGAACGGGGGGCGCTTCCTGGGGCCCTTGACGAGGAGTTCGCGGCCCGCGCAGGTCACCTTGGTCTCCTCGGCCGCCTGCACGTCCTGCTTGTTGCCGGGGTCGCTCGGCGCCACGTCGACCACGGTGTCGGTGCGCTCGCCCGCGATGACCCTGATCCGCCCGACCTCGATGTCGACGGTGGCGGAAACGGGCTCGGGAGTGTCGAAAGTAGGCATGACTGTGCCGTCCCTCGGGGTGGGTGGTGGAGGTGGACGCCGGGACGTGCCCGGATGAGCCGGTGGTGCGGGCCCTAGCGGACCCAGCCGGTGAAGCTCTGGCCCGCCGTGGATCCCGCGGTGGCGCCACGGGCCGGGGGCGCCGTGGGTTCCAGGGCGGCGGCCACGGCCCGTACCAGCCAGGCGTTGACCGACAGGCCCTCGCGGTTCGCGGCCTCCTCGACCCGCAGCTTGAGCTGGGCGGGGGGCCGGAAGTTGATGCGGGCGGTGGCGCCGTCCTCGGCCTCGACGGGCAGCGGGGGCGACGGCGGGGCCTGCGCCGGGGCCTCCTCGGCGAAGGGTTCGGAGGACGGCGGCGGGGTCACCACGAACTCGGGGTTCAGCCCCCGCAGCCGTACGTCGACCGAGCCGGGCGCGAGATCGCGGGTGACCTCGTCCATCGCGTCCGACAGGGCGCCGAGGAGGGTCAGCCGGGCCGCCGATTCGAGCGGGCCGGTGAGCCGCTCGGCCAGGGCGCGGGCTTCCTCCCCGCCCGCCTCGGCGGCCACGCCGAGCTCATGGCGAAGACTTTCCACATACGGGGTGAGGTCCATGGAGCAAGCATGGCACCGCGATGGCGCCATTGCAAGCGTGATGGCGCCATCATGGCCTCGGATTCCTCTTCGAGTGGCGCCGTCGGGGTGGGTGCGTGGCGCTACATGTGCGAGCGGCGGCCCCTTCGTGGCGCCATTGGTGCCATGTGGGTGGCCCGTGGCGCCAGGTCTCCGCCGGTGGTGGCTCAGCCGACGTGCACATGCGGCCGGAGCGCGCGGTCCGGCTCCGCCTCGCGCAGGACCTCACGGGTCACCGGGGCTATCTCGCCCTGCCCGAAGAGGAGGAAGCGGAGGAAGTTGGCGAAGGGATTGCCCTCGGTCCACTCGAAGTAGATGTGCGGAGCGACGCCGGTGAGGTCCCGGGAGTGCAGCAGCAGGGCGGCGAGAGCGTTCGGCACCGAGGACGAATCGACGGTGAGGACGCGATAGCGGTCGTGCAGCACCTCTCCCCGTACCGTGAGCCCCGCCTCGAAGTCCGACGGGTCGGCGACGGTCACCTCGACGAACACGAAGTCGTCCACGTCCGTGAGGTCGTTGTCGGCGCGTATCTGCTCGACCTTCTCCCGGTACTCGGCCAGGTCCCTCGGCCCGGGCTCGTTGGCGATGAACCTCGGCGTGCGGCGGGACGCCTCCCGGAGGAACCGCTCGGCCGTGGCATCCAGTTCGACATGGGTGACCCGCAGCTCGAAGGCGCGGCCCAGCCGCGAGAGCAGCGAGACGAGGATGATGCCCGCGATGAAACAGGCGCCGATCTTCACCCCGTCAGGGCGCTCGATCACATTGAGGACCGTGGTGTAGAGGAAGACCGCCGAGATGACCCCGAAGCCGATCGTCCAGCCGCGCTGCCCCGCCTTGCGGGCGGCGATGGTCACGGCGATGGCGGCCGAGCAGATCAGCACCAGGACACCGGTCGCGTACGCGCCGCCCTGGGCGTCGACGTCGGCGTCGAAGATCCAGGTCACCAGGAAGGCGACCAGGGTGAAGACCAGCACCATGGGCCGGACGGCCCGCGCCCAGTGCGGGGCCATGCCGTACTTCGGCAGGTAGCGGGGCATCAGATTGAGCAGACCGGCCATCGCGGACGCGCCCGCGAACCACAGGATGGCGATCGTGGAGACGTCGTAGACGGTGCCGAAGACGCTGCCCAGGTACTCGTGGGCCAGATAGGCGAGAGCGCGCCCGTTGGCCTTGCCGCCGGACTCGAACTCCTCGTGCGGAATGAGCACCGTGGTGATGAAGCTCGTACAGATCAGGAAGACGCTCATGATCAGCGCGGCCGTCGTCAGCAGCTTCTTGGTGTCCCGGATCCGTCCGGCCGGCCGTGCCTCCGTGTCCTCCGGGTCGCCCTTGACGTGGGGCATCACGGCGACGCCGGTCTCGAAGCCGGACAGGCCCAGCGCCAGCTTGGGGAAGACGAGCAGGGCCACGCCGATCATGGCGAACACGTTGCCGTGCTCCTGGGTCAGCGCCGCCGACCAGTCGGTGACGACATGGCCCTCGGTGAGGACGCGCCACAGACCGGTCACCACGACGACGGCGTTCAGGGCGAGATAGGCCCCGACCAGGACGACGGCCACCCCGATGGCCTCCAGGAAGCCCTTGAGGAAGACCGCGCCGAGCAGCGCGATCAGAACCATGGTGATGATCAGCTGCTTGTCGTGCAGCGACTCCGCCAGATGCGGGTTCTCCACCAGATGGGTGGAGGCGTCCGCGGCGGACAGGGTGATCGTGATCAGGAAGTCGGTCGCCGCGAAGCCCAGCAGGGTCAGGACGAACAGCTTGCCCTTCCAGAACGACAGCAGCCGCGACAGCATCGCGATCGAGCCCTCGCCGTGCGGACTCTCCTCGGCCACCCGCCGGTAGACCGGCAGCGCGCCCGCGAGCGTCACCAGGACCAGGACGACCGTCGCGACGGGGGAGAGCAGCCCGGCGGCCAGGGCGGCGATGCCCGGCTGGTAGCCGAGGGTCGAGAAGTAGTCGACGCCCGTCAGACACATCACCCGCCACCAGCGCTGCCCCCGGTGCCCGGCGTCCGGGGCGGGCGCGGCGGGTCTGGAGGGCTTGCCCCGGCCCATGTCGGAGAGCCCCTCCAGCATCCACGCGCGCAATCGCCCGGAGCGCGTGCGCGTGTCGTTCGTGGCGGCCATGGGGTGCTCCTGGATGGTGCGCGAAGAGGGGCGGATCGACGGTGTGCGGAGACGGGTGGATCGACGGTGTGCGGAGAGGGGCGGATTCCGGCCATCCAGGGGACGGCCCGTGCCCTCGCACGGACGGCCGAGTCAGCGTAAGCAGCCCCGGAGGCACCGGCCCGGCCGTCGGCGTCAGGGATGCGTCAAGATCCCCTGGTGGAGGGTTGGATGCCTCACACCGGCCCGGCGCGGAGGCCCCGACCGAGCCCGACCGAGCCCGACCGGGCCCAGTCGCCCGCGCGATCCGGACGTGAGATCCGGACGCGCGCGGGGCGCCGTAAGCGTCGGGGCGGGGTGCGCCGCGACGTGCGTGCGGGGTGGCGCGTACGGCGTCCGTCGACGTTGCCACGGCGGCGCCACGGCCCCTGATGCGGCCCACGTGGGGTTGTCCGTGACGGTCCGCAGCGGTCCGTGCGACGACCCCGGCGCCTGTCCGTGGCGCGCCCGGACATCGTCGGTGCTGGCTTGATATCGCCCTTCCTCGGCTCCCCTCCTTCGCCCGGCCCGTACGCGCCCGTCGGCCGGGGCGAGGTGTCCCCCGACGCGCCTGGCCACCGGGCGAGGCCCCCGCCCGGTCACCGAAGGGAGGCCCCCGCCCGGCCACTCAGGCGAGGCACCCCGTCAAGAACTCGTGAAAAGAACCCCGTCCCGCGCCAAGAACGCGCCAGCGCCGAGCGGCTGCGGCCCCGGCGGCCCCCAGTCTGAGCGGACCCGCACATGAATGGAGCCCGTCGGCATGACCGCCCTGACCACCGAGAACGGTGTTTCCGCCGCTTCGGACGAACCTCCCGATCCCGGCGCGCGCCACAAGCTGACGGCCGTCACCGGACTCGCCGCGCTCTCGCTCGACGCGATGGCCTCGGTGGCGTACGGCCCCGAGGCCATCGTCCTGGTCCTCGCCGCCGCCGGAGCCCACGGGCTCGGCTTCACCCTGCCCGTCACCCTCGCCATCGCCGCCCTGCTCGCCGTGCTCGTCGCCTCGTACCGGCAGGTCATCGCCGCCTTCCCCGACGGCGGCGGCTCCTACGCCGTCGCCAAGGCCCATCTGGGCCGCCGCACCGGCCTCGTCGCGGCGGGTTCCCTGGTCCTCGACTACGTCCTCAACGTGGCCGTCGCCGTCACCGCCGGGGTCGCCGCCCTGACCTCCGCCTTCCCCGGTCTGTACGGGGACCGCCTGTGGATCTGCCTCGGCGTCCTCGTCCTGGTCACGGGGGTGAACCTGCGCGGCATCGTCGACTCGGCCCGCGCGTTCATCGTCCCGACGGCCGTGTTCATCGGCGCGATCCTCACCATGGTGGCGGTGGGCCTCTTCCGGGACGGGCCGCTCTCCACCGAGGCGTCAGCGGGCCACCCCTCCGTACTCGCCGACAACGCCACCACCGTCGGCGCGCTGCTCCTGCTCAAGGCCTTCGCGTCCGGCTGCTCGGCCCTCACCGGCGTCGAGGCCATCGCCAACGCCGTGCCGTCCTTCCGCGCCCCGGCCGCCCGCCGCGCCCGCCGCGCCGAGGTCGCGCTCGGCGCGCTCCTCGGCGTGATGCTGATCGGCCTGTCCGTCCTGATCTCCCGCTTCGGCCTCCAGCCCGTCGAGGGCGTCACCGTCCTCGCCCAGCTCGCCGACGCCTCCTTCGGACACAACGCGGCCTTCTACATCGTCCAGTTCGCCACCATGGTGCTGCTCGCCCTCTCCGCGAACACCTCCTTCGGCGGACTGCCCGTCCTCCTCAAGCTCCTCGCCCGCGACGACCACGTCCCGCACGTCTTCGGCCTCAAGGCCGACCGGCAGGTGCACCGGCACGGCGTCGTCTGGCTCGCGCTCGTCTCGGCCGCCCTGCTCGTCTTCTCCGGCGGCGACACCAACACCCTCGTGCCCCTCTTCGCGATCGGCGTGTTCATCGGCTTCACCATCGCCCAGACCGGCATGGTGCTCCACTGGCGGGCCGCGGGACAGTGGGGCAAGGCGCTGCTCAACGGCCTCGGCGCGCTGCTCACCGGCGTCTCGGCGATCGTCGTCACCGTCACCAAGTTCCACGACGGCGCCTGGCTGATCGTGATCGCCCTGCCCGCCCTCGTCCTCGCCTTCGAGGCCGTGCACCGGGCGTACGGGAAGATCGACGAGCGGCTCGGCGTCGGCCGGACACCGGAGCCGCCGCACCGCGCCCGTTCCTTCGTCGTCGTCCCGGTCTCCGACCTGAACCGGCTCACCAGCGAGGCCCTGACCGCCGCCGTCTCCCTCGGCGACGAGGTCCGCGCGGTCACCGTCTGCCACGCCGACCCCGAGGACCTGGCCAGGACCGAGGCCCTGGAACGCGACTGGGAGCTGTGGAACCCAGGCGTCGCCCTGGTCCGGCTCACCTCGGAACGCCGCACGCTCGGCCGGCCGATCACCGCGTACGTACGGGAGCTGAGCGCCACCCGGCCCGACCTCCGCGTCACCGTCCTCGTACCCGAGGCCGAACCGGAGCGGCGGTGGCAGCGCATCCTGCAGAACCGGCGCGGGGCGGTCGTCGCCCACGCCGTGCGACGCGACACCGACGCCGCCGTGTGCAGGCTCCGCTTCCGCTGCTGACGCCGGGGCGCCCGCCGCCCGCGCACATCAGGATGTACCGTCGCCCATCCTGAACGCGTCCCACATCAGGAACGCGTCAAGGACCCCTCCGCCCGGCGCCCCCCGAACCGCGCCGGGCGGAGGCTGTACCCAGGGGGCGGTCGTCCGGTCCTGCGAGGTGGGTCATGAGGTTCACCGTCCGAGACGTGCTCGCGCTCGTCGCCGGAGCCGTCGCCCCGCTCGTGGCGGCGCTCCTGCTGCTGCCGCTGCGCGGGAGCGTCACCCCCACCAACACCGCCCTCGTGCTGGTCGTCGTGGTCGTCGCGGTGTCGGCGCTCGGCAACCGGGCCGCCGGGGCCCTCGCCGCGCTCTCGGCCGCCGTCTGGTTCGACTTCTTCCACACCCAGCCGTACGAGAGCCTCCACATCCAGGACCGGTCCGACCTCGTCACCGCCGTGCTGCTGCTCGCCGTGGGGCTGATCGTGTCCCAGCTGGCCGCGCGCGGCCGGACCCTGGGCCGGGTCGCCGCCACGGACGCCTCCCACCTGGAACGGCTGCACGGCACGGCCCGCCTGGCCAGCCTCAGCACGTCCTCCGACGAGGTGGTACGGCGGGTCCGCGCGGAACTGGCCGAGATCCTCGAACTCCGGGACTGCCGCTTCGAGTACGGCACGCTCACCGGCCGCCCGCCCCGGCTCGAACCCGACGGGAGCGTACGGGTGGACGGCTGGGTCTGGGACCTGGAGCTCCAGGGCTGGCCGGACGGGGCGACGGAACTTCGCGCCGTTGCCCACGGCCGCTACCAGGGCCGCTTCCTGCTGACCCCGGCCCCCGGAGCCGTACCGCCCTCGCTGGAGGCCCGGCTGGTCGCCGTGGACCTGGCGGCCCAGGCGGCGGCGGCACTCGACGACGACCGGCCGGTACGGGCCTGAGGCCGCGGACACGGGGCCGGGGAACGGGCAACGAGGGCGTCGGGGCCCCGCGGGGGGCCGGGGCCCCCCCCCCCCCCCCCCCGCCCGGGGGCGGGGGGGGCCCCCCGATGCACGCGGCCCCCCCCGAGTTGGAGCCCCGGCCCCCCCCCCCGCACCCCCCA
>NZ_JBIWNI010000016.1:154670-172236 GCF_044767145.1 Streptomyces sp. NPDC101490
GTACGGGGGGGGGGGGGGGGGGGGGGGGGGGGGGGGGGGGGGGGGCGGGGGGGGGGGGGGGCGGGGGCGGGCCCCCCCCCCCCCCCCCCCCCCGCCGACGACGGCCGGGTTCAGGGGCGGAACACGAGTTCCAGGAGGACCGCCGAGATGAGGAGCCAGGCCCCGGCGCCGAGCAGCCACATGCTCCCGGCCGTCGCCCCGAGGGCGCTGACGACGACGGCGCCCGTGGCGAGCGCGGTCGAGAAGCGGCGCACACGGTGGTCGGCACGCATCCGTCCGTCGGTTCGGCTCATGGGGTGACTGTAGGGCCGGGCGGGGCCGGACGGACCGGGAACCGGAGGAGTCTTCACACGGTCCTGACGGCGGCACGGGACGGGCGGGCCGCCGGGGGCCGTCAGGACCATTCGGGGAACCGGCCCCCCGGGTCCTCGAAGAAGGACGTGGGCCGCCCCTTCAGACACCGGTCGAAGAAGGCGGTGACGGCGGCGCGCTGTGCCGCCAGGGACCGGAGGGGGTCGATCGTGCCGATCAGCCCGACGGCCGCCGGGAGCTCCAGATGCCCCGTGAGCTGCGGAAGGACCACCTGGAGATCGGTGTACGAGCCGTGCTGGGCGTCCCGGAGCCGCAGCGCCCGCCGCCAGCCGGTCGACGCGGCCCAGAAGGACGCCCAACCGGGATTCCCCTCGACCGAGTCGCCCTCGGACATCAGCAGCAGGAAGGGCTTGGCGACCCCGCTGAGGGCGATCGGGCCGATGAAGTCGCCGTCGAGGTTCACCGCCGCCCGGACCCGGTGCTCGTCGCGGGCGAGCCGCGCCGCCACGGAACCGCCGAGCGACTGCCCGAGCACACCCGTACGGGACGGGTCGAGGACCGCCGGGAGCCCGGCGGGGAGGGGCCCGCCCCCGGCGTCGGGGTTCTGGCCACGGGCCAGCGCTCCGATCCGGTCGAGGACGAACCGGGCGTCCGCGAGGCGCACCCGCGCGTGCTGCTCCAGGAGGGCGGCGATCACCTCGGGCGTGAGGTCGTCGGGCAGCGGCACGGCCCGCTCGACGCGCCCGCCGGGGAACTCGACCTGGTCCGCCTCGTACGGGGAGTCGGCCGAGACCACCACGTAGCCCCGGCTCGCCAGCTCCTCCACCAGGGCGGTGCCGAGGGCGCGGCCGCCGCCGTCGCCGGGGGAGAACAGCACGACCGGGAGCCTCCCCCCGGAGCGGTCGGCCGGGGCGCCGGTCCGCGCGTGCGTCCGCATCCCCCGCCAGTCCACCGCCCCGGCGGGGATGCCGAGCCCCGGGGCCGAGCGCTCGTCCCAGTCGGCGGCGGCGGCCGGACCCAGCCACGGGGCGACCGGGAACGCCCCCGCCCGGTCCGGCTCCGCCGGGTAGCGGACCGAGACCATCAGCTCCCGGAAGGGCTTCGACGGCACGAAGGGGTCGGGCCGCGACCGGTCGACCAGATGCAGATCGACGGCACCGACCGGCCGGTGTCCGGTGGGCGCCGGAAGGACGACGGGAAGCGCCGCGCGACCGGCGGGCGCCTTCACGCCGGTGAGGGGGGTGGCGGCGGCTGTGGTGAGGGCGGCGGCTCCCAGCTTCAGGAGCGTTCTGCGACGGGGAAACCGGGGAGAGGAGGACATGGGCCGGCACCTTCCGGAGCGACGGGTACGGAAACGGGAACGGCGCCAGCCTGCCGACGACCGGCCGCCCCCGGCGACGGGCCACAGGACGATCCCGGGGGCGCACCCCGGTAGCGCGGGAGCCGCCCGCTCCTCCTCGGGGAGGAGCGGGACCGCCCCCCGGGGCGCACCCGGCCGGACGGCCGGGCCGTGGAGCCCGTACGCCTCGGGGAGGAGCGGGGGCGGCCCCCGCTCCCCGGGGCGCACACCGTTCTCCCCCCACGGGAGGAGGCACGGGCCGGGACAGCCGCCCTACCGTGGGGCGGACGCGCGGGTGGGTGACGTCCGGACGGGCCGACCGGTCGGCCGGATCCCCGGCGCCTCGGAGCCGGAGCCTCGGACCCGGGGCCCGAGCGCGGTGCACGGAACACGGTGCACGCAGCACGCAGTACACAGCACGGTGCACGGAACACGGGGCACGGAAGCCGGAGGACGGACACCATGGCCGAAGACGTGGAGCCGGAACGCCCTCGCGGGCCCGTCCGGGAGGCGGTCTCCCCGGTGGTGCGTCTGGCGGCGCGGGTGCCGCCCCCGGCCTGGGACGCCGTGCTCGCGGCGGCCGTCTTCGCGGTGACCCTCGGGCCCGCACGGCTGACGGACGCCACCGGACTCGCCCTGCAGACGGCGCTCGTGCTGCCGCTGGTGTGGCGGCGCCGGGCACCCCTGGCCGTCTTCGGGGCGATCGCCGCCGTCGCGTCCGTACAGCTCCTGCTGGACATCCAACTGCCCGCCGATGTCGCCCTGTTGGTCGCGCTGGGCACGGTCGGCGCCCACCGCCCCGGCCGGTGGGCCCTCGGGGCCGCGCTGGTCCTTGAGGCAGGGGCCCTGCTGTCGGCGGCCCGCTGGGCCCCCGAAGGCCGGTTCCTCGCCTCCGCCGCCGCGCTGACCGCGGCGGTCGTCGCCAGTGCGCTGCTCGGGGTCAACGCCCGGATCGGACGGAAGGCCCGGGAGGACCGCGCCGCCCATCTGGAGCGCGAGCGCGAACGGCGGGAACGGCTCGCGGTGCTCGAAGAACGGGCCCGTATCGCGAGGGAGTTGCACGACAGCGTCAGTCACGGCCTGTCCGTGGTCGTCGCCCTCGCCGACGCCGTCGGACACGCACGGCCCGAGGACACCCGCCCGGTGACGGACCGGATCGCCGAGACCGGACGGCAGGCGCTGGCCGACATGCGGCGCTCCCTCGGACTCCTCGGGGACGGCGACCCCGACGCCGTACGTCATCCACCGCCCGGACTCGCGCAGTTGGAGACCCTCCGGGAGCGGACCGGGGCGGCGGGCCTGCCGACCCGCCTCCGGCTGGACGGCGACCCGACCCGCGTTCCCGCCGGGACACAGCTCACCGCCTACCGGATCGTGCAGGAATCGCTGACGAACGCGCTCAGGCACACCCCGCCGGGCACCCGCGCCGAGGTCCGTGTCGTCTGCTCCCCGGACGCCGTCACCGTCGAGGTCACCGACGACGGCCCCCCGGCCGCCGCCACCGCGCCCGGCCGTGGCATCACCGGGATGCGGGAGCGCGTGAGCGCCCACGGCGGAACCCTCCGCGCGGGCCCGCTCCCCGGCGGCGGCTGGCGGGTCACCGCCCGCCTGGGCCGTGTCGCGGAAGTCCCGCCTGCCCGGGGGCGCCTGGCACGCACGCTCGCCGCGTTGTCGGGACCACCTCCACGCATCCGGTATGGGGACGACCCTCCGCCTCACGACCGCCCGCACCGGACGCCCCCGGGCCGGCCCTCCGAGCAGACGGCGCTCCTTCCGGAACACGCCCCCGACCCGGACGGAGAGCGGTGAGCGTCCGGGTGCTCGTCGCCGACGACGAGGAACTGCTGCGGGTGGCGTTCACCATGATCCTGCGCGCCGAACCCGGCATGGACGTGGTCGGCGAGGCCGCCGACGGGGAGACGGCCGTCCGGCTGGCACGCCGACTGCGCCCGGACGTCGTCCTGATGGACGTGCGGATGCCCGGCACCGACGGCATCGAGGCGACGCGCCGCACGGTCCGGGAGGCACCGGGGACGCGGGTGCTCGTCCTCACCACCTTCGACCTCGACGCGTACGCCTTTGAAGCGCTCCGCGCCGGGGCGTCGGGATTCCTCCTCAAGAACACCCGGCCGGAAGAACTGCTCACCGCGATCCGCGACGTGGCGCGCGGAGACGCGGCGCTCTCGCCCCGCGTCACCCGCCGCCTCCTCCAGAGGTTCGCGCACCAGCTCCCCGTCACGACCCCGGGCGCCGACGAACGCCTCCACCGCCTCACGCCCCGCGAACACGAGATCCTGACCGCCCTCGCCCGGGGCCTCACCAACGGGGAGATCGCCATGGCCCTCGACCTGGCCGAACCCACGGTGAAACGCCACATCGGCCACGTCCTCACCAAACTCCACCTGCGCGACCGCGTCCAGGCCGTGATCTTCGCGTACGAGACGGGCCTGGTCGGCCGGACGTGAAACGGATCCCGAGCGCGGCGACATCCGCCACCCGCGGCGGTGTTCAGGACGGGTTCCGCGGGTGGTGCCGGCCGCCCGGGACGGCTGTCGTTCCGGGCGGCCGACGTGCGGCGGGTCAGGTGGTGGGCAGCTCGTCGCGGAGGGTGCGGGCGGCGGTGACGAGGTTCTCCAGGGAGGTCCGGGTCTCGGGCCAGCCACGGGTCTTCAGACCGCAGTCCGGGTTGACCCAGAGCCGGTCGGCGGGGATGGCCTCAAGTCCCTTGCGGAGCAGGGCCGTCGCCTCCTCGGCGGAGGGAACGCGCGGGGAGTGGATGTCCCAGACGCCCGGTCCCGCCTCCCGGGGGTAGCCGTGGGCGGCGAGTTCCCGGGCCACCTGCATGTGGGAGCGGGCCGCCTCCAGGCTGATGACGTCGGCGTCCAGGTCGTCGATGGCCTGCACGATGTCGCCGAACTCGGCGTAGCACATGTGGGTGTGGATCTGGGTGTCCGGCCGCACCCCGGCCGTGGTGAGCCGGAACGCCTCGGTGGCCCAGGCCAGATAGGCCGGGTGATCGGCCGCCCGCAGCGGCAGGGTCTCGCGCAGCGCGGGCTCGTCCACCTGGATGACGGAGGTCCCCGCGGCCTCCAGGTCGTCCACCTCGTCGCGCAGGGCGAGCGCCACCTGGCGCGCCGTGTCGGCGAGCGGCTGGTCGTCACGGACGAACGACCAGGCGAGCATCGTGACCGGCCCGGTGAGCATCCCCTTGACCGGCTTGGCGGTGAGGGACTGGGCGTACGCGGTCCAGCGCACCGTCATCGGCTTCGGGCGGGAGATGTCACCGGCGAGGATCGGCGGCCGGACGTACCGCGTGCCGTACGACTGCACCCAGCCGTGCCGGGTGGCCAGGTAGCCGTCGAGCTGCTCGGCGAAGTACTGCACCATGTCGTTGCGTTCGGGTTCGCCGTGGACGAGGACGTCGACGCCGGTCTTCTCCTGGAAGGCGATCACCTCCCGGATCTCGGCCCTGATCCGCTCCTCGTAACCCGCCGCGTCGAGCGAGCCCGCCCGCAGGTCCGCGCGGGCGGTGCGCAGTTCCGTGGTCTGCGGGAAGGACCCGATGGTGGTGGTCGGCAACGGCGGCAGCCCGAGGTGCGCCCGCTGGGCGGCGGCCCGTTCGGCGTACGGCTGGGAGCGGCGGCCGTCGGCGTCGGTGACGGCCCCGACGCGGGCGCGTACGGCCGGGTCGCGGGTGAGGGGGGACTCGGCGCGGGAGGAGAGCGCGGCACGGTTGGCGGCCAGCTCACCGGCGATGGCACCGGTGCCCCGGGAGAGTCCGGCGGCCAGGGTGACGGTCTCGGCGGTCTTCTGCCGGGCGAAGGCCAGCCAGCGCAGGATCTGCGGGTCGACGTCCTTCTCGGCCGTCGCGTCGAGCGGCACATGGAGCAGCGAGCAGGAGGCGGAGACGTCCACGCGGTCCGCGAGACCGAGGAGGGTGCCGAGGGTGGTGAGGGACTTCTGCAGGTCGGTGACCCAGATGTTGCGGCCGTCGACCACGCCCGCGACGAGCCGCTTCCCCGGCAGGCCGCCGACGGCGGCGAGCCCGGCCAGGTTGGCGGCGGCGGGCCCGGTGAAGTCCAGGGCGAGCCCCTCCACGGGCGCCTTGGCGAGGACCGGGAGGGCGTCGCCGAGCCGGTCGAAGTAGGAGGCGACGAGGATCTTCGGCCGGTCCTCGACGGCACCGAGGTCACGGTAGGCGCGGGCGGCGGTGTTCAGGTCGGCGGGCGTGCGGTCCTGTACGAGGGCGGGCTCGTCGAGCTGTACCCATTCCGCGCCCGCCGCGCGCAGGTCCGCGAGCACTTCGGCGTACACGGGCAGGAGCCGGTCCAGCAGGGTCAGCGGCTGGAAGTCCTCGGCCACTCCCGGGGCGGGCTTGGCGAGGAGGAGGTAGGTGACCGGCCCGACCAGGACGGGACGGGCGGTCAGACCGAGCGCGAGGGCCTCCTTCAGCTCCGCGACCTGCTTGGTCGAGTCGGCCGTGAAGACGGTGTCGGGCCCCAGCTCGGGCACGAGGTAGTGGTAGTTGGTGTCGAACCACTTGGTCATCTCCAGCGGAGCGACGTCCTGGGTGCCGCGCGCCATGGCGAAGTAGCCGTCGGTGGCGTCGGCGGCCACGGCCTCCCGGTGCCGGCCGGGGACCGCGCCCACCATCACGGTGGTGTCCAGGACGTGGTCGTAGAACGAGAAGTCGCCGGTCGGCACCTCGGCGATGCCCGCCCCGGAGAGTTCGAGCCAGTTCGCCCGGCGCAGTCCGGCGGCGACGGCGTGGAGGGCGTCGGCGGTGACCCGGCCCTTCCAGTAGCCCTCGACCGCCTTCTTGAGTTCACGGTCACGGCCCTGGCGGGGGTAGCCGTACACGGTGGCGCGTGCCGCGGGTGCCGCGGAGTTCGTGGTCACGGAGATCTCCTTCACGAGATGGATCCCTGAGGTCCGGAGACCTGGCGAGACACGGAAGGAGTGACCGGAGACGGAGGGACGCGCGTGCACGGCATGGCACGGCTGTCCGCCCGTATGGTCGCCGACCCGCCCTCGAGGTCACCGGATGACCGCGCGCGGAATCGTCCGCGTGCGGGCAACGGGCAGGTCTTCGGACTCGCGGGCGCGTTCTCCTGGGGGAGTTCACCTAGTGGCCGTCGCTTCCCAGGTCCGGTGTCGGATCCAGTGCGTATGACGGCGGTCGTTCCCGCTCACCGCTGCGGGGCAGTCCCGGATTCCCACCGGGTTCCCTCTTGCGACGCCCCCGCCTGGCGGACGGGGCGAACCAGCTGCACGCGCCAGGGTACGGGTCGCGCCGGACGAGCGCCGGATGTTGTCCGAATCCCGGACGGTCCCTGACCTGATCCGTGCGGCACGGGGCCGCGGTCCCCGGAGGAACGGCGGCCCCGTCCCCCTCAGGACAGGCCGGGCAGCGCGGTGACGAGGGCGGGCACGGGACGCGGACCGCCGTCCGCGTCGATCGCCACGAAGGTGAGGAAGGCGGTGGCCACTTCGGTGACGGGACCGGAGTTGTTCCAGCGTTCGGCGGTCACCCGCACGCCGACGGTCATGGAGGTCCGTCCGGCCCGTTCGAGCCCGGCCTCCACGCTCAGCAGGTCCCCGGCGCGTACGGGGGCCAGGAACGTCATCCGGTCGACGGACGCGGTCACGGCGGGTCCGTCGGCGTGGCGCCCGGCGGCGGCCGCGGCGGCGTCGTCGATGAGCTTCATCATCACCCCGCCGTGGATGGTGCCGTACAGATTGGTGTCGTGGTCGCTCATGATGTGGGCGAGGACCACCCGGGAGTCGTCCGGGGTCTTCCCCTTACGGGGAACGGGAGCGCGGGCGGGGCCCGGGGTGTCGGTGGGGTCTGCGGCAAGGCCGGTGACGGCGGGATCTGCCACGTCAACTCTCCTTCGCGAGTCGCGGCTCGGCGGTTCCGCACGCACGGGGTGTCCGGCGCGCGGACAGCGGGCAGGTCTTCGGACTCGCGGGCGCGTTCTCCTGGGGGAGTTCACCTAGTGGCCGTCGCTTCCCAGGTCCGGTGTGCCGGGCCCAGTGCGTATGACGGCGGTCGTTCCCGCTCACCGCTGCGGGGCAGTCCCGGATTCCCACCGGGTTCCCTCTTGCGACGCCCCCGCCTGGCGGACGGGGCGAACCAGCTGCCCCGCCAGCCTACGTGCCGTCCACCACGTGGAGAGCGGACCCGAGGAGGATTCCGGCGCCATGGCCACGGCGCCGCCCGGTCTCGTCCCGGAGGGACCCGCCGTCGAGCAGGGCCGGCCGGTCCGTCCGGCGGACCGCCGCACAGCGACCCGCGCCGTCCTGAGGCCCTCCGGACGCGCGTCACTCCAGACCGGAGGAGTTCAGGACGGCGCGGGTCGTCTCGGTGTCGACGCGCAGCGCGAGCCGGGCGAGGTCGGCCGTGCCGTGGACCAGGGTCCCCCGCCTCCGGGCGGACAGCGCCGCGGACTCGATCCGCAGCCACAGGGCCGGATTGTCCAGGAGGACCCGGAGGTCCACCTCGGCCCACCCGCCCTCCCCGTCGCGCAGGCGCAGCCGCCGGGCGGTGCCCGTCGGCCACGCGACCGCCGTGAGCAGATCGGTGCGGACCGTCCTGGTGACCCACAGCCCCCGGGCCGTCAGCAGCCCCGGGGCCAGGCTCACCCGTGCGGGCAGCAGGACCACGAACAGCAGCGCCGACAGCGCGATCCAGCCGAGGGTGTGGGACAGCGGCAGCCCGTACGCCCCGGCGTCCACGCCCAGCGACGTCCCAAGCAGCAGGCCCGCGCAGACGGCCGCCGCACGGGCCTCGCCCGGCCAGCCCCTGTCGTGCAGGACGTCGGAGGCGGCGCCGGGCAGAGGGGCGGGAGAGGGACCGGGGACGGGAGCGGGGGTACGGACAGGAGGCTGCATGGCGCCGACGCTAGGACCCCGGGCCGTCCCGACCCGCCGGGGACAACGCGGTGTTTACGCGGCGGCGGGCAGATTTGACGTCCCGCTGACGGCGGTGGCGGTGAAGGGCCCGGTCGAGTGGTGGACGTACTCCCGGACCAGCCGGAAACCGGCCGACCAGCCGAGCAGACGGCTCGCCCGGTTCTCCCGCGAACAGCTCCAGGTCGCGGTGTGCCCGCGCGCGGCGACATCGGCGGTCAGGCCCTCCACACAGGCGAGGCCGAGGTGCTGCCGCCGCTCCCCGGGGGCGGTGGCGCAGGCCACGTCCTCGTACCGGCTCCCGGTGAACCGGGCGCACGCCACGGCGAGGACCCGCCCCTTGTGGAAGGCCGCCCAGGCGTGCCCCGAGGCGGCGAGGGCCGCCGGGCTGCCCCAGGTCGCGTGGACGCGGTCGAGGTCGGGTGCGCTCGCGGCGAGTGCGCGGGCGTCCCCGGCCGCGAGCCGTCGGACCGTCACCCCGCGCGGCAGGCGCGGCGGCATCCCGGGCTCGCGGTGCACGTACAGCATCCGGTCCCAGGGGTGCAGACGGTCGAACGCGGCGGCCAGCACCGGCAGGAACCGTGCCGACGCCTCCACGTGGTGACCGGCCAGCGGGGCCAGGTCCGCCGGGACGAGCGCGGTCGGGTCACCGGCCAGGAGCGCGTGGCCGCCGCAGGTGACGGCGACGACCCGGGGGCGCGCCGGACGGTCGGTCCACCAGGAGCCCTGCCGGGTGGCGATGACGTGCTCGGCCAGCGCGCCGGTTCCCGGCGCACCGGAGGCGAACGCCCGCGCGGGGGCCGGGGGTTGATGAGCGGGGTGCGGGATCACGATGCCTCCAGGGGTACGGGGGAGGGGGCGGCCCCCGCCCGAAGGAGGCGGGGGCCGCCCCGGTGGGGCGGGCCGGAGCGGGATGTCCTGGCCCGGCGGGGTGGTGCGGGGCGGGGCCGTGCGGGCCGGGGGGCTGCCGGCCGGGGCCGTCCTCGTACGGGGACGGCCCCGGCCGGGCGGGTGGACGCCCGGTCGGGGTCCGCGCGGGGCACGGCCTCCGCGCGGTGTCAGCTCCCTCCGGCCCTGCGGCCGTGGTTCGCCTTCTTCTTGCGGCGGGCCTTCTTCTTGCGGGCGCGCTGGGACATGGCGGGTGCCTCCTTCAGGCGGTGTGGCCGACGAGGAGTCCGGCGAGCTTGCTGAGGCGCTTCACCGTGCGTTCCTCGGTGGCGGCCGGGGCGGGGGCGACACGGTGCTCACGGTCGTAGTAGGCGCCGTTCACGATCTCGGTCGCCGGGTCGCAGAGCCGTACGACGTGCGCCGCGCCCTCGGCCGGTGCCTCGCCCTGGTGCGCGTACAGCGGCAGGAGGCTGGTGGCGCAGATGCCGGGGTGCACGGAGACGGCGGTGACGCGCGGGTCGGAGGCGAAGACCGTGAGGGCCAGCTGCGACTGCGCGTAGGCGGCGAGCCGGGAGTAACGGCGGGTGCGGTTCGGGTCGTTCCACTGGATCGAGCCCGTGCGGTGCAGCGCGGACGAGACGTTGACGACCCGGCCGCCGGTGCCGCCGGTCAGGGCGGGCTCCAGGAGGTGGGTGAGGAGGTAGTGGGCGAGGAAGTTGACCTGGAAGGCGATCTCGTTGCCGTCGGCGGTGACCGTGTGCTGCTCGGGCGCGGCCATGCCCGCGTTGTTGACGAGGACGTCCAGCCGCGGGTGCTCGGCCAGGACCCGCACCGCCAGTCGCTCCACCTCCTCCAGGCGGGTGAAGTCCGCTCCGTGGGCGCGCAGTCGGTCGACGGGCACGTCCGAGAGGGTGACGAGCCGGTCGACGGCGGCGCGGGCCTCCTCCGAAGTCCTGCCGTGCAGCAGGACCGTGGCGCCGCGTTCGGCGAGCAGCCGCGCGGTCTGGTGGCCGATGCCGGAGGTCGCCCCGGTGACGAGGACGGTACGGCCGGAGAGGGACGGGGACGGGGAAGGAGCCATGGTCGGTCCAGGGTCTTTCGTTTCGGGGGTACGTGAAGAGGGGCGCCGGACCAGTTCGGTCACGGCGCCCCGGGGACGGCGGAGTACGCGTCAGCGCGAGGCGGACGGCGGCTCCGGGCGGCGGGGCGCACGACATCGGACCGCCTGATGAGGCGGCCGGTCGGCCTGGAGCCACGCACTGTCCATGCCGTCCATGGAACTCCGCCGCGAGCACCCGGGCAAGGCGGACCCGCCTTCCCTGATGCCGCCCTGACGGACGTTCACCCCAGGCCGGGGACGGTGGACACCAGGAGGTCGATGAGCTTGATGCCGACGAACGGCAGGACGAGGCCCCCGAGTCCGTACAGGAGCAGATTGCGGCGCAGCAGGTCGTGCGCGGACGCCGGGGTGTAGCGCACGCCGCGCAGCGCGAGCGGGATCAGGGCCACGATGATCAGGGCGTTGAAGACGATCGCCGAGGTGATGGCCGAGGTCGGGCTGTGCAGGCCCATGATGTTCAGCTCGTCCAGCGAGGGGTAGGCGCCCGTGAACATGGCGGGGATGATCGCGAAGTACTTCGCCACGTCGTTGGTGATCGAGAACGTGGTCAGCGCGCCCCGGGTGATGAGGAGTTGCTTGCCGATCTCGACGATGTCGATGAGCTTGGTCGGGTCGGAGTCGAGGTCGACCATGTTCCCGGCCTCTTTCGCGGCCGAGGTCCCGGTGTTCATCGCCACGCCCACATCGGCCTGCGCGAGGGCGGGAGCGTCGTTGGTGCCGTCACCGGTCATCGCGACCAGCTTCCCGCCCGCCTGCTCCCGCTTGATCAACGCCATCTTGTCCTCCGGCGTCGCCTCCGCCAGGAAGTCGTCCACCCCCGCCTCCCGGGCGATGGCCCGTGCCGTACGGGGGTTGTCACCGGTGACCATGACGGTACGGATGCCCATCCGGCGCAGCTCGCCGAACCGCTCCCGGATGCCGTCCTTCACCACGTCCTTCAGGTGGACGATCCCGAGGACCCGGGGCCCGGCCGCGTCGTGGACGGCGACGAGCAGCGGTGTGCCGCCCGCGTCCGCGATGGCGTCTGACCAGGCACGGGCCTCGGGCGGCACCCTTCCCCCGTACCGCTCGACCCAGTCGACGACCTGGGCCGTGGCCCCCTTGCGGAGGTGGCGGACGCCGTCGCTCCCGCGCAGGTCGATGCCGCTCATCCGGGTCCGCGCGCTGAACTCGACGAACCGGAGGTCCGCCCACTCGTCCCCGGTGGGCGGCAGGAGCCCGTACTGACGGCGGGCGAGGGCGCTGACCGACCGCCCCTCGGGGGTCTCGTCGGCGAGGGAGGCGAGCTGGGCCGCGTCGGCGAGGAGGGCCGGTTCCACCCCCGGCAGCGGGACGAACGCGACGGCCTCGCGGTTGCCGAGGGTGATGGTGCCGGTCTTGTCGAGGAGGAGGGTGTTCACGTCCCCGGCCGCCTCGACGGCCCGGCCGGACATCGCGAGCACGTTCCGCTGCACCAGCCGGTCCATCCCGGCGATGCCGATCGCGGACAGCAGCGCCCCGATCGTCGTGGGGATCAGCGTGACCAGGAGCGCCACGAGCACGGGCGTGGAGGGGGCGGCGCCCGCGTACCCGGCCATCGGGGTGATCGCGACCACCACCAGGACGAAGACGAAGGTCAGCGCCGCGAGGAGGATGTTGAGCGCGATCTCGTTCGGGGTCTTCTGCCGCTCCGCGCCCTCGATGAGGGAGATCATCCGGTCCATGAAGGAGTGGCCGGGCCGCGCGGTGACCCGTACGACGATCCGGTCCGAGAGCACGGTCGTGCCGCCGGTCACCCCGGAGCGGTCGCCGCCCGCCTCGCGGATCACCGGGGCGGACTCCCCGGTGACGGCGGACTCGTCGACCGAGGCGACCCCGGCGACGACGTCGCCGTCCGCCGGGACCAGCCCGCCCGCCTCGACCAGCACGAAGTCGAACTGCGCGAGGTCGGCCGCGTTCACCGTCTCCGTGGCCGCGCGGTCGACGTCCGTGCCGTACCGCCAGTGCCGCAGCCGCAGCGCGACCGTGTCTGTACGGGCCCGGCGCAGCGACTCCGCCTGCGCCCGACCCCGGCCCTCGGCGACGGCCTCGGCGAGGTTCGCGAACACCACGGTCAGCCAGAGCCAGACGCTCACGGTCCAGGTGAAGACCGAGGGGTCGAAGAGCGCGGACAGTGTCGTCAGGCCCGATCCGACGGCCACCACGAAGAGCACCGGCTTGCGCACGAGCGTGCGCGGGTGGAGCTTGCGCAGGGCGTCCGGGAACGACTTCAGCAGCTGCACCGGATCCAGCAGCCCGCCGTGTCCGGCCCGCCGCCGCCCGGGACGCACCCGGGGCGAGGGATGGCGGGGCGGGGCGGGAGGACGGCCGGGGGCTCCCGGGTCGAGAGGGGAGGGCGGGCCGTCCGGGAAGGAGGGGCCTGGACCTGTGGGAACCGGTGCGCCGGCGACGGGTGACTGTTCGTCAGGAGGGCTTGTGCTGACGGAGGAACGGGCGGGTCGGGGCGCGGCGGAGTGCATCGCGGAGGACCTTCTGGGAAGCCGGCCGTCCGCTCGGCCGTGGTCGGCGGAGACCGGGGGAGACCGGGGGCGGAGGGACGGCGGGCGGGCCTTCGGGCACACGGGCGGCGGGGGCGGAGAGCCCCCGCGTCCTCGTGCCGGGGCGCCGGGGAAGGGGTGCCCCGGCGCCCTCGGGACGGCCGTGGACGGACGGCACGGTCGCGGAGCGGGGGCGCGGACGCCGTACGGGAGGGGCGGTCCGCGCCCCCGCGGTCCGGGACGATCAGGCCACTGACGTCCCCGGACCGGTGAGCGACCGAGAGTGAATCTAGCCGCGGGGAAGCCCGGAGAAGACCCTTGGGCGCGGGCTTTGACGAGCCTCTGACGAGGACTTTCCCGCGCCGTCAGGACCCCGTCAAAGACAGGTGGCACGACGTCAGAAGGGTGTCAACGGCGTGCGTGTCCGCCCGGGGCGTGGCACAGGATGATCGCCTCACGGGGGAACCGGACGACCGTCCGGCCGTACGAGGTGGGTGGGGGCGTGCCGTCCCGAACGGCGGCGCGCACGGTCCGCGACCGACCGCCCGGACCGACACCTCGATACGCGCACGGCCGTCCGACGCGAGGGACGTTCCGGCCCGCGGCCCGCCAGGGGGGTGGCCGCGGGCCGGACGAGTCCGGTCGCACGGGCCCAGTCATACGAGTCCGGTCGTACGAGTCCGGTCACGCGGGTCCGGTCGTACGGGTCCGGTCGTACGAGTGCGGTCATACGAGTCTGGTCGTGCGGGTCCGGTCATACGCTGCCTGGGCGAGTCTGCTTCTCCTTGTCCGGGTGTAGGTGTCCGGCTGTGGGTCTTTGGTGCCGGGTGCCGGGTGCCGGGTGCCGGGTGCCGGGTGCCGGGTGCCGGGTGGCCCCGAGCCCCCGCGCCCCTGGGTTCCGCCCCGCGCCCCTGATTCGCGCCCCTCGGGCTCCTGGGCTCCGGCTCCGTGCCCGCGCACCCCTGTTTCCGGGCCCGTCCCCGACCCACGTACCCCCGACCGGGTGACCCTCCCGTACGGGATCCGTCAAGGGTCCGTCAGGGGCCCCCGGAACCGTGGCGGGAGCGCGTCACAGTGGGCGGGAGGCAGCGCCGCCACCGGCTTCGACGCACGCGGCACCGCGTCCCGGAACCCACCCGTACCCCAAGGGGAGTTGATCGTCCATGAGTGTCGAGAACGTGGTAGGCCTCGTCGTCGCCGCAGCCCTCGTCGGCTACCTGGTGGCCGCACTGATCCGACCGGAGAAGTTCTGACCGGCGCCGGGCGTCCGGAGACGGGACCACCGGGCCGGGCCCCGCAGGCCCCGCCCGCCCAGGGACCGGAGACGCCCCCGCCCGCCCGGGGGTCCCAGCCCCCGCTCGCCCCGCACCCCGGCAGACTCAAGGTCCTCGTCGGTGCGGCCGCGGGCGTCGGCAAGACGTACCGGATGCTCGACGAGGGCCACCGCAGGGCCGCCCGGGGCACGGACGTCGTCGTCGGCGCCGCCGACTGCCGGGGACGCCCCCACACCGAGGCACTGCTGGCCGGTCTGGAACGCCTGGAGCCCGGACGCACGAGGAGGACCGGGCAGATCCCGGAGAGCGTCGTCGGGGACACCCCGGAAGGATTCCGGGGTGTCGTCGGGAGCGTCCCCGGAGGGTTCTGGAAGCGTCTCGGGGGCACCCCGGAAGGGTCCCAGCGAGACGACCCCGAGAAGTTCCCCGGGGACACCCCGACAGGACCCCCCGGGCGCGCCCCCGAGGTCTTCGACCTCGACGCCGCCCTGCGCCGTCGCCCCGAACTGCTCCTCGTCGACGACCTCGCCCGGACGAACCCGCCAGGACACCGCAACGCCCACCGCTGGCAGGACGTCGCGGAACTCCTCGCGGCGGGCGTCGACGTCCTCACCACGGTCGACGTCCAGCACCTGGAGTCCCTCAGCGACGTCGTCGAGAAGATCACCGAAGTGCCGCCGGGCGACACCGTCCCCGACGACTTCGTCCGCCGCGCCGACCAGATCGTCCTCGTCGACGTGGACCCGGAGGAACTGCGCCGCAGGATGGCGCACGGCAACATCCACCCGCCCGAGGTGGTGGACGCCGCCCTGGCCAGCTGGTTCCGTCCCGGCAACCTCACCGCCCTGCGCGAGCTGGCCCTGCTGTGGGTCGCCGACCGGGTCGACGACGCCCTGCGGACGTACCGCACCGATCATGGCATCGGCGGGGTGTGGGAGGCCCGGGAACGGGTGGTCGTCGGTCTGACGGGCGGCCCCGAGGGCGACACCCTCATACGCCGGGCCGGCCGCATCGCCGCCAGATCGGCCCGCTGCGAACTGTCGGCCGTGCACGTGGTGCGCGGCGACGGCCTCGCGGCGGGCGCCTCGTCCACCGCGCTCGCCCGCCAGCGACGCCTGGTCGAGAGCCTCGGCGGCAGCTACCACACGGTCGTCGGCGAGAACGTCCCGGCGGCCCTGGTCGACTTCGCCCGCGCGGGCAACGCCACCCAGCTGATCCTCGGCACGAGCAGACGCGGCCGTCTGGAACGCTTCCTCACCGGACGCGGCATAGGCGAGACCGCCACCACGCTCTCCGACGACATAGACGTGCACATGGTGACGCACGAACGGGCCGGCCGAGGACGCCTGCTGCCCACCCGGCACCGCGGCCTGCCCCTGTCCCCGTCCCGCAGGATCGTCGGCCCCCTCGCCGGTGTCGTCCTGCCGGTCCTCCTGACGCTGCTCCTCGACCGGGCCCGGGGCACCCTGAACCTCACCAGCGAGGTCCTGCTCTTCCTCGTGACGGTGGTCGGCGTGGCCTGCGTCGGCGGCATCGGCTCCGCGCTCGTCGCCGCCGTGACGGCGTCCCTGCTCCTCAACTACTGGTTCCTGCCACCGATCGGGGAGTTCACCTTCCACGACACCGACAGCATGCTCGCGCTCGGTGTGTTCGCCCTGGTCGCGGCGGTCGTCGCCGCGATCGTCGACCGGTCGTTACGGCTGTCGCGGCGCGCCGCCCGCGCCACCGCCGAGGCGGAGACCCTCTCCGCGCTGGCCGGTTCCGTCGTACGCGGCGAGCACACCGTCCCCGCCCTCCTCGCGCGCACCCGGGAGACCTTCGGCGCCGTCGCCGCCGAACTGGTCGACCGTCCCGTGGACGACCCCGACGCCAGTCAGGTCGCCGTCGGCGACGACGGCTTCCTCGTGCTGCGCGGACGCACCCTGCCCGCCGCCGAACGCCGGATCCTGGCCGCGTTCGCCGCCCACGTCACGGCCGCCGTCGAACGGGCCCGGCTGGCCGAGGCGGCGGCCGAGGCCGAACCCGTCCGGGCCGCCGACCGGATGCGCACCGCGCTCCTCGCCGCCGTCAGCCACGACCTGCGGACCCCGCTCGCCGCGGGCTGGGCCGCCGTGGCCTCGCTGCGCAGTCCCGACGTGGACTTCACCGCCGAGGAACGCGACGAGCTCCTCGCCACCGCCGACGAGTCCATGGCCCGGCTCAGCAGGCTCGTGGAGAACCTGCTCGACATGAGCCGCCTCCAGGCCGGGGCCCTCACCCTCGCCCTGCGCCCCACCGCCTGGGAGGAGGTCCTCCCCGCGGCCCTGGACGGCCTCCCTGGTACGGGGCGAGGGGTGACCCTCCAGGGCATGGAGGAGGCACCGCTCGTCCTCGCCGACCCGCCGCTGCTCGAACGGGTCGTCGCCAACCTCGTCGCCAACGCCGTCCGTCACTCCCCGCCCGGCCGCCCGGTGCTCCTCGGTGTCAGCACGCTGTCCTGCCGCGTCGAACTGCGAGTCGTCGACCGGGGTCCCGGCCTCCCGGCCGCCGACCGTGACCGCGTCTTCGAGCCGTTCCAGCGGCTCGGTGATACCGACAACACCACCGGCGTCGGCCTCGGTCTGGCGCTGGCACGGGGCCTCACCGAGGCCATGGGCGGCACCCTCACCCCGGAGGACACGCCCGGCGGCGGACTCACCATGGTGGTCACCCTGCCCCGCGCGGCCGTCCGGGTGCCGGGCGCGCCCGTCCCCACGGAACCCTGACGCGGAGCCCCTGGGCGTAGGGGAAGCGTCAAGAGCGGCGTCAAGGGCGTTAGGGCGGCGTCAACGAGGACCGAAGGCGGCCGGGGAGGCTGTTTCCTCAACTCGTCCGAACATCCGGCTCTTCTTTCTTCACCGGGAGCTCACGATGGCCGATCTGGCCTTCGTCGTCACTGTGGTCGCGGTTTTCGCGCTGGTGGCGTTCATTGCCAAGGGGGTGGCCAAGCTGTGAGTGCCGAGAATGTTGTCGGTCTGGTGGTGGCGGTCGCTCTGCTGGGCTATCTGGTCCTCGCCCTCGTCAAGCCCGAGAGGTTCTGAGTTCGGATGAGTCCGGTTCTTGCTGGGGTGCTCCAGCTTGTCGCGTTGGTTGTGGCGCTGGGTCTGTCGTACCGGCCGTTGGGTGATCACATGGCCCGGGTGTACGGCTCTGGCCGTCATCTGCGGGTGGAGCGGTGGGTCTACAA
>NZ_JBIWNI010000017.1:0-31742 GCF_044767145.1 Streptomyces sp. NPDC101490
CCCGCCTTCATCGACTTGGTGTTGACGCCCTCGAAGAGGGCCATCAGCTTCTGCAGCGGGTCGTAGCCCTCGGCCCGCCGGTCGTAGATCAGGTCCAGGGCGGTGGTGACCTGCTCCTCGTCGAACCGGGCGATCGGCAGGATCTTCGAGGCGTGCACGATCGCCGAGTCCAGACCCGCCTTCACGCACTCGTCCAGGAACACCGAGTTCAGCAGGATGCGGGCCGCCGGGTTCAGACCGAACGAGATGTTCGACAGGCCGAGGGTGGTCTGCACGTCGGGGTGGCGCCGCTTCAGCTCGCGGATCGACTCGATCGTGGCGATGCCGTCCTTGCGGGACTCCTCCTGACCCGTGCAGATGGTGAAGGTGAGGGTGTCGATGAGGATGTCGGACTCGTGGATGCCCCAGTTGCCCGTGAGGTCGTCGATGAGCCGCTCCGCGATGGCGACCTTGTGCTCGACGCTGCGGGCCTGGCCCTCCTCGTCGATCGTCAGGGCGATCAGGGCGGCGCCGTGCTCCTGGGCCAGCCGGGTGACCTTGGCGAAGCGGGACTCGGGGCCGTCGCCGTCCTCGTAGTTCACCGAGTTGATGACCGCGCGGCCGCCCAGCTTCTCCAGACCCGCCCGGATGACCTCCACCTCCGTGGAGTCGAGCACGATGGGCAGGGTGGAGGCGGTGGCGAACCGGCCCGCGAGCTCCTCCATGTCGGCCACGCCGTCGCGGCCCACGTAGTCCACGCACAGGTCCAGCATGTGCGCGCCTTCGCGGATCTGGTCCCGCGCCATCTCGACACAGTCGTCCCAGCGCCCGTCGAGCATCGCCTCGCGGAACTTCTTCGAACCGTTCGCGTTGGTCCGCTCACCGATCGCCATGTACGCCGTGTCCTGCCGGAACGGGACGGTCTGGTAGAGCGAGGCGGCGCCCGGCTCCGGGCGGGGTTCGCGCACACCGGGGGTGAGTCCCCGGACCCGCTCGACGACCTGCCGCAGGTGCTCCGGGGTCGTACCGCAGCAGCCGCCGATGAGGGAGAGCCCGTACTCGCGGACGAAGGTCTCCTGTGCGTCGGCGAGCTCGGCGGGGCCGAGCGGGTAGTGGGCGCCGTCGGAGGTGAGGACGGGCAGGCCCGCGTTGGGCATGCAGGACAGCGGGATGCGGGAGTGCCGGGCGAGGTAGCGCAGGTGCTCGCTCATCTCGGCGGGGCCGGTGGCGCAGTTCAGGCCGATCATGTCGATGCCCAGCGGCTCCAGCGCCGTCAGGGCGGCCCCGATCTCCGAGCCGAGCAGCATGGTGCCGGTGGTCTCGACGGTGACGGAGACGATGAGCGGCACGTCCGCGCCGAGGGCGTCGAGGGCGCGGCGGGCGCCGATGACCGACGCCTTGGTCTGGAGGAGGTCCTGGGTGGTCTCGACGAGCAGGGCGTCCGAGCCGCCGGCCAGGAGGCCCTCGGCGTTCCGCTGGTAGGAATCGCGCAGCAGCGGGTAAGGGGCGTGGCCGAGGGTGGGGAGCTTGGTGCCGGGGCCGATGGAGCCGAGGACCCAGCGCTGGCGTCCGGTGGAGGCGGTGAACTCGTCGGCGACCTCGCGGGCGATGCGGGCACCGGCCTCGGACAGCTCGTGGACCCGCTCGGGGATGTCGTACTCGCCCAGGGCGGCGTGGTTGGCGCCGAAGGTGTTGGTCTCGACGCAGTCGACGCCCGCGGCGAAGTACTCCTCGTGCACCGAGCGGACGATGTCGGGCCGGGTGACGTTGAGGATCTCGTTGCAGCCCTCGAGGTTCTGGAAGTCGTCGAGGGTGGGGTCCTGGGCCTGGAGCATGGTGCCCATGGCTCCGTCGGCGACGACGACCCGGCTGGCGAGTGCCTCACGGAGGGCTGCGGCGCGGTTCCGGCTGTCAGCGGAAGGGGTCGGCAACGAGGCCATGGATGAGCTCCCTGGGATGCGACGGCTGTCGGCTTTGCGCTCCCGGTGGAGGGCGCACGGGGTCAGCCTAACCGCGCGGGGGCCGGGGCGGACACGGTGTCCCACGGGGCGGACGGCATCCTGTGTCCGGAGACTCCCGGTCCGACTGTCCGGGGGCTCCCGGTCCGGCCCGTTCTTGTCCGACACTGTCATGTGTGATGCAAGGTCGGCATCGACCGATAGTGTTCAGCATTGTCGAACAAAGTAAGAGGGAGAAGGGCCGGGCGATGGCGAAGAACATCCAGTCGCTTGAACGGGCGGCGGCCATGTTGCGACTGCTCGCGGGCGGCGAGCGCCGGCTCGGCCTGTCGGACATCGCGTCCTCGCTCGGGCTCGCCAAGGGGACGGCCCACGGCATCCTGCGCACCCTCCAGGCGGAGGGCTTCGTGGAGCAGGAGGCGGCCTCGGGCCGCTATCAGCTCGGCGCGGAGCTGCTGCGGCTCGGCAACAGCTATCTGGACGTCCACGAACTGCGGGCGCGCGCCCTGGTCTGGACGGACGACCTGGCCCGGTCCAGCGGCGAGAGCGTGCACCTGGGGGTGCTGCACCAGCGGGGCGTGCTGATCGTGCACCACGTGTTCCGGCCGGACGACAGCAGGCAGGTCCTGGAGGTGGGGGCCATGCAGCCGCTGCACTCCACGGCGCTGGGCAAGGTCCTCTCGGCGTACGACCCGGTGGCGCACAGCGAGGTCGTGGAGGTCGAACGGGAGGCGTTCACCCCCCGCACGACGACGGCGCTGGCCGATGTCGAGGCACTGCTCGACCTGACGCGGGCCCGGGGCTGGGCGGCGGACGTGGAGGAGACCTGGGAGGGCGTGGCGTCGGTGGCGGCGCCGATCCACGACCGGCGGCGGATGCCGGTGGGGGCGGTGGCGGTGACGGGCGCGGTGGAGCGGCTGTGCCCGTCCGGTGAGCTGCGCCCGGAGCTGGTGGCGGCGGTGCGGGACTGCGCCCGCGCGGTCTCGCGCGATCTGGGGGCCCGCCGCTTCTGACGGTCCGGGGGGCGGGCCCCGACGATCCGGCACCCCTTCACTCCTGGCGGCCCGGGCGGCCCGGGCGCTCCTGCCGG
This sequence comes from Streptomyces sp. NPDC101490, assembly GCF_044767145.1. Taxonomy (NCBI): domain Bacteria; kingdom Bacillati; phylum Actinomycetota; class Actinomycetes; order Kitasatosporales; family Streptomycetaceae; genus Streptomyces; species Streptomyces sp. NPDC101490. Next base: position 3,028 of record NZ_JBIWNI010000017.1, read on the forward strand.
CCCGGGGACACCGGTCCCGACGATCCGGGCCCAGCGCTCCTGACGGTCGGGGCCGACGCTCCCCGCGGCCCGGCGTGGCGCCGCTTCCGACGATCTACGTCCCACCGCTTCCGACGATCCGCGTCCCGCCGCTCCCGGCACCCGGGGCCCGCCGTCCCCGAGACCACCGGGCCCGCCGCTCGCGACACCCCGGGCCCCCGGGCTCGCCGTCCACCCCCACCCGACCCGCCGGTAACGATCCCGCCATCGGCGGGTTTTTCCTGTCCCGGGACCTTGACGCACTGTTGAACCGGGGCAAAACTTCCGTTCATCGGTCGGCATTGCCGAACACCTAACGGCAATAAGCGCTAGAGTGTGGCAGTGCCAAGGGCCGGTGAAGCCCTCACACGAGGGCGCGGACCACCGGAGGGACCCGGGGTCCGCCTTCCCCTGGACGAAGGACAAAGGAGTCGCGGGTGTCCAGCTCCGACATCTTCCTCGGCGAGACCATCGGTACCGCCGTACTCATTCTGCTCGGCGGCGGCGTGTGCGCCGCCGTGACACTCAAGGGCTCCAAGGCCCGCAACGCGGGCTGGCTCGCGATCACCTTCGGGTGGGGCTTCGCCGTCATGACGGCCGTCTACATGACCGGTGCCCTCTCGGGAGCCCATCTGAACCCCGCGGTCACGGTGGGAATCGCCCTCAAGGACGGGGAGTGGGGCGACGCCCCCGTCTACTTCGCGGGGCAGCTGCTCGGCGCGATGATCGGCGCGACCCTCGTCTGGCTGGCCTACTACGGACAGTTCCAGGCCCACCTCACCGACCCCGAGGCCGCCGCCGGGAAGCCGATCGAGGGCCCCGGCCCGGTGCTCGGCATCTTCTCCACCGGCCCCGAGATCCGGAACACCTGGCAGAACCTCACCACCGAGATCATCGGCACCACCGTGCTCGTGCTGGCCGTGCTCACCCAGGGCCTCAACGACAGCGGCAAGGGCCTCGGCGCCCTCGGCGCCCTGATCACCGCGTTCGTCGTGGTCTCCATCGGCCTCTCGCTGGGCGGTCCGACCGGCTACGCGATCAACCCGGCCCGCGACCTCGGCCCGCGCATCGTGCACGCCCTGCTCCCGCTGCCGAACAAGGGCGGCTCCGACTGGAGCTACGCCTGGATCCCGGTCGCCGGTCCCCTGATCGGTGGCGCCCTCGCCGCGGGTATCTACACCCTCGCGTTCGCCTGAGCCGTCCTCCCCCAGACTTCCCCAGGAGCACACCGTGACCGACGCACACACCTCCGGCCCCTTCATCGCGGCCATCGACCAGGGCACCACCTCCTCCCGCTGCATCGTCTTCGACAAGGACGGCCGGATCGTCTCGGTCGACCAGAAGGAGCACGAGCAGATCTTCCCGAAGCCGGGCTGGGTCGAGCACGACGCCGCCGAGATCTGGGCCAACGTCCAGGAGGTCGTCGCGGGCGCCCTCACCAAGGGCGGCATCGCCGCCGCCGACGTCAAGGCCATCGGCATCACCAACCAGCGCGAGACCACGCTGCTCTGGGACAAGAACACCGGCGAGCCCGTCCACAACGCCCTCGTCTGGCAGGACACCCGCACCGACGCCCTCTGCAAGGAACTCGGCCGCAACGTCGGGCAGGACCGTTTCCGCCGCGAGACCGGCCTCCCCCTCGCCTCGTACTTCTCCGGGCCCAAGGTCCGCTGGCTGCTCGACCACGTCGAGGGGCTGCGCGAGCGCGCCGAGCGCGGCGACATCCTCTTCGGCACCATGGACTCCTGGGTCATCTGGAACCTGACCGGCGGCACCGACGGCGGCGTCCACGTCACCGACGTCACCAACGCCTCGCGCACCATGCTGATGAACCTGCACACCATGGAGTGGGACGACAAGATCCTCCAGTCCATGGACATCCCGGCGGCCCTGCTGCCCGAGATCCGGTCCTCCGCCGAGGTCTACGGACAGGTCCGCGGCGGCGTCCTCGACGGCATCCCGGTCGCCTCCGCGCTCGGCGACCAGCAGGCCGCCCTGTTCGGCCAGACCTGTTTCGCCGAGGGCGAGGCCAAGTCGACGTACGGCACCGGCACCTTCATGCTGATGAACACCGGCGACAAGATCATCAACTCCTACAGCGGCCTGCTGACCACCGTCGGCTACCAGATCGGCGAGCAGAAGCCGGTCTACGCCCTGGAGGGCTCGATCGCCGTCACCGGTTCGCTGGTGCAGTGGATGCGCGACCAGATGGGCCTGATCAAGTCCGCCGCCGAGATCGAGACCCTCGCCTCCTCCGTCGAGGACAACGGCGGCGCCTACTTCGTACCGGCCTTCTCCGGCCTGTTCGCCCCCTACTGGCGCTCGGACGCGCGCGGTGTCATCGCCGGTCTCACCCGGTACGTCACCAAGGCGCACATCGCCCGTGCCGTCCTGGAGGCCACCGCCTGGCAGACCCGCGAGATCACCGACGCCATGACGAAGGACTCCGGCGTCGAGCTGACCGCCCTGAAGGTCGACGGCGGCATGACCTCCAACAACCTGCTGATGCAGACCCTCTCCGACTTCGTGGACGCCCCCGTCGTGCGCCCGATGGTCGCCGAGACCACCTGCCTCGGCGCCGCCTACGCCGCCGGTCTCGCCGTCGGCTTCTGGCCGGACACCGACGCGCTGCGCGCCAACTGGCGCCGGGCCGCGGAATGGACCCCTCGCATGGACGCCGACAGGCGCGACCGCGAGTACAAGAGCTGGCTCAAGGCCGTGGAGCGGACCATGGGCTGGATCGAGGACGAGGAGTAATTCACATGACCACCCTGCAGAGCGTCCCTGCCCTCGGGACGCACCCGGCGTCCGGCTCCCTCCCGAGCCGCGCCGAGACCCGGGACCGGCTCTCCAAGGCGACGTACGACCTCCTGGTGATCGGCGGCGGCATCCTGGGCATCTCCACCGCCTGGCACGCCGCGCAGTCGGGCCTGCGGGTGGCCCTGGTGGACGCCGGTGACTTCGCCGGCGCCACCTCCTCCGCCTCCTCGAAGCTGCTCCACGGCGGTCTGCGCTATCTGCAGACCGGCGCGGTGAAGCTGGTCGCGGAGAACCACTTCGAGCGGCGTGCGGTCTCCCGGCAGGTGGCACCGCACCTCGCCAACCCCCTCACCTTCTACCTTCCCGTCTACAAGGGCGGCCCGCACGGCGCCGCCAAGCTCGGCGCGGGCGTCTTCGCCTACAGCGCCCTGTCCGCCTTCGGCGACGGCGTCGGCCACCTGCTCTCCCCCGCCAAGGCCGCGCAGGACGTGCCGGAACTGCGCACGGACAACCTCAGGGCCGTGGCCGTCTACGGCGACGACCAGATGAACGACGCCCGCATGGCCCTGATGACGGTCCGCGCGGCCGCCGACGCCGGAGCCACCGTCCTCAACCACGCCGAGGTCACCGGGCTCCGCTTCACCCGGGGCCGGGTCACCGGCGCCGAGCTGCGGGACCGCACCAGCGACGACGAGTTCGGCGTCACCGCCCGCCTCGTCCTCAACGCGACCGGCCCGTGGGTCGACCACCTGCGGAAGATGGAGGACCCCAACGCGGCCCCCTCCATCCGCCTCTCCAAGGGCGCGCACCTGGTCCTCAAGCGGACCTCGCCGTGGAAGGCGGCGCTGGCCACCCCGATCGACAAGTACCGGATCACCTTCGCCCTCCCCTGGGAGGACATGCTGCTCCTCGGCACCACCGACGAGGAGTACGAGGGCGACCCCGGCCAGGTCGAGGTCACCGAGAAGGACACCGCCCAGATCCTGGACGAGGCCGCCTTCTCCATCCGCGACCAGCAGCTGTCCCGCGATCTGATCACCTACGCCTTCGCCGGTCTCAGGGTGCTGCCGGGCGGCCCCGGCGACACCTCCAAGGCCAAGCGCGAGACGGTCGTCACCGAGGGCCGCGGCGGCATGCTGTCGGTGGCAGGCGGCAAGTGGACGACTTTCCGCCACATCGGCCGTACGGTGATGAGGAAGCTGGAGCAGCTCCCCGGCCACCCGCTCGGCGAGGAGCACGAGCCGGTGTCGGCGCTCCCGAAGCGGCTCCCGCTGCCCGGCATAGCCAACCCGAACGCGGTCGCGCACCGGCTGCTCGTCGACGGTCCGGCCCCCGGCCCCCGGATGGCCGCCGACACCGCCCGCCACCTGGCGACCCACTACGGCTCGCTCTCCTTCGACATCGCCCGGATGGCGAACGAGAACCCCGACCTCGCCCGCCGCGTCCACCCGGACGCGCCGGAGATCTGGGCCCAGGTCGCCTACGCCCGCGACCACGAGTGGGCGGAGACGGCGGACGACGTGCTGCGCCGACGGACCACGCTGACCGTCCGCGGTCTCGCCACCGACGAGATCCGCGCCGACGTCGAGGCGATGCTGCGGAAGTAGCGTCCGGCGACAACTCGCGTGCGCCCAGGGGCGGTTCCTCATCGAGGGGCCGCCCCTGGGGCACGCCACACGCCGTCCACACGCCCGCAACACTCCGCGCGCACAGTGGGATCCATGAAATTCCAGGTGCTCACGATCGTCCACCACTCGCCGCACCCGCTGACCGGCGAACTCCTGTCCCCGGCCGACCGCGTCGAGCAGGTCGTCACGCTCGGCGAGGCCGCCGAGCGGCTCGGCTTCGACGCGTACGCGGTCGGCGAGCGGCACGCGGGCCCGTTCCTCTCCTCCGCCCCGACCGTGCTGCTCGCCGCGCTCGCCGCCCGCACCACCCGCATCAGGCTGCTCACCGGTGTCACGGTGGTCGCGATCCTCGACCCGGTCCGGGTCGCCGAGGACTACGCGACCCTGGACCAGCTCTCCCGGGGCAGGCTGGAACTCGTCGTCGGCAAGGGCGCGGAGGCCGGGCACTTCGACCTCTTCGGTCTCGACGAGGAGCGGCAGTGGGACCTCCAGAAGGAGAAGTACGAGCTGCTGCGCAGGCTCTGGTCGGAGGAGGGCGTCGACTGGGAGGGCGAGTTCAGGCCCCCGCTGAAGAACGTGACCACGGTCCCGCGTCCGTACGCGGGTCCGCCCCGGATCTGGCACGGCTCGGCCACCAGTCTCCACTCCCCCGAGCTGGCCGCGAAGCACGGCGACCCGCTGTTCACCGCCAACGCGATCCAGCCCCGCGAGGCGTACGCGAAGCTCATCGCGCACTACCGCGAGAAGTTCGAGGAGTACGGCCACGACCCGGCCCTCGCGCGCGTGGCCGCCGGTTCCGGGGGGCTGCTCATCGCCGACACCGCCGAGGGGGCGGTCACCCGCTACAAGGAGCTGTACGAGGCGAAGGTCCGGCAGAGCTACCGGCCGCACCTCGCGGGGAAGACCGGGTACAACACCCCGTTCCGCACGATCGAGGACGCCGTCGCGGACGGCCCGCAGCTGATCGGCTCGCCGCAGCAGATCATCGACAAGCTCCTCGGCTACCACGAGCACTACGGGCACGACCTGCAGTCCGTCACCGTCGACGCCTTCGGCCAGTCGACGGCCGAGCAGATCGAGACGCTCCAGCGCTTCGCCGAGGAGATCGCGCCCGTGGTCCGGAGGGAGGCGCCCAGCACCCTCTGGGAGGAGTGATCCCGCCGTGTGCGGAGCCGGGTTCCTGGGTAGTCGATCAAGGCCGCACGGGTTTTCGGGGGTGCCCCGGGGCTGCGGGCGGACCTCCGGATGGCCGTAAGGTTGGTCCGTTACGACAGGAACTTCGAGAAGGAGGCGCTGGGTGATCGAGCTCGAGGGGGTACCCGAGCTGGTCGACCCGGTCATGGTGGCCGCGTTCGAAGGCTGGAACGACGCCGGCGACGCCGCCTCCACCGCGGTCGCCCATCTGCACCGGGAATGGAAGGGCGAGGTGTTCGCGGCGCTGGACGCCGAGGACTACTACGACTTCCAGGTCAACCGGCCCACGGTCTTCCTGGAGAACGGCGTACGGAAGATCACCTGGCCGACGACCCGCCTCTCCGTGGTCCGGGTCGGCGGCGACAAGCCCCGCGATCTGGTGCTGGTCCGAGGCATCGAGCCGTCGATGCGCTGGCGCTCCTTCTGCAACGAGCTGCTCGCCTTCGCGCACGAACTGGGCGTCGAGATGGTCGTCATCCTGGGCGCCCTGCTCGGGGACACCCCGCACACCCGGCCGGTGCCGGTCAGCGGCGTGACGTCCGACCCGGACCTGGCCCGGACGATGGACCTGGAGGAGACGCGGTACGAGGGGCCGACGGGCATCGTCGGCATCCTCCAGGAGGCGTGCACGCACGCGGGCGTGCCCGCCGTCAGCCTGTGGGCCGCGGTGCCGCACTACGTGTCGCAGCCGCCGAACCCGAAGGCCACGCTGGCGCTCCTCAACCGGCTGGAGGACCTGATCGGGATGCGCGTCCCGCTGGGCGAGCTGCCCGAGGACGCGCGGGCCTGGCAGGTCGGGGTGGACCAGCTGGCCGCCGAGGACAGCGAGGTCGCCGAGTACGTGCAGACCCTGGAGGAGGCCCGGGACACGGCGGAGCTGCCGGAGGCCTCGGGCGAGGCCATCGCCAGGGAGTTCGAGCGGTATCTGCGGCGGCGCGAGCCGGGCACCGGGCCGGGCTCCGGTCCCGGAGTGGCCACGGACGGCGGCGACTCGGCGTTCCTGCGCGAAGCCGGCGGTGGCCGGACGCGCCCCCCGAAGCCCGAGAAGCCGGAGAAGCCCGAGCGGCCCGGCCCGGGGCCGGTGCCGGACGCCGAGTCCGCGCCGGACCCGCACGCCGGGGACGGCGGCGGGGACGGCACGGCGGACGGGAACGGCCCGGCGGATGGTCCGGGCGGGGCCGCGGAGGGACCGGAGACGACGGACGGGAGCCCCGGGGCTCCTGACGGAACCGAGGGCTCCGGTGCTGTGCCGCCGGACGCTCCGGACGGCGGGTCCGAGGAGAAGTAGCCGCCCTGAGCGGCGCGTGTGCGGGAGGGGTGCCCCGGTGGACCGGGGCACCCCTCCCGTCCGTCCGGGGTCAGGCCCGGTGGAACCTGGCCGCTCGCCCGGTCGGCGGCGGGGCGAGCCCGGCCGCGAACCGCTGGGTGGCGGTGCCGTCGGTACCGGCGGCGGTGCCGGATCCGGCATCCGGCATCCGGCGAAGACCGACCGGAAGTCGAGCAGTGCGGCGGTGACCATGCCTCGCATGCGTGTCGATGATCACGTGGGGCTGCCTCGGCGCGTGTGCGAGCAGGGCGACGGGACGAACGGGAACCGCCCCCGGACTTCGCGCGGAAGTCCGGGGGCGGTCGCGCACGAGGGAGTCGAACCCTCCCGGCGGCGGTCGGGGAACTACAGGGCGACGCCGAGGAGGGCGTCGACGGCTCGGGAGACCAGACCGGGGGCGGAGTCGTCGGTGCCGCCGTCGGACTCCTGGAGCGCGGCCCAGCGGTCGACCGCGGCGAGCGCGGCCGGGGCGTCGAGGTCGTCGGAGAGCGCCTCGCGGAGCTCCTCGACGAGCGCGTCGGCGGACGTGCCGTCGGGCCGGGAGACGGCCGCGCGCCAGCGGCCGAGACGCTCCACGGCGTCCTGGAGGACCTGGTCGGTCCATTCCCAGTCGGCGCGGTAGTGGTGCGAGAGGAGCGCGAGGCGGATGGCGGCCGGGTCGACGCCGTCCCGGCGGAGCCGCGAGACGAAGACCAGGTTGCCCCGGGACTTGGACATCTTCTCGCCGTCGAGGCCGACCATGCCCGCGTGGACGTATGCCTTGGCCATGGGGAACTCGCCGGTGAGCGCCTGGGCGTGGGAGGCGCCCATCTCGTGGTGCGGGAAGATCAGGTCGGAGCCGCCGCCCTGCACGTCGAAGCCCATGCCGAGGTGGTCGAGGGCGATGGCGACGCACTCGATGTGCCAGCCGGGGCGTCCGGCGCCGAGGCTGGCGCCGTCCCAGCTGGGGTCGCCCTCGCGGGCGGCCATCCAGAGCATCGGGTCGAGCGGGTTCTTCTTGCCGGGGCGGTCGGGGTCGCCGCCGCGCTCGGCCGACAGGTGCCGCATCAGCTCGGTGCTGTAGTGCGAGACCCCGCCGAAGTGCGGGTCGGCGTCGACCGAGAAGTAGATGTCGCCGTCGAGCTCGTAGGCCGCTCCCGCGTCCCGCAGCCGCTCGACCAGCGGAACGATGCCGGGTATGGCTTCGACCGCTCCGACGTACTGCTTCGGCGGGAGCATCCGCAGGGCGGTCATGTCCTCGCGGAAGAGGGCGGTCTCGCGCTCGGCGAGGCCGACCCAGTCGATGCCGTCGCGGATCGCGCGCTCCAGGAGCGGGTCGTCCACGTCCGTCACGTTCTGGACATAGTGCACCTGCCGCTTGGTGTCGAGCCACACGCGCTGAACGAGGTCGAACGCGTTGTAGGTCGCCGCGTGACCCATATGGGTCGCGTCGTACGGCGTGATGCCGCAGACGTAGATACGGGCGACGGGGCCGGGGGCGAGGGTCACTCGTCCGCCGGTCGCGGTGTCGTGGATCTGGAGGTCGCGGCCCTTGCCAGGAAGGGCGGGGACCTCAGAAGCGGGCCAGGCATACATGACCCGAGCGTAACCGGACAGGTGTTCCGGATACGAACCGGATGCGGGATCTTGACCGATTAGGCACTCTTGCGGGTCAGAGGCGCCCATGCATACCCCCCAGGGGTGCCGGGTGCCTCTGTGGGCGTTGGCTGAAACGTTTCGGTCGGCTCAGACCGGCGGCCAGGGGATCGCGGGCCACTCCCCGGAGGGCTCCGGGTGCCGCCCCGAGGCCCGCAGGGCCGCCACGCGCGTGCGTACGGCCGCCACCTCCGCGCCGGTCAGCAGTTCCGCCAGACGGGTGGCGAGCGGCGCCCCGGGCGCGAGGGAGCGATCGAGCCCCGCCAGTACCCCGGCCGTCTCGGCGGGCAGTTCCTCGCCCGCCCAGCCCCACAGCAGGGTGCGCAGCTTGTCGTCGACGTGGAAGGTGACCCCGTGGTCGATGCCGTAGAGGTGGCCGTCGGGGGCGGGCAGCAGATGTCCGCCCTTCCGGTCGCTGTTGTTGATGACCGCGTCCAGGACGGCGAGCCGCCGCAGCGCGGGGGTGTCGGCGTGGACCAGGAGCGCGGTCCGGTCCTCGTCCAGCTGGGCGGGTCCGACGCCCTTCCAGCCCTCGCCCGGCTCGTCGTCCTCGGTGAGGGCGAGCAGCCGGGCCTCCGGGTCGGCCTCGATCCACAGCTGGACCATGCCCTCCCCGTACGGCCCGTCACGGAGCACGGTCGGCGGGACCAGGCCCCAGCCGGTGGCCTCGGAGACCTCGTACGCGGCGACCTCCCGCTGCGCGAGGGTGCCGTCGGGGAAGTCCCACAGCGGGCGCTCCCCGGCGACCGGCTTGTAGACGCAGGCCGCCTCCCGGCCGCCGTAGGCGACGGAGCAGTACAGGACGGCGTTGGACGCCTCGCGGACCCGGCCGCGCACGGTCAGCTCACCGCGGGCGAGCAGTTCGGCGTCGTCCGGCGGCGTCGGGGTGCTGCTCATGCTCCGCGGCGGTATCCGTTCTGGCGCGGGCAGACGTGGCCCTCGGGGTCGAGCGGCAGGCTGCACAGCGGGCACGGCGGGCGGCCCGCGTTGACGACGTCCAGGGCCCGCTTGGCGAAGGCCCTCGCCTGGCCGCCGCTGAGGCGGACGCGGAGCATCGGCGGGCCGTTCTCCTCGTCCTGGAGCAGCCGCTCCTCGGCCTCGGCGAGGTCCTCCTCGGACTCCACGTCCAGCTCGACGAGCGCCTGCGCCTCGACGATCATGCGCTGTTCCTCGCCGTCCCAGGCGAGGGCCATGGTGCCGACCCGGAACTCCTCGTCGACGGGTACGTCGAGGGGGGCGGTGTCCGTCACCTCGGCGGGCGCGACGGCCGGTACCGGGGCGTTGCCCCCGGTGCGGCGCACGACCTCGTCGAGGAGTTCGTCCATGCGCTCGGCGAGTGCGGCCACCTGTGTCTTCTCCAGGGCGACGCTGGTGACCCGACCGCCGGCCGAGGCCTGGAGGAAGAAGGTACGGCGGCCAGGCAGCCCGACCGTACCGGCCACGAAACGCTCCGGTGGGTCGTAGAGGAACACCTGACGGGACACGTTCCCGGCTCCCTTGCGGCTCGACGGTCGTAACGACAACGGCGCGTCCACCCTACTGCGCGGAAGGATCAGGGTGCGCCCGCACCGCCCCCGACGGCGGCCGTCCCGCTGTGGTCGGCGTGCTCACGGGGTCCGAATCCGGCGAAGTCGCCCGTGTCTCCGAGGCGGAGGAGGAAGGGGCGGGTCCTGGTCCAGCGGATCACCGTGACCGAGCAGGGGTCCACGTGGACGCGCTGGAAGAGGTCGAGGTGGAGTCCGAGGGCGTCCGCCACGACGGATTTGACGATGTCGCCGTGCGAGCACATCAGGTAGCAGGCGTCCTCGCCGTGCTCGGCGTCGATCCGCGCGTTCCAGTCGTGGACGGCGTCGACCGCCCTGGCCTGCATCGCGCGCATGGACTCGCCGCCTGGGAAGGCGGCGGCGGAGGGGTGCGCCTGGACGATCTCCATCAGGGGTTCGTCGTTCAGCTCGGCCAGCTTGCGGCCCGACCAGTCGCCGTAGTCGCACTCGTTGATCCGGTCCTCGACGTGCAGCGGGAGGCCGGGGCGGGCTTCCAGGAGCGGCCGGACGGTCTCCCGGCAGCGCTGGAGGGGGCTGGAGACGACGGCGGCGAGCGGGACGTCCGCGAGGCGTCCCGGGAGCGCGGCGGCCTGCGCGGCCCCGCGCTCGTCGAGGGCGATCCCGGGCGTGCGCCCGGCGAGGAGCCCGGAGGTGTTGGCGGTGGAGCGTCCGTGCCGGACGAGGATCAGCGTGGCCATGACCGCCAGCCTAGGCGGTGGACGGCCGGGCCGGAGGAGGGTCCCCGGAGGGCGGCGCCGGGACCGTACGGGAAGGGGTACGGGTTCCGGTCGGGTGGTCGCGCGAGGGCGGCGCGGGGCCGCCGTGACGGCGGCGCGGGTCCGGCCGCGCGTTCCGGGCGGGCCCGGTCCGGGTCGGCACACGCGCGGCGGATACGACGCGTCCGGGCGGGGCGGGGCGCATATGCCCGGCGAAGACGGTTCCGGATGTTCCGCATGTTCCGTCGGACCCGGGTCCGCGCGGGCCCGGGTCCGACGGGCCGTCGTACGCGTGCGTGGCGGGGACTTTTCGGGGGAGAATGCCCCGCGTGATCGTGGACTCAGCCATCTACCGCGACGGGCACCGCACGGACGGGCCCGCCGACCTCTCCGACGCCCTGGCGGAGGCGCGGGCCACCGGGGACGCCTTCCTGTGGGTGGGGCTCCACGAGCCGACGGCGGCGGAGTTCGACCATGTCGCCTCCGAGTTCGCATTGCACCCGCTGGCCGTCGAGGACGCCCTCAAGGCCCATCAGCGGCCCAAGCTGGAGGTCTACGACGACTCGCTGTTCGCGGTCCTCAAGCCCGTCGTGTACGAGCCGGAGAGCGACCGGGTCACCTCCGGCGAGCTGATGCTGTTCCTTGGCGACTCCTTCGTGGTGATCGTCCGGCACGGGGGCGGCGCACCCCTCGCGGAGGTCCGCCGTCGGCTGGAGGACGATCCCGGTGTCCTGAAGCACGGCCCGACGGCGGTGCTGTACGCGGTGTGCGACACCGTCGTGGACCACTACCTCGACGTGGCGACCGAGCTCCAGGTGGACCTGGAGGAGCTGGAGACGGACGTCTTCGCCCCCTCCGGCCTGCCGACGAACAACACGGCGGAGCGGATCTACACGGCGAAGCGGCAGGTGCTGGAGTTCCGCCGGGCCGCCGGGCCGCTCGCGGGGCCGCTGGCCCGGCTGTCGGCCGGTTCGGTGCCGTTCGTCAACGAACCCGCGCAGCCCTTCTTCCGGGACGTCGACGACCATCTGCTGCGCGCCAACGAGCAGGTGGAGGGGCTCGACCGGCTGCTCTCGGACATGCTGTCGGCGCATCTGGCACAGATGGGGGTGCGGCAGAACGACGACATGCGGAAGATCTCGGCGTGGGCGGCCATGGCGGCCGTACCGACGATGGTCGCGGGCATCTACGGCATGAACTTCGACCACATGCCGGAGCTGCACTGGGTGTGGTCGTATCCGGCGGTGCTCTGTCTGATGGCGGGGATCGTCATGGGGCTGTACCGGACGTTCAAGCGGCGCGGCTGGATGTGAGGCGTCCGGCCCCGGGGGCTCAGTGGGCGGGCGCGGGGACGGCGGGACCGCCGAGGGCGTCGAGCCGCTCCGGCGTCCGCAGACCGACCATCCGGTGCCAACCGGCCGCCCGCTCGTAGGCGTACACCGCGTGGATGCCCGCGGCGAGGACGGCCGCCTTGGTACGGGACCAGCCCAGGACGCGGCCCATGTGGCCCATCACAGCGAGGCTCACGTCCCGGTAGACCCGGATCTCGACGAGCGCGGACTCGCGCAGGGTCCGCTGGATGAGGCGCCCGTGGCCCGCGCGCGCGAGCCGGAGCAGCTCCTCGTGGCAGTAGGCGAGGTGGTTCGCCTCGTCGTCGTCGATCATACGGATGGCCCGGCCCAGTTCGGGGTGGTCGCCGAAGTGCGCGACGAGCATGTCCATCTGGTCGGCGGCGCGCTGCTCGGTGACCCTGCTGTGCGCGAGGTAGACGATCACGTCCTCCTCGGTCAGCCGCTCGTCGCGGCGCAGCTTGTCGTGGGTGAGCCCGATGCCGTGCCGTTCGAGGAGCATCGTGTAGTCGGTGTCCGGCGGTACGGGGACGGGTTCGAGGCCGCGCCTGCGCATCAGCGCGCGGAAGATCCGGCCGTGCTTGTCCTCGTCGGCGCCGTGCCGGGCGATCTTGGGCGTGAGTTCCGCCATGCCGGGGGCGACGAGGGCCGCGATCCGGGCGTTCTCCCAGCCGCCCTGCGACTCGCCGCTCGCCGCGATCGAGCAGAAGAGCCGGAACGACTCGTCGTTGCCGATGATTTCCTGGAACAGGCCCTTGGCCGTGAGCATCGCCGCCACCTCCGTGCGGACGTCCGCGTTCCGTACGTCCGGGTGACCGAGTCAAATGCGGTCGGCGCCCACGGGCAACAGGAGGGGTTCCCGGGCTCGGCCGAAAGAGTGAGCCCCGGGGGCCGTAACCAGCGGCGCCGTGGAGCGTTGTGCTGGATGACGGCCGTGGCGGGGAAGACCCCCCGAGCCCCCACCACGGCCGCAGGCCTCCTCCCGCTCCCCGGTGTACGCGTACGCCGGGGAGCGTGGTGTGCGAGGAGCGCGGCCCGGCCGATCCGCACTCCCTGACTCCCTATGCGAGGCCCGCGCGCTCCATCGCCGTCACGCCCGCCCGCAGCGCCGTCAGCCGCTCGTCGAGGGTGAACCCGGCGGGGGCGAGGGTGAGGGTGGTGACCCCCGCCTCGGCGTAGGCCGTCATCCGCTCCGCGATCCGCTCGACCGGACCGAGCAGGGCGGTCTGGTCGATCAGGCTGCGGGGCACGGCCGCCGCCGCACCCGCCTTGTCGCCGGCCAGGTACTTGTCCTGGATCTCGGCGGCCTCCTTCTCGTACCCCATGCGCCCGGCGAGCTGGTGGTAGAAGTTCTGCCGACGGCTGCCCATCCCGCCCACGTACAGCGCCGTGTACGGGCGGAACACGTCGGCGAGGGCGTCCACGTCGTCACCGAGGGCCAGCGGCACGGTCGGGCAGACGTCGAAGCCGTCCATCGTCAAACCGGCCTTCTCGCGGCCCGCCCGCAGCGGTCGCAGGGCCGTCTCCTCCAGGTGCGCGGCCGACGGGAAGATCAGCAGGGCGCCGTCGGCGATCTCGCCGGTCTGCTCCAGGTTCTTCGGGCCGATGGCCGCGATGTACAGCGGGATGCGCTCCCGCTCCGGGTGCACGGTCAGCTTGATGGGCTTGCCGGGGCCGCCGGGCAGCGGAAGGGTCCAGTGCTCGCCCTCGTGGGTGAGGCGCTCGCGGGACATCGCCTTGCGGACGATCTCGACGTACTCACGGGTCCTGGCCAGCGGCTTGTCGAACTTGACGCCGTACCAGCCCTCGGAGACCTGGGGGCCGGAGACGCCGAGGCCGAGGCGGAACCGGCCGCCGCTGAGCGAGTCGAGGGTGGCCGCCGTCATCGCCGTCATGGCGGGCTGCCGGGCCGGGATCTGCATGATCGCCGAGCCCACGTCGATCCGCTCGGTCCGCGCGGCGACCCAGGCGAGGACGGTGGGGGCGTCGGAGCCGTAGGCCTCGGCGGCCCAGCACACGTCCAGGCCGAGCCGGTCCGCCTCCTGCGCGACGGCGAGGTTGTCGCCGTCCATGCCCGCACCCCAGTAGCCGAGATTGATGCCGAGCCGCATGTACACGCACCCCTTACCCATCGGTAACGTACCTGTGCGGCGGACTCTAGCGCGCTGCCGGGGCATCCGTCAGGGCGCGTTGTCCACAGGCTCTCTCCGCGTGGTGCCCTGGCCAGTACTCTCGCGCCCATGGAGCAGAGGCATCTCGGACGTACCGGCCTGCGCGTGTCGCGCATCGGACTCGGCACCCTCACCTGGGGCCGGGACACCGACGAGCACGACGCCGCCGAGCAGTTGAAGGCGTTCTGGGACGCGGGCGGCACGCTCGTCGACACCGCCGACGTGTACGGCGGGGGCGAGGCCGAGTACGTGCTCGGGCGGCTGATGGAACGCCTCGTGTCCCGGCAGGACCTCGTCCTGTCGACCAAGGCGGGCAGCGTGCCGGACCCCGACCGGCGCACGGACGGCTCCCGGGGCCATCTGCTCGCCGCCCTCGACGCCTCCCTCGCCCGGCTCGGCACGGACCACGTGGACCTGTGGCAACTGCACGCCTACGACCCGCACACACCCCTGGAGGAGTCGCTCCAGGCCCTCGACATCGCCGTCCGCAGCGGGCGGGCGCGGTACGCGGGCGTGGCCAACTTCTGCGGCTGGCAGCTCGCCAAGGCGGGCACCTGGCAGCTCGGCGGCGACCGGACCCGGCTCGCCGGGGCGCAGCTGGAGTACTCGCTGCTCCAGCGGGGTGTGGAGCGCGAGGTGCTGCCCGCGGCCCAGGACCTGGGCATAGGGCTGCTGCCCTCGTCGCCGCTCGGGCGCGGGGTCCTCACCGGCAAGTACCGGAGCGGGACGCCGACGGACTCGCGGGGCGCGTCGGAGACGATGGGGCCGTTCGTGGAGCCGTACCTCGACGACCCGGCGAGCCGGATCGTGGACGCGGTCGCGACGGCCGCCGACGGGCTCGCCACCACTCCGCTGCACGTGGCGCTCGCCTGGGTCCGCGACCGGCCGGGGGTGACCGCCCCGATCGTCGGCGCGCGCACGGCACGCCAGCTCACGGCCGCGTTGTCGGTGGAGACCCTTAGTCTTCCTGACGAGATCTGTCGGGCGCTGGACGATGTGTCGGCGCCCGTGCACCGCTATCCGGATCACGACTGGAGCACCTTGTGACCGAGCCTTCCGGGGAGACCGCACCCGAGGCACCCGAGTCCCCCGACGACACGGCACCCGCCGAGCACGCGCGGGAGACCACCGGGACCGGGGACACCCCGTCGGAGACCGAAGCCGGGGACGGACCGGAGTCCGTGCCGCCGGAGGCCGGACCCGAGGACGCGTCCTCGGAGGCCGACGCCCGGGACGGGGACGCGGCCGAGGAGGCACCGCCCGGGGACGGGGCCGGGGGCGGGGACGCGCCGTCGGAGGCCGGGAGCGAGGGCGCCGCGGGCGACGGGACCGGCGCGGCGGACACCGTTCCCGCCGGGGAGTCCGACAGGGAGTCCGTCGGCGTTCCCGCCGGGGAGCCCGTCGACGTTCCCGCTGGTGAAGCTGTCACCCCCGCCGAGGGCACGGGCACGCCCGAGCTGAGCGAGGCGCAGGCCGAGCTGGCCGCCCAGCGTGAGCTGCGGGCCAGGATCGAGGCGCGGAAGGCGGGCAAGGAGGGGACGGTGACGAGCGGCACCGGCCTCAGCGGCACGGCTGCCGACCTCCTCGCCGCCGTACGGGCCGTCGAGGGCGGCAAGGCCTCGGGCGCCGCCTTCTACGAGTCCCCCGAACCGGCGCCCCGCCGCCCCGCCGCGGAACACGGGGCCGGGTCCGGCCTGACGCCCGCCCGCCCGACCGCGCCCGCCCGACCGTCCGCGCCGGCGGCCGGCACCACCGACGCCGTCCGGGAGGTCCTCGCCAGGGGCGGTGCCCCCGAGTCGCTGGCCGGGCGGATCGCCGGAGCGTTCGGCGAGGGGGCCGCCGCCGCGCTGCTCGACGACCCCTGGCAGCTGCTCGCCGTACCCGGAGTGCGCCCCGAACAGGCCGACGGCTTCGCGCGGGCCCTGCTCGGCCCCGCGTGCGCCCCCGACGACCCGCGCCGCGCCGTCGCCCTGACGGTCTGGCTCCTGGAGCGGGCCGCGCTCCGGGGCGACACCGCGCTGGAGGCCGCAGAGGTGCGCGCCGGGCTCGCCGGGCACCGGGTGCCCGATCCGGACGCGGCGGTCGAGGAGGCGGTCTCGGCGGGCGCGGTCCTCCTCTTCCAGGAGGAGCCCCCCGAGGAGCCTGAAGGGGACGAGGAGTACGGGGACGGGGAGGGCGAGGATCCCGCCGCGCCCGCCTCCACCCCCGCCTCCGAGGTGCCCGTCCCGCCCGCGCTGCTCGGTCTCGACCGGTACGCGCTCGCCGAGGAGAGCCTCGCGGAGGGCCTCGCCCGGCTCGTACGGACCGCGACGGCCGCTCCCTGGGACGGCTCCGAGCTGGAGCGTGCCGCCGGGGCCCACGGCCTGGTCCTGCACACGGGTGGCGAGGCCGCCCGGACCGAACCGGTGGCCCTCGCGGCGGCGGCCCGCGCGCGCGGGCTGCGCGCCCTGGTCGCTGTCCACTCCGACGCCGGGCGCCGGGCGCTCGGCGACGGGGCGGCGGACGCGGTGACGGTGGCCGCGCTGCTCTCGGGGACGGCGGGACCCGGCCGGGACGAGGACGACGCCCTCGCCCTGGACCTCCTGGTGGTCCTGGACGCCCCGCAGCTGGACGTGGAGACCGCCTCGCTGCTCGTGGAGTCCCTCCCCGACGGCTGCCGTCTGGTCCTGGGAGGCGACCCGGAGGTGCTGGGCGCGCCCGGTGCCGGGCGGGTCTTCGCCGATGTGCTCGCGGCCCGGGTGTGCCCCCGGGTCGCCTCGCGGCTGCCCGACCCTGGGCCGCTCGGGGAGCTGGTGTCGGGCATCGGCGCGGGCGAGCTGAACCAGGTGGAGGCGCCCGGCAAGGAGATCGTCATCGTCCCGGTGCGGGACGCGGGCGAGGCCGTGCACCGTACGGTCCAGCTGGTGGCCGACTCGGTGCCCAGGGCGATCGGGGTGCCGCCGGAGCAGACCCAGGTGGTCACGGTCGGCCACGGCGGCTCGGCCGGTACGCGCGCGCTGAACGCGGCCCTGAAGCAGCGGCTCAACCCCGGGCCCGGCCGGTTCGGCGGCTACGACCCGGGCGACCGGGTGGCGTACGCCCCGGCGCCGGGCCTGACGGTGACGGGCACGGTCGTGGGAGCCGAGCCGGAGGGCCTGCGTCTGCGGTGCGGGGACGGGACGCCGGTGGTGCCCCGGGACCGGCTGGAGTCGGAGCTGCGGCACGGCTGGGCGCTCACGGCGCATCAGGCGGCCGGGGCGCGCTGGCCCGCGGTGGTCGTGGTGCTGCCGGGGGACGCCGCCGGGGGGCTGAGCCGCCCGTGGGTGTACACGGCGTTCGGCCGGGCGGAGCGTCATCTGTCGGTCGTGCACGGCGTGGAGCAGGCGCTGCCCCGCGCGGTGGCCGAGGGCGTGGCCCCGGAGCGTACGACTCGGCTGCGACCGCTCCTGGAGGCACTGCTGGCCGTACCGGAGGAGTAGGCCGCTCTTCCGGATCCCGTCCGGTCCGGCGCCCGGCACGGCATCTCGGGGCGCTGTCGGAGCGGCCGGGCACGCTCCCTCCGCCTCGCCCGGCACCCACCGGGCCCGGGTGGGCCTGACCGGCGGAAACCGGACGGGACGAGCCGAGGCGCGAGCGGCGGAGGGCCGGGACACCGTGGTCGGTGTCCCGGCCCTCCGCCGTCTCCCCCGATCGTCCCGGCTCGCTCCGTGTCGGCCGGTGTCGGCCCGTATCGGTCCGCGCACGGACCGAGGTCCCTGAGGCCGGTCAGACGCCGGAACGGCGGGCGTCCACCACCTCGGCGCGGTCGACGTCCTCCGCGCCATGCTCCTCACCGTCGGCGTCTTCTTCGTGCTCGGCGTCTTCTTCGTGCTCGTCCTCGTCGTCCTCGTCGTCCTCGTCGTCTTCGGCGTCCTCGTCGAAGACGGCGCTGACGTCGAAGCGGCAGACGATCCGCTCCGGGTCGACGTGCTCGAAGGGCGCGTCGAGCCACTCCCCCGGTTCGGGAAGCTCCTCGGCGGCGGTGACCCAGAGCGTGGAGTCGCCCTCCTCCAGACCGAACTCCTTGTGCCGCGAGGCGATCTCGTCGGGTTCGTACTCGCCGAAGAGCACGCCGAGCGCGGCGAGCGGTGAGACGCCCGCCCTGGCTCCCGGCCCGGTGGCGTCCGCAGGTCCGTCGGCCCCGGCGACGCGGCGCGCCTGGGCGAGCAGCCGCTGCGGTTCCGCCACCGCGTAGTCGCGGCGGATCAGGAGGCTGAGGGCATGAGGTTCGTCAGGTCCGGAGTACGGCGGCAGCGCGCCGTCGGCTCCGGGGATCTCGAAGGGGGTGACCTCGTCGTAGCGGTCGTAGAGGAGTTCGTCGTAGGCCTCGGCCGCCGTGGCGAGGGCGTTGAAGGCTTCGTAGACGGCCGTGTCGTCGTCCCCCGAGCGGCGTTCGACCGCCGCGAGGTGACGGTCCAGTGCGGCTTTGACCGCCTCGGCGGCGGCGCGTACCTCGGCAGCGGTGGGCTGCGCAGCATCAGACATGGGACAGACGCTATCCGTACCAGGGCGGTGCCCGCACAATAGATGCGATGCCGGAATACGAATTTGTCGACGTGTACGTGCCGCGCGGTGTCTCCCGCAAGGAGGCCGCACGACTGCTGACGGACCACGCGGAGTACGGGCACTGGGAGTTGGACCGTCTCAGTCTGCACCGGGACGGGAGTCGCAGGGTGCGGCTGAAGCGGCGGATCATCCGCCAGGTCCGGGCGACCTGGTGAGAGCACGGGAAGGGGCCCCGCGGTGTGCGGGGCCCCTGTGCGTGGTGCGTCGGACGGGTCTTCCGGGGTTCCGGAGGGGTCAGGCGGCGCGGCGGGCGCGGCGGTAGATCAGCGAGCCCGCAAGCAGCAGTCCCGCTCCGGCGGGGACGATCACGCCGAGCGGTCCCGAGCCGGTCTCCGCCAGCTTCTCGAAGGCGCGGGGCGGGGTGACACCGTGCTCACCGGGGGTGTCGGTCCCGCCCTCGCTCTTGGGCCCCTCGGGAGTACCGGGCTTGCCCGGGGTGCCGGGGTTGCCGGGCGTACCCGGCTTCCCCGGGGTGCCGGGATTCCCCGGATTCCCGGGGTGGCCGGGCTTCCCGGGGCGCGTCGGCTCGGTGCCGTTGGCGCACGTGTTGCCCGCCGCCGGGTTGAGCAGGCCGACGCCCGTGACGCTGTTGCCGCACACGTTCACCGGGACGTCGACCGGCACCTTGACGGTGTTGCCGGAGGCGATGCCGGGAGAGTGGTTCGCGGGTCCTTCGGCGGAGGAGCCGCCGCCCGGGTTCCCACCGGGCTTCCCGTGCTTCCCGGGCTTGGAGGTGTTGGCGCACGTGTTGCCCATCGCCGGGTTGAGCAGCCCGACGGCGTCGACGGTGTTGCCGCAGGCGTTCACCGGCACGTGCACCGGGACCTGGACGGAATTGCCGGACGCGATGCCCGGGGAGTTCGTGGCCGCGCCCTGCGCGCCGGAATCGGCGTGGGCGTGACCGCCGCCGATCGCGGCGAGGATTCCTCCGGCTGCCGCAACGGTGACGAGACCCTTGCGCGTGACCTGTCGCATAGCTGATTTCCCTGCCTGCTCGGCTTCGAGGAGAGAGCCACCGGGCAGTGGACCCGGGGCGGAAATGACCACCGGCCCCGGAGTGCATGGCACGCACTCCGGGGCCGGACGGACTCACGCCCTCAGGGGGCGAAGCCCGATGTCAGGCGTTGACGCAGGTGTTGCCGAAGGCGGGGTTCAGCAGACCGATCACGGAGACCGTGTTGCCGCACAGGTTCACGGGAACGTGAACCGGCACCTGGACGACGTTGCCCGAGAGGACACCGGGGGAACCGATGGCGGCGCCCTGGGCACCGGCGTCGGCGACGGCCATGCCCGCGCCCGCGAGAACGAGACCGCCCGTGGCAGCCGCAGCGGCGACGACCTTCTTGATCATTATTCCTCCTAGTTGGCAATGCGGTCCCAGCCGCGGACCGCACACCTGTAACGAGGGGGAATGGTGGGGGCTACGAGCCCCTGTGTTCATTCACTCTTTCCGGTCACGTGCGAACGCGCGGACGAATCGGGCGGCCGGAGGGTGGCGGCTCAGCAGGCGTCGATGAACCGGTCCAGGACCCGGACGCCGAACTTCAGGCCGTCCACCGGTACCCGCTCGTCCACACCGTGGAACATCCCGGCGAAGTCCAGCTCCGGCGGCAGCTGGAGCGGCGCGAAGCCGAAGCAGCGGATGCCCAGGTCGTCGAAGGACTTGGCGTCGGTGCCGCCGGAGAGCATGTACGGCACGGCGCGGGCGATCGGGTCCTCGGCGCGCAGCGCCAGCTGCATGGCGTCCACCAGGGCTCCGTCGAAGGTGGTCTCCAGGGCCTTGTCGCCGTGCACGTCCTCGCGCTTCACGCGGGGGCCGAGGATGCGGTCGAGGTCGGCCAGGAACTCCTGCTCGTAGCCGGGCAGGAACCGTCCGTCGACGTGCGCGGTGGCCTGGCCGGGAATCACGTTGACCTTGTACCCGGCGCCGAGCATGGTCGGGGCGGCCGAGTTGCGGAGGGTGGCGCCGACCATCTTGGCGATCCCGCCGAGCTTGGCCAGGGTGCCGTCCATGTCCTCGGGGTCGAGCGGGGTGCCGAGCGCGTCCGAGAGCTCGTCCAGGAAGGACCGCACGGTCTTGGTCACCCTGACCGGCCACTGGTGGCGGCCGAGGCGGCCGACGGCCTCGCACAGCTCGGTGATGGCGTTGTCGTCGTTGGTCATCGAGCCGTGGCCGGCCGTGCCCTCGACGGTCAGCCGCATCCAGTGCATGCCCTTCTGGGCCGTCTCGACCAGGTAGAGCCGCAGGTTCTCGTTGACGGTGAAGGAGAAGCCGCCGACCTCGCCGATGGCCTCGGTGACCCCGTCGAAGAGGCCCCGGTGCTTGTCGACGAGGTGCCGGGCGCCGTAGGTGCCGCCCGCCTCCTCGTCGGCGAGGAAGGCGAGGACGATGTCGCGCGGGGGCTTGCGGCCGGTGCGCAGCCGGTCCCGTACGACCGCGAGGGTCATCGCGTCCATGTCCTTCATGTCCACGGCGCCACGGCCCCAGACGCAGCCGTCGGCGACCTCCCCGGAGAAGGGGTGGTGGGTCCAGTCCTCGGCGTTGGCCGGGACGACGTCGGTGTGGCCGTGGATGAGCAGGGCGGGGCGGGAGGGGTCCTCGCCCTCGATGCGGGCGACGGTGGAGGCCCGGCCCTTGTGCGACTCGATGATCTTCGGTTCGAGGCCCACCTCCGCGAGCTGCTCGGCGATGTACTCCGCCGCGGCCCGCTCCCCCGGCCCGGAGTGGTCGCCGTAGTTGCTGGTGTCGATGCGGATGAGGTCGCGGCAGAGGTCGACGACCTCGTTCTCCGCGGTGACGCTCCGGCCGGTGTTCGACTCGCTCACGCTGCTTCCTCCCACTAGGTGCCCCACGTGAATGCTTCGGTGCTCGCCCCCATCCTCCCGCGCACCCCCTCTCCCGCCCAAGGGCGGCCCTCCGTCGACATGCTCCCGTCACATGACGGGGGCCCACCGGGGGTGGTGATCGGCCACCTCGGATCCTGGTATTGTTTTCCACGTCGGAAGGGCCGAGCGGCCAGGAAGACAGACACCTTGTCCGGGTGGCGGAATGGCAGACGCGCTAGCTTGAGGTGCTAGTGCCCTTTATCGGGCGTGGGGGTTCAAGTCCCCCCTCGGACACCATGGAAAATGCCGGTCGAGTTTCTACTCGACCGGCATTTTCGCGTGCGTAGGGACTGATCTGAGGTGGAGCGGTGAGAAGGAGAGCGAAGGCGCCCGTCTCGCCGCTGCCGCAGCGGGAGGGGATCGATCCCGTCCGGGTGCGGCTGCCCGAGGACTCCGCCGGAGTCTGGGAGACCGTACGGGACCATCTGGTCGGGCGGTACGGGGTGGCCGTCGGGGAGCGGCGGGTCGAGGAGATGCTGCGGGAGGGCCGGTTCGTCGGGACCGAAGGACCTGTCCGCGGGGACGAGCCGTACGCCGTGGGGCGCTACCTCTGGTTCCACCGGGACTTCCCCGTCGAGGAACCGGTGCCCTTCCCCGTCGGCGTCGTGCACCGGGACGAGCGGATCGTGGTCGCGGACAAGCCGCACTTCCTCGCGACGATGCCCCGGGGACGGCATGTGACCGAGACCGCGCTCGCGCGGCTGCGGCGGGAGCTGGGGCTGCCCAGGCTCCAGCCCGCGCACCGGCTCGACCGGCTGACGGCGGGGCTCGTGCTCTTCGTGGTGCGGGAGGAGGACCGGGGGGCGTACCAGACGCTGTTCCGGGACCGGCTCGTGCGCAAGGAGTACGAGGCGGTGGCGCCGTACGACCCGGCGGTGGTGCTCCCCGCGACGGTGCGCAGCCGGATCGAGAAGGAGCGGGGGGTGATGGCCGCCCGGGAGGTGCCGGGCGAGCCGAACAGTCTGAGCCGGATCGCGCTGGTGGAGCGGCGGGGCGGGCTCGGGCGCTACCGGCTGGTGCCGGAGACCGGGCGGACCCATCAGCTGCGGGTGCACATGAACGCGCTGGGGCTGCCGATCCTGCACGACCCGGTCTATCCGGTGGTCCGCGCGGACGGGCCGGAGGACCTCCGGCGTCCGCTGCAACTGCTGGCGCGGACGCTGGAGTTCACCGACCCGTTCACGGGTGTGCCGAGGAGTTTCGGGAGCCGTCTCGGCCTCAGTGGCCTCGGCTGATCCATTCCTGGAGGTGCGGGGCCTCGGCGCCGATGGTGGTGGTGTCGCCGTGGCCGGTCCTCACCACCGTCTCCGGCGGCAGGGTGAGGAGCTTCTCGCGGATCGAGTCGACGATCGTCGGGAAGTCCGAGAAGGACCGGCCGGTGGCGCCGGGGCCGCCCTGGAAGAGGGTGTCCCCGGTGAAGACGGTGCCGAGGTCGGGTGCGTACAGGCTGACCGCGCCGGGGGCGTGGCCCGGGGTGTGCAGGACTGTGAGGTCGGTGCCCGCGATGGTGAGGACCTGGCCGTCGGCGAGGTCGCCGTCGGGGCTGTGGTCGGGGTGGGTCTGCTTCCACAGCGGCTGGTCGGCGGGGTGCAGCAGGATGCGGGCGCCGGTGGCGGCGGCGAGCGCCGGGGCCGCGTCGACGTGGTCGTTGTGGGCGTGGGTGCAGACGATGGCGCGCAGGGCGCGGCCGTCGAGCGCGGCGAGGATGGCCCCGGCGTCGTGCGCGGCGTCGATGACGATCGCCTCGGTGTCGTCGCCGACGATCCAGACGTTGTTGTCGACGTCCCAGGTGCCGCCGTCGAGGCTGAAGGTGCCGGAGGTCACGAGGTGGTCGATGCGGGCGGCCATCACAGCACCACCACCGAGCGCAGGACGTCGCCCTCGTGCATCCGGGCGAAGGCCTTCTCGACCTCGTCGAGGGTGATGGTCTCGGTGACGAAGGCGGCGAGGTCGATGCGGCCCTGCTGGTGCAGGTCGATCAGCATCGGGAAGTCGCGGGAGGGCAGACAGTCGCCGTACCAGGAGGACTTGAGGGCGCCGCCTCGGCCGAAGACGTCCAGGAGGGGCAGTTCGAGCTTCATCTCGGGGGTGGGGACGCCGACGAGGACGACGGTTCCGGCCAGGTCGCGGGCGTAGAAGGCCTGCTGGTAGGTCTCGGGGCGGCCGACGGCCTCGATGACGACGTCGGCGCCGAAGCCGCCGGTGAGCTCGCGGATCGCCTCGACGGCGTCGGTGGAGCGGGAGTTGACGGTGTGGGTGGCGCCCATCGCCTTCGCCGTCTCCAGCTTCCGGTCGTCGATGTCCACGGCGATGATCTTCGCGGCTCCGGCGAGGCGGGAGCCGACGACGGCCGCGTCACCGACGCCGCCGCAGCCGATGACGGCGACGGTGTCGCCCCGGCCGACGTTCCCGGTGTTGATCGCGGCGCCGATGCCGGCCATCACGCCGCAGCCGAGGAGGCCCGCGACCTCGGGGGC
Organism: Streptomyces sp. NPDC101490; assembly: GCF_044767145.1. Classification (NCBI taxonomy): domain Bacteria; kingdom Bacillati; phylum Actinomycetota; class Actinomycetes; order Kitasatosporales; family Streptomycetaceae; genus Streptomyces; species Streptomyces sp. NPDC101490. The sequence goes on from NZ_JBIWNI010000017.1 coordinate 27,317, forward strand.
GACGGCGGGGTCGACCTTGGTGCACTGTCCGGCGGCGACCAGGGTCTTCTCGGCGAAGGCGCCGATGCCGAGGGCCGGGGAGAGTTCCGTGCCGTCGAGCAGGGTCATCCGCTGCTTCGCGTTGTGGGTGGCGAAGCAGTACCAGGGGCGGCCGCGCAGACAGGCGCGGCAGGTGCCGCAGACGGCACGCCAGTTGAGGATCACGAAGTCGCCGGGGGTGACCTCGGTGACGCCCTCGCCGACCGACTCGACGATTCCGGCCGCCTCGTGGCCGAGGAGGAAGGGGAACTCGTCGTTGATGGCACCCTGTTTGTAGTGCAGGTCCGTGTGGCAGACGCCGCAGGCCTGGATCTTCACGACGGCTTCGCCGGGGCCGGGATCGGGGATGACGATCGTCTCGACCCGCACCGGTTCGTTCCTGCCGGGGGCGATGACCCCCTGTACGTGCTGCGGCATCGTGAGCTTTCCTTCCTCCGAACGGATCTTGTAAGGCTCCTGCGTACCACTATCTCCTGACAAAAGGCGAGACCCCCACAGGACGTTCCCGTGGGGGCACGCACGGTGACCGGGGCGTTCGCCGGTCCCGGGGCTCAGTCGAGCAGCGCGGTCGCCTCGATCTCGACGAGCACGTCCGGCTCGAAGAGGTGCTCGACGCCGATGAGGGAGGAGGGCGGCAGGGGAAGGACGAGCCCGATCTCGTCGGCGACGGCCGCCACGCCCGCCATGAGGTCGTCGGTCCTCTCCGGGCTCCACCGGGTCACGTAGAACGTCAGACGGAGCACGTCCGCGAAGGAGGCGCCCGCGCCCGCGAGTCCGGTGGAGGTGTTGCGCAGGGCCTGGGCGACCTGTCCGGCCAGGTCGCCGGGGGCGACCGGGGTCCCGTCGGCGCGGCGGGCGATCTGCCCGGCGACATGGACGTGCCGCGTTCCGGTGCCGACGGCCACGTGGTGGTACGGGACAGGCCTCGGCAGACCTTCGGGGCTGAGGTGGCGAACGGTCATGGTGCTCTCCTCGCACTAGGTATCCGTAAGCTACTTAGTGGCAGAAGGACACTTCAACGAGACCAGGTATCGCCATGGACACCGCCGACGAGCTCCGCATCGACCTTCCCCACCGCGAGCTGCTCGACCAGGTCCTCGACAAGTGGTCGCTCAGCGTCCTCAACGAGCTCTGTGAACGTCCGTGCCGTTTCAACGAGTTGCGCCGGGCCGTCCCCCGGGTCACGCAGAAGTCGCTGACGGCGACGCTGCGGCGGCTGGAAAGGAACGGCGTGGTCGAGCGCGAGGTCCTCGCGACCCGTCCGGTGGCGGTCAGATACCGGATCACCCCGCTCGGCAAGACCCTCCGGGAGCCCGTCGACGTCCTGCTCGCGTGGGCGTCGGAGCACCTGCCCGCCGTCACCCGGGCGCGGGAGACCTTCGACGCGCGGGAGGACGGGGAGGTCCGCTGAGCCCGGCACCGGCCGGTCAGGGGGCGAGGACGTCCAGCTCCTGGAGGGCGCCGACCGCGATCTGCCGGGTCAGTTCCTCGGCGCGGACCGCGTCCCGCTCCCGTACCGCCTCGGCGACCTGGACGTGCAGGGTGACGGCCGCGGGATCGGGGTCCTCGAACATCACGTGGTGGTGGGTGCGGCCGGTGAGGACCTCGGCGACGACGTCGCCGAGGCGGGCGAACATCTCGTTCCCCGAGGCGTTGAGCACGATCCGGTGGAAGGCCACGTCGTGGACGAGGTACTCGTCCAGGCGCCGCCCGCGTGAGGTCGCCACCATGCCGAGGGCCTGCTCGGTCAGCTCGCGGCACTGCTCGGGGGTGGCGTGCGCGGCGGCGAGCCCGGCCGCGACCGGCTCGACGGCCGACCGGAGCACGGTCAGCGAACGGAGCTGACGGGGGCGGTCGGCGCCCGCGAGCCGCCACCGGATGACCTGGGGGTCGTACACGTTCCAGCTGCCGGTAGGGAGGACGGTCACACCGACGCGGCGGCGGGACTCCACGAGGTGCATGGACTCCAGGACGCGGACGACCTCGCGGACCACGGTGCGGGAGACGTCGAAGCGCTGGGCCAGCTCGTCGGTGCGCAGCACGGTGCCGGGCGGGTACTCCCCCGCCGTGATCGCGAGGCCCAGGACGGCCAGGACGTGCGAGTGGAGGCCCTGGGCCGGTGTCGTCATGACGGCAAGCCTATGCGGGGCGCCGGAACGATCACATCTCCGACCGCCTTCACCGTCACCTCGTCGATCTCGTCCCGATTAAAAGTACTACTTTTTCATCACAGACTCTTGAATACGTCGTACCCAATGGGTTTCATGAGCCCGACGGATCGATGTCGAAGAAGACAGCGAGGCACCACCTCATGAGCACCACCCCCCACCCCCAGGTCGTCGTCGTGATGGGCGTCTCGGGGACCGGCAAGACCACCATCGGTCCGCTGGTCGCCGAGGCCCTCGGCCTCCCCTACGCGGAGGGCGACGACTTCCACCCGGCGGCCAACGTGGCCAAGATGTCCGCCGGCACCCCGCTGGACGACGCCGACCGGGCCCCCTGGCTGGACGCCATCGGAGCCTGGGCGCACGGCAGGGCCGGGCTCGGCGGGGTGGTGAGCAGTTCCGCGCTGAAGCGCAGCTACCGGGACCGGCTGCGCGCCGCCGCGCCCGGTGTCGTCTTCCTGCACCTCACCGGTGACCGGAGGCTCATCGAGGAGCGCATGGCCGGGCGCAAGGGGCACTTCATGCCGACCGCCCTCCTCGACTCCCAGTTCGCCACCCTGCAGCCCTTGCGGGACGACGAGGCCGGTGTCGCCGTCGACGTCTCCGGCACCCCCCAAGAGATCACCGACCGGGCCGCCGCCGCGCTGCGCCGGCTCACCCACTGACCCCCGAGGACCCCACCGTGACCAGTCTCAGCGTCGAGACCCTGGCAGCGGACGCCGCCGAACCGATCACCTCGGCAGGCAACGCCCAGCTCGGCATCGCCGTACTCGCCGGCATCGCCGTCATCGTTCTGCTCATCACCAAGTTCAAGCTGCACCCGTTCCTGGCGCTGACCATCGGGTCGCTCGGGCTCGGCGCGTTCGCCGGGGCTCCGCTCGGCGCGGCCATCAAGTCCTTCAGCACCGGACTCGGCAACACCGTCGCCGGGGTGGGCGTGCTGATCGCCCTCGGCGCGATCCTCGGCAAGCTGCTCGCGGACTCCGGCGGCGCCGACCAGATCGTCGACACGATCCTGGCCAGGGCGAGCGGCCGGGCCATGCCGTGGGCGATGGTGCTCATCGCGTCGGTGATCGGTCTGCCGCTCTTCTTCGAGGTCGGCATCGTGCTGCTGATCCCGGTCGTGCTCCTCGTCGCCAAGCGCGGCAACTACTCCCTGATGCGGATCGGCGTCCCGGCCCTCGCCGGTCTCTCCGTGATGCACGGGCTCATCCCGCCGCACCCCGGGCCGCTCGTCGCGATCGACGCGGTCGACGCCAATCTGGGCGTGACCCTCGCCCTCGGTCTCGTCGTGGCCGTGCCGACCGTGATCATCGCCGGTCCGCTGTTCTCCCGGTACGCGGCGCGCTGGGTGGACATCCCCGCCCCCGAGAACATGATCCCGACGCGACCCTCCGAGGACCTGGAGAAGCGTCCCGGCTTCGGCGTCACCGTCGCCACCGTGATGCTGCCGGTCGTCCTGATGCTGGTGAAGGCGCTCGTCGACATCGTCGTCGACGACCCGGCGAACGGGGTGCAGAAGGTCACCGACGTCATCGGCTCGCCGATGATCGCGCTGCTCGCCTCCGTGATAGTCGCCCTCTTCACGCTGGGCCGCGCGGCCGGGTTCGGCAAGGAGCGGCTGTCGACGATCGTCGAGAAGTCCCTCGGTCCCATCGCGGGCGTGCTGATGATCGTCGGCGCGGGCGGCGGCTTCAAGCAGACCCTGATCGACATCGGCGTCGGTCAGATGATCCTGGAGTTCTCCGAGGACTGGGCCATCCCGACCCTGCTGCTGGCCTGGCTGATCGCGGTCGCGATCCGGCTCGCCACGGGTTCGGCGACGGTCGCGACGATCTCGGCGGCCGGTCTGGTGGCCCCGCTCGCGGAAGGCATGTCGACCAGCCACACGGCGCTGCTCGTGCTCGCCATCGGCGCGGGTTCGCTCTTCTTCAGCCATGTCAACGACGCGGGGTTCTGGCTGGTCAAGGAGTACTTCGGGATGAACGTCGGCCAGACGATCAAGACCTGGTCGGTGATGGAGACGATCATCTCGGTCGTCGGCATCGTCTTCGTGCTGCTCCTGTCGCTGGTGTTGTGACCCGGGAGGACCCCGGGCACCGCTGAGGGGCGGGGGGGGGGGGGCCCCCCCCCCCCCCCCCCCCCCCCCCCCAGCCCCCCACCCCCCCCCCCCCCGGCCGCCCGGCCCCCCCCCCGGCGCCCCCCGCCCCCCCCCCCCCCGC
>NZ_JBIWNI010000017.1:31752-169530 GCF_044767145.1 Streptomyces sp. NPDC101490
GGGGTGGGGGGACTGTTTTTGGGGGGGCGCGGGGGGGGGGTGTGGTCCCCGGGGGGCCCCCGGGCCCGGGGGGGGGCCGGGCCCCGGCCCCCCCCCCGCCCCCCCCCCCCGGCCCTCAGTCGCTCAAGCCCTTCCTCCTCGGGGAGATGCGGGAGGCCCTGGGCGACCCGGCCTTCACGGCGGACGACGGGACGATGCCGGTGGTGGAACGGTTCCGGGTGGTGGCGCCGCCGGGGAGCGCGGACGGAGTGGCGGGGGCCCCGAGCGGGGCCTGGGGGCGGGACAGGGCACGGGCCTCGGGTGCGACGGATCAGACTCGCACCCTCAGACCCGTATCCCCATCCCCGGACCCGCGTCTCGGACCCGCGCCCCGGCGGTACGTCTCAGCCCACCGCCCTCGCCGCCGCGCGGCCCGCCGCCCGGCCCGAGAAGACGCAGCCGCCGAGGAAGGTGCCCTCCAGGGAGCGGTAGCCGTGGACGCCGCCGCCGCCGAACCCGGCCGCCTCGCCCGCCGCGTACACGCCCTCCAGGGGTCCCCCGCCGTCCGTCAGGACCCGGGAGTCCAGGTCGGTCTCCAGGCCGCCGAGCGACTTGCGGGTCAGGATGCTGAGGCGGACGGCGATCAGCGGGCCCGCAGCGGGGTCGAGGACGCGGTGCGGGGCGGCCGTACGGATGAGCTTGTCGCCCAGGTATCTGCGGGCGCCCCGGATCGCCGTGACCTGGAGGTCCTTGGTGAAGGGGTTGGCGATCTCCCGGTCGCGGGCGGTGATCTCGCGGCGCAGCGCGGTCTCGTCGATCAGGTCCTCGCCGGTGATCCGGTTCATGCCCCGGACGAGGGCGGAGAGGTCGTCCTCGACGACGAAGTCGACGCCCTTGTCCATGAACGCCTTCACGGGACCCGGCACGTCGGCGCGGGCCCGGCCCAGGACGTCACGGATCGACCTGCCGGTGAGGTCGGGGTTCTGTTCGGAGCCGGAGAGGGCGAACTCCTTGCCGATGATCTTCTTGTCCAGGACGAACCAGGTGTGGTCGTACCCGCTCCGCATGATGTGCTCGAGGGTGCCGAGGGTGTCGAAGCCGGGGAAGAGCGGGACGGGCAGCCGTCTGCCGGTCGCGTCCAGCCAGAGGGAGGACGGTCCGGGCAGGATGCGGATGCCGTGCCGGGCCCAGACCGGGTTCCAGTTCTCGATGCCCTCGGTGTAGTGCCACATCCGGTCGCGGTTGACGTGCCGGGCGCCCGCCTTCTCCGCGACGCCGAGCATCAGTCCGTCGACGTGGGCGGGGACCCCGGAGAGCAGTCGGGCGGGCGGGGTGCCGAGCCGGTCGGGCCACTGGGCGCGGACCAGGTCGTGGTTGCCGCCGATGCCGCCGGAGGTGACGATCACCGCCTGGGCGCGCAGTGTGAAGGTTCCGGTGACCGTACGGGTGCTGGCGGTGCCCCGGGCGGCGGCGGAGGGTTCCAGGATCTCGCCGGAGACGGTGTCGACGGCTCCGGCGGTACGGCCGAGGGCGGTGACCCGGTGGCGGAAGCGGAAGCGGACGAGACCCCGGGCGGCGCCCTCCCGGACCTTTCGCTCGAAGGGGGCGACGAGACCGGGGCCCGTACCCCAGGTGATGTGGAAGCGGGGGACGGAGTTGCCGTGGCCGTTGGCGTCGTAGCCGCCGCGCTCGGCCCAGCCGACGACGGGGAAGAAGCGCACCCCGCGCGCGTGGAGCCAGGCGCGCTTCTCGCCCGAGGCGAAGTCGACGTAGGCCTCGGCCCACTTCCGGGGCCAGTGGTCCTCGGCGCGGTCGAAGCCCGCGGTGCCGTACCAGTCCTGGAGGGCGAGGGCATGGCTGTCCTTCACCCGCATCCGGCGCTGCTCGGGCGAGTCGACGAGGAAGAGGCCGCCGAAGGACCAGTGGGCCTGGCCGCCGAGGGACTGTTCGGGTTCCTGGTCGAGGAGGATCACGGTGCGGCCCGCGTCGACCAGTTCGGCGGTGGCGACGAGTCCGGCGAGACCGGCTCCGATCACGATCACATCAGCGTCGTAGGACATGGACCGCATCTTGGATACACGGATGTATCGAGTCAACCGTCCGGACCGACCCCGGCCCTCCCGCTTTCTAATGCCGAGCATTAACATGAACGCATGGCGAGGACATCCGGACCCGGGACCCGGGACAGACTGATCCGGGCGGCGGAGGAGATCTTCGCGGCCCGAGGAGTCCACGGCGCACAGCTGCGGGACGTGGTGGCGCTGGCCGGACAGGCCAATCCGTCCGCCGTGCAGTACCACTTCGGCTCCCGCGCCGGGCTCCTCGACGCGGTGATGGCGGGCCGCCAGGCCCGTACGGAAGAGGTGCTCGCCCCGCTGCTCGCCGCCGCCGAGGACGAGACGCGCGCCCTGGTCGGGGCCCTCGTCACCGCCGAGGCGAGCGAGCTGCGGACCGAGCGGGGGCGGCGCTGTCTGCGGATCTCGGCGCAGCTCAGCCACGAGAGCGGAATCCGTGCCCGCACTCCGCACCCCACCCTCGCGGGCACCGCCTACTGGCGTCTGATCGAGCGGATCGCCGACCGGCTGGGCGCCGACGGGCTGCCGGGGCCGCTGCTCCTGGAGCGCCTCGACCTGGCACTGACCGTGGTGGGCGCGGCGCTCGCGGACCGGGCCCGGCAGTACCTCGACGGCATCGAACCCCTCACCGGAGAGGCGCTCTTCCTGGCCGACCTGGTGGAGACCACCACCGCCCTGCTGCGCGCGGCACAGCCGGAGCAGGCGCACCACCGAAAGGAACTTCCATGAACGACCTCACCGGCCGGACCGTGCTCATCACCGGCGGAGCCCGTGGTCTCGGCGCCGAGGCCGCCCGTCAGGCGGTCGCCGCGGGGGCGAACGTCGTCGTCACCGACGTCCTGGACGAGGAGGGCCGGGCGACCGCCGAGGCGCTCGGCGAACAGGCCCGCTTCTTCCACCACGACGTGAGCTCCGAGGAGGAGTGGACGGCGGCCGTCGCGTACGCGGTGGCGGAGTTCGGCGGGCTGCACGGTCTGGTGAACAACGCGGGCATCTCCACGGGCACGCTCCTGGAGACCGAGTCCGTCGAGCACTTCCGCAAGGTCCTCGACATCAATCTGACCGGTGTCTTCATCGGCATGAAGGCCGCGGTCCCGGCGATGCGGGAGGCCGGGGGCGGTTCGATCGTCAACATCTCCTCGGCCGCGGGCCTCATGGGTCTGGCGCTGACCGCCGGGTACGGCGCCTCCAAGTGGGGCGTCCGGGGTCTGACGAAGATCGGCGCGGTGGAGCTGGGCACGTCGAAGATCCGGGTGAACTCCGTCCACCCGGGCATGACGTACACGCCGATGACCGCCGCCGTGGGCATCCAGCAGGGCGAGGGCAACTACCCGAACACGCCGATGGGCCGGGTCGGCGAGGCCGACGAGATCGCGGGCGCGGTCGTCTTCCTGCTCTCGGACGCCGCCTCGTACGTGACGGGCGCGGAGCTGGCGGTCGACGGCGGCTGGACCACCGGTCCGACGGTCAAGTACGTCATGGGCCAGTGAGGCCGGTCGGGCGCCTCGGGACGACTCGGGGTGACTCGGGTTGACTCGGGGTCCGGTGGGCCCGGCGGGTTTGCTTGGATGGCGGCATGAGCGCCGCTGAAGAGATCCTCGACGTCGTCGACGAGCACGACCGGGTGATCGGCCGGGCCCCGCGCGGTGAGGTGTACGCACGGGGGCTGATCCACCGCTGTGTCTTCGTCCGGGTCAGGGACGCCGGGGGCCAGGTCTTCGTGCACCGCAGGACACCGACGAAGCTGGTCTTCCCCTCCCTGTACGACATGTTCGTCGGCGGGGTGGTCGGAGCGGGCGAGTCCTACGACGAGGCCGCCCTGCGCGAGGCCGAGGAGGAACTCGGCGTACGGGGCCTGCCCCGGCCCGAGCACGTCCTCACCTTCCTGTACGACTCCGGGGGCGTGGCCGGGAAGTGGTGGTCGGCGGTCTACGAGGTGCGGTGCGAGCTGCCGGTGGAGCCGCAGGCCGAGGAGGTCGCCTGGCACGGCTTCCTCACCGACGAGGAGCTGTCCGCCCGGCTCAGGACCTGGTCGTGGGTGCCGGACGGGCTCGCCGCGTACGAGCGTCTCCAGGCCCGCCCGGCGGGCTGAGACCACCCGGGCGGGCCGGGCATCCGGCCGTTAGGGTGCACATGTGAGCGATTTTGTGCGGAGTCTGCGGCTGTGGTTCGCGCCGCAGCGCGTCCGGGACGAGGGGGAGACGCCCGACTACCGTTTCTCCCTCGCCAACGAACGGACCTTCCTGGCCTGGATACGGACCGCGCTCGCCCTGGTCGGCGGCGGTTTCGCGGTGGACCAGTTCCTGCCGGACCTGCGGTGGGGCGTCCGGGTCGGGCTCGCGCTGGCGCTGCTCGCCGCCGGGGTGCTGTGCGCGCTGCGCGCGGTGAACCACTGGGTGCGCTGCGAGCGGGCCATGCGGCGCGGCGAGGACCTGCCCGGCTCCCGCTTCCCCGCGGTCCTGAGCCTGGTGGTGGCCGTGGTGGCGCTCACGATGGTGGTGGTCGTGCTCTTCGGCTGGGCGGGGCGGTGACGGACGCCGGTGACGGGCGGCCCGCCGGGGACCCTCCCGATCGCGGACGCCCGCCCGCCGGGAACCCTCACCGTCCGGCGCTCCCGCCCGCCGGGGACCCCCACGATCACGGGCTCCCGCCCGCCGGAACCCCTCACCGTCCACTGCTCCGGCCGCCGGTCGAGTCACTCCGTGATCCGGGGCTCCAGCCGGAGCGGACCCGGCTCGCCTGGCGGCGCACGACGCTGTCCTGCACCGTGGTCGCGGTGCTCGCGGTCAGACTGGGCGTCCGGGACGGGACCACCCCGCTGGGGGTGGCGGGGTTCGCGCTGTCGGCGCTGGTGTGGATCGCCTTCCTGGCCGTCGCCCACCGCCGCATCCGGTCCCTGAGCGCGGCCCGGCCGGACCCGCTGTCGTACCGGGGGGCCTGGCTCACGGCGCTCATCACGGTCTCGCTCGCGGTGTTCGGCGCGGCGATGATCTGGTGAGGCCCCCGGCGCCCGGACCCGTAGGGGACGCGCGGACGGGACGCGCGGACCGGACGCGCGGACGGCCGGACACCCTCTCCCGGTGTCCGGCCGTCCCCGTGTCCGCGCGTCCTCACCTTCCCCGCGTCCGCGCATCTGCGTGTCCGTGCGTCCTGGGGCGTCAGTCCTCGTCGTCGCCCTCGACGACCCCCATCAGGGCCTCGATCGCATCGACCGCGCTGCCGTCGTGGTCGCTGCCGACGGTTCCGCTGCCGCCGTACTGGACGTTGGCCGCCCGGTCGACCTCAAGGATCGAGTCGGCCTCGGAGTTGTCGATGACGGTGATCAGGCTGCCGCCGGCGACGGCGGGCCCGGTGGCGGCCGCGAGCAGCGCCACGGCGAGACCGAGGGCTCTGAGCGGGACCGCCCGCTTCACACCCCCACCGCCTGGGGGGCCTCGTGGCGGCGGGCGATGTTCCGCTCCAGGAGGCGGGTCGACGCGGCCACCCCGATGCTGGCGGCGGGATCGAAGGACGGCAGCCGCCCGTCCGCCCGCTTCAGCTCGGTGAGCGCCGAGTCCATGGCCTGGTGCGCGGCGAAGAGGCAGGGGGTGCTGTAGATCGCCACGTCCACGCCCAGCTCGGAGAGTTCGGCGAGCGAGAGCCGGGGGGACTTGCCGCCCGCGATCTGGTTGAAGAGCAGCGGCTTGTCGCCGACGACCTCACGGATGCGCTTGATCCACTCCACGTTCCGCACGCCGTCGACCAGGACCACGTCGGCTTCGGTCGCGGCCAGGCACTTGGCCCGGTGGAGGATCTCCTCCTCGTCGGTCGCGTCCGTACGGGCCACGACGACCATGTCCCGGCGGGTCGCGAGGACCATCTCCAGCTTGTTCAGGTACTCGTCCAGCGGCAGCACCTGCTTCCCGTCCGCGTGCCCGCACCGGCGCGGGCGCTTCTGGTCCTCCAGGATCACCCCCGAGGCCCCGATCCGCTCCAGGCCCTCCACGACGTGGCAGGCCACCTCGGGGTCGACGTAGCCGTCGTCGATGTCCACGAGCAGGTGCTGCTTCGGGAACGCGCCCCGGAGCCGCTGCACGAACCCGACCATGTCCGGCCAGGCGATGAAGCCGACGTCCGGCAGTCCGTAGTACGAGGCGGAGAAGCCGAACCCGGAGACGAACATCCCGTCGTAGTGGTCGGCGGCGACGGACGCCGAGTACATGTCGAACACGCCGATCAGCGGGGTCGTGCCGGGCGCGGCGATCCGCTCGCGCAGTTTGGTTCCGTAGCTCTCGTGACGTGCGTCGCTCAACGTCCCACTCCTGGTCTTCTCGGGAAAGCAGAAAAAGCGTCGGGGCCGTCACGACACGACAACCCCTTGCCTAAACCTGATGATTTCGTGGGAAGTCGTTGAACTTCACCATGCGAACGCTTTACTCACTCTCCAGGCTCAGCGCATTCACCACAGAAACGTCACTGCCGACGGTGGACCCGGGCTCCGCGACGCCCTCTCCAACTGACAGTCTTCCTCTGTCCAGTTGGACTCCGAACGGAGGGAACCCCTTGTCCGCGACCGACCCCTACGTGGTCACGCTCGCACCGCACGTGCACGCCTTCGTCCAGCCCGACGGGGGCTGGTGCCTGAACAACGCCGGATTCCTCGGCGACGCGCGGGAGTCGCTGCTCGTCGACACCGCCGCCACCGAGCGCCGGGCCCGACTGCTCCGCGAGGCGGTCCTCGCCGAGGGCCTGCCGCTGCCCCGCACCGTCGTCTCGACCCACCACCACGGCGACCACACCTACGGCAACGGGGTGTTCATGCCGGAGGCACGGATCGTGGGGCACGAGAACTGCCGGGCCGAACAGCTGGAGGCCGGGCACCAGCTGCATCTGCTGTGGCCGCGGACGGACTTCGGGAAGGTCGAGATCCTGCCGCCGTCGGTCACCTACCGGGACCGGCTCACGCTGTACGTCGGCGACACCGAGGTGCGGCTGATCCACCCGGGGCCCGCGCACACCACGGGCGACTCCGTCGTGCACCTTCCCGAACAGGGCGTGGTGTTCACCGGCGACCTGGTCTTCCAGGGCGGGACGCCGTTCCTGCCGATGGGTTCGCTGACGGGGTCGCTGCGCGCCCTCGACCTGCTGCGGTCGCTGGACGCGCCGACGGTGGTGCCGGGGCACGGCCGGGTGACCGACCCCTCGGCGTACGACTCGACCGAGCGGTATCTGCGCTGGGTGCGGGAGCTGGCGGCGGAGGGGCACGCGCGCGGGGCGACGCCGCTGGAGACGGCCCGGCGCGCGGATCTGGGCGAGTTCGCCGTCTGGCGGGAGAGCGAGCGCCTGGTGGCGAACCTGCACCGGGCGTACGCGGAGCTGGCGGGCCTTCCGGAGGGCTCGCCGCTGGACCCGGTGGCGGTCTTCGGCGACATGGCGGCGATGAACGGCGGAGTGCCGGTGGCCTGCCACGCCTGAGCCGCGCCCGAGCCTCGCGGGGAGCCCGTACGGGGGATGGGGAGGGGGACGAGGAGGCGGGCGCGGGACCTGCGGGGGCTTCGGTTCCCTCCCGCGCCCGGAGGGCGCCCCGCGGGCCCCTCTGGACGACATACCGACTGGTCGGTCATCATGGGCGGCGACCGCAGCCGATCCGGAGGTAGCCCATGAGTTCCGCCCCGCCGCCAGGTCTCGACCCCGAGCGGCTGCGCCGCTTCCTCGACGCGGAACGGCCCGGCCTGGTGACCGGCCCCCTCGAAGCCGGGCTGATCCAGGGCGGGCGCTCGAACCTGACGTACACCGTCACCGACGGCACCGGCCGCTGGGTCGTCCGCCGTCCGCCGCTCGGTCATGTCCTCGCCACCGCCCACGACATGCGGCGCGAGCACCGCGTCATCAGCGCCCTGCACACCACGGACGTCCCCGTCCCCCGGACCCTGCTGCTCTGCGAGGACGAGTCGGTGCTCGGAGCGCCGTTCTACGTCATGGAGTTCGTCGACGGGACCCCGTACCGTTCGGCCGGCGAACTCGCCCCGCTCGGCCCCGGGCGCACCCGCGCCACCGTCCTCGGCCTCGTCGACACCCTCGTCGGCCTGCACTCCGTGGACCCCGGCGCCGTCGGGCTCGGCGACTTCGGGCGCCCCGAGGGCTTCCTCGACCGGCAGCTGCGCCGCTGGGGCAAGCAGCTCGACGCCTCGCGCGGCCGTGAACTGCCGGGGATCGAGGAGCTGCACGCCGCCCTCGGCCGGGCGCTGCCCGTCTCACCGCCGCCCACCGTGATCCACGGCGACTACCGCCTCGACAACGTCCTCGTCGGCGCCGACGACCGCGTCCGGGCCGTCCTCGACTGGGAGATGTCCACCCTCGGCGACCCGCTCACCGATCTGGGCCTGCTGGTCATGTACAGCACCCCGCTCGACCTGCCGGACTCCCCCCTCTCCAGCACCGCCACGGCCCCCGGCCACCCGAGCGCCGCCGAGCTGGTCGAGCGCTACGCAGCCCGGTCCGGCCGCGACACCTCCGCCCTCTCCTGGTACACGGCCTTCGCCTGGTTCAAGCTCGCCGTGATCCTGGAGGGCATCCACTACCGCTGGACCCTCGGGCAGACGGTCGGCGCGGGCTTCGACCGCATCGGCGAACTCGTCCCCGTCTTCATCGAGCACGGCCTGACCACCCTCCAGGAAGGCTGACCCGCCATGGACTTCGCCCACGACGCGCGCACCGAGGAACTCCGCGCGAGGCTCCTCGCCTTCATGGACGCGTACGTGTACCCGGCCGAGCGGACCGCCGGGGAGCAGCGCGCCCTGCTCGCCTCGCCCTGGGACACCCCGCCGGTCGTCGAGGAGCTCAAGGCCGAGGCCAGGCGGCAGGGGCTCTGGAACCTCTTCCTCCCCGACAGCGCCTACGGAGCCGGTCTGACCAACCTCCAGTACGCGCCGCTCGCCGAGATCACCGGCCGCAGCCCGCAGCTGGCCCCCACCGCCCTCAACTGCGCCGCCCCGGACACCGGGAACATGGAGCTGCTCGCCCAGTTCGGCGACGAGGAGCAGCGGAAGCGGTGGCTGGAGCCGCTGCTCTCGGGCGAGATCCGCTCGGCCTTCGCGATGACCGAACCCGAGGTCGCGTCCTCGGACGCCACGAACATCGAGACCCGCATCCGGCGGGACGGCGACTCGTACGTCGTCGACGGCCGCAAGTGGTACATCTCCGGGGCGATGAACCCCGACTGCCGGATCTTCGTCGTCATGGGCAAGACCGATCCCGACGGCGCCGACCCGCGCCGCCAGCAGTCGATGGTCCTGGTGCCGCGCGACACCCCGGGCGTCGAGGTCCGGCGCGCGATGCGGGTGTACGGGTACGAGGACCACTCCCACGGCGGCCACGCCGAGGTGCTCTTCGACGGCGTCCGCGTCCCCGCCTCGCACCTCATCGGCGAGGAGGGCGGCGGTTTCGCCATCGCGCAGGCCAGGCTCGGCCCCGGCCGCATCCACCACTGCATGCGGCTCATCGGCATGGCCGAGCGGGCCCTGGAACTGACCTGTCGGCGCGTGGTCTCCCGTACCGCCTTCGGGAAGCCGCTGGCCCAGCAGGGCGTGGTGCGGAACTGGATCGCGGACGCCCGGGTGACGATCGAGCAGCTGCGGCTCCTCGTCCTGAAGACCGCCTGGCTCATGGACACCGTCGGCAACCGGGGTGCGCACACCGAGATCCAGGCCATCAAGATCGCGACTCCGCGCGCGGTCGTCGACATCATCGACAAGGCCGTGCAGGCGCACGGCGCGGGCGGGGTCTCGCAGGACTTCCCGCTGGCCGAGCTGTGGGCGGCGGCCCGGACGCTGCGGCTCGCGGACGGCCCGGACGAGGTGCACCAGCGGTCGCTGGCACGGCATGAGCTGAGGAAGTACCGGTAGGCGGCGGACCGGGCGGGACGGGCCTTCGGAGGGCCCGTCCCACCGGGGCCCGAGGAGCCTCGGGGCGGGGCGGGCCTGAGGGGCCTGGTGACCTGAGGGGTTCCGGCGGGTGCGGGGCTCCGGGGCCGGGGAGGCCTCGGGGCGCGCGTACCTCAGGGCCGGAGGGCCCTCAGCAGCAGGTCGGCGAGGTGGTCGGCGACCTGTCCGGGGCCGAGGGGGCCGTCGGGGCGGTACCAGGTGGACAGATGGTGCACGGAGCCGAAGTGGTAGTCGACCACGAGGTCGGCGGGGGTCGCCGCGGAGAACACCCCGGTGCGCTGGCCCTCCTCGACCAGGGCCCGGAAGCGCTCGTGGTAGCGGCGGCGCTCGGCCCGTACCTGCTTGTTCTTCTCGGGGCTGAGGTGGTGCATCGAGCGGAAGAAGATGGCGGCGTCGTCGAGGTTCTCGATGGTGGTGACGACGACGTCGGCGGCGGCGGTACGCAGCCGGTCCTCGACGGGCGCGTCGGCGTCCGCGTGGGCGTCGAGCCGTTCCTGCTGGAGGCGCAGGACCCGGGCGTAGACCTCCTGGAGGAGGTCCTCCTTGGAACCGAAGTAGTGGTAGAGGGCGCCCTTGGTGACCCCGGCGGCCTCCACGATCTCCTGGACGGAGGTCCGGTCGTACCCCCGCTCCGCGAAGAGCCGGGTGGCGGCGGCGAGGAGCCTCTGGGGGACGGGCGTACCGCTGTCGTCCGTCGTCCTGGCCATGCTCCGCCGCCTTTCCTGATGATCGTTCTCGGCCGGGGGACTTCTCCCCGCCCGGTAGATCTTCCCATCCACCGGGGCCCGGGACGTCCGCCGAGGCCCGGCGGGCGCCCGGGCGCGGTCAGCGGGGGCCGCTCTCCCAGGTGCGCTGGAGGTGGTTCATCGTGCTGAGCCAGCGCTCGGGGTCGGTGGCCCGGTTGCGGTAGTACCCGGCGACCTCGGGGTGGGGCAGGACGAGGAAGCGGTCGGCGGCGACGGCGTCGAGGAGGGCGTCGGCGACGGCTTCGGGCTCGATCGCGGTGGGCGCGAGGACGAGCTCCCCGGCCGATCCGGCGGCGGTGAGCATGTCGGTGCGGACGCCCTGCGGGCAGATCGCGTGGACGGAGAGGCCCCGGTGCCGGTAGGTGAGCGAGAGCCATTCGGCGAAGGCGTACGCGCCGTGCTTGGAGACGCTGTAGGGGGCCGCGCCGATCATGGTGAGCAGCCCGGCGGCGGAGACCGTGGAGACGAACCGGCCGCTGCCGCGCTCCAGCCAGGCGGGGAGGAGGGCGCGGGCGGCGCGGACGTGCGCCATCACGTTGACGTCCCAGGCCGCGGCCCAGACGTCCTCGTCGGCGAAGGCGTCACCGGGCGAGGAGAGTCCGGCGTTGGCGCACCAGATGTCGACGGTGCCGCCGAGGGCCTCGCGGGCCTCCTCGACGACGGCGGAGGCGTCGCCGGGGACCGCGAGGGCGCCGGTCTCCTCCGCGATGGCCTTCAGCCGGGCGGGGTCGAGGTCGTTGACGACGACCCTGGCCCCCTCGGCGGCGAACCTGCGGGCGAGGGCGGCGCCGATGCCGCCGCCCGCCCCGGTGACGACGACTCCGGCGCCCCGGACGGCGCCGACGCCCGTGCTCCCGCCCGTGTCCGTGCTCGTATCCGTGCTCGTATCCGTGTCCGTGCTCGTGTCCCCGCTCATGTCCACCTCGTCGACGTGACGGCCCCGGCCTTCCGGACGGCAGACTAACCGGTCGGTATGTCATGGGGGAAGGGGCCGGAGCGGGAGCGGCGGCGAGAGGAGCGGCGGCGAACGGGAGGACCCGCCCTCCCGGTCCCGCACGTCCGGTCCGCACGCCCGATCCCGCACATCCGGTCCACGCGCCCGGTCCGCCCTCTCGGTCCCGCCCTCTCGGTCCCGCACGCCCGGTCCCGCACGCCCGGTCCCGCACGCCTCGTTCCCCGGTGGCGCCGGGAGCGCTAGCGTGCGTGCCCATGTCACGCACCCCGGCCGGGGGCGGCGAACGAGGAGGTCTGCGCATGGGTCTGACGCGACGGAGTCTGCTGGCCGCCGGGGGCGCCCTCGGGGCGGTGGCCGCCACCGCCCCGGCCGCCGCCACCGCCGCCGCGGCTCCGGCCGCCCCCGCGACGGGCCGGTCCCCGGGGCGCGGCCGGGTGCGGACGGGCTTCGACCGGCTGGCCGCCGACGGGTACGCGCTGCTCGCCGGGGAGCGCGTCGGCATCGTCACCAACCCCACCGGGATCACCGCCGACGCCCGGCACGTGGTGGACGTGATGCACGCCGACGACCGGGTGGAGCTGACCGCCGTCTTCGGCCCCGAGCACGGTTTCCGGGGCACGGCCCAGGCGGGCGGTTCGGAGGGCCGGTACGACGATCCGGCGACCGGGCTGCCCGTCCACGACACCTATCTGAAGAGCGGGCAGCCGCTCGCGGACGTCTTCACCGCCTCCGGCGTGGACACCGTCGTCTTCGACATCCAGGACGTCGGCGCCCGCTTCTACACCTACATCTGGACGCTGTACGACTGCATGGCCGCCGCCGCGCTCGCCGGGAAGCGGTTCGTGGTCCTCGACCGGCCGAACCCGGTGACCGGCCGGGCGGCGCTCGGCCCCGTCCTGGACCGGGCGTTCGCCACCTTCGTGGGGCGCGAGCCGATCGCGCAGGCGCACGGGATGACCGTGGCGGAGCTGGCCCGGCTCTTCGCCGCCGAGTTCCTGACCACACCGGTCGACCTGGAGACCGTACGGATGACGGGGTGGCGGCGCACGGACTTCTTCGACGCCTGCGGGCTGCCCTGGGTGCCCCCGAGCCCCAACATGCCGACCCCGGAGACCGCACTCGTCTACTCCGGCACCTGTCTCTTCGAGGGGACGAACCTCTCGGAGGGCCGGGGCACCACCCGCCCGTTCGAACTGCTCGGCGCCGAGGGCGTGGACCGCCGGTGGGCGCAGGCCGCGAACGCCCTGGGGCTGCCCGGGGTCCACTTCCGCGAGGCGTACTTCGCGCCGACCTTCTCCAAGTTCCAGGGCAGGACCGTGGGCGGGGTCCAGCTGCACGTCCACGACCGGGAGTCGTTCGACCCGGTGCGGACCGGCATCGGGCTCCTCGTCACCGCCCGCGCCTCCTGGTCCGGCTTCGCCTGGCGGCCGGACCACTGGATCGACAAGCTGACCGGCTCGGCCCGGGTGCGGACCCTGATCGACGCGGGGGCGGGCGTCGACGAGGTGACGGGCGCCTGGGGGGCGGACCTGGGCGCGTTCCGGGCGCTGCGGAAGGAGCACCTGCTCTACCGCTGACGGGGGTTGTCCCCCGCCGACGGCCGGGGGACGGCGGGATGTCGCCCGGCCGGTGCGGCGACCAGGCTGTCCCCATGAAGCCCACCACCCTCACCCTGCGCCGTCGGCTCCCCCTCGTCGGGCTGCTGGTCGCCGCCTGCCTCGGCGCCCTGACGCCCGCCGCCGGGGCGGCCGGTCCCCCGGCCGGTCCCGACCCGGCGCGCGAACTCGCCCGTACGGCGGTGCCGTTCACCGATC
Source organism: Streptomyces sp. NPDC101490 (assembly GCF_044767145.1). Taxonomy (NCBI): domain Bacteria; kingdom Bacillati; phylum Actinomycetota; class Actinomycetes; order Kitasatosporales; family Streptomycetaceae; genus Streptomyces; species Streptomyces sp. NPDC101490. The sequence goes on from NZ_JBIWNI010000017.1 coordinate 45,244, forward strand.
TGGCACCGCTCGACCGGATGATCGGCTCGGCCAGGGTCGTCGGTGTCGGCGAGGCCACGCACAGCTCGGCCGAGTTCTTCACCGCCAAGCACCGGATCTTCGAACACCTGGTGGAGCGGCGGGGCTTCACCACCTTCGCCCTGGAGGCCAACTGGTCGACCGGGCTGCTCGTCGACACCTGGGTGCGCACCGGCCGGGGGGACATCCGGGCGATCATGCGGGACGAGTTCCAGGAGTCGTACCGTCTGTGGAACACCGAGGAGTACCTCGACCTGTTCCGCTGGATGCGGCGGCACAACCAGCTCCATCCGGGGCACCAGGTCCGCTTCATGGGCAACGATCTGGGGTACGCGGGCCGGAACCTCTTCGACGCCGTGACCTCCCACGTGGCCCGTACCGATCCGGCGCTCCTCCCCCGGCTCCGGGAGCTGTACCGGGCGTCGCGGCCCACCGGGAGCGTCGAGAGCTGGATGAAGGGGTACATGGCGAGGCCCCTTCCGGAGCGGCGGCGGATGGCCGCCGAGGTGAACGGGGCGCTGGCACTCCTGGAGCGCCGCCGCCCGGCCACGGACCCCGGCGCACGCGAGGCCGACGCCTGGGCGGTCCAGCACGCGCGGGCCATCGCCCAGGTCGGCACCGAGATGGCGCACGACTTCGGGACCGACGAGGGGATCGCGGCGGCGATGCTCTACCGGGACCGGACCATGGCCGAGAACACGGTCTGGTGGCAGCGGCGGACCGGCGACCGCATGGTGCTCTCCGCGCACAACGGGCACGTCGGCTACGAGACCACCGCGCCGGAGCAGTACCCGAGGCTCCAGGGCGCCTTCCTCCGCGACGCCCTCGGCGACGGCTACGTCAGCGTCGGCGCCTCCTTCGGACAGGGCTCCTTCAACGCGCACGAGATCGGGGTCCCCGGCGAACCCCTCCGGTCCTTCACGGTCGGCCCGCTGGGACCGGACAGCACCTCCGCCGTCCTGGACCGCGTCTCGCCCGGCGCCTTCTACCTGGACCTGCGGCGCGCAGGCCCGGCGGCGCGCGACTGGCTCGGCGTCCACCGGCCGACCCGGAACATCGGGACCGCGTACCCCTGGCCCGGCGACCTCGTCCCGGTCCGGCTCGCCACCTCGTACGACCTCCTGGTCCACTTCCCCCGGGTCACGGCGGCGCGACTGCGCTGAGCGGGCCCGCCACCGCCCCCGGGCACCTTTCGGCTCCGGCGGCGCTTTCCGGACACCGTCCAGGTCTGACCGGGGCCCGGCACGGGAATGCTCGCCGGGGAAGCCGCCGCCCGCGCACCGCGCGCAGGGCGCGACGGCCCCCTCGACGCGGAGGGACGGTCGCCCCGTGACCGGAATGAGTGTGGAGCCGTACCGGGAGCTCGTCTTCGACAAGGAGGGTGACGGTCCCGCCGGGCAGGCCGGCGCCCTCGCCTCGCTCGCCCGGCAGGGGGTCGGCGACCTGATCGTGTTCGCGCACGGGTGGAACAGCTCGCCGTCGGGCGCCACCCGGCTCTGCTCCGACTTCTTCGCCCCCTTCCCGGAGCTGCTCGCGCCGGGGGCGGAGGTGGGGTACGCGGGCCTGATCTGGCCGTCCATGATGTTCAGCGGCGAACCGGCCCCGGACTACCGGGCCCTGGTGACCGTTCTGCCGGAGAAGGAGCAGGTCCTCGACCGGATCACGGACCTGCTGGTGGCGGCCGCTCCGGACGAGGCCGCGTTCGCCCGGTTCGGGGCGCTGCTGCGGGAGTTCGCGGACGTGCCGCCCGGGGAGGGCGCCGAGGGCGCGGCCGGACCCGCGGCGCGGGTCCCCGGGTTCCTGCTCGCGGACCCGGTGGAGACGTGCGCGCTGTTCACCGCCGCGCTCGACGCGTGCGGGCGGGGCGGGGCGGGCCCGGAGCCGGAGGGGTTCCGGGTGGGCCTCGGGGCGTACTGGCGGGGCGCGCGGGAGGCGCTGCGGCAGACCACGTACTACCTGATGCGGCAACGGGCGGGCCGGGTCGGCGAGTTCGGGCTCGGTCCGCTGCTCGGCGAGGTGGCCCGTGCCGCGCCCGGACTGCGGGTGCACCTCGTCGGCCACAGCATGGGCGCCCGGCTCGTCGCGTACGCGCTGAAGGGGCTGCCGCCGGGGGCGCGGCCGGTGGCCTCGGTGACGCTCCTCCAGGGCGCCTTCTCCCACTACGCGTTCGCGGAGCGGCTCCCGCACGATCCCCGGCGCTCCGGCGCGCTGTGGGACGTCCGGTCGCGGGTGCGGGGGCCGGTGGTGGCCTGCTACTCGCGGCACGACACGGCGCTGGGGGTGATGTACCCGCTGGCGTCCCGGCTCGCGGACGAGTCCGCGTCGCTGGCCGCCGCCGTCGGGGTGCCCGGTCCTTCCCCGGCCGGAGTCGCCGCCGGGGCGCCCGGCGCGGCCCTCTCCGGCGCAGGGCGGCTGCCGGGCGTGGACGACCCGCGCTGGGGGGCGATCGGGCACGACGGGGTGCGGGCCGTCCCGGGGACGGCGGAGCGGACGCTGGCGCGGGTGCTGCGCGAGGGGGTGCCGGGGTCGGGGTGCGTGAGCGTGGACGCGGCGGAGGTGGTCCGCTCGCACGCGGACATACGCCATGCGGAGCTGGCCCGGGTGGTGGTGTCGGCGGCGGGGGCGGGCCGGTAGCGGAGACCCGGGAGCACGGGAGGGGTCGCCGGGGTGGCGGGAGTCGGCGGTACGGGGGCAGGCGTTGAGCGTCGAGCGTTGGACGTCGGGCGTCGGGCGTCAGGCGTCGGGCGTCGGGCGTCAGGCGTCGGGCGTCGGGCGTCGGGAGCGAGCCGGGAGAGCGAGCTGGGAAAGGGAGTCGGCGCCGGGGTCCGGGCACGGGGATCCGGCGCGGTGGCCAGGGGCGGAAGCGCACCGGACGCCCTGGTTCTGCTGGTTCCCTTCCGTCTCTCCCGCCTCGCTGATGCCTGCCATCCGAATTCCGATGGAACACCGGGGGCCGCTCGTTCGTCCCTCTGATACCGCGGAAGGACCAGCGACGGAGGTGGCGAGGGATGGCCGGTTTCCGGAGTCTCGCGAGACAGGTGCGCGATCCGGGGTGCGACACCGCGCTGCGCAGGTACTCCCTGCGCAAGTGCCTGGAGCGGTTCGCGCCGTACGGGCACCGGGCCACGTGGGACCATCTGTGCCGCAGGCACGGGTTCGGTCCCGAGGACCGGGAGCTCGACCCTGGGCGGCTGACGGCCGCGCTCGACGAACTGGAGGAGGCGCGGGCCGTGTGGCTCGCGTACGAGGAGGGGTTCGCCGCCCGGCGGCGGCGCGAGAAGCAGGAGGGGCTCCGGCGGCTCGGGGCCCTGGACGACTGGCACCGGCGGGTCTGGGGCGGCAACGGGGTGGTCCGGTGCGGCGACCCGTCCGTGCACCCCTCGGCCCCGCTGCCCGAGGTGCTGCGGCGGCTCGTCACCGCCCTGGAGGGCGAGCCGGGCGAGGACTGTCCGGTGTGCGCGGGGCCCCGCGTCGCCTGGGCCGCCCCCACCGACCCGTACGAGCCGAGGCTGGGCCCGGTGTGCGGGGACTGCGGGGTGGACGTGCCCCGCGCGGTGCTGACCCCGGGGGCGCTGGCACGGGCCAGGAGGCAGGACCACACGCTGGCCTCCGCCGCGTGAACCGGGGCGGTGAACGCACCGCTCCAGATCCGTCCGGACGGGCACGGGGGAACGGGGGACCCGCCCACCGTGCGAGGCCGTCGAGGCGCTCGCCGCGCCCTGCGGCGCGGTCGGTGACGGCCGGAGCGCGGGAAGCACGCCCGCGCGCCCGTACACCCGGCAGAGGCCGCGTCGCTCCCGCACCGCGCGGTCGGTCCCGTGCGCGACCGGGGCGCGGCGGAAGTCGCGGTCACGGTCGCGGCGGAGGGAAGGAACCTGCCTCAGTCGCCCGGGGATTCCGGGGTGGCCGGTGCGGGGTGGCTGACCCCGAAGAGGAGGGAACCCGCGATCCGCCCGCCGAAGACGTCGTCGGGGTTGGACAGGACGCAGGTCTCCAGGGACAGACAGCCGCAGCCGATGCAGTCCGTCAGGTGGTCGCGGAGCCGACCCAACTGCTGTATGCGTTCGTCGAGTTCGGCACGCCAGGCGACGGAGAGCCGGGCCCAGTCCTCGTTGGTGGGGGTGCGCTCCTCGGGGAGCCGGGCGAGCGCGTCACGGATCGTGGCGAGCGGGATGCCGACCCGCTGCGCGGCCCGCACGAAGGCGACCCTGCGGAGAGTGTCTCGGCCGTAGCGGCGCTGGTTGCCCGAGGTGCGGCGGCTGCTGATGAGCCCCTTCGCCTCGTAGAAGTGGAGGGCGGAGACGGCCGCCCCGCTACGGGCGGAGAGCTGGCCGACCGTGAGCTCGTGGATCTTCTCTGGAATCTGCGGCACCCGGTGCACCCTACTGGTCCGTTGACACCGCATCCCCTGCCCCACATGCTGAGCAAGCGCTTGGACAGCGCGACCGGGAGCCGCCGCCGGGGAGCCGGGAGGGCGGGACGCGAGGTACGAGAGGGAGCAGGGACATGGCCGAGCCGAGGATCTTCACCTCCGCCGAGGAGCTGCGCGCGGGGGTCGGCGAGCAACTGGGGCACAGCGACTGGCTGGAGATCGACCAGAAGCGCATCGACCTCTTCGCCGAGGCCACCGGCGACCACCAGTGGATCCACGTGGACCCGGAGCGGGCCGCGGCCGGGCCGTTCGGCGCGACCATCGCGCACGGCTATCTGACGCTCTCGCTGCTGCCCGCCCTCGTCCCGCAGGTGATGTCCGTGGAGGGCATGCGGATGGGCATCAACTACGGCACCGAGAAGGTGCGGTTCCCCTCCCCGGTGCCGGTCGGCTCACGGCTGCGCGCCACCGCCGTCCTGACGGAGGTCACGGAGGCGGGCGGCGGCGTCCAGGTGACGGCGCGGGTGACCGTGGAGCGCGAGGGCGCGCAGAAGCCGGTCTGTGTCGCCGAGTCGGTCTCGCGCTACTACTTCTGACCGCCGACCATCCGCAGCACGAGGTCGGCGTAGAGCGCGCCGACCTCGTCGGGCGTCCGGCGCCCCTGGGTGGTGAACCAGCGGGAGACGTCGATGCACAGCGACAGCACGGCGACCGTGGTGCCCGGCACGTCCGGCACGTCGAACTCGCCCGCCGCGACGCCCTCGGCGATGATCCCGCGCACCGCCGCGTCGGACTCCCGGCGCAGTTCCACGATCTCGGCGCGGTGCTCGGGACCGAGGGCGTCCAGCTCGTACTGGACGACCCGCGCGGTGGCGTGCCGCTCGGCGTGCCAGCGGACGAAGGAGCGGACGGCGCCGGCGAGCCGCTCGGCGGCGGTGCCCTCCCCGTCGGCGGCGGCCCGGAGGATCTCCAGGGCCTTGTCGTGCCCGATCCGGCTGATCCGGTGGAGCAGCTCTTCCTTCGTCTTGTAGTGGATGTAGAGCGCGGCGGGGCTCATCCCGGCGCGGCCCGCGATGTCCCGGGTGGTGGTGGCGTGGTAGCCGCGCTCGGCGAAGGCCTCGACGGCGGCCACGAGCAGCCGACGGGCCGCCTCGGGCGTGACCTCGCCCCAGGACACGTCCTCGCCCCCGGGAGTCTCCTCCGCCGTGCTCATCCCACTGCTCCTTCTCGGACCCTGTCAGGACGAACACCATACAACGAACCTGAGCAAGCGCTTAGAGGCGGTCCGTGAAGTGGGCACCTCAAAGGCGGTCTTCCCAGGGCGGGCTCCCCCGGGCGGGCTCCGCGTGCAAGGCCGCGTGCGGAGCCGCGGGTCAGAGCTTCTGGAAGGGGTCGTGCTCCGCCAGGAGCTTCTCCAGGCGCGCCTGGTCCACCCGGCTGACGATCTGCCCCGCCTCCTGGCGGTCCCGTACGACCTTGGCGAGCGTGAACGCCGAGGTCGTGAGGTAGAGGACCGAGACGGCGAGGAAGGCCCGCACCCAGGCGCTCGCGTCGAGCTGGTAGACGCCGATCGCCACCGCCGCGATGGCGATCCCGAAGGAGATGACGGCCTGCGCGTAGTAGGCGGCGGTGTTCTGCTGCTTGACCGGTGTGTCGCTCATGCCGCCCAGCATCGGACGGATGTGGCGGGTGCCACATCCGTCCGGCTACTCAGGTGGGCGCCCCCGGTACTCAGAAGGCCGAGACGCCCGTCAGGGCCCGTCCGATGATGAGCTTCTGGATCTGGCTGGTGCCCTCGTACAGGGTCATCACCCGGGCGTCGCGCAGCAGTTTCCCGACCGGGTACTCGTCGATGTAGCCGTAGCCGCCGAACACCTGGAGGGCGTTGTTCGCGGCGCGGACGGCCGCCTCGGAGGCGTACAGCTTCGCCTGGGAGGCGGCGGTGGCGAAGTCCTGGCCCCGGTCGATCAGATCGGCGACCCGCCAGGTCAGCAGCCGGGCCGCCGCCACGTCGACGGAGATGTCGCTGATCAGCTCCTGCACCAGCTGGTACGAGGCGATGGGCTTGCCGAACTGCTCGCGCTCCCCCGCGTACCGCACGGCGGCGTCGAGGGCCGCCTGCGCGATGCCGACACAGCCCGCCGCGACCGACATGCGCCCCTTGGTGAGGGCGGACATGGCGACGGAGAAGCCCTTCCCCTCGGGGCCGAGCAGGGCGGAGGCGGGGACCCGGACGCCCTCCAGGACCAGCTCGGCGGTGGCCTGGCCGCGCAGCCCGAGCTTGCCGTGGACCGGACGGCGGGTGAGTCCGGGGGCGTCCGCGGGGACCAGGAAGGCGGAGACGCCCTTGTGGCCGGGGGCAGCCCCGGTCCGCGCGAAGAGCAGGACGACATCGGCCCAGGTGCCGTTGGTGATGAACATCTTGGTGCCGTCGATGACGTAGTCGCCGCCGTCGCGGACCGCGCGGGTGGTGAGGTTCCCCGCGTCCGAGCCGGTGCCGGGTTCGGTGAGACCGAAGCAGCCGAGCGCCTCGCCGGAGGCGAGCCGGGGCAGCCAGGCGCGCTTCTGCTCCTCGTCGCCCCAGGCGGCGATCGTCTTGGCGACCAGCCCGAGGGAGACGGAGACGATCCCGCGCACGGAGGAGTCGCCGCGCCCCAGCTCCTCGGTCACCAGGCAGTAGGCGAGGTGGTCGCCGCCGGAACCGCCGTACTCCTCGGGGACGGTGAGCCCGAGGAAGCCGACCGCGCCGAGCTTCCGCACGATCGCCCGGTCGACCTCCTCCGCGCGGTCCCAGGCGACGGCGTGCGGGGCGATCTCGCGGGCGACGAACTCCTCGGCGAGCCGCCGCACGGCCTCCTGTTCCCCACTGAGTGCCAGATCCACCGCGCCCACCCCGCCCACCATTAATTACCACTGCTAGTTTTTGATGTCCGGGCCTACTATGTGCGCCATGGCCCGACCGCGCAAGCCCCTGCTCAGCCGAGACCGCATCATCGAGACGGCGGGCGCGCTGGTGGACGCGGAGGGTCTCGCCGCGCTCTCCACCCGGCGGCTCGCGGCCGGGCTCGGGGTGAGCGGGCCCTCGCTCTACAACCACTTCCGCACCAAGGACGAGATCCTCGACGCGGTCGCCGACGCGGTCAGCGCCAAGGTCGACCTGTCGATGTTCGACGAGGACGACGGCCGCGACTGGCTGACGGCGCTGCGCGACTGGGCGGTGTCCTACCGCGCCGCCCTGGCCGACCATCCCCACATCGTGCCGGTGCTCGCCCGGGGCCCCGGCCGCCGCCCGGCGGGCCTGCGGGTGGCCGACGCGGTCTTCGGCGCGATGGTCCGGGCGGGCTGGCCCCCGGCCCAGGCCACCTCGATCGGCGCGCTCATGCGGTACTTCGTCACCGGCTCCGCGCTCGGCTCCTTCGCGGGCGGGTTCGTCGACGACGAGACGGCGTACGACCCGGCGGCCTACCCCCACCTGGGCCGGGCCCACCTCCTCGCGGAACACCGCCAGAAGGTGGACCAGGGCGCCTTCGACACGGGCCTGCGGGCCCTGCTCGACGGTCTCAGGCTCCAGTACGAGGCCAGGTTCGAGGCCGGGGAGCCGCGCACGGGACGGGACGGCGAGGGCCCGGCCCCGGACGGTCCGGGGCGGGGCGGTCCGGGGCAGGGCGGTTCCTCTGCGGACGGTTCGGGCCCGGACGGTCCAGGTTCGGTCGATTCCGGCCCGGTCGATTCCGGCCCGGGTGGTCCCCGTCCGGACGTTTCGGCGGCGGCCGAAGGGTGAGTGCGGCAGCCTGGGACCATGGCTGCCAGTGACCTCGCCGCGCTCGCGGCGCTCTTCGCGGACGAGACCCGCGCCGCGTTCCTCCTCGCGCTCCTCGACGGCCGGGCCTGGACGGCCGGCGAACTCGCCCGGCACGCGGGCGTGGCCCCCTCCACCACCAGCGAACACCTCGGCAGACTGGTCGGCGGCGGGGTGCTCACCGAGGAGCGGCAGGGCCGCCACCGGTACGTCCGCCTCGCCGACCCCGGGGTCGCGCACCTCGTCGAGGACCTCGCCGCCCGCTCCGAACCGGCCGTTCCCCCACCGCCCCGTTCGCTGCGGGCGGCGAACGCCGGACGGGCCATGGCCAGGGGCCGGACCTGCTACGACCACCTCGCCGGGCGCCTCGGCATCACGATCACGGAGGCGATGACCGGTCGCGGACTCCTCCGCCAGGACACCGGGTTCGCCCTCACCGACCGTGGTCTGGCCTGGTACGACGGGCTCGGCGTCCCGCTGGAGGACCGGGGGCGCAGACCCCTCGCGCGCGGCTGCCTCGACTGGACCGAGCGGCGGCCGCACCTGGCCGGGCTCGCGGGCGCCGCACTGTGCGCGCACGCGCTCGACGCCGGGTGGTGCGTACGGATCGGGTCCGAGCGGGCCGTACGGGTGACCGAGGAGGGCGAGCGCGCGCTCCGGGCGTCCCTGGGCATCGCCCCGGAATCCCTGCGCTGACCCGGGCCGGGGCATCCTTCCCGGAGCCCGGCGGACACCGCCCCGGCCGTGTCCCCACGACAGTGCGGCGGGCGCCGAAACGTCCGCCGCATAGCGTCGGGGGCATGCAGAAGCCAACCTCGCGTCCGGCGGTCGCCGCCGCCTGCGTCACGGTCGTCCTGTGGGCGTCCGCCTTCGTCTCCATCCGCAGCGCGGGCACCGCCTACTCCCCCGGCGCGCTGGCGCTCGGGCGGCTGCTCACCGGCGCCCTGGTCCTCGGGGCCTTCCTCCTGATCCGCCGGGAGGGTCTCCCGCCCCGGGCCGCGTGGCCGGGGATCGTGATCTCGGGGCTGCTCTGGTTCGGCGTGTACATGGTGGCGCTCAACTGGGGTGAGCAGGAGGTCGACGCGGGCACGGCGGCGATGGTGGTCAACATCGGCCCGATCCTGATCGCCCTGCTCGGCGCCCGCTTCCTGCGGGAGTCGCTGCCGCCCCGGCTGCTCGCGGGCATGGCGGTGTCCTTCGCGGGCGCGGTGACCGTCGGCCTGTCCACATCCGGTTCCGCCGGACACGCCTCACCGCTCGGGGTGCTGCTGTGCCTGCTCGCCGCGGTGGCGTACGCGGGCGGGGTCGTGGCGCAGAAGCCCGCCCTCGCGCACGGCAGCGCGCTCCAGGTGACCGCGTTCGGGTGCCTGGTGGGCGCGGTGGCCTGTCTGCCGTTCGCCGGGCAGCTGGTCCGGGAGGCGGCGACGGCCCCGTGGACGGCCACCCTGAACATGGTCTATCTGGGGGTCTTCCCGACCGCTCTCGCGTTCACCACCTGGGCCTACGCCCTGGCCCGTACGACCGCCGGGCGGATGGGCGCGACGACGTACGCCGTACCCGCTCTGGTCGTGCTGATGGCGTGGGGCTTCCTGGGGGAGCTGCCGGGGCCGCTGACGCTCGTCGGGGGCGCGTTGTGCCTGGCGGGCGTGGCCGTTTCCCGGTCACGCCCGAAGGCCTCTCCGGACACCGGAACGGCCGGATCCACCTGACAGGCCATACGCCTGGTTCCGGACACTTCACGGCCGGGCGGTGGCGAGGAAGCATCCCTCACCAGGAGGGCGGGCGCGCGTCAAGCCCCGGTTTCGGCCCGACTGCCGGGAGGCCACGTTTCGCGGCCTCCCGGCCGGATAGTTTCGAGACGGTCACAGGCGCGGGCCGGAACATGACGCTCCGGCACCTTCTCGCAAGCCGACGGGGGAGCTCATGGCGATTCAGCAGCGGGCCGAGCGGACGAGACGGGAGATCCTGTCGGCGGCCGCCCGGGTCTTCGACGGACTGGGGTACGAACGGGCCTCGCTGGCCCGGATCGCGGGCGAGGCGCGGGTCACCACGGGAGCCCTGGTCTTCCACTTCGCGACGAAGGCGGACCTGGCGACGGAGGTACGGGGGCGGGCCCGCGCGGTCACCCGCGTCACGGTCGAGTCGGCGTGCCTGTCGACGGAGGGCGTGGGCGGCACCGCGATCGACAAACTGGTGATCGCGACGCACGCGCTGATCCGGCTCTTCGAGACGGACCCGACCGCGCGGGCGGGCGAACGGCTGACGCGCGAACTGCAGTCGACCGGCCCGGGGGAGTCCAGGGAGTGCCCCTGGCGGCGCGAGGTGGCGCGGCTCGCACGGTTCGCGGCGGCGGAGAAGGCACTGCGGCCCGGGGTGGACGCGACGGCGGTCGCGGCGCTCATCGGGTACGTGATCACCGGGGTGGAGCTGGAGATGCGCTCGCCGGACGTGCGGGTCGAGGAGACCTGGCCCGCGGAGGAGTCCCGGGAACCCCGGTGTGCCACCGAGAGCGGTGCGCTGCCGGGCCCCGCCGAGCAACGGCTCGCCCGCATCTGGGAGTTGATCCTCCCGGGCCTGGTGCAGCAGCCGACCGTCCGGCGCCACGGCGTCTGATCCCGCCCCCACCGGGCCGGGGCCCGTCCGCCGGACGCCCCGGCCCGGTGGCGCGCCACCGGCCTGCCCCGCGCGACCCGGCCCCGGTCCCGTACGACCCGGCCCGCTCCGGCCCCGGTCCCGGCCCGTCGTCCTGGATCAGCCCCCGGAGCGCAGCAGTTCCCTGGCGAAGCCCGCGAGCGCCTGGCCGATGCGGTCGGTCGACAGGCCGAGTTGATGCCGCTGGAACTGGAACAGCTCGGGCGCCAGCGGACCGAGCGCGATGTCGATCAGCGGGTCCGGGTCCCGGACGCCGTGGTCGACGAGGAGCGTCCGGACATGGACGCGCCAGAAGCCGTACGCGCCCGTCCGGAAGCGCGCCGCGCCGGTCTCCGCCCCGAGGGCCAGCGGCAGGTGCCGTTCGAGGAGGTCCAGCATCGCGAGGTAGAACGCGGCGAGCCGCTCCCCCGCCGGTGCGCCGGGGCCGAGCGGCGGCGGACCGTAGATGAGCTGGCCCTGGAGCCTGCGCTCGTGCTCGTCGAGCAGCGCCACCGCGACCGAGGACGGGTCGGGGAAGCTCCGGTAGAGGGTGGCGCGGCCCACCCCCGCGGCCTTGGCGATCCGGTCCATGGTGACCGTCCGCGGGTCCTGTTCCGCGAAGAGCCGTTCCGCCGCCGTCAGGATCTGGGCGCGGTTGCGTTCCGCGTCCGCGCGCCTGCGCGGGGCGACGGGCTGTTCGTCCGCCGCCTGGAGGTCGCCGAGGAGCCCGCCGACCCGGTGCACGGATACGGCTCCACTCCGGCGCTGCTCGTCGTCGCTCATACACCCGACCTTACTTCCCTCGAAGCTAAGTGGACACCTTGTCCGTTTGCCATATTCCATGGCATGCTAAACGGACTCAGTGTCCACTTAACCGTTCGTCACCCCGCCATCTCGCCACCCCAGTCACCCCGTCACCCCGTCCCAGGGAGATCACGATGCACACCGCGCTCCTCGCCGCGGCCCTGCTGGTCGGCTGCCTCCTGGCCGTCCAGGCCTCGGTGAACCTCCAGCTCAACTCGGCCGTCGGCACTCCGTACGGCGCCTCGACCATCCAGCTCGGCGTCGCGACCGGTCTGCTGACCGTGCTCGCCGTCGTCGCCGGAGCCCTCGGCGCGCTCGGCAGACTTCCCGATGTCGAGCCCTGGCAGCTGCTCGGCGGACTGGCCAGTCCGCTCTACATCACCAGCGGCATCCTGCTCTTCCCGCGGCTCGGCGCCCTCGCCGCCGTCGGGCTCTTCGTCACCGGCCAGATGTTCGCCTCGCTCGCGCTCGACCTCTTCGGCCTCCTCGGCCTGGCGCGGAAGGACCTGAGCCCGGGCATCGTCATCGGCGCCCTCGCCGTCCTCGCCGGCATCGTCGTGATCATCCGAGGCATGAAGGCCGCGGCTCCCCCCGGCGCCCCCAGGATGTCCAGCGCCGGACGCGTCGGCTGGCTCGCGCTCGGTGTGCTCGCCGGTGCCGTGCTGCCCGTGCAGGGCGCGGTCAACGCCCAGCTGCGCGCGCAGATCAAGGAGCCCATCACCGTCGCCGTGATCAGCTTCGCCGTGGCGACCTTCACCATCGCCGTCGTCCTGCTGGTGCTCTACGCGACCCGCAGGACCCCCAAGCCCAAGATCGCCCCGCTGAAGAAGATGCCCTGGTGGGGCTGGCTCGGTGGCGCCTGCGCCGCCGTGTACGTCACCGGCACCTTCCTGCTCATCCCGTCCATCGGCGCGGCCGTCACCATCGCGCTCACCGTGACGGGCCAGCAGCTGACCTCGGCCCTGATCGACCACAAGGGCCTCTTCAAGCTCCCGCAGCGCTCGCTCACCAAGCCGCGCGCCCTGGGCCTCGCCCTGCTGATCGCCGGTTCGCTCACCATCCAGCTCGTCTGACCCGGCCCGTCCGATCCGGCATCCCGCATCCGGCATCCGGACCAGCTCGTCCGGCCCGGCCCGCCCGGTGCGGCGTCCGGTCCGGACCGCCCGATCAGGCTCATCCGACCCAGCCCGTCCAATCCGGCTGCTCCGATCCGGCCGCTCCGATCCGGCTGCTCCGATCCGGCTGCTCCGATCCGGGCCGATCGCCCCCAGGACCCACCCCGGGGCGATCGGCCCGGAGCCCGCCCGGGGGCCGCCGCCCGCCCGGTGCGCCGGGAGGCCCGCCCGGTGCGTCACGCAACTCGCCGCGTCATGAAAGCCCGTCATGAAAGGTGTGTCATGAAAGCGTCCTACACCGCCGGGCAGGACATCCATGTCCTCCCCTCGGCCCTGCCCATCCCGGGCCTAGGCGACCAGCCGGTGAACGGCTTCCTCCTCCGGTCGGGCCAGCCGCTCCTGGTGGACACCGGGATGCCGGTGGACCGCGAGGGTTTCGTGGACTCCCTCTGGTCGCTCATCGACCCGGCCGACCTGCGCTGGGTCGTCGTCACCCACGACGACCGCGACCACACCGGCGCCCTGGCCCGCGTCCTGGCGGAGGCTCCGCACGCGAAGGTGCTCGCCAACGCGATATCACTGACTCGAATATCCGAAGAGTTCAGCATTCCGCAGGACCGGGTAGTAACTGCGAACCCGGGCAGTCGCGTGAAGCTCGGGGACCGCGAACTGAGTTTTCACCGTCCGCCCACTTTCGACTCCCCCGGGACCCTCGCCGTGTTCGACCATTCCGATGGAACGCTCTACAGCTCCGACAGTTTCGGCACCGTGGTCGAGGAAATCGCCCACGAATTCACCGACCTCGCCGAGGAGGAATTCTTTCACGGCTTCGAGGTCCTCAACCGGGCGATAGCCCCCTGGACCGCGCTCGTCGACGAGGCGAAGTTCCTCCGCCCGGTGCGCGAACTGGCCGGGCTGCGGCCCGCGAAGCTGCTGAGCGCCCACGGACCGACCGTCCGCGGGGACGCCGTGCCGCGGCTCTTCGAGGCCATGGCCCGCATCCCCTCCCTGCCCGCCTGGCTGCCCGACGCCGACCTCGACCTGGAGGCGGCACTGGACGCCGTGGAGTCCCCGGCGGGCTGAGCCCCGCCCCGCCCGCGTACGAACCGAGGAGAACCATGTCCGACCCGACCACCGCCGACCTGACCCCGCCGCGCGGAGTCGTCACCGTCTTCTCCGACATCTGGTGTTCCTTCGCGCACATCGCGATCCACCGGCTGCACGCCGCACGGACCCGTCTCGGCCTGGAGGAGCAGGTCTCCTTCGACCTGCGCGCCTTCCCGCTGGAACTGCTGAACGACGCCCCGAGCCCGCGCCCCGGCACGGACAGCGAGGTCGCCCGGATGGCCAGCCTGGAGCCGGCCGCGGGCTGGCAGCTGTGGCAGGCCAAGGACTGGCTCTACCCCTCGACGACCCTGCCCGCCCTGGAGGCGGTGCTCGCCGCCAAGGAACAGAGCCTGAACGCCTCCGAACAGCTCGACCTCGGACTGCGCAGGGCCTTCTGGGCCGAGTCCCGCTGCATCAGCCACCGCAAGGTGATCCTGGACGTGGCCGCCGCCACCGGCGCGGTGGACGTGGGCGCCCTCACCGAGGCACTGGACGACGGACGGGCCCGCCGGGCCCTCGCCGACCAGGCGGCGCTGTCCGCGAGCGACCGGGTGAACTGCAGCCCGCACCTGTTCCTGCCCGACGGCTCCGACCACGCCAACCCGGGCATCGACGTCGGCTGGGAGGGCGCGTACGGCATCGGCTGGCCGGTGATCGCCTCGGACGACCCGAAGGTGTACGAGGACATCCTCCTCAAGGCCGCCACCGAATAACCGAAAAGACCGCGAAAAGCGGCCGTAAAACGAGAACGACGTCCAGGCATTCCTGTTCGAGGAATGCCTGGACGTCGTTCCTTTTTTTCTCCGTCAGAACATCGCGGTGATTATTAATTGCGTGACCCGGCCGTTATTCGCAAGGCCGCTCGAAGCTCCTAAAGTCATTCATGCCGCCGGAATTCCGGACGGACATTCGCACCGACAGCGGGAGTTCCTCATGTCCTTGACCGACAAGGCGGACGTCAGCACGTTCGTCGACCTGACCCAGCACGAGATCGAGGCCCTGAAGACCCGGTTCAACCTGGCCGACGCGCACACCCACCAGCGCCAGTCCGTCTCGCAGGAGCGGATCGTCTCGCGGCTGCCCGAGCTGTGGCACGAGTCCGAGTCCAAGCAGCAGGCGCACTTCGAGCGCCAGTTCGTCGACGCCTTCTTCCGGCTGCACCAGCAGCCCACCGCCCGCGCGATGGACCGCACGCTGCTCTCCTACTCCGCCAGCGTGTCGACGATGGTCGCCGGCATGTTCCTCAAGCAGCGCGGGATGTCCGTGCAGCTGGTCGAGCCCTGCTTCGACAACCTGGTCGACCTGCTGCGCAACATGCAGGTGCCGATCTCCCCGCTCGCCGAGTCGGCGCTGCACGAGAAGGACGCCATCTACGAGCGGCTCGTCGAGCAGATCGACGCGGACGCCCTCTACCTGGTGGACCCCAACAACCCGACCGGCTTCACCCTGCTCGCCGAGAAGCTGGAGGGCTTCCGCGAGGTCGTCCGCTACTGCGTGGACCACGACAAGGTCCTCGTCATGGACTTCTGCTTCGCCTCCTTCGCGCTCTGTGACGAGAACATCGGCCGGGTGGACATCTACCGGCTCCTTGAGGAGTCGGGCGTCACCTACATGGTCATGGAGGACACCGGCAAGACGTGGCCGATCCAGGACGCCAAGTGCGCCATGATCACCGCCAGCCGGAACATCCAGGAGGAGGTCTACAACCTCCACACCAGCGTGCTGCTCAACGTCTCGCCGTTCGTGCTCAACATGGTCACCCAGTACGTCGAGGACTCCATCACCGACGGCTTCGCCTCCGTCCGCGGCATCATCAGGACCAACGGCGACGCCGCCCGCGCCGCGCTCGACGGCACGATCCTGGAGTTCCAGGAGCCGGTGGTCGGCACCAGCGTCGCCTGGTTCCGCATCACGGCCGAGCACGTGACGGCCTCCCAGCTCCAGGCCGTCCTCTTCGACGAGGAGGTGTACGTCCTGCCGGGCACCTTCTTCTACTGGAACACCAAGGAGAAGGGCGAGCGCTTCGTCCGGCTGGCCCTGGCCCGCGAGCCCGAGGTGTTCGCCGGTGCCATGGAGCGGATGCGGAAGGTCCTCGAGCGCTATGCGGCCTGACGCGAACGCCCCCGTCTTCGTCGACGCCACCCTCTTCATGGGGATGCACAGCGAGGACGAGGCCGTACGGACCGGCTGCAAGGCCTTCTTCGCCGGCCGGCTGGCCGCCGGGGAGGCGGGCCGGGTCCTGATGAACTGGGAGCAGGTCGGCCGCTGCGACGACCTCGTCTGGGGCTACGGGCGACGGACGCAGGACGAGTACTACCCGTTCATGGACGTCCTCCACACCGATCTGGCCGTCAACCGGGTCCCGTACGACGAGGACGACGTCCGCCGGGCGTTCACCTCGCCCGGACTCGGCGGGCTGCCCGCGCACGAACGGCTGCTGCTGGCCCAGGTCGTCGGCCGCGGCGGCGTCCTGCACACGGCCAGCCCCCGGCTGGCGGAGGCGGCGGGCGGGTTGCCCGTCGTCCCGGTCGCCCCCCGCGCGTCGGCCGCCGCGCCCGCTCCGCTCGTGGAGCCCACGTTCCCCGCGTACCTGGAGGACCTCTACCAGCGGTCGCTGGTCCTCACGGTCGTGTCCGCGAACCTCTGACAGACCTGCGAAGGACACCCCACTCATGGCTGGCACCTACTCCGGGACCGTCGTCCCGCTGATCACCCCCCTCGACGAGCACGGCACCGTCGACGAGCAGAGCCTCGTCCGCCTCCTGGACCACATCAGGGGCGAGGTCACCGGCTTCATGCCCGCCCTGACCTCCGGCGAGGGCTGGAAGCTCGACGCCCGGCAGTGGCAGGACGTCGTGACGTACACCGTCCGGCACGCGGGCGGACTGCCCGTACTGGCCGGCATCCAGCTCCCCGACACCGACTCGGTGATCGAACGGGCCCGTACGGCCGCCGCGATCGGCGTGGACGCGGTCGTCGTCACCACCCCGTTCGGCACCGAGGTCACCCAGGACCGGATCGTCGAGCACTACCGGGCGCTCCGCGCGGCCGTCGACGTCCCGGTCTTCCTCTACAACGAGGAGGCCCTCTCGGGCAACCGCATCGAGTTCGACACCCTGCTGAGGATCTGCGAGACGCCCGGGATCGTCGGCATCAAGGAGTCCAGCGGCGACGCCGCCTTCACCCGCAAGACGGCCGAGGCGGGCACCGGCATCCCGGTCTTCGAGGGCTGGGAGAACCTGCTCGTCGACGCCCGGGGCATCGACGGCTTCATCGGCCCGCTGGCCAATCTGGAACCCGGTCTGTGCAACGCGATGCTGGTCGACCCCACCCCCGACCGGCAGGCGGAGATCAACTCCGTCTGCGAGAAGTACGGCGTCTTCAAGGACGACTGGTACCGCTGGGTCAAGCGGGAGCTGCACCGGCGCGGTGTGATCAGCTCCCCCACCGTCCACGAGGAGGCGAAGGCGGCATGAGCACCACCCCCGCCACCCCTTCGCCCCCCGGCCCCGTCGCCGTCCCCGTCCCTGTCGCCGCGCACTCGATCACGGCTCCCCCGGCGACGGCCCAGCGCGAACTGCACGCCCTCTACCGGCGCGTCCCCCACCTCGGCGACTACGGATCGATGACCGCGATCGAGGAGCGGTGGATCCTGCCGAAGGCACGGGCGTACGAGGCCTCCGCGCCGCGCTTCGGCTCGGCGGGCGAACTGCTCCAGGCCCTCAAGGAGTTCCTCGCCGAGGAGGAGGCCGCGCTCCCCGAGAGCGCGACCTTCCTCGCCGAGCGGGCGACGCTCGACCAGTTCAAGCTCGTGGTGCGGCAGTTCGCCCTCGACGGGCTCACCGAGTCCGAGTCGCTGCTGCCGGTCGTCCCCCGGCTGCCGTACCGCTCGGCCATGGCGGTCTTCCGGGTCCTCATCGACGAACTCGGCTGCGGCAACGAGGAGAAGGCGCACTCCCAGCTCTACCGCGACCTGCTCACCGAGCTGGATCTGAGCCTGCGGCTCGACGACTACCTCGACGAGACGACCCCCGAGTGCTTCGCCTACGTCAACATGTTCCACTGGCTGGCCAGCCGGGCGCCCTCGCCCCAGTACTTCCTGGGCGCGTACGCCTACTTCGAGACCAGCGTCCTGTACGCCTTCCAGAGCTACGCCCGCGCGGCGCGGCGGCTGGGGATCGTCCACGACGCCTACTACACCGAGCACCTCTACATCGACTCGTACCACAGCGGTCACATGCGTACGGCGATCCGCTCGCTGGAGGAGCCGGACCTGGCGAAGATCTGGGCGGGCGTGCGGCTGGCGTCCGACATCGTCGGCGCCGCCAACGAGGCGGCCGTCGCGCGGGCCAGGGGGACGGCCGCGTGACGGCCGTGCCCGCCGGGCGGCGGCGGGGCACCGAACCCGCCGTGCGCCAGGTGACCGAGGAACTGATCCTGGTCGAGGTCGCCGGACGCAAGGTCCTCGCGTCCGCCGTCTGCCCGCACCGCGGGGGCAGGCTCAAGTACTCCCGGGTCGACGGGGAAAAACTCCGTATCACCTGTCCCCTGCACCACACGACCTTCGATCTGACCAGCGGGGAGCGCACCTCCGGCGCGCTGTGCGCCTCCCTCCGCGTGGTCGACGTCCTGCCCAGCCGGGACGACACCGGCCCGACCCCGTCCGGAGGCGCCCCATGACGAGCACACCGACCGGGGCGGCGCCCACCGCGGCGCCGCCCCGCGCGGCGGCGGACCACGACGGCATCGCCCCGGTGCCCGAGGCCGAACGGACCTCGTCACCCGGTGACTTCGGCTGGATCTGGCCCTCCGCGCAGTTCTCCTTCGGCACCGTCGTCCTCGGCGCGCTCCCGGTCGTCTTCGGTCTCGGCTGGTGGGCCTCGGCGAGCGCGATCGCCACGGGCGTCGCCGTCGGCACGGTACTGCTGGCGCCGCTCGCCCGGTTCGGCGTCCGCACCGGCACCAACGATCCCGTGTCGAGCGGCGCGCACTTCGGGGTGCGGGGCAGGATCGTCGGCAACACGATCACGGTGGTGACGGCGCTCGGCTTCTTCGCCATCGCGGTGTGGACCGGCGGCACGGCGGTGATGGTCGCAGGGCACCGACTGCTCTCCACGCCGACCGGGCCAGGCGCGCTGACGGCCGCGATGTCCGTGACGGCGGCGGCGGTCGCGCTGGTCGCGGTCCGGGGCCACGAGACCCTGGTGCGCACCTACAAGGTCACGGCGGTCACCGGCGGCGCGGTGCTCCTGGGGACCGTGCTCGTCCTCGCGCCCGACTTCGACGCCGGGTACGCCGGGGGGACGCTCGCCCTCGACAGTCCGCTGCACACCTGGCTGCTCGCGGTGACCGCGTCCGCGACCGTGCCCCTCTCCTACACCACCTTCCAGGGCGACTACACGCGGTTCATGCCCGCGTCGACGCCCCCGGGCCGGGTGGTGCGGGCGAGCGGTGTCCCGATGTTCCTCAGCAGTCTGACCGCGCTGCTCACCGGCGCGTACGTGACGACGCTCTTCCCGGTCCCGGACGGGCCGTGGCTCCAGGGGCTGACCGACGCGGTGCCCGGCTGGTTCGCAGTAGCGGTCGTGGTCTTCGGCTTCGCGGGCACCCTCCCGCAGGCCGGTCTGTGCCTGTACGCGGCCGGGCTCTCCGCCAACTCGGTGTTCTGGCGCTCCTCCCGGGCGGCCGTGACCACGGTGGTCGCGCTGCTCGCGGCGGGCGTGCTGTACCTCGGGGCGGTGGTGTACGACGCCATGGACGCGATGTCGGCGTTCGTGACGCTGCTGCTCACGGTCGTCGCCCCGTGGGCGGCGGTCCTCTCGGTGGGGTACGCGCGCCACCGGGGCCGGTACGACGCGGCGGCGCTGCGCACCTTCACCAGCGGCGGGGGCGGCCGGTACTGGTACACGGGCGGGGTCAACCCGCGTGCCGCCACGGCCTTCACGGCCGGTTCCGTCGTCGGTGTCCTGTGGGTCAACAACCCTCTGTACATCGGTCCGTTGACCGAGTTGACCGGCGGGGTGGACCTGAGCCTGCCGGCCTCGTTCCTGGTCGCCGCCGCGCTGTACGGGGCGCTCTGCCGGATCCGGCCGGAGCCGCTGCTGCCGCCGTCGCCCGCCGGGCCCCGGGCCCGTTCCCGTCCGTCCGTCCCTGATCCGAGGTGATCCGTGTCCCTGTTCCCGCTCACGGTCCGGTCGGTCGTCCGGGAGGCCGAGGACGTCCTCGGCCTGCTGCTCGCCGATCCCACGGGCGCCGCACTGGCACCGTGGGAGCCCGGCGCGCACCTGGAGGTGACGCTGCCGTCCGGCGCGGTACGGCACTACTCGCTCTGCGGCGACCCGGGGGACCGGAGCGCGTACCGGCTCGGGGTGCTGCGCGAACCGGCGGGCCGGGGCGGCTCCGAGGAGATCCACACCCAGGTGCGGGAGGGCACGGTCCTGGGGGTCCGGGGGCCGGTCAACCGGTTCCCCCTGGTGCCCGCCGAGCGGTATCTGTTCCTCGCGGGCGGCATCGGCATCACTCCGCTGCTGCCGATGGTCCGCGCCCTGCCGCCGGGCACCTGGAGCCTGGTGTACGGGGGCCGGAGCCTGGCCTCGATGGCGTACCGCGAGGAACTCGCCGGGCTCCCGGGCGTCACCCTCGTCCCGCAGGACACGGCGGGGCGGCCCGATCTCGACGGGGTCCTCGGCGGGCTCGCGCCGGACACGGTCGTCTACTGCTGCGGCCCCGAGGGGCTGCTGCGGGCGGTGGCGGAACGGTGGCGGGGGCCGCTGCGCACGGAACGGTTCGGCGCGGTGGTCCCGGCGGGCACGGAGAGCCCGGCGTCGCCTGCGTGCGGGCAGGGCCCGGCGGGGCCGGAAGGCTTCGAGGTGGAGCTGCGCCGGAGCGGGCTGACCCTGTGGGTGGAGCCCGGCCGGACACTCCTCGACGTGGTGCGCGGGGCGGTGCCCGGGGTGGCGTACTCCTGCGAGGAGGGCTGGTGCGGCACCTGTGAGACGAAGGTGCTCGCCGGGGCGCCCGAGCACCACGACACGGTCCTCGGCGCGGACGAGAGGGCGTCGGGGACGACGATGATGATCTGCGTGGGCCGTGCGCACGGCCCCCGCCTCGTCCTGGACATGTGAGACGCGGGGAGCCCGTACCGGCGCGGTCGCCGGTACGGGCTCCCCGCACGCGTCCGCACGCCGGGGCCGCCCGCGTTCCCGGGGCGGTACGGGTTCCTCCCCGGGCCGGGTCCGTCGGGCGGGAGGACCATCGGCTCACCGTCGGGCGGGGAAGACCACCAGGGCCCGGCCTCCCTTGCCCGCGAGCATGTCGGCGAAGGCTCCGGGGATTCCTTCCAGGGTGATGCGTTCGGTCACGAGGGCGCCGAGGTCGAGCCGTCCCGCCCTGATGTGCCCGGCGAGCACGGGCAGGTCCTCGGCGGGGTTCGCGTTGCCGTAGACGCAGCCGGAGAGGGTGCGGCCCCAGTGGAAGATCTCCAGGGCGTTGAAGGTGACCTGCTGGTCCTTGCCGCCGATGCCGACGACCGTGGTCCGGCCGCCGCGCCGGGTGGACTCCCAGGCGGTGCGGATGGTGACGGCGCGGCCGACGCACTCGACCGCCACGTCGGCACCGTGGCCGCCGGTCAGCGCCCGGATCTCCCGGGCGGTGGTGCCGGAGGCCACGACGTACTCGGTCGCGCCCGCCGCCCGGGCCAGCGCCTCCTTCTCCGGGGAGACGTCCACGGCGACGATCGTCCCGGCGCCCGCGATCCGGGCCGCCTGGAGAGCGGCGAGGCCCACCCCGCCGACGCCGAACACCGCGACGGTCTCGCCCGCCCGGACCCGCGCGGAGTGGTGGACCGCGCCCCAGCCGGTGAGCACGGCGCAGCCGAGCAGCGCGGCCTCGACGAGCGGCACCCCTTCGGGCAGCGGCAGGACACAGCCCGCCGGTACGACGGTCTCCTCCGCGAAGGCGGCGACGTTGAGGCCGGGGTGCAGCGCGGTGCCCTCGGCCGTGTGGGCGTGGACGTTCCCCGTTCCGGTCAGGGCCTCGGCGCAGAGCCAGACCTCGCCGAGCGAGCAGGCATGACAACGGCCGCAGGAAGGCGCCCAGTTGAGGACGACCTCGTCGCCGGGAGCGATATGCGTGACGCCCTCGCCGACGGAGACGACCGTGCCGGAGCCCTCGTGGCCGAGGACGGCCGGGACCGGGACGCGCATGGTGCCGTCGGACAGGGAGAGGTCGGAGTGGCAGACCCCGGCGGCGGCGAGGCGGACCCGGACCTGTCCGGGTCCGGGCTCAGGAAGCTCGATGCCGGTGATCTCCAGGGGAGAACCGACGGCGGGCAGGACTGCGGCGCGGATCACGCTCGTTGCTCCTTCTGCGCTCGGGACCGTGGGGATCAGAACTGCAGGGACTTGGTCTGGAGGTACTCGGCGAGGCCGTGCGCGCCGAGCTCCCGGCCGACGCCGGACTGCTTGTAGCCGCCGAAGGGGGCGAGCGGGTTGAACCGGCCCCCGTTGATGTCGACCTGGCCGGTCTCCATCCGGCGGGCGAAGGCGACGGCCTCGTCGGGCTCGCCCCAGACGGCTCCGGCGAGACCGTAGACGGTGCCGTTGGCGATGCGGAGCGCCTCCTCCTCGTCCTCGTAGCGGAGGAGCGAGAGGACCGGCCCGAAGATCTCCTCCTGGGCGACGGTCATCTCGGGGGTGACGTCGGCGAGGACGGTCGGGGAGACGTAGTAGCCGGTCTCGCGGGGGGCCTCGGGGCCGCCCGCGACCAGCCGGGCGCCCTCTTGGAGGCCCTTCTCGATGTGGCTGCGGACGCGCTCCCGCTGCTTGGCGCTGACCAGCGGGCCGACGCGCTCGCCGGGGACGTACGCGGCGACGGCCTCGGCGGCGAGCGCCACGGCCTCCTCGTAGCGGTCGGCGGGGATCAGCATCCGGGTCCAGGCGCTGCACGTCTGGCCGGAGTTGGACATCACGTTGGCGACGCCGACGGCGACGGCCCTGGCGAGGTCGGCTCCCGGCAGGATCACGTTGGCGGACTTGCCGCCGAGTTCGAGGGCGACGCGCTTGACGGCGCCGCCCGCGAGGGCGCCGATGCGGCGGCCGACGGCGGTGGAGCCGGTGAAGGAGACGAGGTCCACGTCGGGGTGCTCGGCGAGCGCCTGTCCCGCGACCGGGCCGACCCCGGTGACCAGGTTGAAGACTCCGGCGGGCAGGCCCGCCTCATGGACCGCCTCGGCGAAGAGCTGGGCGGTGAGCGGAGTGTCCTCGGCGGGCTTGAGAACGGTCGTGCAGCCCGCGGCGAGGGCCGGGGCGACCTTGGCGACGATCTGGTGGAGCGGGTAGTTCCAGGGGGTGATGGCCCCGACGACGCCGATCGGCTCGGCGTACACGGTGGAGTTGCCGATCCGCTCCTCGAAGGGGTGGGTGGCGGCGAGTTCCGCGTAGGAGCCGGCCACCGCGATCGGCAGTCCGGTGTGGACGGCGGCGGCGAGCCGCGGCGGGGCGCCGAGTTCGGCGGTGACGGTGGCCGCGATCTCGTCCGCGCGGGCGACGAGGGCGTCCCGCAGGGCGGCGATGCGGGCGGCGCGCTCGGCGGGCGGGGTCGCGGCCCAGCCGGGCAGCGCGGCGCGGGCGGCCCGTACGGCGGCGTCCACGTCCTCGGCGGTGCCGGCGGGGACGTGGCCGATGACCTGTTCGTCCGCCGGGTTGATCACGGCGATGGTGCCGGAGCCCAGGGCGGGACGCCACTCCCCGCCGATGTACATCGCGTCGTGCGCCTTCATCCGCCGTCTCCTCACACTGCCGACAGGTCCGCCGTCGCCCCAAACTAGCGTCGTTAGTTTTCGGGCGCCAGAGCCTTCCGGAGTGCCCCCTGTCTCATGCGGCCCGGTGGTTCACGGCCGCGCCCGGCGGGCACGCACCGGACGGCACGGCCCGCCGGGCGCGGCGGGAAGGGGCCGACGGAACGGCTGGAATCCGTCGGAACCGGGTGCGGTGGTGCGGGTCGGCCTCCTGAGGGGTCGGTTCTTCTGCGGTCCGGCTCTTCCGGGCCCGGCTCTCGCGGTTCAGATCTTCCGGTTCGACGCTCCGGATCCGGCCTCGGGTCCGGCGTCCCGGGTTCAGATCTCCAGGTCTCTGGGCTCGGATCCTCGGGTCTCTGGGCTCAGACCCTCGGGCTCAGATCTTCCGCTTCAGACCCTCGGGTTCAGGTCTTCCGCTTCAGATCTTCTGGGCGATGTCGGTGAGATGGGCGAAGACGACGATGTTCGCCTCGTAGCCCGTTCTGCGGTCGAAGGATCCGCCGCAGGTCAGCAGGCGCAGTTCGGGGCGCCCGGTGGAGCCGTAGACCTCCTTGTCGGGGAATTCGGCCTTGGTGTACGTCTGGACGCGATCGACCGTGAAGACGGCGACCCGGCCGTCGGCGCGGGCGATCCGGACCGTGTTGCCGGGGCTGAGCGAGTTCAGGTTGAGGAAGACGGCGGGTCCCGTACGGGTGTCCCGGTGGCCGACGACGACGGCGGTCCCACTCTCCCCCGGTGTCGCTCCCTTCGCGTACCAGCCGACCGCCCGGGGGTTGTCGACCGGCGGGGTCGCGAGCCGCCCCTGGCCGTCGAGACCGAGTTCGACCACCGGCGCCTCGATGGTGATGGCCGGGACGGCGACGGCGGTGGGACGCGAACGCGCCAGCGGGGCGGGCGGGGGTCCCGGACGGGGCGGGGGTGCGGTCTTCGCCCGTTGCGCGGGCACACCGTCCGGGCCCTTCGCGCCGCCCGTGCCGTCGGTGCCGTGCGGTGGGGCCCCGGGGTGCTCCCTGGCCTTGGCCTTGTGGTCGAGCGCGGTCGCCGCACCGGCCGCCACGGCGTTCAGGCCGGGGGCCGCCGGTCCGACGGAGAGCTGCGGCCCGGCCGGTTCCTCGTCTCCGGCCCACCAGGCGCCTCCGCCCACCAGGACCACCGTCACCGTCACGGTCCTCGCGAGCCGGAAGAGGCGCCGCCGTCGGCGCGAGAGGCGGGCGGGCCTACGCGACGCCATCGTCGCGGCGGCGGGAGCGGCGGATCAGGACCAGTCCGGTCGTACCGGCGAGAGCGGCGGCCACGGCCGTCCCGATGCCGAAGAGGGAGGGGCCGTCGTCGGCGGCGAGTTCCGCGCTGCCGCCGCCTCCCGCGCCGACCGGGCCCTGCGGGGGTTTGCCGGGGCCGTTCCCGCCGGTCGTCGGGGGGCCGCTGGTGGCACAGTCGACCTTGAAGACCTTCTGCTTGGCCGCCCCGGTCTCGCCCAGGAAGGTCCAGACGAGCTTGTACTGCCCGTCGGGCAGCGACAGCGGGGCGGTGTGTCCGGTCCCGGTGCCCAGGTTGATGAGACCGCTGAGCTGCGGGACGGCGACCCTGGCCGACTGGGCGGTGATCGACCAGCTGACCTGCTGGAGCGCGTCGAAGTCGAAGGCCGCGAGGTAGAACCTGCAGACCTTCGGCTCGTCCTTCGAGTCACCGAAAGGCGTGCCGACCGTGTGGATCTTCACGTCGCCGTTGTCGCCGGGGGCGGCGGACGCGGTCTGCGCCCCGGTCAGCGCGAGGCCGCCGACGGCGAGCACGGCGGCGGTCACGGCAGCGGTCCCGGCGAGGGGCCGGACGGTACGAGGGGACATGCGGGGGTCCTCCGGAAGGGCAAAGTCAGATGGATGATCCGATAATCGGACTATCTGTCATGACATGACCACGGAGGGTCGCAACATGCCCGCGCCGCCCCCCGATGTCGCCCGTCCGGCCGCAGGCCCGCCCCGAGGGCGTGTTTCGAAAGTCCCGCCTGCCTGGCGGCGTCTGGTGCGCACGCTCGCCGCGTTGTCGGGATCACCCCGATACATCCAGTACCGGGGCGACCCTCCGCCTTGCGATCGCACGCACCAGACGCCGCCAGGCCTGCCCTCCGGGCAGACGACGCCACTTTCGAAACACGCCCTAGGAGGGGCGGGCCTGCGGTCCTTCCGGTGCCGGGCAGGGGCCCGGCTCCTGAATCCGGATCAGATGATGCCGAAGAGCATGCCCGCCGCGAGGACGACCAGCGAGGTCAGCGCCGCCCACTTCACGGTGAACCTGGTGTGGTCGCCGAACTCCACCTTCGCCATGCCGACGAGGACGTACACGGCGGGCACCAGCGGGCTCGACATGTGCAGCGCCTGGCCGACCAGCGAGGCCCGCGCGATCTCCAGGGGCGAGACGCCGTGGGCCGCGCCCGCCTCCGCGAGCACCGGCAGCACGCCGAAGTAGAAGCCGTCGTTCGACATGAAGTAGGTGAGGGGGAGGCTCAGCAGGCCCGTGACCAGCGCCATGTGCGGGCCCATGCCCTCGGGGATGGTGTTGACCAGCCAGTCGGCCATGTGCTTGACCATGCCCGTACCGGTGAGGACACCGGTGAAGACGGCGGCGGCGAAGACCATGCCGGAGACGTTGAGGACGTTCTCCGCGTGGGCGGCGATCCGCTCCCTCTGCTCGCTCATCTTCGGGTAGTTGACGGTGAGCGCGAGCGCGGCGCCGAGGAGGAAGAGGACCGGGATCGGCATCAGTTCGAGGATCATCGCGGTGAGCAGCGCGATGGTCAGACCGGCGTTGAACCAGTACAGCTTCGGGCGGAGCGTCGGCCGGTTCGGGTCGAGCCCCTGGAAGCCCTCGTCGCCACCCAGGACGGCGACGGAACCGGCGGGACCGGCGGAGCCGGAATCGGAGGAGCCGTCGGCGGCGGTGCCCGAGAGGGCTCCGGCACCGGAACCGGCGGCCGACTTCCCGGCCTTCCCGGCCTTACCCGTCTTGCCGGACTTCCCGCCCTTGCCCGACGTGGTGGAGGTGTCCGAGGTGCCGCCACCCGTCCCGACCAGTACGGTCTCGTTCTCCGGCGTGAGGGCCTCGTCGAGCGTGAGGTAGCCGACGCGCTTGCGCTCACGCAGACCGAGGGCGTACGCGAGGACGAAGACGAAGAGCAGGCCGACGCCGAGCGCGGGGATCATCGGGACGAAGATGTCTCCGGCGTCCAGCTTCAGCGCGGTCGCCGCACGGGCGGTGGGGCCACCCCAGGGCACGGTGTTCATGACGCCGTTGGCGGTCGCGGCGACACCGGTCATGACGACCAGGCTCATGCCGAGCCGCTTGTAGAGCGGATACATCGCCGAGACGGTGATCATGAAGGTGGTGGAGCCGTCGCCGTCCAGCGAGACGATCGCGGCGAGCACCGCCGTACCGACGACGACCCGCATCGGGTCCGCCTTGCAGAAGCGCAGGATGCCCCGGACGATCGGGTCGAAGAGACCGACGTCGATCATGACGCCGAAGTAGACGATGGCGAACATCAGCATCGCCGCCGTCGGAGCCAGCTTGCCGACCCCTTCGATCACGTAGTCGCCGAGCTGGGCCCCCTGGCCGACCGCGACACAGAAGAGCGCGGGAATGAGTACGAGCGCTGCGATCGGCGACATCTTTTTCGTCATGATCAGAACCAGGAAGGTTGCGATCATGGCGAAGCCGAGGACGGTCAGCATGGAGGACACCTCACGTTCACCCTTGAACTGCCGCCGAGCGGCGGTCCGGATGACCGTAGGTGCCCGCTTCTGTTGTTAACAAGATGTTGACGTGTGAGCAATACGAGCAAAACCCCAGGTCAAGGCAGGGGTGACAGCTCCACGGGGCAGCCGTTCAGGACGGCGGCCCCCGACAGGGGGTCGATCCGGGAGCCGTCGAGGAGCTGATGGACGTCGGTCCCGGGGCGCGCGGACGCGACGGACAGCCGGGTCCCGGGCCGGTCGTGACCCCAGCCGTGCGGGATGCTCACGACCCCCGGCCGCACCCCGTCGCCGCTCTCCACGGGGAGCTCCGGCTCGCCGCCCTCGCCCTTCACCCGGGCGAGCCCGCCGTCGACCAGCCGCAGCCGGGCCGCGTCCTCGGGATGCACCTGGAGGGTGCACCGGCCCGAACCTCCGCCGAGCGCCAGGATGTTGTGCGGCCGGTTGTTGTTCGAACGCGGATGGCGGCGCCCGACGAGCCGGAGGGTGCCCGGGTCGGGTACGCCTCGAAGTCACCCCGGAGCGCTGGAACTCTCCGGATGCGTCACACCAACGAGGGCGCCAGGTAGGCGTGGAGGAGCAGGCGGGTCTCGTCGACGAGCGCGGGGTCTCCGGCGGGATCGGTGCGGAAGGCGAGCCGGACGAGGGCGTCGGCGGTCTCGACACCGACCAGGACCTTCCGGCGCAGATCGGTGTCGGCGGGCCGGTCCAGATGGGCGGCGAGCAGGACGCAGATCCGCTCGGCGACGAGCCGGTTGGGGTCGTCGAGTTCGCCTCCGGCCCCGGCGCCCCCGTTTCCGGCGCTTCCGGTTCCGGCGCTTCCGGCGCTGTCGCCTGCGGCCCCTTCACCTGCGGTGTCTTCGGGTCCGGTCCCGGCGCCCCCTGCCCTGCGGGTCCCGGCGCCTTCCGCCCCGGTACCTTCCGTTCCGGCTCCCTCGCCCTCCTCCCCCTCCGTCTCGCCGCCCCCGCCGGGGCCTTCCTCGCGCTCGCCCGCGTTCTCGCCGGGAGTGGCGGAAGGGATGCCGAAGTCGACGAGGGCGAAGCCCGGGACGGTCCGCTTCATCGCGATGAACTCGTCGAGGACGCCGTCGATGGCCCCGTGCGCGTCGAGGGCCGGGGTCTCGGCGAGGCGGCGCGAGACCCGTCGGGCGTACTCGTCGAGGTTGCGGTGGGCGAGGGCGGCGACCATCGCCCGTTTGTTGCCGAAGAAGCGGTAGACGGAGCCGATGGGGACCCCGGCGCGGCCCGCGACGGCCCGGGTGCTCAGCTGCTCGTAGCCCGTCTCGTCGAGGAGCGCGGCGCAGGCGTCGAGGATGCGGGCGAGCCGCTCGGCACTGCGCTGCTGCACGGGGGCACGGCGGAGGGCGGGCGGAGTCTGGGGTCGCGTCTGGTGCACGGGGACCATGATGCCGCTCCGGTCGGTGGTCGGGCGAGGAGCGCCCTCAGGCGATCAGCAGACCGATGCCGCCGAGGGTGTACGCGATCATCAGGACGAACAGCGGGAGTTGACCTGCGACGGCCCGCTCGGGCGGGAAGAGCCGGACCGCCCGGTCGTGTGCGGCGATCACACCGAGGACGTGGCCGGTGACGATCGCGGAGACCTGGAGCGTGGCGAGGCCCGCGGGACCCAGGAGCGGGGCGGGCGGAAGGGCGTTGTCAGTGCCCCCTGCCATCATGACTGTACGTGGTCCTTCGGTGACGAAGAGCGAGAAGTAGTGGGCGACGAGATAGCCGAGGGCGATGGGCAGCAGCGAGTGGGCGAAGGAGGTGAGCGGGGTGGTGACGGCTCGGTGCATCAGACGCAGGGCGCCCGCGCAGAGTCCGTAGCAGGCGGCGGCGAGGGCGACGGCGGCGAGGAGGCCGAGGGTGGCGGTGGGAGTGGGGCCGAGGGATGAGGTCTGGAGGGTGGTGATCCAGCGGGGGTTGTCGGAGAGGCCGTCGTAGGCGGTGGAGCCGAGGAGGACACAGACGGTGGCGACGAGTCCGGGGATCTGTGGGGTGGCGTCGAGACCGTGGAAGGGGGAGCGCAGGACCAGGCGGCCGTCGGTGCGGCGGCCGAGCGGGGAGAGCCGGGCGAGGAGGGAGGAGAAGACCTCGAAGGGGTCGGCGTGGGCGAACCACCGGTCGCCGTAGCGGGCGGCGCCTACGAGCTGCACACCGGTGTGGACGGCGAGGGCGACGAGGAGGGTGGCGGAGGAGGTGTTGTCGGGGACGACGAGTTCGAGCCAGGTGAAGAGGAGGAGCCCGACGGCGGCCGGGCGGATGCCGACGGCGGCGGGGAGGGGGCGTGGTGTGCGGGGCGGGCGGAGGGAGTGCAGGGCGCGCAGGGGGTTGAGGAGGCGCCAGACGGGGCCGAGAAGGAGGGAGGCGGGGACGAGTCCGACCCAGAGGAGGACGTAGAGGGCCCCGGGCGCGGGGTTGTGGTCCGGGTCGTCGGGACCGAGGAGGAGGTGGAGGAGGACGACGAGGGCGGCGGCGCTGCCGAGGAGGCGGAGGACCGTGCGGGTGGTGGGGGCGTCGGCGGCCCGCTGGAGGGCGGCGGGGAGCGGACGGCCCGCGAGGTCGCCGCGGAAGCGGGAGGTGGACCAGAGCAGGCCGAGGGCGAGGAAGGAGACGAGCAGCGCGGCGAAGGCGCCCGCGTAGGCGTAGAACGGTGAGAGGGGGAGGTCGTGCTGTGAGCCCACGCCGTGGGCGAGGGAGATGCCGGGGCTGAGGGGCGTTCCGGGGGCGAGGGGCGTTCCGCCGGTGAGACCGGACACGGGGGCGGTGGCCCAGACCGCTTGTGCGGCCTGGGCGGCCTGGGCGAGGGGGCCGGTCATCGGACGACGAGTTGAGTCAGCACGAGTCCGGACTCGTGGGTCTCCACCTCGAAGAGACCGGTGCGGTCGACGGTGAGGGTGAGGGTCGCGGGAGTGCCGGGGGCGAGGGTCAGTTCACGGTCGTAGCCGTGTACGTGGACGGTGTCGGCGCGGTCGGCGGTGACCCGGAGGGTGAGGCGGTCACCCTTCTTCAACTCGATGCGGGACGGAGGTGGTGAGACGGTCTTGCCGGTGACGGTGAGGGTGACGGTCCGGCCGGGGTCGGGTGCGGCGGTCCCGGTGGGGCGCGGGGCCCCCGAGGTGGCGGGGCCGGGGGTGGCGGCCGGGGGCGTCCCGGGGTCCGACGGGGCGGGCGCGGCGCCCAGGGGCAGGGTGGTCTGGACGGGGGCACCGGCGACGGCCCAGACGGTGTGGTCGTCCGCGTGGAGCCTGACGGTCAGGGTGCGGGCACCCGGGGGCACGTACCCCCAGGGGCCGTAGAGACGGCCGGTCTCCCGGCCGTCGACCAGCAGACGGGCGTGGCCGCGGCCCGGGAGGGCCCCGCCGCCGGTGCTCTCGGGGGTGAAGCGGAACCTCTCCACCGTGAGGTGGACGTTCCAGCCGCCCTCGCTGTCGGGGACGGCCTCGGCCCGGACGGTCGGCGCGTCGGCCGCGGGCAGCTCCCGGAGCCGGTGCCCGCCCTCGTCCCGGGCCGGGAGCAGGGTGCCGTTGCTCCCGGTGGCCTCCTGGTGGCTGGTCCCCGGCTTGTGGTGGGTGGTGGCGCGGCCGCCACAGCCCACCAGGGCCAGGGCGGCGACCAGGACGCCCATGACGAGCGCCCGGGGAGCCACGAGAGTCCGTCGCGCCAAGGGCCCCCGGGAGGCCCCTCCGGCGCCGGGAAGGAAGGGGGTACGGGCAGCGGCGGGGGTGGGGGCGGACGCATGGACAGAGGCGGGGGCGGGGGCATGGACAGAGGCGGGGAAGGGCGCACTGACGTCCGTACGCGCTGCGGTCCGGACGGAGGCACTCACGGCCGCACGGGCTGCGACACGGCCGGGAGTACGGACGGCTGTGCGGACTGCGGTACGGAAGGGGTTGTGGACGGCCGTACGGACTGCGGTCCCGAAGGGGGTACGGACTGCGGTCCCGAAGGGGGTACGGATCGGGGTCACGCCGTCCCCTCCTCGCCGGGCCTGGCCTGCGCGGGTCCGGACGGGGGCCCGGGACGGAGGCCGGTCGGGGACGCGGACCCGGGGCCGGAAGTGGAGCCGGGGCTGGGGTTGCTGCCGGTGCCGGTGCCGGAACCGGCAGCGAGGCCGGAGCCGTGACGGGACGCCGACGCGCCTCCGGGTGCGGGGCCGGAGCGTGAGCCACCCATGGCGCCCGCCCCGCCCACGGAGCCGGTGGCACCCCCGACACCGCCCGCGGCACCCGCGCCCGCGCCCTCGTCGGTGTCCTCACCGGGTCGCGCTCCCCCGGGGCCCGTGGGCGACGGCGGTTCCGGGGACGGGGCGGCGGAGCTGCGCCCGCCCGCTGCCACGACGGCCCAGAGGACCCAGACCACGCCGAGGAGCAGACGGAGCCAGGCCGGGCTCAGGGGGATGCCCGGGACCATCAGGACCGCCTTGTCGAAGGCGTCGAGGAGGGTGAGGGCGCCCAGGGCCACGGTGGTCCAGGCGAAGACGGGACGGGTGGGACGGAGGGCGAGGCCGAGCAGGGTCCACCAGGCGCCGGTGAGGAGCAGCGCGAGGGCGGGGACGACGGTCGGCGTGAGGGCGAGGGTCGATCCCGCCACGTCGAGGGCGAGGCCCGCGAGGCCGAGGAGGGAGGCGACGGCGGCGAGGCGGCTGCCGCGGAGGCGGCGCCACCAGACGGCGAGGCCCGCCAGGGCGAGGACGAGGGCGCTGCCGAGGGCGAGCTGGGTCTCGACGCGCTGGACGCCCCGGGCGCCGTACCAGTCGCAGCCGGCCGGGAGGCGGCGGGCCTGGACGTTGTAGTCGGCGCAGACGAGGAGCTGGGCGAGCTTGACGGGTTCGCCGACGAGCCGGTCGGTGTCGCCGGAGACGTCGCCCCGGCGGGCTCCGCAGCCGGGGAGGGCGCCGGGAGTGGTGGCGCCGGTGTCGCTCTGCCAGCAGTTGCCGCTGCCCTGGCCGTCCCACCAGACGTCGGTGCGGTTGGGGCGGGAGACGCCCGCCTTGTCGACGCCGAGGCGGTTGCCCGCATAGCGGTTGCGGTGGGAGGTGTCGGCCTGCTTGGCCCAGGCGGACTCGCCCCGGATGAAGGCGGGGACGGCGTTGAGGAAGAAGGCGGTGCGCTGGTGGCCGTAGATCCAGTTGTCCTCGTAGAGGTTCCAGTTGCCGCCCGCGGTGATGATGCCGGTGCCGGGGGGCATGGAGATCTGGGGACAGACGACGCCCTGTTCGTAGCCCCGGTCGACGGGGGGCTTGGCGCAGGTGCCGTCGGCGACGTACGGGTAGTAGTTCGCGTTGTTGTCGTGGATCAGGTTGCGTTCGAAGCGGGCGTGGTTCTGGGGCAGTCCGGGGTGGCCGGGGAAGGCGGAGTCCATGGAGGCGCCGCCCATGTTGTTGTCGAACTCGTTGTCGTGGACCCAGACGGAGTCTCCGGCGGTGCCGGAGTAGCCGACCATGTTGTGGTGGCTGCGGCAGCCGGTGATCTCGATGGAGTAGCGGGGGACGTCGTAGCCGCGCCCGTCGTTGATGTTCGAGGCCGAGCCGGGGTAGATGCCGGAGTCGCCGTTGCCGTAGGACTCGCAGTTCTTGTAGAGGCCGTGGTCGGAGGCGAAGGTGAGGAAGCCGTACTCGTCGTTCCAGCGCGTGAGGACGTCGTCGATGACGAAGCCGTCGGCGGCGAGGACGTACAGCGAGTTGAAGGTGGTGCGCTGGGCGGTGAAGTTGCGGAAGTAGATGCCGTCGGTGCCGTCGGCCCGCAGGGCGTTGAGCTTGCGGTACTTGGCATCGATGACGACATCGAGCCGGGAGGCGCCGGTGCCCTCGATCTGGAGGTCCTTCTTGCCGAGGATGGCGACGAGGTTCTGGTTGTGCGGGCACCGCAGCTGCTGTTCGTAGCTGAGGATCTGGTAGCCGAGGGAGGACTTGGGGGCGTCGAGGGTGGCGCAGGCTCCGGTGGGCTGGGGCTGCGAGGGCTCCTCCTCGTAGAGCCCGGGGAGGATCGCGATGGTGAGGCCGGGCCGGTCGACGGCGTCGACGGCCTGCTGGAGGTGGCGGTAGCCGTCACGGACGCAGCGCTCGAAGAGGGCGAGGTTGCGGGTCCTGAGGGTGGTGGGGAATCCGGAGACGCGGCGGGTGAAGTCGGTCCGGTCGGTCTTGCAGACGAGGAGGTCGGGTTCACCGGTGCGGAGCTTCGGCACGCTGCCGGAGCCGTCGGGGAAGGTGACGGGCCGCTCCTCGTGGGCCTGGGCCCCGGGTGCGGCGAGCAAGGTCGCGGCAAGTGCGGCGAGCACGGCCGAGAGCGTGAGGACGAACCTTCGGGTCCAGGACATGCGCGTGAGAGTAGAGCAATGTTCATCTTTTTTGACCCCCTCGCGCGGACATCCGGACGGACAGCCTTCGCTCGGCGCCCCGGCGACCGAGCGGACAACCGGACGGACAGCCTTCCCTCGGCACCTCGCCGACCGGACGGACAGCCTTCCCGGGGCGCCCCGTTGACGGGAGGGCGCGCGGAATCCTACGGTCATGCATAGGATTCCCTTGGGGACTCAGGACAGGAGCGGTCGATGACCACGGAGCAGGCCAGGAAGACGGCCGAGACGCTCGGCTACACCACGGGCTTCGGCAACGAGCACGGCTCGGAGGCGGTCCCCGGGGCGCTGCCGGACGGCCGCAACTCGCCGCAGCGCGCCCCGCTGGGGCTCTACGCGGAGCAGTTGAGCGGCAGCGCCTTCACCGAGCCGCGGGCCCACAACCGCCGCTCCTGGCTCTACCGGATCCGCCCCTCGGCCGCGCACCCGCCGTTCACCCGGACCGGCAACGGGGGGCTGCGCGGCACGCCGTTCACCGAGACGGTGCCCGACCCCAACCGGCTGCGCTGGGACCCGCTGCCCGAGCCCGCCCCGGGCACCGACTGGCTGGCCGGCCTGTGGACGCTGGGCGGCAACGGTGACGCGACCCAGCGCACCGGCATGGCCGTGCACCTCTACCACGCCAACGCCGCCATGGAGCGGGTCTTCGGGAACGCGGACGGCGAGCTGCTGATCGTGCCGGAGCGGGGCGGTCTGCTGCTCCGCACCGAGCTGGGCCTGCTCGCGGTCCGCCCCGGCGAGGTCGCGCTGGTCCCGCGCGGGGTCCGGTTCCGGGTGGAGCTGCTCGACGCGACCGCGCGCGGTTACGTCTGCGAGAACTACGGGGCGCCGTTCCAGCTCCCCGACCTCGGCCCGATCGGCGCCAACGGCCTGGCCAACGCACGGGACTTCCGGGCGCCGGTCGCCGCGTACGAGGACGTCGAGGGCCCGGTGGAGGTGGTCAACAAGTACTGCGGCAACCTCTGGTCGGCGACGTACGGCCACTCCCCGCTGGATGTCGTCGCCTGGCACGGCAACCACACCCCGTACGTGTACGACCTGCGCCGCTTCAATGTCATCGGGACGATCTCGTACGACCACCCGGACCCGTCGATCTTCACCGTGCTCACCTCGCCGTCGGACACCCCGGGG
Organism: Streptomyces sp. NPDC101490; assembly: GCF_044767145.1. NCBI lineage: Bacteria > Bacillati > Actinomycetota > Actinomycetes > Kitasatosporales > Streptomycetaceae > Streptomyces > Streptomyces sp. NPDC101490. The sequence goes on from NZ_JBIWNI010000017.1 coordinate 80,120, forward strand.
CTCGCGGGCGTGGACTTCGTGGTCTTCGCACCGCGCTGGCTGGTCGGCGAGGACACCTTCCGGCCGCCGTACTTCCACCGCAACGTGATGAGCGAGTACATGGGCCTGATCGAGGGCGCGTACGACGCGAAGACCGCCGGGAAGGGCGGGTTCGTGCCGGGCGGCGGCTCACTGCACAACATGATGTCGGCGCACGGTCCCGACCGGGAGACCTTCGACCGGGCCAGCGCCGCCGAGCTGCGTCCACAGAAGATCGACGACGGTCTGGCCTTCATGTTCGAGACCCGCTGGCCGCTGGTCACGACCCCGCAGGCGTCGGAGAGCGACCACCTGCAGCGCGGGTACGACGACGTGTGGCAAGGTCTGCAGCGCCACTTCCGGCCGTAGTGTCCCGGCCGTGAGCCCGTAGCCCCCGTACGGAGAAACCGTGACCGCCTTCGCTCCCGACTCCCTGGTCCTGAACCGCAAGCTGCCGCTCTGGTATCAGGTCTCGCAGTCGCTGCGCGCCTCGATACTGGGCCGCGTGCCCGACGCCCCGCTGCGGCTGCCCACCGAGGAGCAGCTCGCGGCCCACTACGGCGTGAGCGTGCTGACCATGCGCCAGGCCCTGAAGGAGCTGGAGGCGGAGGGTCTGATCAGCAGGCACCGGCGGCGCGGCACCTTCATCGAGCCGGGCGCCCGGCGCTCCACCCCGCGCCGGCTGCTGGGCTCGATCGACGCGATCGTGGCGCAGCAGTCGGGCGAGCGGACGACGGTCCTCGGGCACGGCGTCGAGCCGGTGCCCGGGGAGCTGGCGGAGCACTTCCCCGGTGTGCCGGAGGTGATGGCGTACCGGCGGCTGCGCCGGGACGGCGAGAGCGGCGAGCCGACCAACTGGGCGGAGAACGCCGTGCTTCCGGAGCTGGGCGCCGCGATCGACCCGGCGGACCTGGAGCGCTGGCCGATGACGAAGGTCCTGCGGGACGTCGTCGGGGTGCGGATCAGCCGCATCACGGACACGGTCGAGGCGCGGCTCGCCGATCCGGAGACGGCGGGGCTGCTCCAGGTCCCGCTGCTCTCGCCGATCCTCCACTACACCGGCGTCACCTACGACGAGGACGGCCGGGTCGTGGACGTGGCCCGCATCCGCTACCGGGGCGACCGCTTCTCCTTCACGGTCACGGTCGAGGCCCGCTGACGACGCGCGGCCCGGCGGCTCCGCCCCCGAAGCACCCGCCCCGGCTCCGGGCGGGCGCCCGTGGCCCTGAGGGGCCCGTCCCGAGAGGTCCGACGTCGCGGGAGAGCCGGTTCGCGGGAGAGCCGGTCCCCGAGGAGCGTCCGTGGCCGTGAGGGTCCGGCGGGCGGACGGTGGAAGGGTACGGAGCGCCCTCGTTAGCATACGGGGCGTGACGGAAGCCCCCGGAGCGCCCGACGACGACCTGCCCCTCCTCGACGACCTCATGCCGTGGTCCGTCGCGCCCCTGCGCCTCGGCCGCCCGTGGGTCGCGGCCCCGGACGCGCGGACGCTGCGCGCCCGCTGGGACCGGCTGGTCTCGGCCGAGGGGCCCGAGCGGGAGGCCCTGTTCCGGCCCAGCCGGGCGCGCACCCCGTCGAGCGCGGTCGCCGCCCTTCCCGGCCAGCGGACCGGAACCGCCCGCTGGTCCCGAGAGCCCGGCCCGTGCCCGGAGCCGGTGCGGGTGGCGCGGGAGCCGTTCGACGAGCAGTGGCTGCTGCCCGACCACCGGCTGATCGACACCGCGCGCCCGGAGCTGTGGCGGGTCGCCGGGCCGCCTCAGCTCTTCGTGGTGGAGCAGGGGTACGTGCCCGGGGCGGCGGGCCCTGCTCTCGTCGTGACGGGTGTGCTGCCGGAGGGCCGCTCGCCCGCCGGGCGGCCGGGCCGCATCCGGCCGCTGTTCCGGCGCCCGGACGGCCGGGAGCCCAATCTGGCGCCGGGCCTCCTCGCCTTCCTCGGGGCGCGGTACGGGCCCGGGTCCGACGCCCACGCGTGGCTCGCGTGGACCGTGGCGGCGGCCCTGCCCTCCCCCGCCGGGTGCCGGGTGCCGCTTCCCGGGGACCCGGAGGTGTGGGCGGCGGGGGTGGCACTGGGCCGGGAGCTGGTGGACGCGCAGACGCGGGGCGCCCTCAGCGGGACGAAGCCCCGGCTGCCGGGCGGGCGGCGGCCCTATGTGCGGGCGGCGGTCCCGGCGCGGCCGGAGACGATGACGTACGAGGCGGGGGACGGGACGCTGTGCCTCGGCGAGGGGCGCGTCTCACCCGTCCCGGCGGAGGCGTGGGAGTTCCGGGTGGGCGGGGTGCGGGTCCTTGAGCGCTGGTTCGCGCACCGCACGGCCCGGCCGGAGCCCGGGTCACTGGAGGCGATCGGCCCGGCGGAGTGGCCGCAGGAGTGGACCTCGGAGCTGCTCGATCTGATCACGGTGCTCGCGCTGCTCGGCGCCCGGGAACGGGAACGGGCCCGGCTCGTGGAGGCGGCGGTCCTCCCGGCGGGCACGGCGGGGCGGGCGTCGCTGCGGGCGGCCGGGATCCTGCCGCCGCCGGACCGGACCCGCCGCCCGGCTTCCGTACTGGACCATCAGGAGGAGGGCCCGGAGGGGCAGTTCATGCTGTTGTGACGGCCCGGCCGGAACGTGCCCGACAGAACCACCTCCGGCCGGAGCGCCCTCATCAGGACGACATCCGGCCCGGCCGCCCCGCCGTCCCCGCCGTCCCCACCGGGACCACCGGGACCACCGGGACCACCGGGACCACCGGGACCACCGGGACCACCGGGACCACCGGGACCACCGGGACCACCGGGACCACCCTCACCCCGGCCACCCCGACCGCACCAGCCGCCCCTGCCACCCCGGTCACCCCGGCCACCCCGGCGATCTCAGCCCGAACCGCCCCCGCCGCGCGCGGGGTCGAAGGAGTCGAGGAGCCGTCGGATGGTCAGGTCGAAGATCTGCTCCGTGTCGGCCGGGACGGGCGAACCGGCGAGCAGGGCGGCCAGCTGCGGATACCGTCCGCTCGCCAGTTGCCCCCTGAGGTAGGTCCCGCGCACCGCCTGCTCCTCCTCCTCGGTCCAGGGCAGTCCCCTGGCCCGTTCGGCGACGGCGTGCTCGTCGCCGACGGTCGCCATGACCGTGCCGTTGACCATGGCGATCAGCTGCATCTTCACCCCGGCGGGGGCGTCGAGGGGGGCGAGGCAGCCCAGGCACCACTCCAGGAAGCGCAGGGCGTTGGGGGTGAAGCCGTAGGCGGTGGTCGTCATCCGGGGGAGCCAGGGGTGCCGGTGCACGATCGCGCGGGCCTGGTGGGCGACGGCGGTCATGTCGGCGCGCCAGTCACCGCTGGGCTCCTCGGGCAGTTCGTACTCGCCGCTGACGGCGTCGACCATCAGCTCGTGGAGGTCCTCCTTGCGGGGGACGTAGTTGTAGAGCGACATGGTGCCGCAGCCGAGTTCGGCGGCGACGCGGCGCATGGAGACCGCTTCGACGCCCTCGCCGTCGGCGATGCGGACGGCCGCGTCGACCACGTCCCGTCTGCTGTACGCGGGCCTGGGGCCCCGGCCCGCGCGTTCGGGCCGGGTCCAGATCACTTCCGGTTCGGCCGCTCGGCCCGTCATGGATCATCACCTCGCCCCCCATCGTAGTTACGTACAGCGTACGTAGTGGGGTACGGTCACGCCATGACAACTACGTACGCTGTACTTAGTGAAGGTCTGCGGAAGCGCTACGGCGACGTCCAGGCCCTGCGCGGGCTCGATCTCGCCGTCCCCGAGGGCTCGGTCTGCGGCGTCCTCGGCCCCAACGGCGCGGGCAAGACCACCGCCGTCCGCGTCCTCACCACCCTCGTCCGGCCCGACGCGGGGAGCGCCCGGATCGCCGGGCACGACCTGGTGCGCGACCCGGCGGGGGTGCGGCGGGCGATCGCGGTCACCGGACAGCACACCTCCGTCGACGGCGATCTGACCGGCGCCCAGAACCTGCGGCTCTTCGCCCGGCTGCTGCGCGCCCCGCGCTCCCGCGCCGACGAACTCCTGGACCGGTTCGGCCTCACGGAGGCCGCCGGGCGCCCGGCCCGTACGTACTCCGGCGGTATGCGGCGGCGCCTCGACCTGGCCGCCAGCGTCCTCGTACCACCCCGGGTCCTCTTCCTCGACGAGCCGACGACCGGGCTCGACCCGCACAGCCGCAACGCGATGTGGGACGCCGTGCGGGAGCTGGCGTCCGGCGGCACCACCGTCCTGCTGACCACCCAGTACCTGGAGGAGGCCGACCGGCTCGCCGACGACATCGTCCTGATCGACGGGGGGCGGGTCGCGCAGCAGGGCACCCCGGCCCAGCTCAAGGCGCTGGTCGGCGGCTACGCCGAGGTCACCCTCGCCCCCTCGGCCCCGCTCGACGCCGCTGCCGCCGTCCTCGACCGGCTGACCGGCTCGGCGCCCGTCCTGGACCCGGAGCGGCGCACGGTCGGCGCGGTGACCACCGACCCCGCGCTCACCCTCCCCCGGATCGTCCGCGAGATCGACGCGGCCGGGGTCCCCCTCGTCGATGCCTCCCTGCGCCCGCCCACCCTCGACGAGGTGTTCCTGCGCCTCACCGACCGGAAGGAGACCGCCGCGTGAGCACCGCCCTCGTCCACGACGGCGCCGCCGTCCTCGGCCGCCACCTCCGGCGCGTCCGGAACGCGCCCGCCCTCACGGTGATGACCCAGACGATGCCGATCGTCATGCTGCTCTTCTTCGGGTACGTCTGCGGCAGCGCCCTCGCCCTCCCCGGCGCCGAGTACCGCGCCCAACTGGTCCCGGGACTCTTGGTGGCGACGGCCGCCGGCGGGCTCATGACCGGTATGTTCCAGGCCGCCCAGGACGCGCACCGGGGCGTCACGGACCGCTTCCGGACCATGCCGGTCAGCCGGGCCGCCGTCCCCCTCGGACAGGCCCTCGCCGACCTGGTGACCTGCGCGGTCGGCACGGTGCCGCTGGTCCTGGCCGGGCTCGCGATGGGCTGGCGGATCGAGGGGACGCCGATGGAGGCGGTGGCGGCGTTCGGCCTGCTGCTGCTCTTCCGGTTCGCGGCGACCTGGGTCGGCATCCTGCTCGGCCTGGCCTCGAAGAGCGAGGAGGCGGCCGGACAGCTCGCCAGTGCCACGTTCGTGCTCCCGCTGCTGTCCAACGCGTACATCCCGACGGACAACCTGCCGGGATGGCTGCGGACCCTCGCCGAGTGGAACCCGATCTCGGCGGTCACCACGGCGGCCCGGTACCTCTTCGGCAACGCGCCGGTACCCGCCGACGGCGCCTGGCCGGTGACCCACCCGGTGGCGGGGGCGCTCCTCTGGTCGTGCGCCCTGATCGCCGTCGCGGCTCCGCTCGCGGTGCGCCGCCACGCCCGGGGCTGACCCGCGCGGCCCCCGGAGTGACCCGGCCCCTGATGACAAGGGTGTCCCGGCACGGTAGGCAGGGCTGCCATGAGCACTCAGCCACTTCCCCTCGAAGGGATCACGGTCGTCGCCGTCGAGCAGGCCGTCGCCGCCCCCTTCGCCACCCGGCAGCTCGCCGACCTCGGCGCCCGGGTCGTCAAGATCGAGCGCCCGGACGGCGGGGACTTCGCCCGGGGGTACGACACCGCCGCCCGTGGTCTCGCCTCGCACTTCGTGTGGTGCAACCGGGGCAAGGAGTCCGTGGCGATCGACCTCAAGGACGCCCGGGGCCTCGCGCTGGCCCGTCGGCTCGTGGCCGGGGCGGACGTCTTCGTACAGAACCTCGCCCGGGGCGCGGCGGCCCGGCTCGGACTCGACGCCGTCACCCTCTGCGCCGCGCACCCGCGTCTGATCGCCGTGGACGTCTCGGGGTACGGGCCCGAGGGGCCGTACGCGGACCGGCGGGCGTACGACATGCTCGTGCAGTGCGAGGCGGGCCTGGTGGCGGTGACCGGCACCCCGAAGCGGCCCGTCAAGTCCGGGATCCCGGCGGCCGACATCGCGGCGGGTATGTACGCCTTCTCCGGTGTCCTCGCCGCGCTCGTGCGGCGCGGCACGACCGGCAGGGGCGGTCCGGTGGAGGTCTCCCTGCTCGATGCGCTCGCCGAGTGGATGGGGCATCCGCTGCACCACGGGATGCACGGGGGCACTCCCCCGGCGCGTACGGGGCTCGCGCACGCGGTGATCGCCCCGTACGACGCCTATCCGACCGCCGACGGGGGCCTGGTGCTGCTGTCGGTGCAGAACGACCGGGAGTGGCGGCGGCTCGCGGAGCGGGTCCTCGGGCGTCCGGAGCTGGCCGGTGACCCGGCCTTCGCGACGAACGCGGCGCGGGTGGCCGGGCGGGCCGCGACGGACGCCCTGGTCGCGGCGGCGCTGGCCCCGCTGTCGGCGCCCGAGGCGCTGGCGCGGATCGACGCGGCGGGCGTCGCCTGCGCCCGGCTCAACTCGGTCGCAGATCTGGCGGACCATCCGCAGCTGACGGCCCGTGACCGCTGGCGGGAGGTGGAGTCGCCGGTGGGGCCGCTGCGCGCGCTGCTGCCACCGATCGTCTTCCCGGACGGGCCGGAGCCCCGCATGGACCGGATTCCAGCGCTCGGGCAGGACACGGACACGGTCCTCGCCGGTCTGGGCGTGCCGGAGACGGAGGTGCGGGAGCTGAGGGACGCGGGAGTGGTCGCCTGAGAACACCCGGCGGCGGATGACCGGGGATGGCGGTCGGGGGTCGGGGGTCGGTGGTCAGGGGCCAGGGTCCGTGACCGGGGGTGATGGTCGGGGGTGGGGGTCGGGACGGGCCGTCAGGGTCCGGTCGGAGGCGGGCCGTCCGCATCCGCCCGGTCCAGGACTGTCGGGGTCCGCCCGGAGAGCGGTCGTCCCGCCGGAGGGACCGGGCATCAAGGCGACGGCCTCGGCACGGCGGCATGCGGGCGGGCACGGCGAAGCGCCGGACGGGCGGGGACACGTCCGGCGCTTTCACGTCGTTCACGGAGGTACGGGGCCGGGGCGGCCGGGCGGGAGCGGGCGGGAACCTCGGGGTCACGCCCGCCCGGCACGCCCGGTCGTCAGCGGCGCGTACCGAAGAGGGAGCGGCGGAGACGGCGGAGCGGAGCGAAGAGCGAGACCCGCGCACTGCGGCTGCGGTGCCCGTGCACCGGTGCCTCGTGCGTACGCGTCGTCAGTTCCCGCATCAGCAGGGTCGCCTCGGCCGCCTCGCGCTGCGGTATCGCCGGTCCGCCGAGCACCGCGAGATGGCGGTCGAGACGCGAACTGGTCGCACCGCTCCCGCAGGTGATGGCGGGCACTCGCGGCCTGCCACGCATCGCTATCTGTTCCATGTCACTCCCCACCCGTACAAGGGCACCCGACCCAGGGCAGGTTAACCCTATCGCCCCGCCATGACACCCGTGTATCCCGGCGGCAGGATCCGTCGAACGTGTACGGGGGTTGACGCCCACTGTCCGAATCCATCTTATTTCAGGGCGACTTGGACAAGAGCAGACAGGAACAGGCAGGTTTCGCACACCTGCCGCACCGTCACACACCATCCTGCCCCCGGTGTGCGCCCTTGCGGAGACCCCGGCGGGTGTGATCTCCACCACCCGAGCCGTTCGAGCGGCCCCGGGCCACCGGACGGGGTTTCGAAGGGCCCCCTTCGGGCTACGTCTGGATCCATGACGGTGATCGCGGGTCGGTACCGGCTCCTGGACGTCCTCGCCGAGGGAGCGACCGGCACCGTCTGGCGCGCCCTGGACGAGACGGACGGCCGGGAGGTGGCCCTCAAGGAGTTCCGGGTGCCGGACGGGCTCCCCGCTGACGAGTCGCCCCTGTTCCACGCCCGGCGGGAGCGCGCGGCGCGGGCCGCCGCCCGGATCTCGCACCCCTCCGTCGTACGGACCCTCGGCGTGGCCACCGAGGACGGCCGGCCGTGGCTGGTGACGGAGCTGGTGCGCGGGCTCACCCTCGGGGAGACGCTGGAGGCGGCGGGACCGCTGCCGCCGCGCGAGGCGGCGCGGATCGGGGCGGAGGTCCTCGGGGCGCTGCGGGCGGCGCGCGGGGAGGGTGTCGCGCACCGGGGCGTGGAGCCGGGGCACGTCCTGCTCGCCAACGACGGGCGGATCGTCGTGACGGGCTTCGGCACGGCACCGGAGGAGGCTCCCGGAGAGGCGGAGGACCTGGCGTCGGTGGCGGAACTCCTCGCCGCCGCCGGGGCGAAGACGCCCACGGAGGACGCGGAGGCGCTGCGCGCCCTGGTCGAGGAGATGCGTCGGCCGGCCCCCGGGCAGCCACCGGCGGCGGACCGGTTCGAGCGGGAACTGCGACGGCTGGCCACGGGCGGGGCGCGGGGCGCCCGTGAGGAACAGGGGACGGACGGAACCGCGCCGGGCGGAGGCACCCCCGGCGGCCGGACTCCGGGGAGCGACGCCGACGGGGCGCGGGGGCGGCGGGAGACGGACGGCTCCGGGAGCGGCGCCCGTACGGCTCCGCACGGGGGCGGACGACCGGCCCGGGGGACGGGGCCGCGCCGGGCGACCGTGCTTCTGGCCGGTCTGGTCGGCGCCCTGCTGATCGCGGGGGCACTGGCCTACCAGGCGGTACGGGGCTGACGCCCGGCCGGGACGGGGAGCGCGGGAGAAGCGGGGCGGGGCTGGATCAAGGGGCTGCGGGGCCGGGCTCGACGGCCCGGGGCCGGCGCGCCGGGCCCGGTTCTCGGGGTGCGGCACGCCGGGCCCGGTTCTCGGGGTGCGGGCGCACCCGTCGGGCCGGGTCCGGCGCCGGGGACGAGCCGTCCGGTCAGGCCGCGTTCCTGAAGGTGGGCAGGTAGCCGCCGGACTGTCCGGCGGCCGTCGGGTGGTAGGACTCCCCGATGTTGAGCCAGTTGACGCTGTTCAGCCAGGGGGAGCTGGAGCAGATCTCATGGCCGGTGAAGGCCGGGACGACGGCGGCGAAGGTGAAGCCGTGGTCGGCCGCCCGCTTGGCGACGGCGGCGTTGAGGTAGTCGGAGGCTCCGTTGATGGCGCTGCGCTCGGCCTCGCTCAGCCCGGCGACACAGCCGCCGCCGAGCTGGTAGAAGCGCGGGTAGCCGAGGACGACCACGCGGGCGGAGGGCGCCTTGCCGCGGATCGCGGTGTAGACGGCGTCGAGCTTGCCGGGCAGCGTGGTGTCCACGTACCCCTTGGCCTGATTCACACGGTTGATGCAGGTGGCTTCGGACTGAAGCACACAGGTGGTCATGACGTCCGAGAAACCGGCGTCATTTCCCCCGATCGTGAGGGAGACCAGGTCGGTGGCGGCCGAGAGCGGTCCGAGCTGGTTGGCGGTGACATCACCCGTTCGGGCGCCCGAGCAGGCGGTGAACGCGAACGAGGAGGGGGCGTTCGCGTTCTTCCACAGCACGGGGTACGCCTTCGTGGAGCGCTTGCAGTCGCCGCTCGCGCTGTCGTAGCTGCCGGAGCCGACGCCGGAGGAGTACGAGTCCCCCAGCGCCACATAGTCGACCGCGGCGGTTCCGGCGGCCTGGGCGGTGCCCGCCCCGGTGAGGGCGAGGGCGGCGCCGAGCAGGAGCGAGGCGGAGAGGGCGGTGATTCGAGGCAGTCTCATGGCATCTCCCTGTAGCAGGATCTCTGCGTTACCAGGTAGTAGCAGTGGATGCGCCAGACCGGAAGTGTCCATGTCAAAAATGGAAGTGAAGATCTTCCGGCCATCGGACAAAACGCATCACTTTTCAGCCAGTTGGGGAAGCGGAGACTCCGCTCCCGCTCGCCGTCCGGGCGGGAGCGCGACAAACACCCGCAGAGACACCCGGAAGCCCCTCGCCACCGACCCCCGCACACAAACGGATTGACCCGATCCGATCGGGGCGGTTGCCCAACCGACCATAGAAGCTTCGTCAAAGTTCGGAAAAGCGGACCATGCATCCGGCCCTTGCCCTACAGTCCCCCTCATCAATACCGTCGTACATATCACCCGCACCGGACCATCGCGTGAAAGCGGCTCAGGGGAGGGCTCCGGCGTCGCCGGTGGTTCCGTGGCGGGGCGCGGTAGGGGGGTGCCGTGACCGATGTCCGCACATGTGCCGGGGCGCGGCTACCGCGCGGCCGGACATGCCAACTCGCTGATCCCGCAAGGAGATCGATCCTGCGCGGGCGGAGCGGGCGCCCCCCTTTCGCACCGGACACACCGTCGGACCGCCCAAGGGGTGGGCGGTCCACCGGACGAGAGGGAGACCGGACCCATGAGCTCGTTCCCGCGCCCGACCGCCACGGATCAGGAATTGACCGAGCCGAGTCGAATAGCCGCCGAATACCGGGCGATCACCTCTCATCTGGCGATCACTCCGCCGGTGAGTGTCGTCATTCCCGCGATGAACGAGGCAGAAAATCTTCCGTACGTCTTCCGGACGCTTCCGGAATGGATTCACGAAGTCGTTCTCGTCGACGGAAATTCCACCGATGACACCGTGGACGTCGCACGGGCGCTGTGGCCGGACGTCAAGGTCGTCAAGCAGGTCGGCAAGGGCAAGGGCGACGCCTTGATCAGCGGTTTCGCCGCCTGTACCGGCGACATCATCGTCATGGTCGACGCGGACGGCTCGGCCGACGGCCAGGAGATCGTCTCCTATGTCTCCGCCCTCGTCGGGGGCGCCGACTTCGCCAAGGGCTCCCGCTTCGCCAACGGCGGCGGCACGGACGACATGACGACCGTCCGAAGACTCGGCAACTGGGCCCTGTGCACCCTCGTCAACCGCAAGTTCGGCGCCCGGTACACCGACCTCTGCTACGGATACAACGCCTTCTGGCGCCACTGCCTCGACAAGATCACCCTCGACTGCACCGGTTTCGAGATCGAGACCCTCATCAACATCCGGGTCGTCAAGGCGGGACTCAAAGTGCAGGAAGTGCCGAGTCACGAATACCTGCGCATCCACGGCGTCAGCAACCTCAACGCCGTCCGCGACGGGATACGAGTCCTCAAGGTCATCCTCAGGGAGAAGTCCCCCGGCAAGGCCGACCGCCGCCGTCCCGCGCCCTTCTCCGTGAACGTCCCCCGGGGAGAGACCTCTTGAACGACCGCACGACCCCGCCCGGCTTCTCGGTGGTCATCTGCGCCTACACGGAGGACCGCTGGGAGGACACCCTCGCCGCCGTCGCCTCCGTGCGGGACCAGTCGCTGCCGCCGCTGGAGATCCTGCTCGTGGTCGACCACAACGAGCGGCTCCTCTCCCGGCTCACCGAGGAGTACGCCCGGCGGCCCGCCGAGGGGGTGCGGGTGCTCGCCAACACGGGCCCCCGCGGTCTCTCCGCCGGACGCAACACCGGCATCGCCGCCGCCCGGGGCGCGTTCGTCGCCTTCCTCGACGACGACGCCGTCGCCGCACCCGACTGGCTCCACCACTTCGCCGCCGCCTACGACGACCCGCGCGTGCTGGCCGTCGGCGGCCGGACCCTGCCCGCCTGGGCGTCCGGACGGCGCCCCGCCTGGTTCCCCGAGGAGTTCGACTGGGTCGTCGGCTGCACCTACCGGGGCCTGCCCCCCGGCCGCGTCCGGGTACGGAACGTGCTCGGCGGCAACGCCTCCTTCCGCCGTACCGCCTTCGACGCGGCGGGCGGCTTCGCCACCGGCATCGGCCGGGACGGCGACCGGCGGCCCCTCGGCGGCGAGGAGACCGAACTGTGCATCCGGCTCGCCAGGGCACTGCCCGACGCGGTCCTCCTCATCGACGACCGGGCCGTCATCCACCACAAGGTGCCCGCCGCCCGCGAACGCTTCGGCTACTTCCGCACCCGGGTCTACGCCGAGGGCCTGTCCAAGGCCCTGGTCGCCCGCAGCGTCGGCGCGCAGAAGGGCCTGGAGTCCGAACGGCGCTACACCACGAGGGTGTTGCCCGCCGGAGTCCTGCGCGGGTTCCGGGACGCACTGCGCGGCCGTCCCGGCGGCGCGGGCCGGGCCGGGGCCATCGTCACCGGCGTCACCCTGGCCGCGGGCGGCTACGCCCTGGGCACCCTGCGGGCCCGGCGCGACGGAACGGCCTTCGCCTGGGGCCCGATCGAGACCCCCGCGAACGCGGTGGCCGGGCCCGCCGGAGCCTCGACCGCCGAGGGGGCCTCCCGATGAGCGGATCCGCGACCACGCCCGGTACCGACCCCGCGCCCCGGACCACGACCGGCACCGGCGCCATGGCCGGCTCCGGCTCCGTCGCCGTGCCCATCCTCATGTACCACGCCGTCGGCCCCGACCCGGCGCCCGCGGTCCTGGGGCTCTCCGTCACGCCCGAGGCCTTCGCCGCGCAGATGGAGATCGTCGCCGGGCGCGGATTCACCCCGCTGACCACCGCAGCCCTGGCCGCCGCCTGGCGCACCGGCGGTCCGCTGCCCGCCCGTCCCCTGCTCGTCACCTTCGACGACGGCTACGAGGGCGTCCACCGGTACGCCCTCCCGGTCCTGGCCCGGCACTCCTTCAGCAGTACCGTCTTCGTCTCCACCGGCTGGCTGCCCGGCCCGCACGCCACCGGCGGCGCGCCCGACACCATGCTCGGCTGGGCCCAGGTGCGCGAACTCGCCGACGCGGGCGCGGAGATCGGCGGACACAGCCACACCCATCCGCAGCTCGACCAGCTCGACGCACGACGGCTCCGCTTCGAGACCCTGCGCTGCCGCGAGATCGTGGCCGAGGAGACCGGCACCGCCCCGGTCTCCTTCGCGTACCCCTTCGGCTACTCCAGCCGCCGGGTCCGCCGCACCGTCCGGGAGGCGGGCTTCACCCAGGCCCTCGCGGTCGGCAACGCGCGGGCCGGACGCCACCAGGGGCCGTACGCCCTCGAACGCGTCACCGTGCGCCGCTCCACCGGCACCGAGGAGTTCACCCGGCTCGTGGAGGGCCGGGCGCTCGGCCGGAACTTCGCCCTCGACCGGGCCATGACCAAGGGGTACGCGATCGTCCGGCGCGCCCGGGGAGCGGTGCGGGGCCACTGGATCTGACGCCCCGGCAGGGGCGCGGCCCCGGCAAAACCCGGTGCGCGGCCCGACCCCTTGCCGGATCATGGACGCCATGGCTGACACCCCACCGGTTCCCTCGGCGCCGCAGCTCGCGCTGCCGATCCGGCTCAACCTCGACGACAGCGACTCTCCCTCGGACGTCGTCGACGCGCTGTTCCTCGGCCGCTTCGCGACCGGGGAGCAGCCGCACTCGCACAGCACCACCGTCGACCGGGTCCGGCCCGAGGCGACGCTGCTCCCGGCCGGGGCCACCGTGCTGCGGGCCACGAAGGACGACAACCGCAGCGCCCTGCTCGCCGAGGGCGAGGGCTGGACCCTGCTGGTCACCCGCTGGAAGCAGGGTGCGGACGTCACCGTGACGGCCGTCGACGCCGACCTCGCCGAACGGGTCCTGAAGGAGGCCACCGACGGGGCCAAGGACGAGCCGGAGCCCCAGCCGGAGGACGTGACGATGGGCTTCTGGTACATGTCGCCCCGGCGCGGCGCGCACCGGACGACCCGGCAGATCAGCGCCGGGACCTGGGACGAGGTCCGCCCGAACTACTCGGCGCCGGTGGCCGATTCCATGGACCGGCTGATGAAGGTCACCGCCGACTCCGTCACCGGCCGACTCCTGCTGCTGCACGGGCCGCCGGGCACCGGCAAGACCTCCGCGCTGCGGACCCTCGCCCGGTCGTGGCAGGACTGGTGCCAGGTGGACTGCGTGCTCGACCCGGAGCGGCTCTTCAACGACGTCGGCTATCTGATGGACATCGCCATCGGCGAGGAGGAGGGCACCGCGAAGGGGCGCTGGCGGCTGCTGCTCCTGGAGGACTGCGACGAGCTGATCCGGGGAGAGGCCAAGCACACGGCGGGGCAGGCCCTGTCGCGGCTGCTCAACCTGACCGACGGGCTGCTCGGGCAGGGCCGGAACGTCCTGGTCGGGGTCACCACCAACGAGGACCTGGAGCGGATGCACCCGGCCGTGGTCCGGCCGGGCCGCTGCCTGGCCCGGATCGAGGTCGGGCCGCTGACCCGGGACGAGTCGGTGCGCTGGCTCGGCCGGGAGAAGGACGTGCCGCGCGGGGGCGCGACGCTCGCGGAGCTGTTCGCCCTGCGTCGCGGCACGCCCCCGGCGGAACTCCCGGAACCCCGCACGGCGGGGGCGGGCCTGTACCTGTAGGACCCGGTACAGGTCGGACCCGGTACAGGTCGGACCTGTATCCGCGAGGCCCGTCCCCACGGGCCCGTCCCCACGCGCCCGTCCGTGCGGGCCCGTCCCGTGGAGCCGGTCGACGGGCCCCCGGGGAGGTCAGTCGTCGTAGGCGGCGCGCAGTGCCTCGTTGAGCGCCGCCTCCGCCGCCTCGCGGCTGAGACCGAGGCGACGGGCCTCCTCGGCGTACTGGGCGGCGGCGGTGGCGGCCCGGCGGGTCGCCGCGTCTCCGGCGGCTGCGACGAAGGTGCCGTGACGTCCGCGCGTCTCGATCACCCCGTCCGCCTCCAGTGCCTTGTACGCCTTGGCGACCGTGTTCGCGGCGAGCCCCAGTTGCTCCGCGAGCCCCCGTACCGTCGGCAGCTTGTATCCGACCGGCAGTCTGCCCGACCGGGCCCGCTCCGAGATCTGGGCCCGCAGTTGTTCGTAGGGAGCGGTGGTGGATGCGTGGTCCACGGCGATGGTGAGTGTCACCCCGCCGATTCTGCCCCCATGCCACCGGAAAATGGGAGGCGGCGGAGCGTCCCTCGCCCGTAGCGTCCGGCCACATGACTGTGATCGTCCGTGATGTGCGTTCCGAGGACGCCGAGGGGTTCGCCCGGGCCCGGCGCGCCGCCGTGCCCTTCATGCTCGCGACCGCCGAACAATGCGCCTTCGACTGGGCGCGCGCCCACCCGGAGGCCCATGCCCGTCCGCTCGTCGCCGTGACGGAGGACGGCGAGGTCGTCGGTACGGCCCAGCAGGGCATCGCCCATGACTCCCCCAAGCCCGGCGTCGGCTTCGTCAACGTCTACGTCGACCCCGCGCACCTGGGCCGGGGAGCGGGCACGCTGCTGCTCCGGGCCGCCGAGGAGCACCTGGCCGAGCGGGGCGCGACGACCCTGTACAGCTGGGTCCTGGACGCGCCGGAGAACCTGGCCTGGGCCGGGCGGCGGGGCTACTCCCCCAGCAGGTCCGCGTACTTCCTCCGGCTCGATCTGGCCTCGGCCGTACTGCCGCCGCTCCAGGCGCCGCCCGCCGGGGTCGAGCTGCTCACCGCCGAGGACTTCGCGGCCGATCTCCGGCCGCTGTTCGAGCTGGACGCGGTGACGACCGCCGACGAGCCGAGTGACGTGGGGTCGGATCTGGCCGACTTCGACCACTGGCGGGCGACCACCTGGGAGCATCCGCTGTTCGACCGGGCGCTGACGACGGTCGCGGTGGTGGACGGCGTGCCCGCCGCGTTCACTGCGGCGCAGACGGACGGGCTCGGCCGGTTCGGCACCGGGATGACGGGCACGGCGCCGGGGTTCCGGGGGCGCGGACTCGCCAAGCTCGTGAAGAACGCCTCGCTGCACCGGGCGCGCGCGGCGGGCTGCACGGAGGCGTTCACCGGGAACGACACGGAGAACGGGCCGATGCTGGCGATCAACAAGTGGTTCGGCTACCAGGTGGCCGCCCGGGAGGTGCGCCATGTCCGGACGCTCGGTTGAGATCACCCTGACGAAGGCCGGCCGGACGAAGATCCGTTACCCGGCCGAGGTGCTCGGGGAGCACGGTGACCGGCTCTCGGTCCGTGCCCCGTGGGCCGCCGAGGGGATACGGGACTTCGGTTTCGTGCGGTTCGAGCCGGGTGACGTCTTCGTGGAGCACTACTGGCGCGACCGCTGGTTCACGGTCAAGGAGGTGTGGTCCGCCGACGGCATCCGCAAGGGCTGGTACTGCGACATCACCCGGCCCGCCGTGATCGGGGAGGCGGGGGTGGTGGTCGAGGACCTGGACCTGGACCTGTGGGTGTCGGCGGACGGGAGCGAGGTGCTGCGGCTCGACGAGGACGAGTTCGCGGCGAGCGGGCTCGCCGCCTCCGACCCGGAGGCGGCGGAACGCGCCGTCGCCGCCCTGGACGCGCTGGCCGCCCTGGGACGCGAGGGCCTGACGGAACTCCTGGGCTGAGGGGGTTCCGGACGGGGTGCCGAGCGCCCGACGACCCCCGGCACCGGGCGGGCACCGGGAGGGGGTGTACCACCGCCGCCTCCCGGGCCGGGCCGGTCCCAGGGGGAGAGGCCGGCTTGGCCCGGTCCCTCCCCCGTCCGGGGCCCGGGGGCGTTCAGCCCAGCGTGACGGGGACCTCCTGTACGGCCCTGATCGTGGGGACCGGGAGGCCGTCCGGGCCGGTGGTGATCTGGGCGAGCGTGGCGCGCACCCGGGCGGGCCCCGGCCGGTAGGCGGGGTCCTTCACGACCCCCGTGTTGGTCCATGGGTGCGCGCGGCCGTCGCAGACGGCCCGGGTGCCGCCGATCCCGGCCGAGTGGCCCCCCTGCGTGAGGTTGGAACCGACGAGGACGGGGCCCGCGCCGTCGTCGAGGCAGCGGTAGGTCCCGGACAGGGTCACCGTGCCGTCCGCGCCGAGGATCCCACGGCTGTCGACGGTGACCGCGTCGGCGGCGGGAGCCCGCCCGCCACGTCCGGCCGGGTCGGCGGGGACGACCGGGCCGAGGGCCGGCAGGCCCTGGGCCGTTCCCCGGCCGAACGGGCCGTCATGGCCGGAGAGACCGCCGTGAACGAAAATGTCTTCCCTGCCGAAAGCACCTTCCCTGACGGAAGCGCTCTCCCGGCCGGAAAGGCCGTCGTGAGCGGAAAGGCCGTCGTGAGCGGAAAGGCCGTCGGCCCCTCCCGCGTGGGCGAGAGGGGCGACGGCTGCGGAGACGGCGAGCAGGGCGCCGGTGACGAGGACGCGTCGTACGCGCATGTGCGGGGTCCCTTCGGGGGTGGGGGGTGGTGCTGCCCGCCAGGGATATCGGGTCCGGCCGCCAGGTGTCTGAAACTCACCCCATTGCGGGCGAGTTGGCCGTATCCACCGCACATACCGTCGTACGGTCAGCTCGCGGAGCGGCGGCTCACCGCCTTCCGCACCAGCGGCCAGGCGAGCAGCAGCACGACGACCGTGTACACGGTGATCGAGAACGGCGTGTTCACCAGGCCCGTCACGGCGCCGTCGCTGATCTGGAGCGCGCGGCGGAGCTGCTGCTCGGCGGCCGGGCCGAGGATGACACCGATGACGGCCGGGAGCACCGGCAGCCCGTAGCGCCGCATCCCGAGCCCGATCAGACCGACGACCAGCAGGATGACCAGGTCGAGGGCCTCGCCGCCGACCGCGTACGCGCCGACCGCGGCGAAGAACAGGATGCCCGCGTAGAGGTAGGGACGCGGGATCTTCAGCAGCTTCGCCCAGACCGGGGCCAGCGGCAGGTTGAGCGCGAGCAGCAGCACCATGCCGACGAACAGCGAGGCGATGAGACCCCACACCAGCTCCGGCTCCCGCTCGAAGAGCAGCGGGCCCGGCTGGATGCCGTACTGCTGGAACGCGGCCAGCATCACGGCGGCGACGGCCGTGGTCGGCAGTCCGAGGGTCAGCATGGAGACGAGGGTGCCCGCCGCCGAGGCCGAGGCCGCCGCCTCCGGTCCCGCGACGCCCTCGATGGCGCCCTTGCCGAACTCCGCCTTGTGCTTCGACAGACGCTTCTCCGTGACGTACGAGAGGAACGTCGGGATCTCCGCGCCACCGGCCGGGATCGCGCCGAACGGGAAGCCGATGAGGGGACCGCGCAGCCAGGACTTCCAGGTGCGCCGGACGTCGTCCTTGCCGAGCCAGGGACGGCCGACCGGGATGGCCTCCCCGGTGGAGCGGCGCAGGTGCGCGGCGACCCACAGGGCCTCGCCGATGGCGAAGAGACCGACCGCGACGATGACGACGTCGATGCCGTCGGCGAGCTGGAGCGAGCCGAAGGTGAGGCGCTGCTGGCCCGTCATCTGGTCGAGGCCGACCAGTCCGATGGTGAGGCCGATGAGCAGGGAGGCCAGGCCACGGATGCGGGAGGAGCCGAGGACCGAGGTCACCGCGATGAAGGCGAGGACCATCAGGGCCAGGTAGTCGGGGGCGCCGATGTCGACGGCGAGCGCGGCGACCGTCGGCGCGAGCACGACGAGCAGGATCGTGCCGATCATGCCACCGGCGAAGTGCCCGATGGCGGCGGCGGCGAGCGCCTGCGCGCCCCGGCCCGACTTGGCCATCGGATTGCCCTCGATGGCGGCGACGACCGCCGCGCTCTCCCCGGGGGTGTTGAGGAGGATCGAGGTGGTGGAGCCGCCGAACATGGCCCCGTAGTAGATGCCCGCGAACATGATGAACGCGCCGGTCGGGTCGAGCCCGTAGGTGACGGGGAGCAGCAGGGCCACGGCCATGGCGGGGCCGATGCCGGGGAGGACGCCGATGGCGGTGCCGAGGAGCACGCCGAGGGCGGCCCACATCAGGTTCATCGGGCTCAGGGCGGTCCCGAAGCCGTCGATGAGGGAGTTGAGGGAATCCATGGGTCAGATCACTCCCATCAGCGGGCCGCCGGGCAGCGGTACGCCGAGCAGCTTGTCGAAGACGCCGTAGGCGAGGAGCGAGAGGCCGGCCGCGATCAGCGGGTCACGGTGGTAGTGACGGCTGCCGAGTGCGTAGGCCGCGCCCCAGAAGAGCAGTGCTCCGGCGACGGGGAAGCCGACGGGTCCGATGAGGACGGCGAAGGCGAGGAAGGCTCCGGCGAGGAGCAGGACGGTGCGCCAGTCGGCGGGTTCGGCCAGGTCGACGTCCTCGCCCGCCTCGGCCTCGCCCCGGCCGCCGCGCAGGACGTCCACGGAGAGCAGGACGGCGACGATCAGGAGTCCGAAGCCGACGACGAGGGGGACGGTGGCGGGGCCGATGGGACCCCTGCTCGCGAGGTCGGTGTCGAGGGTGAGGGCGTCGACGATGACGAGGGCACCCAGGAGGAACAGCAGGACGCCGACGCCGAGTTCGGAGCGCTCGCGCAGCCAGGAGCCCTTGGTGGCCCCGGTCTTCCCGCTCGCGGCCCCGGGGGTCTCGTCCGCCGAGGTCCCGCTCCCTGAGGTCCCGGTCGTGTTCTCGCCCTCCGTGCGGACGGGCTCGTCGCGGACGGCCTCGGTCTTCGCGTGGTCGCTCGTCGCGTGTTCGGTCTCCACGGTCTCGTTCTCCACGGCACCGCCGTTCGCGGGCTCGTTCTTCGCGGGGTCGTTCTTCGCGCTCACAGGCCCAGCTCCTTGAGGACGGAGCCGACCCGGCGGTCCTGCTCCGTGAGGAAGGCGCCGAACTCCTCGCCCGGCAGGAAGGCGTCGTTCCAGCCGTGGGTCTTCAGCGACTCCTTCCACTGCGGGGAGTCGCGCAGCTCGGTCACGAGGGTCACGAGCTTCTCGCGCTCGGCGTCGGAGAGTCCGGGCGGGGCGACGATGCCGCGCCAGTTGGTGAACTCGGTGTCGAGCCCGGCCTCGCGGAGGGTGGGGGCGTCGAGTCCGGGGACGCGCTGGGGGCCGGTGACGGCGAGGAGCCGCAGCTCCCCGGCCTTGATCTGGTCGAGGTACTCGCCGACGCCGGAGACGCCGAAGCCGACCTTGTTGCCGAGGATGGAGGCGAGGAGTTCGCCGCCGCCGTCGAAGGGGACGTAGTTGACGTCCTTCGGGGCGATCCCGGCGGCCTGCGCCATCAGCATCGGGGCGAGGTGGTCCGGGCCGCCGGGCGAGGAACCGCCGCCGACGGGGAGCTTGCCCGGGTCCTTCTTCCAGGCGGTGAGCAGCTCCTGGATGGTCTTGTACGGGGAGTCCTTGCCGACCACGACGATGTCCTGCTCTTCGGTGAGCCGGGCGATCGGGGTGGTGTCGGCGAGGGTACGGGGGGTGGCGTTGGTGTGAACGGCGCCGACGACGCCGAGCCCCATGGACATGGCGAGGCGGCCGTTGCCCCGTTCGCCGACGAGCCGGGTGAGGCCGACGGTGCCTCCCGCGCCCGGCAGGTTGAAGACCTCGATGTCGTCGGTGAGGCCCGCCTCCTCGGCGTTCTTGGCGGCGGTACGGGCGGTGATGTCGTAGCCGCCGCCGGGCGTGTTGGGAACCATGAAGCGCAGGCCGGGTATCCGGGTGCCGGAGTCGGAGCCACTGCCGATGCTGAGCAGTGGGGGACCCACCAGCACCAGGAGCGCGGCCCCGAGGAGGGCGAGGGGGGTGCGCAACCGCACGTGTGCCGCCTCTCAGGTAGAAGGGGAAGGGGGGTGTGAGGTGGCCCACATGTTGCCTGCGCGTTAAGAAGCTGTCTCTCTTCCGCAACCAACGGACGTTGTGGTCGTTGTGGTCGCGACCTAGCGTGGGTCGGTGTGACGAACGTGCTGGTGGTGGACGACGACTTCATGGTCGCCAAGCTGCACTGCCGCTATGTGTCGGTGGTGCCCGGATTCAGAGTGGCGGGGGTGGCGCACAGCGGGGCGGAGGCCCTGCGGGCGGCGGAGCGGCTACGGCCCGATCTGGTGCTGCTCGACGTCTTCCTGCCCGATATGGACGGAATCCGGGTGCTGCGGGAGATGCGGGCCGCGGGCCTGGCCACGGACGCGCTGTTCATCACGGCGGCCCGGGACGTGGGCACGATCCGCGAGGCGCTGCGGGCGGGGGCGCTGCACTATCTGATCAAGCCGTTCAACCAGGCGGCGCTGCACGAACAGCTGCGTCACGTGGCCTCGCTCCGCAACCGCCTCGACGAGCTCGACGAGGCGCGCCAGGAGGACGTCGACCAGATCTTCGGCACCCGGCCGCGCGGCTCCCGGGAGCTGCCGAAGGGACTGGCCGCCCACACGGCCGACCTGGTCGACTCGATCCTCCGCGCCCATCCGGCGGGCCTCTCCGCCACGGAGTGCGCGGAGGCGGGCTCCCTCTCCCGCGTCAGCGCCCGCCGCTACCTGGAGTACTTCGCCCAGACGGGCCGGGCGGAGATCACCCTGCGCTACGGCGGCACGGGCCGCCCGGAACGCCGGTACCGCCGCCTGGGGTGAGGGGGCGGGGCGGTGTTCCTCAGGCGTCGCTTACCGGCGCCTTAAAGCGACCCTAAGGATCTCCTTCCGCCCCGTTCCCGGGGCTCTTCCGCGTGGCCGGAGGGCTAGCTTGCTGGTCAACCCCCCATGTCGTCCCCCGTGAAGGAGCTGTCCCCCCATGACCTCTCGCCGTACCTCCGCCGCCGCCACCACGGTCGCGGTGTTCGCCCTGGCCGGGCTCTCGTCCGGTCCCGCGTCCGCGCACGGGTCGATGACCGATCCGGTGAGCCGGGTGTCGGCCTGCTACGCGGAGGGACCCGAGTCCCCGAAGTCGGCGGCGTGCAAGGCGGCGGTGGCGGCCGGCGGGCCCCAGGCGCTTTACGACTGGAACGGGGTGAACATCGCGAACGCCGCCGGGAAGCACCGGGAGCTGATCCCGGACGGCAAGCTGTGCAGCGCCGGGAACGACAAGTACCGGGGGCTCGACCTGGCGCGGGCCGACTGGCCCGCCAGCCCGCTGGCCGCCGGGGCGCACACCTTCCGCTACAAGGGCACGGCGCCGCACCGGGGTTCGTTCGCGCTGTACGTGACGAAGGACGGGTACGACCCGTCGAAGCCGCTGAAGTGGTCGGACCTGGAGGCGAATCCGTTCGCGAAGGTGACGGACCCCCGGATGGAGAGCGGTGACTACGTCTTCCGGGGGACGGTGCCGAAGAAGTCCGGACGGCACCTGATCTACTCGGTCTGGCAGCGCTCGGACTCCCCCGAGGCGTTCTACACCTGCTCGGACGTCGTGTTCGGGAAGGACAACGGCACCACGGCCCCGGCGCCGACCGCCTCCGCGCCCACCGACGAGCAGATCGAGGACGGCCAGGGCCAGTCCACGGTCGAGCACGGCGGGCACGGGGACGACGACGCGGCGACGGGCGCGGGCGCGACCGCCGCCGCGCCCACCCCGCAGCCGACCGTTCCGGCGGGCGGGGAGGACGGCAACCCGGCCACCACCGCGCCCAACGCCCCCGCACCGGCGGCCGGTTCGGGCACGGGCTCCGGCGAGGTGCTCGCCGAGACGGGCGGCGACGCCACCACCGCGTACCTGGCGGTGGGTGGCGCCGCCGTCCTGGCGAGCGGGGCGGCCCTGCTCTTCGCCGCCGCCCGCCGCCGCCGTTCGTAACGGGTCGCGGCCGGTCGTGGCCGGTCGGCCTAGCCGACCACGGACAGGCAGGTCGTCGGTGTGGCACGGGCCGGGTCGAGGGCGTTGGCCACCTCGTGGAAGGTGACCCGGTCCACCGTGCCGATGGCCACGTGCTCGGAGAGGTCGAGCGCACACTTGTCCTGGATGAGGACGTTGGTGACGTTCGGGCCGCTCAGGAACTGTGAGCGGTAGGGCGTGACGACCTCGTCGTACCGGGTCGCGATGACGTGGTAGCGGACGCCGGGCACGGTGTCCCCGCCCTCGTTGAGCCGGGTGAGGAACGGCGAGCCCGCGATCTGGTCGGCGAGGCCCGGCGTGGCGGAGCTGATCAGGTCCTTCGCGCCGGGGAAGTACGGGAGCAGTCCGGTGAGGCCGAGCAGGGTGGTGCCGTGGTTGTCGGGCGCGATGCCGACGAGCGCGTTCACCTTCTCGGCCCCGCCGAGGAACTTGAGGTACCAGCGGGGCATCATCCCGCCCTGGGAGTGTCCGACGAGGTCGGCCTCGGGGGCGCCGGTGGCGGCGAGGACCCGGTCGACGTACGTCTTGAGCTGTCCGGCGGACACGGAGATGGGCCCGAGTCCGTTGAAGAGGGGCACGCCCGGCAGCTGGCCGTAGTCGAGCGAGAAGACGCAGTAGCCCCGGGCGACCAGGTAGGGCGCGAGGCCCAGCCAGTTGTCGACGGAGTTGCCGAAGGTGCCGTGGACGAGGACGACCGGGCGCGGGTGGGCGGCCGACGGCTTGCAGGAGAAGTCGTTCCAGCCCCGGTCGACGGTCGCGGCGGCGGGCTGGGCGGAGGCGGCGGCGGTCGGCGCGAGCGTGGCGGCGGCGGTCAGGAGCAGGACGGACAGCGCTCTGACGGCCTGCTTCCAGGGGGTACGGGACAGCATCGGGCGTTCTCCTTGCGGCTCAAGGGGATGGTGGGGGTACGCCCTGCGGTCCGGACCACAAGTGGGGATGCGCGACAAGGCCGCGCTCCCGCCAAGCTACGCACCGGTAGTCTCGACCGGAAGTTACGCGTCGGTAAAAATTGACGTGTCGTCATGAACAATCACAGCAAGGCCCGTTGAGCACATCTCCGGGGCGGGCGTACGGGAGTCCCGCCGGGCGCGGACCCGACCCCGGCTCTCCCCCGCTCCCCTCTCGGCCGCCCCGCGCGGCTCACCCGTTCGGGCCCTTCCCGACTGCGGGCGGGGGCGGCGGGGCGGAGCCTGGGGGGCATGAGTCTCGTCGATGAACTGAGAAGCGCCGTCACTCCCCGAGCCGCCCTCCTGGTGATCGGCGTCTTCGCCCTCCAGCTGCTGTTCATCACCTCCTACGTCGGGGCGCTGCACCACCCGAAACCGAGGGACGTGCCCTTCGGCGTGGTCGCGCCGCAGGCGGTCGCCGGGCGGCTCGTGACGCAGCTGGACGGGCTGCCCGGCGGGCCGCTCGACGCCCGCGCGGTCGCCGACGAGGCCACCGCGCGGGACCAGATCCTGAACCGGGAGATCGACGGCGCGCTGCTCTTCGACCCGGTCGGCCGCACCGACACCCTGCTCGTCGCCTCCGGCGGCGGTACGGCGCTGTCCACGGCCCTGGACCGGATCGTCACCGGGGCGGAGGAGCTCCGGAACCGCTCGGTGCGGACGGTGGACGTGGCGCCCGCCTCCCGGGAGGACTTCAACGGGCTCTCGTCCTTCTACCTGGTCGTCGGCTGGTGCGTCGGCGGCTACATCTGTGCCGCGATCCTGGCGATCAGCGCCGGTTCCCGGCCCGCCAACCGGGAGCGGGCGGTCATCCGGCTCGGGGTGCTCGCCCTCTACTCGGTCCTCGGCGGGCTCGGCGGCGCGCTCATCGTCGGCCCGATCCTGGGCGCCCTGCCCGGCAGCGTCGCCGCCCTGTGGGGCCTGGGGGCCCTGGTGGTCTTCTCCGTCGGCGCGGCCACGCTCGCCCTGCAGTCGGTCTTCGGGATCGTCGGCATCGGCCTGGCGATCCTGATCGTGGTGGTCGCGGGCAATCCCAGCGCGGGCGGCGCCTTCCCGCTGCCGATGCTGCCGCCGTTCTGGAGCGCGATCGGACCCGCCCTGCCACCGGGCGCGGGCACCTGGGCGGCGCGCTCGATCGCGTACTTCAAGGGCAACGACATGACCGCGTCGATGCTGGTGCTCTCGGCCTGGGCGGTGGTCGGCACGGTGGTGACGCTGGTGGTGACCTCGGTGAAGCCGCCGCCGGAGCCGGAGGTCATCGCGGACGAGGTGGGCGCCCCGGACGGGGCACGGCCCTGACCCCGTACGGGAAGCGGGACCGCCCCTGATCCCCGTACGGGAGGCCGGTCCGCGCACCGCGAAGGGCCCCCGGCGCTCGCCAGCGCCGGGGGCCCTCCACCGTGGGGTCCTACTTGCCGTAGTACGCCCGGGTCATCAGTTCCTTCATGTCGTCGATCATCGGCATCCGCGGGTTGGCGGGCGCGCACTGGTCGGCGTAGGCGTTGACCGCCTGCTGGGGCAGGGCCTCCAGGAAGGCCGCCTCGTCGACGCCCTCCTCCTGGAAGGAGGCCGGGATGCCGCAGCGGGCCCTGAGGTCCTCCACCGCACGGGCGTAGGACTCCACGCCCTCCTCCGGCGTCGCGGCCGGGAGGCCCAGCATCCGGGCGATCTCCTGGAAGCGCTCGGGCGCCCGGTAGACCTCGGCCTTCGGCCACGGCACGGCCTTGTGGGTGACGGTGCCGTTGTGGCGGATCACGTGCGGGAGCAGCAGCGCGTTGGTGCGGCCGTGGGCGACGTGGAAGGTGTTGCCGAGGGTGTGGGCCATGGCGTGGACCAGGCCGAGGAAGGCGTTGGCGAAGGCCATGCCCGCGATGGTCGAGGCGTTGTGCATCTTCTCGCGGGCCTCGGGCGCCTTGGCGCCCTCCGTCACGCAGGTCTCCAGGTTCTGGAAGATCAGCTTGATGGCCTGGAGGCACTGGCCGTCGGTGAAGTCGTTCGCGTAGGCGGAGACGTACGCCTCGGTGGCGTGGGTCAGGGCGTCGAAGCCGGAGTCGGCGGTGACGGTGGGCGGGAGGTTCATCGGCAGCACCGGGTCGACGATGGCGACGTCGGGGGTGAGCGCGTAGTCCGCGAGCGGGTACTTCTGCGCCGCCGCCGGGTCGGAGATCACCGCGAAGGGGGTGACCTCGCTGCCGGTGCCCGAGGTGGTCGGGATCGCGACCAGCTTGGCCTTCTCGCCGAGCTTCGGGAAGCGGTAGGCGCGCTTGCGGATGTCGAAGAACTTCTCCTTGGTGTCCGCGAACTCGACCTCGGGCCGCTCGTACATCAGCCACATGATCTTCGCGGCGTCCATCGGGGAGCCGCCGCCGAGGGCGATGACGGTGTCCGGGCCGAACGCGCGCATGGCGGCGGCTCCGGCCTGCACGGTGGCGAGCTCCGGGTTGGGCTCGACGGAGTCGATGACCTGGATGGTGACCGGCTCCTCGCGTCCGTTGAGGATGTCGGTGATCTTCTGGACGAAGCCGATGGCGCTCATCGTCCGGTCGGTGACGATGGTGACCCGGTGGATGTCCTCCATCTCGCCGAGGTAGCGGATCGCGTTGCGCTCGAAGTAGATCTTCGGCGGCACCTTGTACCACTGCATGTTGTTGTTGCGCCGTCCGATCCGCTTGACGTTGATCAGGTTGACCGCGGTCACGTTGTTCGACACGGAGTTGTGTCCGTACGAGCCGCAGCCGAGCGTGAGCGAGGGGAGGAAGGAGTTGTAGACGTCGCCGATGCCGCCGAAGGTGGAGGGCGCGTTGACGATCACGCGGATCGCCTTGACCCGCTTGCCGAACTCCTCGGCCAGTGCCTCGTCCTCGGTGTGGATGGCGGCGCTGTGGCCGAGACCGTGGAACTCGACCATGCGGGCGGAGAGCTCCAGGCCGTGCTCGGTGGAGTCGGCCTTGAGGGCGGCCAGGATCGGGGAGAGCTTCTCGCGGGTGAGCGGCTCGGCCTCGCCGACCTCGGCGCACTCGGCGAGGAGGATGGAGGTGCCCTCGGGGACCTCGAAGCCCGCCTGCTCGGCGATCCACCGGGGGGACTTGCCGACGACGGCCGCGTTGAGCTTCGCACCGCCGCAGTTGGTGGCGTGGGCGGTGGTGCCGAAGACGTACTCCTCCAGCTTGGTCTTCTCGGCGGCGCTGACGACGTGCGCGCCGAGCCGTTCGAATTCGGCGATGCCCTCCTCGTACACCTCCCGGTCGAGGACGACGGCCTGCTCGGAGGCGCAGATCATGCCGTTGTCGAAGGCCTTGGAGAGCACGATGTCGTGGATCGCGCGCTGGAGCTTGGCGCTGCGGGTGACATAGGCGGGGACGTTGCCCGCGCCGACGCCGAGGGCGGGCTTGCCGCACGAGTAGGCGGCCCTGACCATCGCGTTTCCGCCGGTGGCGAGGATGGTGGAGACGCCCTCGTGGTTCATCAGGAGGCCGGTGGCCTCCATGGAGGGCTCCTCGATCCACTGCACACAGCCCTCGGGGGCGCCCGCGGCGACGGCGGCGTCACGGACGATCCGGGCGGCCTCGGCGGAGCAGTTCTGGGCGGAGGGGTGGAAGGCGAAGACGATCGGGTTGCGGGTCTTGAGGGCGATGAGCGCCTTGAAGATCGTGGTCGAGGTGGGGTTGGTGACCGGGGTCATCGCGCAGACGACGCCGACGGGCTCGGCGATCTCGGTGATGCCGTTCAGTTCGTCGCGGCGGATGACTCCGGCGGTCTTCAGACCGGCCATCGAGTGGGTGACGTGCTCGCAGGCGAAGAGGTTCTTGACGGCCTTGTCCTCGAACAGGCCGCGGCCGGTCTCCTCGACGGCGAGCTTCGCCAGGTCGCCGTGCGCGCTCAGCGCGGCGAGCGAGGCCTTCTTGACGATGTGGTCGACCTGCTCCTGGTCGAAGGTCTCGAACCGGTCGAGCGCCCCGAGGGCGTCCCGTACCAGTCCGTCCACCATCTCCTTGGCCTCCATGGCAGGTACTCCTTCTTCGGTCCCTTTTCGCTGATGCCTCCATTCGACACCCGTTGACCTGCGAAAAGGGGCGGAAAAGGGCCTCTGGGGAGGGGCCGGAAGTCCCTTTGTGAAAGGATTCACAAAGGCTTTCCGGCCCCCGTTCACCCCTCCGCTCAGAAGACGCTGACCCCGTAGGCGCTCAGCGCCTCCGTCACGGGCTGGAAGTACGTCGTGCCGCCCGTGGAGCAGTTGCCGCTGCCGCCCGAGGTGAGGCCGACGGCCCGGCTGCCCGAGTAGAGCGGGCCGCCGGAGTCGCCGGGCTCGGCGCAGACGTTCGTACGGATCAGACCGGAGACGATGTCGCCGCCGCCGTAGTTCACGGTGGCGTTGAGACCGGTCACCGAGCCGCTGTGGATGCCGGTGGTGGAGCCCCGGCGGGTGACGGACAGGCCGACCGTGGCGTTGACGGCGCTGGTGATGTCCACGCTGCCGACCGATCCGGACTTGACGATCGACGCGTTGGTGTACCGCACCAGACCGTAGTCGTCACCGGGGAAGCTCGATCCGGCGGTGGTCCCGAGCACGGTGGCGCGGGAGGAGTCGGCGTACCAGCTCCCGGCGCCGTCGGTGCAGTGCCCGGCGGTCAGGAAGAAGTAGTTCCCGGCGGCGTCGCGGACGTTGAAGCCCAGCGAGCAGCGCCAGCTGTCGGCGTAGGTCGCGTCGCCGCCGGAGATCAGCTTGCTGAGCTTGCCGGGGGTCCGTTCGACGCGGAGGGCGTCCGCGTTCGCCCCGGCGCGGCCCTTGATCCTCGCTATCTCCGCCGGGGTGACGGTGGAGTCGGCGGTGACCACCAGCCGGTCGGTGGCGGTGTCGACGTACCAGGCGGTGCCCGCCACGTCGGCGGCGCGGACGGCGTCACCGGTGGCGGCGAGCGCGGCGGCGCCGAAGGTACGGGGGCCGGTGTCCGCGGTGCCCGCGCTCGCGGTGGGGACGGCGAGTGCCGCGACGGCGGCGAGACCCGCCGTGACGGCGAGCAGCCGGATCGTTCTCGTGGGGGTGGTGCGCGTGGTCCTCACTTTTCGTTCCTCCCGAGGGGAATCGGGGGCCCGCCGTGGGGGGTCGGGCCCGTGAGGCGCGGCCTGGGGCCTGCGCTGTGGGGGAGTGTCGACGCGCACGACTTCACGTCGCAAGGGCACATTCCAGCCGTGGAGTTCTCAACTACCGCCGTTCACAACGGTGTTGGAGAGAAGAAGAGCCGACCGGGGGCCGACCGGGAGGAGATCCTCCCGTTCGGCCCCCGGTCGGCTCGCGCTCGGCCCCCGGTCGGCTCGCGGTCAGTGGGTGAGCTGCCGCCGCTCCCCCGCCGCGACGGCGGTGTCGAGCGTGTTCCCGGGCGGCGGGAACGGGCAGATGAAGTGGTCCGCGAAGGCGCACGGCGGCAGCAGCGCGCGGTTGAGGTCCACCGTCACCGAGCCGTCCGCCGCCGGGGCCGCCGGGCGCAGGAACCGGAAGCGGTAGCTGTCCCGTCCGCTGGTGGCGTCCGCGAAGACCGCCCACAGCGAGCCGTCCTCCTCGACGGCCACCTGAAGGGTGTGCTCACCGCCGTGCAGCTCGAAGACCAGTTCCCCGGCGAGCCCGAGACCGCGCTCGCGTCCGTCGGCGTTCTCCACCCGCACACTGCGCTCCGCCCCGTACGGACGGTAGACGCCGGGCACCACCCAGCGCTCGTCGTACGGGGTGGCCTCGATACCCAGGAAGGCGCTCCGGGCCTCGGAGCCGGGGTCGAAGTCGCGGACCGCCCACAGTCCTTCCCGGCGCAGCACCACGAGCCGTCTGCCGCCCGTGGCGACCCGCGAGGCGTGCACCGGGCCGTGGTCGGCGGCCAGCCGGACCGTACCGGTGAGGGGCTTGCCGTCGACGGTGATCCCGTCCTCGGCGCGGGCGCTGAGGAGCACCTCGCCGCCGTCCTCCCGCCACTCCCCCGGAACGGCCGGAATTCGCCCCTCCGGGAAGTCCGAGAGCCAGTAGGTGCCGGTGAGGGAGAGCGGACCGTACGAGGAGGAGACCGCGGCCTCCCGCTGCTCGTGCCAGTGCCGCCACCGCTCCGCCGCGTCCGCCGGTGTCTCCGGCGCCGGGTCCCGCTGTCGATCCGTGCTCATGGTGCTCAACCTTTCCATACGGGCTCGGGAAGCCCGAGGTGCGACCGCAGCGTGGTGCCGGAGTACTCCGTACGGAAGACCCCGCGCTCCTGGAGCAGCGGGACGACCCGGTCGACGAAGCCGTCGAGGCCGCCGGGGGTGAGGTGGGGGACGAGGATGAAGCCGTCGGCGGCCTCCGCCGCGACGAACTCCGTCAGGGCCGCGGCCACCGTCTCCGGGCTGCCGACGAAGGACTGCCTGCCGGACGTCTCGATGACGGTCTGCCGGATCGACAGGCCCTTGGCCTCGGAGAGCGCCCGCCACTTCCGGGCCACCGCCACCGGGTCGGCGACCCGCACCCGGCCCTGGACGAGCGCCGAGTCGGGGTCGGGGTCGATGTCGGGGAGCGGCCCGTCCGGGTCGAGGGCGGAGAGGTCGCGGCCCCAGATCTGTTCCAGGGCGAGGAGGGCGTTCTGCGGGGAGACCTGCCGGAGCCGGATCTCGGCGGCGTGCTCCTGCGCCTCGGCGTCGGTGTCGCCGAGGACGTACGTCACGGCTGGCATGATCTTCAGGTCGTCGGGCTCCCTTCCGTACCGGGCGAGCCGTCCCTTGACGTCGGCGTAGAACTCCCGGCCGGCCTCCAGGGTGGAGTGCCGGCTGAAGACCACGTCGGCGGCGGACGCGGCGAACTCCCGCCCCTCGGTGGAGTCCCCCGCCTGGATGACGACCGGGTGGCCCTGCGGGGAGCGCGGGACGGTGAACTCCCCCTCGATCCCGAACTGCGGGCCGTCGTGCGCGAAGGCGCGCGGGGTCCCGTCGGGGGACCAGGAGTCCCACAGCTCACGGGCGGTGGCGAGGAACTCGGCGGCCCTGGTGTACCGGTCGGCCCGGTCCAGGAAGCCGCCGCGCCGGAAGTTCTCCCCGGTGAAGGCGTCCGAGGAGGTGACGACGTTCCAGGCGGCCCGGCCCGCGCTGAGGTGGTCGAGCGAGGCGAACCTGCGGGCCAGCTCGAAGGGTTCGTTGAAGGTGGCGTTGACCGTGCCCGCGAGGCCGAGGTGTTCGGTGACGGCGGCGAGCGCGGTCAGGACGGTGAGCGACTCGGGGCGGCCGACGACGTCGAGGTCGTGGACGCGCCCGTTGTGCTCGCGCAGCCGCAGCCCCTCGGCCAGGAAGAAGAAGTCGAAGAGCCCGCGCTCGGCGGTCCTGGCCAGGTGGACGAAGGAGGAGAAGTCGATCTGCGAGCCGGAGCGCGGGTCGGCCCAGACGGTGGTGGAGTTGACGCCGGGGAAGTGCGCGGCGAGGTGGATGCGCCTGCGGCCGTTCGTGGTGCTCACGGGGTCGCTCCCGTCGTCGTGTACTGGCTGACCGGGCGGGGCAGCCCGAGGTGGTCGCGGAGGGTGGCGCCCTCGTGGGCGGTACGGAAGAGGCCCCGGGCCCTGAGCCGGTTCACCGTCTCGCCGGTGAACCGGGCGAGGTCCCGTTCGGGGTCCTCCGGCACGAGGTGGAAGCCGTCGATCGCGCCGCCGCCGTGCCAGCTCGCGATCAGTTCGGCGAGCGCGCCGGGCCCGTCCTCGTACGTGCCGGGGCCGACGGTGGCCGAGAGCAGGACGCGCAGCCGGTCCGGGTCACGGCCGTGGGCGCGGGCGCCCTGCCGCAGTTCGGTGCGCAGGGCCGCCGCCTCCTCGGCGGACGCGGCCCTGACCAGGGCCACGTCGGCGTGCTGGGCGGCGGTGTCCCGGGCGGCGGGACGGGTGGCGTCGACGACGGTCACCGGGTTGCCCTGCGGGGGCCGGGGGACGATCGAGGGGCCCTTGACGGAGAAGGCCGAGCCCTGGAAGTCCACGTGGTGCAGCTTGCGGCGGTCGACGAACCGGCCGGTCGCCGTGTCCCGTATCTCGGCGTCGTCCTCCCAGCTGTCCCAGAGCTTCCGGGCGACCTCGGCGACCTCACCGGCCTCCTGCCACAGTTCGGCGGCGGGCGGCGCGGGGCGGCGCCCGAAGAGCCGGGCCTCGGTCCCGGTCGGGGAGACCGCGATCCGCCAGCCCGCCCGGCCCCGGCTCACCCAGTCGAGGGTGGCGACGGCGGCCTGGACGTGGAAGGGCTCGGTGTGGGTGGTGGTCACGGTCGGCACCAGGCCGATGGAACGGGTCTCCGGGGCGATCCGGGCGAGGATGGCGAGCGCGTCGAGACCGGGCCGGGCGAAGGAGTCGTCATGGGTGAGGAAGTCGAGCGCGGCGGCCTCGGCGAGCCGGGCGAGCGCGGCGGTCCGGGCGGCGGCCGTCGCCGCACCGGCGGCGGTACCGGCGGCGGAGGTCCCCGCGGCCGGGGTGAGTTCGGCGGCGAGGTGCAGCGGCCGGACGCGGGGCCCAGGGCCGGGACGGGAAGCGGAAGGGGGTGCTGTGGTCATGCGGTCTCTCTCGGTACGGGGCCCTGGGGGCGGGCGGCCCGGGGGTGGGTGCCGGGGGCCCGGGGGCCGGGTCTCAGGGTCCGAGACCCGGCCCCCGGGGCCGAGGACGGGCGGGCCGGGGGCCGGTCGGCACGGGCCACGGTCGGCGGCGAGACGCGGTCGGCACGTGCCCCCGTCCGGTGTCCGCCCGTCCCCGGGGCCCCCGTCGACGGGTCAGTTCTTGGTGCGGGGCAGGCCGGGAGGGTTGATCTCCGACTTCGCCACGGCCTCGCCGTCCAGGCCCCAGCGCTTGAGGACCTGGGCGTAGGTGCCGTTCTCGATGAGGTGGTCGATCGCGGCGGCGTAGGCGGCGACGAGTCCGCTGTCCTTCTTCGTGGTGGCGGCGATCTTGCCCTGGAGTCCGGCGCCCGCGCCGGAGAACTTGCCGACGGCCTCGGTCTGTCCGGCGGTGGCCACGTGGTAGGCCACGGTGGGGTTGGGGCCGAGGTAGCCGTCGATGCGGCCGGACTGGAGGGCGAGGTAGTAGTCGGTGGTGTTGTCGTAGTACTTGATGTCGACGCCCTTGCGGCCGGCCTTCTCGTTCTGCTGCGACCAGTCGACGAGGATCTTCTCCTGGTTGGTGCCGGTGCCGACCGCGATCCGCTTGCCGGAGACGTCCTCCGGTCCCTTCACCTTCCAGCCGGACCCCTTCTTGGCCTCGAAGGCGAGGTCGTCCAGGCGGTAGGTGGCGAAGTCGTACTTGTCCTTGCGCTCCTCGGTGACGGTGACGTTGGAGAGGACGCCGTCGTACTTGCCGCTGTCGAGGCCGACGAAGAGGTTCTCCCACGACACCGCGTTGAACTCGGGCTTCAGGCCGAGGGCGTCGGCGATCAGGGTGGCGAGGTCGAGCTCGACGCCGATCAGCGTCGTGTCGTCGGTGGCGCGGAAGGCGAGCGGCGGGTTGCTCTTGGCGGAGACGCCGAGGATCAGGGTGCCTCTCTTGCGGACGGACTCGGGGAGCTTGGCGGCGAGGGCGTCCACCTTGGCGGTGTGGACGCGCTTCTGGTCCGGGCCCAGATTGATGCCGCCGCCCTTGTGGCCCTCGGGCTTGACGGTGTCGATGGCGGCGTCTCCCGAGCCGCAGGCGGTGAGGACCCCGAGGGCGGTGAGCGAGGCGAGGGCGGTGAGAACGGTGCGACGGGTCTTCACGGCAGTGCTCCTGTACTGGGAAAAGGGAAACGCGGAGAGCGGAGAGCGGAAAGAGGACAGAGACGAGAGGCGGGAGGGCGGGAGGCGGGAGGGCGGGAGAGGAGGGAGGACGGAGAGGAGGGGGACGGGAAGGAAGGCGGAGGGGCGAGGCGGAGGTCAGAGGACCTTGGAGAGGAAGGCGCGGGTGCGCTCGTGGAGCGGGCTTTCGAGGACCTCGGCGGGCGGGCCCTGTTCGACGATCCGGCCCTCGTCCATGAAGACCACCGTGTCGGCGACCTCGCGGGCGAAGCCGATCTCATGGGTGACGACGATCATGGTGGTGCCGGAGGCCGCGAGGTCCTTGATGACGTCGAGCACCTCGCCGACCAGTTCGGGGTCGAGCGCGGAGGTCGGCTCGTCGAAGAGGAGCAGTCCGGGTTCGAGGGCGAGGGCGCGGGCGATGGCGACCCGCTGCTGCTGTCCGCCGGAGAGCTGCTTGGGGTACGCCCGCGCCTTGTCGGCGAGCCCGACGCGTTCGAGCAGGGCGAGGGCCGCCGCCTCGGCGTCCTTGCGGGGGCGCCCGAGGGCCGAGACGGGCGCCTCGACGATGTTCTCCAGGACGGTGAGGTGCGGGAAGAGGTGGAAGTTCTGGAAGACGAAGCCGATGCGGGTGCGCTGCTTGAGGATGTCCCGTTCCCGCAGCTCGTACAGCTTGTTCCCGGAGCGGCGGTAGCCGACGAGCGTGCCGTCGACGCTGACGGTGCCGCTGTCGACCTTCTCCAGGTGGTTGATGGTCCGCAGCAGGGTGGACTTGCCGGAGCCGGAGGGGCCGAGGACGACGGTGACCTCGCCCGCGCGGACGTCGAGGTCGATGCCCCGCAGGACGTGGAGGGCGCCGAAGCGCTTGTGGACGGAGCGGATCTCGACCTTGGCGGTGGTGCCGGGAGTGGTGGTGCCGGGGGCGGTCGCCGGTTCCCCGGTGGTGGTGGCGTCGGCGGTGACGGAGCTCATCGGGTGCTCCCCTTCGCGTAGTGGCGTTCGACGTAGTGCTGGACGACGGAGAGCGCGGTGGTGAGCAGGACGTACCAGGCGGTGGCGACCATGAGCAGCGGGACGACCCGGCCGTTGCGGCCGTAGACGACCTGGACCTGGTAGAAGAGTTCGCCGATCGCCATGACGGAGACGATCGAGGTGCCCTTGAAGAGCGAGATGATCTCGTTGGCGGCGTTGGGCAGGATCGAGCGCATGGCCTGCGGGAGCACGATCCGGCGCAGCTGCCGGAACCTGGGGATGCCGAGCGAGGCGGCGGCCTGGAGCTGGCCCTCCTCGACGGCGAGGACTCCGCCGCGGACGATCTCCGCCGCGTACGCCGCCTGGTGCAGGGCGAGTCCGAGGACGGCGGCGCTCATCTCGCCGACCAGGCCCATGGTGTCGAAGGAGAGGAAGCTCGGCCCGAAGGGGATGCCGATGCTCAGCTCCTTGTAGAGGTAGGCCAGGTTGAACCAGAAGAGCAGCTGGACGATGAGCGGGATCGAGCGGAAGGCCCAGATGTAGCCGAAGGCGACGGTCCGCAGGAACGGGCTGGCCGACAGGCGCATGAAGGCGAGCACCATGCCGAGGGCGAAGCCGAGGGCGGTGCCGTAGAAGGTGAGCTGGAGGGTGACCCAGACGGCCCGCAGGATGGTCTCGGTGGTGAAGAAGGCGGCGAAGACGTTCCATTCCCAGCCGGGGTTGGTGACGAGCCCGTGGACGAACTGGACGAGCAGGACGGCGGTGACGGTCACGGCCACCCAGCGCCAGGGGTGGCGGACGGGCACGACGACGAGTTCCCCGGGGGCGGCGGGCCCGGAGGGTGCCGACGGGTCCTTCGTACGGAGGTCGGTGGCGGGCGGATCGCTGGTGAGAGACATGGCGGTTCCTCGGAGGGATGGGGTGCGGGCGGCGCGGGATCAGGCGCTCAGCGGGACGGGGAGCCGGCGTTCCCGGTCGCGCAGGAGGGTCAGGGCGGCCCGTGCGGTGACGTCGTTCTGCCCGAAGGCGACCCCGCCGGTACGGGGGCGGCTGAAGGCGCTGCCGGTGCGGGCGGTGGTGTGCGGGCCGAGGGCGAAGCGGCGCGGGTGGGGGCGTCCGTCGCGTTCCAGGAGGCGGCCGTCGACGGGGTCGACGACGAGGAGGCCCGCCGCGGTGGCCCGTGCCCCTTCCTCGTACAGGCCCCGGAGCAGCGGGCTGCCGGTGTGTTCGAGGGTGGGGTCGGGTATCCGGGCCTCGACGAGGGCACGGGCTTCGGTCCACTCGCCCGGCAGGGCGCGGGATTCGGCGCGGAAGAGGCCGCGTTCCTCGTCGGCCTCGACGGTGACACCCGGGCCGAGGAAGCGGACGAGTCCGGCGCGGGAGAGCGCGAGGAGCTGGTGGAGCCGGGGGCCGGGCGGGCCGGAGGCGAAGTAGCTGAAGAAGCCGTGCCACCAGGGCCCGGGGTCCAGTTGCTTGCCGAGCCGCAGGAGCTGTCCGTAGACGGAGAGGAGCCCGGCGAAGACGGCGGCGTCGGCGCTGTGGGCGGGGTCGTGGCGCCGGGTGACGTCCTGGGTGATGTAGGCGCGCAGACCGTCCTGGAGGGCTTCGGCGGAGTCGTAGCGCAGACCGGCGAGGGGGTGGTCGAGGGTGTCCGGGTCCAGCCGGTCGGCGGGGTCGGGGACGGCGGCGGCGACGAGCGCGGTGACCTCGGCGCCGAGCGGCGGGGCTTCGGCGTAGGCCCGTTCGAAGTCGGTCCAGGCGAGCGCGGTCCGTTCGGGGTGGGTGGAGAAGAGCCGGTGGTAGTGGGCCCAGCCGAGTTCCTTGGCGATGAGCGGCCACACGTCGCGCCGGAAGTCGACCGGGCCGCCGCGCCGGAGCAGGGCGTCGGTCTGTTCGGGCCCGAAGAAGCGGGGCAGCGGGGGCCGTTCGCCGTCGAGGCGGTAGCCGATCTTGGAGTGGTACGGGACTCCGCGCCGGGAGCCGACGTGCAGGACGGGTTCCCTGCCGGAGGGCACGTAGACGAGCGTCTCGCCCTCGCCCTCGTAGCGTCCGCCGCGGCCCTCGGTGAGCAGCACCATCAGGTCGACGAAGGCGAGGCCGAAGCCCCGGACGAGGACGGGTTCGCCCGCGGGCAGGGCGGTGAGGTCGGCGTCGGCGGTGAAGTCCGGCGGCAGGTGGAGGAGGCGGTGCCGGGCGGCGAAGTCGGTCAGGGCGCGCTGTTCGGCGTCGGGCCGGGCGTCGAGGTGGCCGACGGTGAGGACGACGAGGTCGGCCGGGAGGGGGGCGGCGTGGCCGTCGAGCCAGACCCGCTGGCGGCCGTCGCGGGGGCCGCCGACGCGCAGCGCGGTGGTGCGGTGCTCGTGGACGGTGACGGAGGCGGGCAGGGCGGCGCGGGCCCGCTCGTACACCCAGCGCAGATAGGCGCCCTGCTGG
Source organism: Streptomyces sp. NPDC101490 (assembly GCF_044767145.1). NCBI lineage: Bacteria > Bacillati > Actinomycetota > Actinomycetes > Kitasatosporales > Streptomycetaceae > Streptomyces > Streptomyces sp. NPDC101490. Next base: position 116,399 of record NZ_JBIWNI010000017.1, read on the forward strand.
GGGCGGCCGGCGAAGTGCCGGCCGTCGAGGCCGGCCCATTCGGCGAGGGTGGGCCCGGGGCTGACGGGTCCTTCCATGGCGACGGTCTCGTCGGTGAACATCGTGACGTCCTCGGCCTGGGAGTTCATCCAGAGCAGCGGGGACTGCGCGGTGCGCCAGATGCGGCCGGGGCCCGGCGGGTGCGGGTCGACGAGGTGCACGTCGAGGGGGGTGTCGCCGTACAGCTCGGGCAAGTTGGCGGCGAGCCGTTCGAGGAAGCCGGTGCCGCGCGGCCCGGCTCCCACGATCACGATCGAGGCGCGGGGGCTCATCGGGCACCCGCCGTGCCGCGCGCGTAGCGCTTCTCGACGTAGTGCTGGCCGATGCCGAGGACGGAGGTGACGGCGACGTACCAGAGGGTGGCGACGAGGAGCAGCGGGACGACCTCGTACGTGCGGTGGTAGATCAGCTGGGTGGAGTACAGCAGGTCCTGCACGGCGATGACGGAGACGATCGAGGTGCCCTTGAGGGTGCCGATCAGCATGTTCCCGGCGGGCGGGACGATGGCGGGCATGGCCTGCGGGAGCACGATCCGGCGGAGCCTGCGCCACCGGCCGAGGCCGAGGGACTGGGCGGCCTCCAGCTGGCCCCGGTCGACGGAGAGGATGCCTCCGCGCACGACCTCGGCGGCGTAGGCGGCCTCGTGCAGGGTGAGGCCGATGACGGCGACGGAGACCGGGCCGAGCAGGTTGACCGTGCTGACGCCGAGGATCTGCGGGTAGAGCGCCCCGATGTTGAACCAGAAGAGGAGCTGGACGAGGATCGGGGTGGACCGGAAGAACCAGACGTAGCCCCAGCTGACCGCGCGGAGAACCGGGTTGGCGGAGAGCCTGAGGACGGCGAGCAGGGTGCCGAGGGCGAAGCCGAGGGCCATCACCAGGGCGGTCAGCCACAGGGTGAGGCCGAGGCCGCGCAGGACGGACGCCGAGGTGAAGTAGTCGGCGACGACGTCCCACTGGAAGGCCCTGTTGTTGACGACGGAGACGAGTCCGAGGGCGAGGAGGACGAGGACGGCTCCGGCGGCGGTCCACTGCCCGGCGCGGCGGGCGGGGACGATCCGCGGGGCCGGTTCGTCGGGGGGCGGTTCCCCGGCCGTCCCGGCGGGGGCGGTGAGCGTGGCGAGGGGTGTCGGCATGCGAAGGCTCCGTGGATGCCAGGGGGCGGATCGAACACGGGAGTGCGAACGGGAACGCACGGTGGCGTTCGTCCGGGAATCCGGATGGCGACGCACGGCGGCGCCGGTCCGGGAGTGCGCCTTCACACGCACGGCGAGCGATGAGCGCGGAGCCGGGCCCCTCAGCCCGATGTCCGCCCTGTGAGGCTACGGCCGTCGAGCGGAGGCTTGTCAAGTCCGTCCGGAATATGAGCTGTTCGTCTCGTGCCGGTTGACGGGGAAACGGATGCCTGTTCCACTGGGCCCATGCATTCGCAGCAGCTCGTCACGCGCTCCCACATCGACTTCGGTCGCGTGTGGTCCTCTTCCTGTTGAGCCGTCCCGCTGCCCTGCCCTGCTGTTCCTCCTTCTCCGCGACGTCTTTCGTGACGCCTCTCGCGGCTCCTTCACCTGCGCGGCACTGAGCTCCGACTCCCCTCGCCCCACCTTTTCCGGCTCTCTTCAGCTGAAAGAGACCCATGCCTCTCACACCCCACCGTGAGTCCGCGCTGTCCGTGCGCAGGACCACGGCCGACGACCCTTTGGCGCGCCCGCTCCTCGACGAACTGGCGCACGAATATCTGTCCCGGTACGGCTCCGCGCACGATCTGAGCCGCTATCCGGCGGCGGAGTTCGCCCCTCCGCACGGCGCCTTCCTGCTCCTCCTGGAGCGGGGCGAGCCCGTGGCGGGCGGCGCGTACCGCCGTTACGACGACCGGACCGCCGAGCTGAAGCGGATCTGGACCCACTCGGCGCACCGCAGGCGCGGTCTCGCCCGCCGGGTCCTGACCGCGCTCGAACGGGACGCCGCCGACCGCGGCTACTCCCGTCTCTATCTGACGACCGGACCACGTCAGCCGGAGGCCAGGGGCCTCTATCTGGCGAGCGGCTACCGCCCGCTCTTCGACGTGTCCGCCGATCCCGAGTCGATCGGCCCGCTGCCGTTCGAGAAATTCCTGGAGAACCCGAGACCATGAGTACGCGTACGAGTTCCGGCACCGCCCACACCGCCCTCGTGTTCGGCCTGATCACCGCGGCCGCGCTCGGCCTCACGGCCTGCGCCGGCGGTGAGCCCGCGACGGCCCCCGCCGGGGCCGCGGGCGCTCCGGCCGCGGGGAAGGGCGCGCTCCCGACCGAGGACGTGGTGGCGGGGGTCCGGAGGAACGAGGCGGCGGTGAAGCTGCTCCCCGCCGATGTGCGCGGGCGGGGCAGTTTCACGCTGGCCTCCTCGGTGGCGACTCCGCCCAGCTCGACGTACCTGCCCGACGGGAGGACCGTGGTCGGGGTGGACGCCGACTTCGCGGCGGCCGTGGGGAAGGCGCTCGGCCTCGACGTGAAGCGCGAGGTGGTCGGCTTCGAGGCGATCCTGCCCGCGCTGGGCAGCGGCAAGTACGACGTGGGGACCGGGAACTTCGGTGTGACGGAGGAGCGGCGCAAGGCCATCGACTTCGTGACGTACATCAACGACGGCCAGGGCTTCGCGAGCCGGGCGGACAGTCCCCTGAAGGCGGTCACGGACCTGACGCAGCTGTGCGGTCTGAAGGTGGCCGTGAACGCGGGCACCACCTTCGAACGGACCCTGGAGCAGAACAAGGGCCGGTGCGCGGAGGCCGGGAAACCTGCGTACGAGGTGAACGTCTACAGCGAGACGGGGGCGATCTGGATGTCGCTCCAGCAGGGCCGCAGCGATGTGGTGATGAACACGATCAACGGCGTGCGGTACGCGGTGACACAGCAGCGGAACGTGAAGTTCCTCAACGAGTACCGGCGGCTCGACGTCGGTTTCGCCTTCAAGAAGGGCACCCCGCTCGCGCCCGCCTTCCAGGCCGCGGTCAACGGCCTGAAGGCGGACGGCACGTACGACCAGATCCTGAGGAAGTGGGGGGTGACGGGCTCGGGCATCGCGACCTCGCGGATCTCCCCGCCGGAGATCCCGGCGCCGACGAAGTAGCCGGAGCGCCCGGCCCGGGGGCCGTCCGGTCCGGAACCCGACCGGTCCGGGGCGCGCATGGCCCCGGGACCTGCCCGGTCCGGGACCTGCCCCGTCCGGGACCCGTCCCACCGGCGTCCGTCAGCAGTTGCAGCCGCAGTCGCAGCCGCCGCAGTCACCGCAGCAGCCGTCGCCCTCGCAGCACGAGGAGCAGTTGCCGCAGCAGTCACAGCAATCGCAGCAGCCGCTGGGGTCGCACTGCTGGCAGAGCCCCTCGCGCCGCTGGCGGCTCCAGGGGTCCTCGAAGGTCCCGCAGCACATCTGGCAGGTGCAGGCCATACCGACCCACAGGGCGCACCCGGCTATGAGCCCGCGCCGGTCCGGCGGACCGGGCGGCAGCGGTCCACCGGGGCCGCCGGGACCGCCGGGACCGGGTGCCCAGGGCCCGGCGGGGCCACCGGGCCCCTGGGGTGCGTACGGGTTGCCCGGGACGGGGCCGCCCGCCCCCGGGAGGGCGTCGCCGGGCCCCTGGGCGTGCGCGTGCCCCCGGTCCGCGCCCCGGGCGGTGTGGGAGCAGCTCGTGGTGCCGAAGGCGCGGTCGACGGAGGTGCGCAGTTCATGGGCGAGCAGGACGTGGACCAGCTTGCCGTCGGTGAACTCGGCGTCCCTCAGGGCGAGCCGGACGCCGTGCAGGGCGTCGTCGGCGAGCCTGCGGGCCTCCGCGCGGGAGGTGCCGGTCGCCGTGAGCGGGTTCCAGGCGCCGTTCGCCGCGTCGGCGGTCTGGTCCTCGACGGCGTCCAGGAGGTGGGCGAGGCGGCCGAAGAGCCGTCCCGCCTCGGCGAGCGGTCCGGCGTTCTCCGGCCGTCCGGCGAGGACGGCGGTGTGCGCGAAGGCGGCGGCGGTGGCGGTCTCGGTGGGTTCGGTGACGGTGAGCAGCGGGGTGCCGGGTCCGGCGAGGGTCTCGATGCCGGTCTGGCGGTCGACGGCGTCGACGAGGACGGCGGTGTCGAAGCCGAGGGTCCGGCCGGTCCGCGCGCCCGCCCGGTCCCAGGAGCGGGCGACCCGGCGCGCGGCGGCGGCGACCGGGCGGCGGGCCAACAGGCCGTCGCGGTCGGCGACGTGGTCCCGCACCTTCGCCGAGGCGAGGACGAGGGAGACGGCGGCGGCGAGCCGGGCGCCCTCGCCCCGGGCGACGGGAGCGGTGCGCATGCCGCGCAGCGGACAGGGTCCCGCGGTGCGGCGTCCGGTGGCCGTCGCACCGGTCTGAGCCTCCGTCAGGACCGAGACGATGAGCCCGTCGTAGTTGGTGACGATCCGCGCGAACTGCCCGTGATCGGCACGCAGGGCGAGGCAGAGGCCGCAGAGGTGGGCCATCCACTCGACCTTGAGGCCGTCGGTGAGGCGGTGTGCGCAGGGTCTGACGATTCCGAACAAGGACTCCCCCGTGAGTCTTGGTCTGGCCGATTCCGAGTGGCCGGTGAGCGGCCACGCGGCATCGTAGCGAGCGGGTTGTTCACCCGTACGCGCCCATCGTCACCCGTCCAGACCGACTTTCATATTTTCATCTGCATGGCCCTCCCTCAGAGGCCGTATACCGTATGTTTCCTGACGATTAGCCAGCACATGTCGCTCACGTTCTGCACCAGTACCGTCACGAATCCCCTGCGCGCCGACTATCCACTTGGCGCGCGATCCGCATCATGGACGACGATAGGGATTGCGGAACCACAAGTGACCGCGCTGAAAGGAGGCGTCCATGGGATCGGTGCGCAAGGCGAGTGCCTGGCTGGGACTCGTCGAGGACAACGACGAGCGTTACTACGACGACGAGTACGCCGACGGTGCCGAGAGCGGCGAGGCCTGGGTGACGGACCCCCGGGTCCGGGTGGCCACGGACACCGCCGAGGACCGGGGCCGCCGGATCGCCACCGTCTCCCCGGACGGCTTCCGGGACGCCCGGAGCATCGGTGAGCTCTTCCGGGACGGCGTCCCGGTGATCGTGAACCTGACCGCGATGGAGGGGAACGACGCCAAGCGCGTGGTCGACTTCGCCGCCGGTCTCGCCTTCGGCCTGCGCGGTTCGATCGAGCGGGTGGCGACCCGGGTCTTCCTGCTGACCCCCGCCGACACCCGGATCATCACCGGCGAAGCGGGCCGCCGCCGCGAGGACGGCTTCTTCAACCAGAGCTGACCGGGTCCGCCGGACCGGCCGGGCACCTCTTCGGGGTCAGTGCCCCGGAAGCCCCGAACCGGCGGGCTCGTTCGCTTCCCGGGTCGCGGGCACCCGCGGCCCGGTGACACCGTCCACCGCGCCCGGCACGGCCTTCCCGCCCGGCAGGGTCTTCCCGCCCTGCGCCTCGGCTCCGGCCGCCGCGTCCGCCACGGAGTGCGGCGCCCGCGCGGGCTCCGCCCCGGCGGGCCCCGCATCGGTCCCGGGCTCGGGCTCGGCATCGGGATCGGCCGGACACTCCATCACCCGGGGCAGCCGCAGGGCCATCAGCGCGCCCAGGAGCAGCAGCCCCGCGCTCACGAAGAGCGTGACGTGCAGCCCGTCCACGAAGGCGTGCCGGGCCGCCTGGTGCAGGGCCCCGCCCGCCGCGCCGCCGAGCTGCCCGGCGACCTGGTAGGCCTCCCCCAGCGAGTTCGCGGCCGCCCTGCTCGCCTCCGCCGGGACCCCGGGGACCGAGGCCAGCCCGGGGGCATAGGCCGCGTTCATCACACTGCCGAGCAGCGCGATGCCCATGCCCGCACCGAGCTGGTACGAGGTCTCGCCGATCGCCGCGGCCCCGCCCGCGCTCCGCTGCGGCGCCTCGCTGAGCATCGACTCGTACGCCGAGAAGAGCGTGGTCTGCAGGCCGAAGCCGAGCAGCACGAAACCGGTGGTGAGCAGCAGCGGCCGGTCGTGCTGCCCCATCAGGGTGAGCAGCAGCACGGCGACGGCGGTCAGGACGAAGCCCCAGCCGACCATCCGCCGGGGCCCGATCCTGCGCAGGGTGTACGAGCCGGTGGCACCGGCGGCCATGGCGGCGAAGGTCAGCGGGAGCAGCCGCAGCCCGGTCTCCAGGGGGCTGAGGCCGAGGACCAGCTGGAGGTACTGGACGGCGATCAGCTCCAGGCCGACCAGGGCCAGCATGGCGAGCACGATGCAGCCGACCGAGGTGGTGAAGGCCGTCCGGGAGAAGAGCCGCATGTCGATGAGCGGGTGCGGGCGCCGCTTCTGCCGCCGGGCGAAGAGGATCAGGAGGGCGGCGCCGATCAGCAGCGGACCGGCGGTCGGCAGGGCCAGGACGGGGTCGCCCGCGCCCGCGCGCTTCACCCCGAGGACGCAGCCGAGGACGCCCGCGGCGGCCATGAGGGCGCCGAGGACGTCCCAGGGGCCGTCGGCGGAGCCGCGGGACTCGGGCAGGAGGCGGCGGCCGAGCGGCAGGATCAGGGCCATCAGCGGGATGTTGATGAGGAAGACGGAGCCCCACCAGTAGTGCTCGACGAGGAAGCCGCCGAGGACGGGCCCGGCGGCGGCGCCTATGGCGGCGACGGCGGTCCAAACGCCGATGGCGGTGGCGCGTTCCCGGCGGTCGGGGAAGACCGCGCGGAGGATCGAGAGCGTGGCGGGCATGATCATGGCGCCGCCGACGCCGAGCAGCGCGCGGGCCGCGATCAGCACCTCGGGGGTGGTCGCGAGCGCGGCGACCGCCGAGGCGATGCCGAACAGCCCGTAGCCGAGCAGGAGGACCCTGCGCCGTCCGACCCGGTCCCCGAGGGTGCCGAAGAGGATGAGGAGGGAGGCGCAGACCAAGGGGTAGGCGTCGACGATCCAGAGCAGCGCGGTGGAGCTGGGGCGCAGGTCCTCGGTGACCGAGGGGACGGCGACATGGAGGATGGTCGCGTCGAGGGCGACCAGGAGGAGGCTGACGCAGAGGACGACGAGGACGACCCAGCGGTTGGCACCGCCGTCGGCGGCACGCGGTCGTGCTGGGGCCGTGTGCGTCCGCGACATGTACGTACCTCCCAGTGGAACTCTCGCGCTCGGCGGGTCCTGACCAGGGCGTATGGCCCCGGGGCGGTCCGGCATCGACGGGCGAGCGAGCCGTCAGCGTACGCGAGTTCAAGCCTCGAGCGCGTGGCGCAGCTCTCACCCCGGCGGGGCTCGTGGTGTGGCGTGCGCCACTCCGACCCGTCCGCGCGTCGCATGGAATTCCGTACGGACACGCGTGTGAAACGAATTCCGTACGCTCAAACACTCTTCCGGATTTACCCCTGCGGCATTAGGGCGGAAGGTCATCCGATTTCCTGACGGACGCCGGGAATAGGCCGCTCGATGAGACCCGTTCCACATCACATCAACATCACGAAGGGAGCGGATCGACCGGGTCTGCTTCTCACTCCCTGTAACGTCGATTGGGTGCGTACCGACATCTTTGCCCGGCTGGACCGGGAGCCGGAACCGCCGAAGATAGAGGTCCCGGGGATGACCCGCACGCGTCTCGCCCTCTTCGGCGGGACGTCGGCGTTCTATCTCGCCATCGTCGTGGCCGTCCTGCTGTCGACCTGGCTGGTGACCCTGGACTGGAAGATCATGCTCTTCCGGCCCTACCAGCAGTGGCCCGAGCTGCACGGCTTCCTCGACTACTTCGTCGTCCTCGGCCAGCGCGGCCCCACGGCCGTCATGGTGGCCGCCTGGCTCGGCTGGCGCTCCTGGCGCCAGCACAGGCTGCGCCCGCTGCTCTGCCTCGGCGCCGCCCTGCTGCTGCTGAACGTCTCGGTCGGCGCGGTCAAACTCGGACTCGGCCGTCTCGGCCCCCACTACGCGACGCAGATCGGCTCGGCCGAACTCTTCGCCGGCGGCGACATATTCCCCTCGGGTCACACCGCCAACGCGGTCGTGACCTGGGGCATCCTCGCCTATCTGGCCACCACCCCCCGGGCCAGGCGCTATCTGTCGGCGCTCTCCGCCGTGGTCGCGCTCGGCGTCGGCCTGACCACCGTCTACCTGGGCACCCACTGGCTGAGCGACGTCCTGCTCGGCTGGGCCGCCGGGCTGCTGGTCCTCCTCGCCCTGCCCTGGTGCGAGCCGGTCATCGCGGTGGCGGAGTCGTGGATCCTGACCGCGCGCGACCGGATCAGGGAGCGGCTGCGGGACCGCCGCCGTCTCGTCCCCTCGCTCCCGGTGGCCTCCGGCGGCCCGCGTCCCGGGTTCTTCCCGCCGCGTCCGCAGGGCTCGGAGGAGCCGGTGGGAGTGGCCGGCGGGCGCCGCACCTCGGCGACCCGGGGCTGATCCGCCCCCCCCTCGTACGCAGAAGGGCCCCGGCCGTCATCGGCCGGGGCCCTTCTCCGTGCCCACCGCGTGCCCGCCGGTCAGCCCGCCCAGCAGCGGGTGACGGTGCCGCGCTCGACCTCGAAGTTGAGACGCCCCTTGAGGTACTCCATGGTGATGATCGAGCCGGGGGGCAGGGACCTGACCGTGGTCCACCCCCGGGACCTGGCGAGCCGCTCGGCTCGGTCGGCGTCGAGGCCCACATAGGACTCGGGGGCGTCGCCGGACGGACGGGGAGTGCGCGGTGTGGGTGCCATGACCCTCACGTTAGTCCTTCGGCGGTCACGCTTGTGTCACAAGTTCTCGACATATGTCTGGTTCACCAACGGTCACCGGGAAGGGCTGTTTTCGGCCGCTTCTCCGGCAATTCCGCGCACGGTCCGCCGATACGCGGGAAGGTCACGGAAATCGGGCCGGAACACGCGCAACTCTCCGTTCCCGCCGAGGGTCCCCGCCGAATTGCCCGACGGCGTCCCCCACGAGGAACTCACGCTTCCCTTACAGAATGCTTACGGCGTACGGGAGTTCGGCGCGCCCGGACGAAGACGGCTCACGCGCCCCCGGCGGACCCTTCGCCCGGCCGGCCGAGGGAGTCACCGGACCGGTCGAGGGCGCGGGACAGCAGATCCCTGAGCGCCCTTACCCGGTCGGCCAGTTCCGGTGGATCGATCACCTCGAAGTCGAAGCCGATCATCGACACGTGGATCACCATCACGTCCAGGCCGTGGGCACCGGTCCGCAGCAGACAGCTGTCCTCGCCCTCCGCCGTGAGGACCCCGTCGGCCGCGCCGACCGCCTCGGCGGCCACCGCGAGCGGCACGTGCAGCCGGACGGTCGCCGTGGTCGGGTACACGGTGGTGGACACGCCCTTCGCCACATAGGCGGCCAGGTCCTCGGCGGGCGGCTCGCGCGGCGGGAACCGGGGGCCGTGCGGCGGGGTGGGCACGATCCGGTCGGCCCGGAAGGTGCGCCAGTCCTCCCGGTCCACGTCCCAGGCCACCAGGTACCAGCGGCGTTCGCTGCACACCAGGCGGTGCGGCTCGACGGTCCGGCGGGTGACCGTCCCGCCGTGGTCGCGGTACTCGAAGCGCAGCCGCTCCGCGTCCCGGCAGGCGTGGGCGAGTTCGGTGAGCACCGCCGGGTCGATCCGCTCGCGCGGGGTGCGCAGCATGGGCACGGTGAAGTCGTTGAGGGCGCTCACCCGGCGCCGCAGCCGCCCCGGCAGGACCTGTTCCAGTTTGGCCAGGGCCCGTACGGAGCTCTCGCCGATGCCCTCGACGCCCTGCCCCGCGGCGGCGCGCAGGCCCACCGCCACCGCCACGGCCTCCTCGTCGTCGAGGAGCAGCGGCGGCAGTTCGGCCCCGGCGCCGAGCTGGTAGCCGCCACCGGTGCCGGGACTGGCGTTGACCGGGTATCCGAGGGCGCGCAGCCGGTCGACGTCCCGCCGGACGGTCCGGGGCGTGACGCCGAGCCGTTCGGACAGCGCGGCCCCGGACCACTCCCGGTGGGCCTGGAGCAGCGAGAGCAGACGCAAGAGGCGTGCCGAGGTCTCCAACATGGCACCGAGTCTCCCAGCCCTCGCGGACAGATCCGGTCCGCGAGGAGCACGGGGATGCCCCGGGACGGCGGGCGGCCGGGCGCCGGGCTCCCGCCGGGCGGGCACCGTCCGGGCCTCCGGCGCGCCCCGGCAGAGGGCGTGGCCACGGCGCACTCGGACCCGGCGTACGGACGGGCCGTCCCCGCTCCGGCTCGGCCGGTGGTCCCGGCACACGCCGACCGGGGCCCCTGCCCGGTCAGCGGAAGCGGCGGACCTGGCGCCCGGCCTTCGCCTTCAGGGTGTACACGGCGTCGACGGCACGGCCGGTCAGCCGGTGGGCCGCCGCCCGCCCCGGCCCGTGGGTGCGGGCTCTCGCGCCCCGCTCGACCAGTTCCGTCCACAGGGCCTCGTGCCGGGCGGCGATCCTGGCCGGGTCGAAGCGCTCGGACGCGGCGAGCGCCGCGCGCGCGGTCCTGGCGCGCAGTTCCCCGTCCTCGACGAGCCCGCGCAGCGCCCGCGCGAAGGCGGCCGTGTCGTCGACCGGCACCAGGAAGCCGTCCACCCCGTCCTCGACGATCTCGCGCGGTCCGTGCGGGCAGTCGGTGGAGACCACCGGGAGTCCGCAGCGCATCGCCTCGACGATGGTCATGCCGAAGGACTCGCGCTGCGAGGTCACCGCGGCGATCGAGCCCTTGGCGAGCTCCGGTTCGAGCGGGGTCACCGAGCCCATGAGGAAGACCTGCCCGCCGAGGCCCCGGCTCTCGATCTGCCGGGTCAGCGGCCCCTTGAGGTTCTGCACGGCGTCCCCGGAACCGTAGATCCGCAGCTTCCAGTCGGGGTGGTCGGCGGCCACCTCGGCGAAGGCGTCGATCAGCAGGTCGTACCGCTTGACGCCGGTCAGCCGTCCGGCGGCGACGACGGTCCTCGACGCGGGGTCGGCGGGCCCCGCCGAGGGCGCGGGCACGCTGTTGGGCACGGACTCGATCCGTACGCCGGGCAGCCCGAGCCGCCGGTACGCGCGGGCGTCCGCCTCGGTGACGGTCGTGACGGCGTCGAGGAGCCGGTACTCGTGGCGGATGTCCCGGCGCAGCCGGTGGCTGTGCCCGTCGAGGATCAGGTGTTCCTGGCCGACGAGGACGGGACCCCGCCGGGCCTGCCGGGCGAGGTGGACGTTGAGCCCGGGGCGGGTGGCGACCAGGACGTCGGCCTCGACACCGCGCAGGTGCTCGCCGATCCGGGCGTCGGTGAGCGCGCTGTACTGCTTCCAGCGTCCGTCGCCGCGCGGGAAGACCTGGGCGGGACGGTGGAAGTCGGGGTGGTCGCCGTCGTACCCCGGGCTGTCCTTGCGGACGTCGACGAGGTGACGCAGGGTCACCCCCGCGGGCAGCCCGAGGAGCGGACGGTCGCGGTGGCGGAACACCGAGACGATCTCGACCTCGTGACGCCCCGCCAGTTCCTCGGCGAGGGTGAAGGTCGTCCGGATGGTGCCGCCGTAGTGGTAGCCGTTGTGGAGCAGAAAGGAGATACGCATCGCGCTGCCGGTTCCCCCCGGTCAGTTGATCGGTCGCCCGACTGTACTTGCCGGTGGCGGACGGCCGCCCGGGGGCGTGGCCGGAGCTCCCCCGTGCGGGCCCGGGCAGGTGCCGGAGACGGCCCGGCGCCGTCTCAGAGGGGCGCGATCCGCAGCATGGCGCCGATGACGAGCCGGTCCGGATCGGGGCCGATCAGCTCCCGGTTCGCCGCGTAGAGGGCCTGCCAGCCGCCCTCGACGCCGAAGCGGCGGGCGATCGAGCTGAGGGTGTCGCCGCTCCGCACGGTGTGGACCCGCCCGCTCAGGCCGTACCGCTTCGAGCAGACGGACCACGCGTCCCAGCCCTGGGTGCGGAGCACCTCCTCCGCGACGCTGATCTGCTGCGGGCGGGTCGCCAGGTCGGCGCGCCGGGCGTACGCCTGGCCGCCGTGCTCGACCCATGTCGGCTGCCAGAACTGGAGTCCGCCGTAGAAGCCGTTGCCGGTGTCGGCGTGCCAGTCGCCGCCGGACTCGCACTCGGCGACACATCCCCAGGGCCATTGGTCGGCGGCGCAGGGAGGGGAGGGTGCGGCGGCGGCCGTGCGGAGCCCGCCGGAGACGTGCCGCGGCGCGGTGGACGTCTCCCCGGCCGGGCCCCCGGCGCGCGCCGGAGCCGGGGCCAGGGTCAGCAGCGCGGCCATGGCCGACACCACGAGGGAACCGGCCGTACACCATCGGATCTTCGACATCGGGGCAGGCTAGGCAGCCCCGGACGGCCCCGGTCCGTGGCGCGCGGAACACCGCGCGCGCCCCACCCGGTCGGAGTCACCCGCCCCGGCGCACGCGCCCCGGGCAAGTTCCCCGGCTTCCACGCGTGACCCCCGCCGATCCTGACCCGTTGAACCCGGCATGGGACGCCCGGGATCGGCCCGGCGTCCCCCGTGTCTAGTCCAGGGAGTCCCCCGTGCCGCGCATGCTCGACGTCAGCGAGGACGTACGCGCCGAGATCGGCGACGAAGAAGCGGACCGGCTGCTCGCCGGTGACAACACCCCGGGCAGCTACGACTGCACCTCCTGCCGCACGCCGGGCGACTCCGACCAGGAGCGCACCAGCACGGTGCTGTTCGTCGGCGACGAGACCGCGGTCCTGGCGTTCGCCCACGCCAGCTGCATCCCGTCGCAGGTCGTCCGGGTCGCCGAGGAGCAGCTCCAGGGCGCCGTGGCCTCCATCACGGCGGCGGACACCGCCGACGCGCTGTCCGCCGCCCACCCCGAGCAGGCGGTGCTCGGCGTGACCAGCGGTCTCGTCCTGATCGACGGCGAACTGCACCCGGCGCTGGTCGTGGAGCCGACCGCGCCGGTCGCCCGTCCCGGTGCGGACGGTCTGACCGACGAGTTCCTCCCGCTCCTGGCCGAGCAGGGCTTCCATCCCGTCATGGACCTGAGCCAGAGGCCCGCGGTGCTGCCCGGCTGGTCGGTCCTGGTCGCCATGGGCCAGTTGCACTCCGTGCTGCAGCCCGGCCCCGGCGGCGCGGGGCAGGCCGCCTGGTGGCAGGCGCACCAGCCGCTCCAGGTCACCGAGGGCTGGCGTGCGGCGGCCAACAAGTCGCACACGGTGCTCGTCTTCGCCGCCCCGGTCGGTTCGATCGGCCAGCAGCCGCGCGAGGACCTGCTGCGCGACGCGCTGGAGAAGGCGGCGGCGAACGGGCGGCTGGTCGCCGCCGCGATGCCGCTGGCCGGTACCTGATGGAGGACGGCCGCACGGCCATAGGGCGGGCAGGGGGTTCCGGGCCGCCGCTCGGTCCCGGACCCTCGGGCCCGGCGGGACCCTCGGGACCGGCAGGACCCTCGGGACCGGTGGGCGAAGGCGCGGGCGGCCCGGTGGGCGGTCGGCGGGGAGGGCCGGTGGGAGGCGGGACGCCGACCGTTCCGCGCCCCCGGCGCGCGCCCCTTTCGGAGAGCCGCCCGCATCCGACGGGCGGCGGGGTCGTTGGCACCTACGTGCACTCATACGACCCGTTCCGCCCCCCGTACCCGAATCCGATCCCCGCGATGCGTCCCGCGCGGGACGACTCCTCGGGCGGCTCGCCCACGCCGATCTACGACGCCCTGTACGCGGAGTACCGCAGGTCGTTCCGCACCCTGCCGGGTGATCGCAGCAACGAGGAGGAGCTGAGATTCCGGGCCTTCGGGACGCAGGTGAGCACGGGCCTGTACGGGACGGGGACGGGGCAGTCGTACCACCGGTACGCGGCGCACCCTCCGGCGTGGTCCGCGCAGCCCCCCGCACAGGCGGCGCTGCCACCGGGGCCCCGCCGGGGTTACTGAGGGCATCGGGGGGACGGCCGAGGGCCGGGGCGTGTCGTACGCCCCGGCCCTCGGCCGTGTCCGGTTCCCCGTCGCCTACTTCTTGCGGCTGCGCTTCTCGCGCACCCGCACCGAGATGTGGATCGGGGTGCCCTCGAACCCGAACTCCTCACGGAGACGGCGCTCGATGAAGCGGCGGTAGCCCGCCTCCAGGAAGCCGGAGGCGAAGAGCACGAAGCGGGGCGGCTTGGTGCCCGCCTGCGTACCGAAGAGGATGCGGGGCTGCTTGCCGCCGCGGACCGGGTGCGGGTGGGCCGCGACGATCTCACCGAGGAAGGCGTTGAGCCGGCCGGTGGGGACACGGGTCTCCCAGCCCGCCAGCGCGGTCTCGATGGCCGGGACCAGCTTCTCCATGTGACGGCCGGTCTTGGCGGAGACGTTGACCCGGGGGGCCCAGGAGACCTGCTGCATCTCGGTCTCGATCTCGCGCTCGAGGTAGTAGCGGCGCTCCTCGTCCAGCTCGTCCCACTTGTTGTAGGCGATGACGATGGCACGGCCCGACTCGACCGCCGTCGTGATGATGCGCTGGTCCTGCACCGAGATGTTGTCGGTGGTGTCGATGAGGATGACGGCCACCTCCGCCTTCTCGATGGCGGCGGCCGTGCGCAGGGAGGCGTAGTAGTCCGCGCCCTCCTGGAGGTGGACCTTCTTGCGGATGCCCGCGGTGTCGACGAACTTCCACGTCACGCCGCCGAGCTCGATCAGCTCGTCGACCGGGTCGCGGGTGGTGCCCGCCAGCTCGTTGACGACGACCCGGTCCTCGTTCGCCACCTTGTTGAGGAGCGAGGACTTGCCGACGTTGGGGCGGCCGATGAGGGCGATGCGGCGGGGGCCGCCGACCGCGTCGCCGAAGCGCTGCTCGGGGGCCTCGGGCAGCTTCTTGAGGACCTCGTCGAGGAGGTCGCCGGTGCCGCGGCCGTGCAGCGAGGAGACGGGGAACGGCTCGCCGAGGCCCAGGGACCACAGCATGGTGGCGTCGGCCTCGCCGGACTGTCCGTCGACCTTGTTGGCGGCGAGGACGACCGGCTTCCCGGCGCGGCGGAGCAGCCTGACGACGGCCTCGTCGGTGTCGGTGGCGCCGACGGTGGCGTCCACCACGAAGAGACAGGCGTCGGCGGCCTCGATGGCGTACTCCGCCTGGGCGGCGACGGAGGCGTCGATGCCGAGGACGTCCTGCTCCCAGCCGCCGGTGTCGACGATCTTGAAGCGGCGTCCGGCCCATTCGGCCTCGTAGGTGACGCGGTCGCGGGTGACGCCCGGCTTGTCCTCGACGACGGCCTCACGGCGGCCGATGATGCGGTTCACCAGGGTCGACTTGCCGACGTTCGGCCGGCCGACGACGGCGAGGACGGGGAGCGGGCCGTGACCGGCCTCCTCGATCGCGCCCTCGACCTCGTCGATGTCGAAGCCCTCTTCGGAGGCGAGCTCCATGAACTCCGCGTACTCGGCGTCGCCAAGTGCCCCGTGGTCGTGCTGGTCGTTCATGAAGTCCGTTCCTTGATCATTCGTGGTCGGTGGGTCCCCGGGCCGCGGGGCCCACTACTGAGAGTCTCGCTCAGCGCCCGGTGAGGCGCCTGGCGTTTTCCAGGTGGGCGGTGAGCTTCCCCTGGATGCGTACGGTGGCCTCGTCCAGCGCCTTGCGGGTGCGGCGGCCGGAGCCGTCGCCCGCCTCGAAGGCGTCGCCGAAGACGACGTCGACGCGGCCGCGCAGCGGAGGCAGGGCCTTGACCAGCCGTCCTCTGCGGTCGGTGCTGCCGAGCACGGCGACCGGGACGATCGGCGCCCCGCCGCGGACGGCGAAGTACGCCAGGCCCGCGCGGAGCGAGGCGAAGTCGCCCTCGCCCCGGGTGCCCTCGGGGAAGATCCCGAGGACGCCGCCCTGCTCCAGGACGCCCAGGGCGCCCGCTATCGCGGTGCGGTCGGTGCCCTCACGGTCCACCTTGACCTGCCCGATGCCCTCCAGGAAGCCGCCGAGCGGGCCGACGAACGCCTCCTTCTTGATGAGGAAGTGCACGGGCCGGGGCGAGGTGCCCATGAGCATGGGGCCGTCGATGTTGTGCGCGTGGTTGACGGCGAGGATGACGGGACCGGAGGCCGGTACCCGCCAGGCGCCGAGGACGCGCGGCTTCCAGAAGCCGTACATCAGCCCGATGCCGATGCGACGGCCGATGACGGCGCCCTTCTCCGAGGGCGGGGTCACTGGGCGGCCGCCCGCTTCCGCACACCCGTGCGCCGCTCGTCCACCAGAGTGACGACGCACTCGATGACCTGGTCGAGGGTGAGCTCGGTGGTGTCGACCTCGACGGCGTCGTCGGCCTTGGCCAGCGGGGAGGTCTTCCGGCTGGAGTCGGCCGCGTCCCGCTTGACCAGGGCTTCCCTGGTGGCGCTGACGTCGGCGCCCTTCAGCTCGCCGGAGCGGCGGGCGGCACGGGCCTCGGGCGAGGCGGTGAGGAAGATCTTCAGGTCGGCGTCGGGCAGGACGGTGGTGCCGATGTCCCGGCCCTCGACGACGATGCCGTGCGCGGCGCTCTTCGCGATGGAGCGCTGGAGCTCGGTGATGAGGGTCCGCACCTCGGGGACGGCGCTCACGGCGCTGACCTTGGAGGTGACCTCCTCGGTCCGGATGGGACCGGCCGCGTCGGCGCCGTCCACGGTGATGGTCGGCCGGGCCGGGTCCGTACCGGAGACGATGACGGGCTTGGCGGCGGCGTTGGCCACGGCGTCGGCGTCGTGGACGTCCACCCCGTTGCTGATCATCCACCAGGTGATCGCCCGGTACTGGGCGCCGGTGTCGAGGTAGCTCAGCCCCAGCTCGGCGGCGACCGCCTTCGAGGTGCTGGACTTGCCCGTGCCGGAGGGCCCGTCGATGGCGACGATCACGGATTCCACGGTGGGAACACCTTCCTGGGGTGAGCGGCGGGGCCCGGCGGAGTCGCGGGGGCCTCCACAAGGTTACCGAGTCCCACGCACCCGTTCGGCCCAGGCCGTGCCCGGCCGGGCCGGGACCCGCCGGCGGCGCCCGCCGTCACGGCGGCGGGGCCGGTGGCCGGGACCCCGCCGGACCGTGCTCTCAGCCCGTCCGCAGGGCCCAGCCGCGCTCCTGGAGCGCCTTGCCGAGGACCGGGGCCTCCGAGGGCTCCACCATGAGCTGGACGAGACCCGCCTGCTGCCCGGTCGCGTGTTCGATGCGGACGTCCTCGACGTTGACCCCGGCGCGCCCCGCGTCGGCGAAGATCCGGGCCAGCTCGCCCGGCTGGTCGCTGATGAGGACGACGACGGTCTCGTAGACGGCGGGGGCGGCGCCGTGCTTGCCGGGGACGCGGGCGCGTCCGGCGTTGCCCCGGCGCAGGACGTCCTCGACGCCCGAGGCGCCTTCCCTGCGCCGGTCCTCGTCGGCGGACTGGAGGGAGCGCAGGGCGCGGACGGTCTCGTCGAGGTCGGCGGCGACGCCGGAGAGGACGTCGGCGACCGGGCCCGGGTTGGCGGAGAGGATGTCGATCCACATGCGCGGGTCGGAGGCGGCGATCCGGGTGACGTCCCTGATGCCCTGTCCGCAGAGCCGTACGGCCGACTCCTCGGCCGCCTCCAGGCGCGCGGCGACCATCGAGGAGACCAGCTGCGGGGTGTGCGAGACGAGGGCGACCGCCCGGTCGTGGGCGTCGGCGTCCATGACGACGGGGACGGCCCGGCAGAGGGCGACGAGTTCCAGGGCGAGGTTGAGGACCTCGGTGTCGGTGTCCCGGGTGGGGGTGAGGACCCAGGGGCGGCCCTCGAAGAGGTCGGCGGTGCCCGCGAGCGGCCCGGAGCGCTCCTTGCCCGCCATGGGGTGGGTGCCGATGTACGGGGTGAGGTCGAGGCCCCGGGCCGCGAGCTCCCGCTGGGGGCCGCCCTTGACGCTGGCGACGTCGAGGTAGCCGCGGGCGAGCCCGGCGGTCATGGCCTCCGCGAGGGTGGCGGCGACGTGCGCGGGGGGCACGGCGACGACGACGAGGTCCACCGGGCCCTCGGGGGGTGCCTCGGTGCCCGCGCCGAGGGCGGCGGCCGTGCGGGCACGGGACGGGTCGTGGTCGCGGAGGTGGACGGTGACGCCCCTGCCCGCGAGGGCGAGGGCGGCGGAGGTGCCGATCAGTCCGGTGCCGATGACGAGCGCTGTTCTCACGGGGTGATGTCCTTGCGCAGGGCGGTCGCGGCGCCGGGGCGGGCGGACGCGGTCCGGGGCTTCGGGAGGCCGGTCCCGACACGGGCCAGGGCGTGTTTCAAAAGTGGCGCCGTCTGTCCGGAGGGCAGGCCTGGCGGCGTCTGGTGCGTGCGATCGCAAGGCGGAGGGTCGCCCCGGTACTGGATGTATCGGGGTGATCCCGACAACGCGGCGAGCGTGCGTGCCAGACGCCGCCAGGCAGGCGGGACTTTCGAAACACGCCCTAGGGGGCGGGCGGCCGGGGGCGTCAGGCGTTCGGCGCGGGGGGCTCGGGCGCGGATCAGGTCGGCTGGGCCCGTGGCCCGTCCGCCCGTGGTCCGTGCGGAAACGGTCGGTGCGGGGGCGGTCCGTGAGCCTGGCGTCCGTACGGTGTCCGGACGGCCGGGAACGGCGGCGGACCGGGGGCCGAGGGGGCCGCCGGTCACCGACGCGCCGGGTGCGGGGACGGCGGGTACGGGAACGGCGGCGAGCGGCTCCCCGCCCCGCTCACACGGGTGTCCGGCACCGTCCCGGTCCCGCCGGACGGTTCCTCGGACCGCTCGTACCGCCACGTCGTGACTCCCTCGTCTGCGTCAGTGCTCCGTTCAGCCTAGTCAGGGCCCGGTCCGGGGTCGCGCGGCGCCCGCCCCGCGAGACACGGCGCACGGTCGGACCGGAGTGGCGGCCCGCCTTCGGACGGCATCCTCCGGGGAGCCTCAGGCAGCGCGCCGGTGGGGGTGGGCCCGTCGACGGCCCGCGTGACCCCATGCCGGTACCGGCGACGAGCCGATATCCGTTACCGGTGACTTCCCGATACCGGTCACCCTGGCACCGGTCACTCCTGATGGCGGTACGGCTCCGCGCGGACCGTCCGATACGCGCGCCACGGCGTGGAACACGCCCAATCTCGTCCGAACCGAGGGGTCCCGCCACTCGACGGCGGTGCGCCCGGCGGTCCCGCCACGCGGTAGAACTGTCGGCATGCTCCTGCACGTCGTACCCCTGGCCGACTGGTCGGCCGCCCCCGAGGGCCCCTACGCCCCCGCGTCCCTCGCGGCCGAGGGCTTCGTCCACTGCTCGGCGGACGGACCGGCCGCCCTCGCGGTCGTGGACGCCCACTACCGGGAGGTGCCGGGGCCGCTGCTCGTCCTGGTGATCGACGAGGAGCTGCTGACCTCCGAGGTCCGCCGGGAGGGATCGGGCGGGACGCTGTTCCCGCACGTGTACGGGCCGGTGGAACGGACGGCGGTCACCTCGGTCCTGGAGGTACGGCGGGACGCGGACGGCCGTGTGCGGGAGCTGGTCCCCCGGGCATAGGGCTTCCCCTCCGCGCCGGGCAAGGGCCGGGCCGGGTCCGACCCGAGCCGGGCACGGGACCGGGCGGGGTACGGGACCGGGCGGGGCCTTCCGGGCGCGCCCCGGGGCGTGTCGCCCGGTCCTCCGCCGGTCCGGCGCCAAGCTGGCCGTATGACTTCACACGCCACCGGCCGCCGTACCGTCCTGCTCACCGCCGCCGCGCTGACGACGGGCTGCGGTGCGAGCGGCGGGGGCGGGGGCGGCACGGACACCGGGACCCCGGAGGCGAGCGCCCCGGCCACGACGGGCGGCGGCTCGTCGGAGGCTCCCGGGGGCACCGTCCTGGCCAGGACCTCCGAGATCCCGGTCGGCGGCGGCACGGTCTTCGCCGACCGGAAGGTGGTCGTCACCCAGCCGAAGGCCGGGGAGTTCAAGGCGTTCTCCGCGGTCTGCACCCATCAGGGCTGTCTCGTGGACAAGGTCGCCGACGGCACGATCGACTGCCCCTGTCACGGTTCCCGGTACCGGATCGCGGACGGTTCGGTGGCGCGGGGCCCGGCGCCCCGGCCGCTCCCGGCGGAGCGGATCACCGTCTCCGGGGAGGAGATCACGCTCGCGTAGCCTGAGCCGTATGACCCCGGACGAACTGGTGCGCGACCACACGATCTACTCCTGTGTCATGGGCTCCCGCGCGTTCGGTCTCGCGACCGAGGACAGCGACACGGACCGCCGGGGCGTCTATCTCGCCCCGGCACCGCTGTTCTGGCGCTTCGGCAAGCCCCCGGCTCATGTGGAGGGGCCCGCCGAGGAGCAGTTCAGCTGGGAGCTGGAACGGTTCTGCGAGCTGGCCCTGCGCAACAACCCGAACGTCCTGGAGTGCCTCCACTCCCCCGTCGTCGAGCACGCCGACGCCCTCGGCCGCGAGCTGCTCTCGCTGCGCGGCGCCTTCCTCTCCCGGGGGGCCCACACCACCTTCGTCCGGTACGCGCAGGGCCAGCGCCGCAAGCTGGAGGCGGACGTGCGCCAGTACGGCCGTCCGCGCTGGAAGCACGCCATGCACCTGCTGCGGCTCCTGGCGAGCTGCCGGGACCTGCTGCGCACCGGCGAGCTGCGGATCGACGTCGGCGAGGACCGCGAGGCGCTGCTCGCGGTCAAGCGCGGCGAGGTGCCCTGGCCGGAGGTCGAGGCCCGGATGAACCGGCTCGTCGAGGAGGCCGACCGCGCCCGCGACACCACCCCCCTCCCGGCCGCCCCGGACCGCGCGAGGGTCGAGGACTTCCTGGTCCGCGCCCGCCGCACCACGGTCTGAGAGCCCCGGAGCCGCTCCGGACACGTCTCAGAAGGCCACGAGCCGGGCCCGTACGACGAGGTCGTGCAGCAGGTCGTGGGCCTCCGGTGCCTCTCCCAGTGAGGACGCGTCCCGGGCCGCGTCGAGGACGGCGTGCAGGGCCTCCGTCTCGGCCCTGACCTCCTCGACGTCCACCTCGGCGGGCCCGTGTTCCGCCGCTGCCTTCGCGGCGACGAGACCGGGCAGCCGGGCGGGCGCCTCGGGAACCTCCTCGACGAGCGTCGGCAGATGGGCCTGCACCTCCCCCGCGCGCATGAGGTGGATGCCGGTGAGCAGCGCCCGGTAGGTGTAGAGCAGCGGCTTGAGTTCGCCGCCGCTCTCGAACAGCCGCCACTGCGTCCCGGCGAATCCCCGGTAGTGGTGGGCGTGGTGACGGGTGAGCACCCGGGGCACCAGGGAGACCAGCTCCGCGTGGACGTCCGTGGTGTGCGCGACGAGCGGGGAGGTGAGCTGCTCCAGGACGTAGCCGTTGCGGCGGAGCATCAACCGGACGAACTTCCGCAGGTCGTGGGTGACCAGGTCCATCTCGACGCCGTCCCTGTCCCACATCCGGCCCCGGGTCTCCTCGGGTTCGCGGAGCCCGATGAGGGCGTCCACCGGGAGCAGGTGGACGCCCCGCAGGTCCACGTCCGAGTCGTGGGACGGGAAGCCGTACAGATGGGCACCCGAGACCGTCGCGAAGAGCAGTGGGTAGGGCTGTTCGGCCACGACGGCGGCGAGGTCGGTGTCGAGGGCCGTGCCCGCGGTGCCCGCGGTGTCCAGGGTGAGCGTCATGGATCAAGCATCCCAGAGCGCTCCGAAGCTCAGCAGGTCGCTCCGGTGCTCGATGTGCTCCTCCCACTCCTTCGGCCAGGCGTCGCCACCGAGGTGGGCCCCGGCGAAGGCCCCCGCGAGGGCGGCGATCGAGTCGGAGTCGCCCCGGGTGCAGGCGGCCCGGCGCAGGACGGTGAGGGGCTCGCCGGGGAAGAGGAGGAAGCAGAGGAGGCCGGTGGCGAGGGCCTCCTCGGCGATCCAGCCGTCACCGGTGTACGTACAGGGGTCGAGCTCCGGGTCCGCCGTGCGCTGGACGGCGTCCAGGCGTTCGAGGACGGCCAGGCACTCGTCCCAGCCGCGCCGGACGAAGGACTCGGCGGAGGCGTCGTGGGAGCGGGTCCACAGGTCGCCGAGCCAGCGCTCGTGGTAGCGGGAGCGGTTCTCGTACGCGTACGAGCGGAGCTGTCCGACCAGTCCCGCCGGGTCGGCGCCCCGGGCGAGGAGGTGCACGGCGCGGGCGGTCAGGTCGGAGGCGGCGAGCGCGGTCGGGTGGCCGTGGGTCAGTCCCGACTGGAGCTGCGCGGCCCCCGCCCGCTGCTCCTCGCTGAGCCCGGGGACGAGTCCGATGGGCGCGACCCGCATGTTGGCGCCGCAGCCCTTGGAGCCGATCTGGCTGGCGTCCTGCCAGGGCCGGTCGCCGTCGAGGAGTGCGCAGCCCCGGAGGCAGGTGTTGCCGGGGGCACGGTTGTTCTCCGGCGAGTGGTACCAGGCGACGAACTCCTCCCGCAGGGGCCGGGCCAGGCTCGACGGGGCCAGGACGCCGAGGTCCGTGGCGGTGCGGACGGCCCGCGCGAGGGCGAGGGTCATCTGGGTGTCGTCGGTGATGTACGCCGTGCCGTTGCTGACGGGCAGGGCCGTCTCCCGCCAGGGCCCGCTCTTCGCGAGGATCGCGGGCACGTCGTTGAACTCGGTCGGGAAGCCGAGCGCGTCGCCCAGCGCGAGGCCGATCAGGGAGCCCGTGGCGGCGCGCTTGGTCGCGGGGTGGGTGGGGTTCATTCGGTCGGTCCTTCCGGTCGCAGCAGTGGCGGGTGGAGGGCGGTGGCCCCGCCCGCCCGGTAGAGAGCGGCCGGTTTCCCGCGTCCGCCGGTGAGGCGCGGAGGTCCTTCGACGGCCCGGACGAATCCGGGCGTGGCGAGGACCTTGCGCCGGAAGTTGGGGCGGTCGAGCGGGACGCCCCAGACCGTCTCGTAGATCTGCCGCAGCTCGCCAAGGGTGAACTCGGGCGGGCAGAAGGCGGTCGCGAGACAGGTGTACTCCAGTCGGGCGCCGACCCGCTCGTGGGCGTCGGCGAGGATGCGGTCGTGGTCGAAGGCCAGCCCCCGGACGGTGTCGTACGGCATCCAGCGCGCCTGGGCCGCGTCGCCGCCGCCGCGCGGTTCGGGCGGGTCGGGGACGAGTGCGGTGAAGGCGACGGAGACGACCCGCATCCTCGGGTCGCGCTCGGGTGCGCTGTAGGTGCGGAGCTGTTCGAGGTGGAGCCCGGCGACGGTGGTGTCGGAGAGTCCGGTCTCCTCGGCGAGTTCCCGGCGGGCGGCCAGCTCGGCGGACTCCCGGGGCAGGACGAAGCCGCCGGGCAGCGCCCAGGCTCCGGCGTACGGCTCCCGGCCGCGCTCGACGAGCAGGACGTGGAGGCGTTCCTCGCGGACGGTGAGGACGGCGAGGTCCACGGTGACGGCGAAGGGCTCGAAGGCGCGGGGGTCGTACCCCTGGGGTGTCCGGTGTCCGTTCATCGGGGTTCCTCCGGCGGTTCGGTGAGGCCCCAGCCCTCGGCGAGGAGGGCGTCGACGGCGGCGACCGCCGCCGCGAGCCGCTCCTCGTGCGGGCCGGTGAGGACGGCCGTACGGCGGCCGGTGCGGGTGAGCTGGGTGAGGAAGCGGGCGGTCATCCAGGGCCGCAGCCGGTCGCCGTCCCGGCGGGCCGTGTCCCCGGTGGGTTCGTACGGGACGCCCCGGTGGTCGGTGAGCAGCCAGAGGTGCTGGCGGCCCCGGGCGGCGATCTCGCCGACGGCGGGGCTGCTGGTGCCGGTGTGGCGCTCGTGCCAGATGGTGGTGGCGAAGGCGTCGGTGTCGCAGAAGAGGACGGGGGCGCCGTCGCGGGCGGCCTCCTCCTCCCGATCGGCCCGGCACTGGGCGAGGACGGGGAAGTCGACGGAGCGCGGGGGGCGGTCGTGGTGGCGGGCGCCGGGGGCGTCGTCCTCGTGGCCCGCCACGTACCGGGTGCGGGCCCAGACTCCGCCGCGCCGCCGGTAGTGGCCGGTGAGGGCGAGGGTCATGGTGGTGGCGCCGGTGGACTCGGCGCCCAGGACGACGACCCGCCGGGTGAGGGCGGCGCGCACGGGCGGCGCGAGGTGGTCCCAGCAGCCGGCGGGGTCGGCGCGGACGGCTTCGGAGGCGGGGAGGCCGAGGTGTCCGGAGTCGACGCGGACGGTCGCGGCGCCGAGGCGGCGGCCCGGCTCCTCCGGGTGGGCCGCCGAGGTGAAGACGGCGTCGATACGTTCGGGCACGGCGGCCCGGAGGGCGGCCGCGCGGGCGGTCGGGGTGTCGGCGCCGTCGGCGGGGGCGCCGACGACGAGGGCGTCGGGGTGCGTCTCGCGCATCCAGGCGACGCGCTCGTCGAGGGTCAGGGAGTCGGCGGCGGAGGCGCGGACGAGGACGGTGAGCCGTTCGCAGCGCTCGCGGGCGGTGGCCACGAGGTGGTGGTGACCGGCGTGCGGCGGATGGAACCTGCCGACGACCAGACCGTGCCCGTAACGCTTCACGCGTCGGCCCTCGGAGGTACGGCCGCCCGTCCGGGCGGCGGGCCGGGGAGGCGGGCGCGGCGGACTCCCGGGGCGGGGCACGGGGACTCGGCGGTACCGCCCTGGCGGGCGGCCCCACAGGTGGCGGCGGGGCCCGGGGAGCGTACGGCTTCGGAGGCGCCCCGGCCTTCGAGCGGGCGTACGCCTCCGAAGGCCCCCGCCCCGCCGGAGGCGCGCACGCCTCCCGGGGTCCGTACTCCTTCGGGCGCGCGGGCCGCTCCCGGTGTCCTCACCGGCCCCGCCGCGCACGGCCGTGGCCTTCCGGGGCGCGTGGTGTGGCGCCCCGGAAGGGGGTCGGAGCCTGGTCCACCCCCGTGGGTCCAGGTCCACCGGCCGCGCGGGGCGGGGGCGGTGAGGACGGTCCTGGGGCGGTTGCCGACGCGGGACCCGACCCGGTGGAGGAGCGGGGTCCGGGATTCCGTCGTGTTCACGAGCCGCACACCCCCTCCTTAAGAGTCACGTTGACTATAAAGGTGGGCGGAGGGCGGCCACAAGACCGGAAGCACCCTCGGATCGGATCAGCCGACAGCCCTCACCCCCGTCGGACGACCGGCTCCCGCACCCGGATCCACCCGGCGGCCCCTCCCTGCCCGGACCGGCCGCCCGCGCCCCCGGACCGGTCGGCCGATCCGCCCTCCCGCGTCCGGATCGGCCGGTCGGCCCCCGGACCGGCGGCAGGCGCACCGCGCACCACCGTCGCGCACCACCGCGACCACCGGGCCAACGACCCCGCGCGGGAGGCTGGGCCCACACAGCGGGAGGCTGGGCCCGCACATGGGGGAAGCCCGTGACCGCCTGGCGGTCACGGG
Source organism: Streptomyces sp. NPDC101490 (assembly GCF_044767145.1). Taxonomy (NCBI): domain Bacteria; kingdom Bacillati; phylum Actinomycetota; class Actinomycetes; order Kitasatosporales; family Streptomycetaceae; genus Streptomyces; species Streptomyces sp. NPDC101490. The sequence continues at coordinate 141,489 of NZ_JBIWNI010000017.1, forward strand.
CTTCCCTGCCGTTCCTGTCGTACGGGCCGCCCGTCGGGGCGTCCTACGACGGCACGGGTGCTACATGCCGACTTCCTTCATCAGCATGCCGACCTCCGTGTTGGTGAGGCGGCGCAGCCAGCCCGACTTCTGGTCGCCCAGGGCGATCGGGCCGAAGGCCGTACGGACCAGCTTCTCGACTGGGAAGCCCGCCTCGGCCAGCATCCGGCGCACGATGTGCTTGCGGCCCTCGTGCAGCGTGACCTCGACCAGGTAGTTCTTGCCGGTCTGCTCAACCACGCGGAAGTGGTCGGCGCGCGCGTAGCCGTCCTCCAGCTGGATGCCGTCCTTGAGCCGCTTGCCGACCTCGCGGGGCAGCGGGCCGGTGATGGCGGCCAGGTAGGTCTTCTTCACGCCGTACTTCGGGTGCGTGAGGCGGTGGGCCAGCTCACCGTGGTTGGTGAGCAGGATGATGCCCTCGGTCTCCGTGTCGAGACGGCCGACGTGGAAGAGCCGGGTCTCACGGTTGTTGACGTAGTCACCGAGGGACTGACGGCCGTCCGGGTCCTCCATCGTGGAGACGACACCGGCGGGCTTGTTCAGGGCGAAGAACAGGTGCGACTGGGTGGCGACGGTCAGGCCGTCCACCTTGATCTCGTCCTTCGCCGGGTCGACGCGCTTGCCCTGCTCCAGGACGATCTCGCCGTTGACCTCGACACGGGCCTGCTCGATCAGCTCCTCGCAGGCGCGCCGCGAGCCCATTCCGGCGCGGGCCAGGATCTTCTGCAGGCGCTCGCCCTCCTGCTCGGCGCCGGGGAAGGTCTTCGGGGTGCGGACCTCGGGGCGCCCCTCGTACCGTTCCCGGTTGCGCTGCTCGATCTTGGCCTCCAGCTCGCGCGAGCGCGCCGGGGCCTGCCGCTGCCCGTGCGGGCCACGACGGGGCGGGGTGCCGCCCTGGGGGGCCTTGGGGCCGCCCTTGGCGCCACCGCGGGCCGCCGTGCCACGGCCCTTCTTCGGGGGCTCGACGGGGGCGCTCACGTCGTAGGAGCGCTCCTCGGGGCGGGGTCGGCGCGGGTTGCTCGGACGCTTCTGGTCGTCCCGGCCGCCGCCCTGGTAGCCACCGCCGGAGCCGGAGCCGCCCTGGTAGCCGCCACGGGACCCGGAGCCGGAACCGCCCTGGTAGCCACCACGGGACCCGGAGCCACCGCCGGAGCCGCCCTGGTAGCCACCGCCGCCGGAGCCGGAACCACCCTGGTAGCCACCACGGGAGCCGGACCCACCGCCGGAACCACCACGGGGCCCGGAACCGGAACCGCCCTGGTAGCCGCCACGGGACCCGGAGCCACCGCCGGAGCCGCCCTGGTAACCGCCGGAGCCGGAACCACCCCGGCCGCCGCCACCACTGCCGCTGCCGGAGCCCCGGTAGCCGCCGCCCCCGCCGGAGCCGCCCCGGCCGGAGCCGCCGCTGCTGCCGCCGCGGCCGCCGCTGTTGCCACCACGGCTCCCGCCGTTGTTTCCGCTGCTGTTCCTGCCGCTGCTGCTTCGCATCAAACTTCCGTCTTGTCGTCGTCCTCACGATCCGGCATGTCCGGATCGAACGACGGGACCCCTTCCAGCGAGTCCGGCTCCACCGCCTCCGCATCGGGGAGGAAGGGCGCCAGCTCGGGGAGCTCGTCCAGGCCGCGCAGGCCCATCCGCTCCAGGAAGTAGTTCGTCGTCCCATACAGGATCGCACCTGTTTCGGGTTCCGCGCCCGCCTCCTCCACCAGACCCCGCTGGAGGAGGGTGCGCATCACGCCGTCGCAGTTGACCCCGCGCACGGCGGAGACCCGGGACCGGCCGACCGGCTGGCGGTACGCGACGACCGCGAGCGTCTCCAGGGCCGGCCGGGTGAGCCGGGCCTGCCGGCCCTCCAGGACGAAGGCCTCGACCGCCGCCGCGTGCTCGGGGCGGGTGTAGAAGCGCCAGCCGCCGGCGACCCGCCGCAGCTCGAAGCCCCGGCCCTGCGCGGTGTACTCCTCGGCCAGCTCGCGCAGGGCGTCCGCCACCTCGGCGGGGGCCCGCTCCAGGACCTTGGCGAGGTGCTCCTCGGCGACGGGCTCGTCGACGACCATGAGGACGGCTTCGAGGGCGGGCTTGAGGTCGCTCATGCCGGTTCCTCCGGGACGGGGGTCGGGTGGTCGAATTCGTCCGTGACGCGGGCCTCGGCGTCGCCGCCGGTCCAGGAGACCGTGAGGTCCCCCAGGGCGGTCTCCTGGTCGAGGGCCACGGCCCCGTCCCGGTAGAGCTCCAGGAGGGCGAGGAAGCGGGCCACGACGGTCAGGGTGTCGTCGCCGACGTCCTCGATCAGCTCCCGGAAGAGCACGGCACCGCGCTCCCGCAGCAGGGCGACCACCACGGCGGCCTGCTCGCGGACGCTGACCAGCGGGGCGTGGACGTGGCCGATGTCGACCCGGGGCTCGGGCCGTGGGCGCATGGCCTCGGCGGCGAGGCGGGCGAGTCCCTCCGCGCCGAGGGAGAGGACGACCTCGGGGAGCAGCGCGGCGTGCTGCGGTTCCAGTCCTGCGGTACGGGGGTGGCGGCGGCCCTCGGCCTCCCAGCGGTCCGCCAGGATCGCCGCGACCTGCTTGTACGCGCGGTACTGGAGGAGCCGGGCGAAGAGCAGGTCGCGGGCTTCCAGGAGGGCGAGGTCGGCCTCGTCCTCCACCTCGGCGGCGGGCAGCAGCCGGGCGGCCTTGAGGTCGAGGAGGGTGGCGGCGACGACCAGGAACTCGGTGGTCCGGTCGAGGTCGCCGTCCGGTCCGAGGGCCCGCAGATGCGCCATGAAGTCGTCGGTGACCCGGGAGAGGGCGATCTCGGTGACATCGAGCCTGTGCCGGGCGATGAGCTGGAGGAGCAGGTCGAAGGGGCCTTCGAAGTTCGTCAGCCGGACGGTGAACCGCCCGCTGTCCTCTCCGGTCCGGGTCCCCCGCGCGGCTCCGGCGGGTCCGGCCGGGGCCGGGAGGGCGGTGGGGGCCGTCGGCCGTGCGGGGCTGCCGGGAGGCGGCGGAACGGCCCCTCCCGGTCCCCCCGGGCCGCCGCCCCGGAGGCGGCGGCGCGGCGGGCGGGACGTTTCGTCAGGAGCGTGGTGCATGGAGGTCCAGGGAGAACGGGGAGCGCGGCAGCCCGCAGGCTACCGTCAGCGGCCGCGCAGGCGGCGCACCAGGATGCTCGCGTCGCCCCGGGACTCCAGGTCGGCCAGGACGACCGCGACGGCCTCCCGGACGATCCGGCCCCGGTCCACGGCGAGACCGTGCTCACCGCGGAGCACCAGCCGGGCGTGCTCCAGGTCCATCAGCTCCTCGGCGGAGACGTAGACCGTGATCTTCTCGTCGTGACGCTCACGGCCGCTGGGCCGCCGGTTCGGGGCCCTGCCGCCGCGCCGCCGTGCCGCCGGTGCGGGCACCGGGGCGGTGGGCGCGGTCCTGGGCCCGGTGGCCTCCGGCTCCGCCGTCCGGGCGCGGGGCTCGGCGGACTCGGAGTCGGCGGCCGTGTGCTCCGAGGGGCCCTCGGCCGCCGCCGGGTCGCCCCCGCCCGAGGGGGCCGGGACGGTCCGGCGGGGTGCGGACGCCTGGAGCGCCGTTCCCCCGGTCGTACGGAAGAGTTCGTCGGCCCCGGGCAGACTCACTCGGCGTGACACCGGGCGAGCACCTCCCTGGCGAGCTGGCGGTAGGCGGCGGCACCCACCGAGTTGGAGGCGTAGGTGGTGATGGGCTCGCCCGCGACGGTGGTCTCGGGGAAGCGCACGGTCCGCCCGATGACCGTGTGGTAGACGTGCTCGTCGAAGGCCTCGACGACGCGCGCGAGGACCTCGCGGCTGTGCACCGTGCGGGAGTCGTACATCGTGGCGAGGATGCCGTCGAGCTCCAGCTCGGGGTTGAGCCGCTCCTGGACCTTCTCGATGGTCTCGGTCAGCAGCGCCACTCCGCGCAGCGCGAAGAACTCGCACTCCAGCGGCACGATGACCTTGTGAGCCGCCGTCAGGGCGTTCACGGTCAGCAGGCCGAGCGAGGGCTGACAGTCGATCACGATGTAGTCGTAGTCGTTCATCAGCGGCTTCAGGGCCCGCTGGAGCGTCGACTCGCGCGCGACCTCGCTGACCAGCTGGACTTCGGCGGCCGAGAGGTCGATGTTGCTCGGCAGCAGGTCCATGTTGGGCACGGCGGTCTTGAGGAGGACCTCGTCGGCCGACATGCCCCGCTCCATGAGCAGGTTGTAGACGGTGAGGTCGAGCTCCATCGGGTTCACGCCGAGGCCGACCGACAGGGCTCCCTGCGGGTCGAAGTCGACGAGCAGCACCCGGCGGCCGTACTCGGCGAGCGCGGCACCCAGGTTGATGGTCGACGTGGTCTTGCCGACGCCGCCCTTCTGGTTGCACATCGCGATGATCTTCGCGGGGCCGTGGTCGGTCAGGGGACCGGGGATCGGGAAGTACGGCAGGGGCCGTCCGGTCGGGCCGATCCGCTCGCGGCGCTGGCGGGCAGCGTCGGGTGCGAGGGTGGCCGCGTACTCCGGGTCGGGCTCGTACTCGGCGTCGGGGTCGTAGAAGTGCCCCTCGGGCACCTCGTCGTAGGCGGCGAAGTGGGTGGACTCTCGGCCCATCTCGTTGCCGGCCGTGGCGTTCACGTGTAGGCCGTCCATCGTCTTCATCGTGTGGGCTGTCGTCATGGGCTGGTGCGTCGCGAAGGTCCGCACCGCGACGGAGCCGATCGGAGCACCTGGCGCACCGCTCCCGGGAGTAATTGTCGACTCATTCACAAGTCGTCTTACCTCCTTGGATGTCACCAGGAACATTTATCGATAGGTCAGCGTGGCACCATGCCGACGGTTGGCGACTCTATGGCGTGTCACCGCTCCGCAGCAACACAATCCGCCGGACCCGGCCCGATGTGTCGGCAACCGAACACGTCTCTGTCAAGGGTGCGCAGCCATGCATCCACACGTTTCGGGGATGCGCGAATCGGTTAAAGGGTCACGTTCGAGGCGAGTTGGCCGAACGTTCCGGCAGGTCCGCAGACACGACCGGCCGGACCTTGTCGAACAAGGTCCGGCCGGGTGCGTGGCATTGACGGCACGCGTTGACGGCGCCGCCGGGGTCAGCCCAGGAGGCTGCTCAGCTCGACGTGGTCGAGGCCGTGCGCCTCGGCGACCTCCTTGTAAACCACCTTGCCGTCATGGGTGTTGAGGCCCAGACCGAGGGCGGCGTCGCGGCGCAGCGCCTCGACCCAGCCGTTGTTCGCCAGCGACACGATGTAGGGCATCGTGGCGTTGGTGAGGGCGTAGGTGGAGGTGTTCGGGACCGCGCCCGGCATGTTGGCGACGCAGTAGAAGACCGAGTTGTGGACCTGGAAGGTCGGCTCGGCGTGGGTGGTCGGGTGCGAGTCCTCGAAGCAGCCGCCCTGGTCGATCGCGATGTCGACAAGGACACTTCCGGGCTTCATCTTGGCGACGAGCTCGTTGGTGACCAGCTTCGGGGCCTTGGCGCCCGGGATGAGGACGGCGCCGATGACGAGGTCGGCCTCGACGACGGCCTTCTCCAGCTCGTAGGCGTTGGAGACGATCGTCTGCACCCGGGTGCCGAAGATCTTGTCGGCCTCGCGGAGCTTGTTGATGTCCTTGTCGAGCAGGGTCACGTGGAAGCCCATGCCGACGGCGATCTGGGTGGCGTTCCAGCCGGAGACGCCGCCGCCGATGACCACGGCCCTGCCCGCGTGGGTGCCGGGGACGCCGCCAGGGAGGACGCCACGGCCGCCGGCCGAGCGCATCAGGTGGTAGGCGCCGACCTGCGGGGCCAGCCGGCCCGCGACCTCGGACATCGGGGCCAGCAGCGGGAGCGCGCGGTTGGCGGTCTCGACGGTCTCGTACGCGATGGCGGTGGTGCCGGAGGCGAGGAGCGCGTCCGTGCACTCGCGGGAGGCGGCGAGGTGCAGGTAGGTGAAGAGGGTCTGGTCCTTGCGGAGGCGGTGGTACTCCTCGGCGATGGGCTCCTTGACCTTGAGCAGCAGGTCGGCGGCGGCCCAGACCTCGTCGGCGGTGGGGAGGATCTCGGCGCCCGCGGCGACGTACTCCGCGTCCGTGATCGAGGAGCCGACACCGGCGTTCTGCTCGACGAGCACCTGGTGGCCGTGGCGGACGAGCTCGTGGACACCGGCGGGGGTGATGGCCACGCGGAACTCGTTGTTCTTGACCTCGCGGGGGATGCCGACCTTCATCGTCGATCACGGTCCTTGAATCAGGGGGATAACTGGGGCATGGCGATACATACCCGGAGGCGTCACGGCACACCGGGGCAGACCACGTTCACACGCGGCGGACCCAGTCTAATGAAGGACTTCCCGCTGTCTAGCCTTTCAAAGTACTAATCTTTCCTGGACCCACTACGGATTTCGTAGGCAGGGGATTCCGTTTCCAGCAGTCTGTCCGCCGCGGCCCGGTGCAGCCGGGCCGCGGCCGGGTCGCCGAGCCGGTCGAGGGTGTCGGCCAGCCTCAGCCGGAGCGCCGCCTGGAGCCGGACGTCCTGCGCGCGCCGCGCCCACTCCACCGCCTCCTCGCAGGTCCGCAGCGACTCCTCGGGACGCCCCGCGTACTCCTGGACCCGGGCCGCCTCGCTCAACGCCCGTGCGTAGCCCGGGAGATCGTCGATCCGCCGGTGCCCCGCCGCGGCGGCCCGCCAGTTGCGCAGGGCCTCGCCGTACCGGCCCGCGTACGTCTGCACGGCGCCGAGGCGCCCGTACAGCCGGGCCTGGTCGGCGCGCTCCTCCCGGGCGAGCCGCTGGGCGAGCGCCCGCCCGTACCAGTCGGCGGCCCGGTGCCAGTCGCCCAGCTCCTGGTAGGAGCCGCCTACGGATTCCATCGCGCGGCCGGTGGCGTACGGGTCGTTCGCGGCCCGTCCTGCGTCCAGCGCGGCCCGGTAGCGGACCAGGGCGTCCCGGGTGCGGCCGGTGCGGGCGTCGAGATCGGCCAGGTTCAGCAGGGCGGCGGCCCGCTCGCGGTGCAGGCCCCGCCGCTCGGCCACGTCCAGGACCAGCCGGTGGAGCCCGTACAGCTCGGGTGCGGCGGCCTCGGCACCCCGGTGCGCGGCGAGGGCCCTGACCAGCGAGGCGACCAGTCGGCGGGCCAGGGTGTCCAGCTCCCCGTCGGCGACGGCGAGCCGGGCGCAGGCGAGCAGGAAGGACTGCCGGGTGCGCAGCCAGGCGGCGGCCTCGGTCGCGTTCGGGAAGCGCAGGGCACGGGGCAGACCGGCCAGCTTCCGGCGGGCGGGCGAGTCCTCGGGCTCGGTGACCGCACGGCACGACTGGAGCAGCCGTACGGTCCGCTCCAGCATCCGGGCCCGCGCGAGCTGCACCTCGGCGGGCCGGTCGTGCTCCTCCAGCTGGGCGCGGAGCAGGGGGACGAGGTGGCCGGGCACCTCGTACTGGCCGTCGCCGACGTCCCGGACCACGCCCAGGGCGGCGAAGTCGGCGAGGGTGGTGGCGGCGGCCGAGACCGAGCAGCCGGCCAGGGCGGAGGCGGTGTGGGCGTCGGCGCGGCCGAGCGGGGCGAGGACCAGGAACCGCAGTATCCGGGCTGCGGTCCCGGGCAGCGCCTCGTGGGCGAGGAGGAAGGCCCTGGTGAGCGGGTCGCCGTTGCGGGCCCGGAGCCTCTTGGCGAGGTCGGCGACGGAGATCCTGGGGTGGGTGGCGAGCCAGCCACCGGCCAGGACGACGGCGGCCGGCAGTCCGCCGCACTCCTCCACGAGGGTCTCCGCGGCCTGCGGGTCGACGGTGACGCGAACGGAGCCGGTGTAGGCGGTGAGCAGTTCGATGGCCGACTTGGGGTCGAGTCCGCCGAGGGTGCAGGGCCGTACGTCGGGGATGCCGGTCAGCGGGCCCCGGGCGACGCCGATCACCAGGCTGTCGGGGTTGTCGGGGATCAGCGGGTCTGCCTGCTCGGCGTCGACGGCGTCGTCGAGGACCAGGACGGCCCGGCGCCCGGCGAGGGCGCCCCGGACGAGTTCGGTCAGCTCGTCCTCGGCGGCTCCCGGGGGTTCGGCGACCGCGAGGGCGGCCAGCAGTTCCCGGGCGACCCGGGCGGTGGGGACGGGGTCGCCGCCGGGTTCGGTGAGCCGGGCCCGGAAGATCCCGTCCGGGTAGCGGTCCGCGAGTCCGGCGATCAGCTCCTCGGCGAGCGCGGTGCGTCCGGAGCCGGGGCGGCCCGCGATGAGCAGGACGCGGGCGCGGGGCGCCTTGCGGCCGGTGAGGGTGTCGAGGCCGGTCCGCCCGATGTCGGCGCGCAGGGCCTTCAACTCCCGCTGCCGGCCGAAGAACTGCCGGCTGCCGGCCGCTGCCACAGCCTGATCCGTCACGGGCCACGCTCCCGTCCACCTGCGCACGAGCCGATCCCGCGGGGGACTCCGCACGGGCGATTCCGAGCGTAGTTCAGGGCGTGGCACGGACCCGGCGGAGCAGGGCGGGCACATCGCCCGATCGGATCAGCGGATGGTCACACCGCACCACCGTTCGCCGGAGCCGAGGGCCCGTGCGGGGGCCCGTCGCGGGGGCCGGGCGCGACCACCCGTCGCCAGGTGCCGGAGGCCGGACGCCGGGGCGCTCCCGCCCACCGCGAGGTGCCGGGCGCCGGCACCCCGTACCCCCACACCCCGGGAACACGCACTGCCCCCTCCCCCGCCCGCCCCACCGGGGCACTACGCCTCGAAGGGGCGGGCGGGCCAGGGCGCGTCGGCCGGACGGAGGGCGTCCAGGCCCTCGCCCGCCCGCGCGGCGGCCAGTGACAGGACGCCGACGACCAGGCAGTTGTTGTGCAGCTCACCGGCGAGGACGCCCCGGACGAGGTCCGTGAGCGGCACCCGGGCCAGCTCCATGTCGGCCTCCTCGTCGGAGACCTCGAAGCGCTCCCCCGCCGCCTCCGAGACGCCCCGGGCGAGGAAGATCCGTACGGCCTCGTCGGAGCCGCCCGGCGTGGTGTAGACGTCGGCCAGCACCCGCCAGTCCGCCGCCTTGACGTGCGCCTCCTCGTACAGCTCGCGCTCCGCCGCGCGCAGCGGGTTCTCCCCGGGCACGTCGAGGAGTCCGGCCGGGATCTCCCAGAGCTTGTGCCGCACGGGGTGGCGGTACTGACGGAGCACCAGCACCCGGTCCCGCTCGTCGAGGGCGAGCACGGCCACCGAGCCGGGGTGGACCTGGTAGTCGCGGCGCGCGACCGTGCCGTCCGGCATCTCGACGTCGTCCGTGCGGACACTGGTCTTCTTGCCCGTGAAGGGGGTCGCGGTGGCCGTGACCCGCCACTCCTCCGGGGTGTCCTTCACCTGCATGAGCTGTCCTCCCACATACGAAAACCGGGGTACGGGCCCTCGAAGGGCCCGTACCCCGGCAACGGTAACGCCAGGAACCGACAGGTCGGTTACTTCGCCGTCCGGCCCGTCTTGCGCTCGACGGCCGCCTTGACCAGGCCCGCGAAGAGCGGGTGCGGGCGGGTCGGGCGGGAGCGGAGCTCCGGGTGCGCCTGGGTGGCGACCAGGTAGGGGTGGATCTCGCGCGGGTACTCGACGTACTCGACGAGCTTGTTGTCCGGGGAGGTGCCGGAGAAGACCAGACCGGCCTTCTTCTCCAGCTCCGCGCGGTAGGAGTTGTTCACCTCGTAGCGGTGCCGGTGGCGCTCGTCCACGTACGGCTGGTCGTCGTAGACCTCGCGGACGATCGAGCCCTCGGCGAGCTTCGCCGGGTAGAGGCCGAGGCGCATGGTGCCGCCCAGGTCGCCCGCGCCCTCGACGTACGCCAGCTGCTCCTCCATCGTCGAGACGACGGGGTGCGCGGTGGCCGGGTCGAACTCGGTGGAGTTGGCCTCGGGGATGCCCGCCAGGTTCCGGGCCGCCTCGATGACGATGCACTGGAGGCCCAGGCAGATGCCGAGCAGCGGCACCTTGTTCTCCCGGGCGTACTGGATCGCGCCGACCTTGCCGCTCACACCGCGGTCGCCGAAGCCGCCGGGGATGAGGACCGCGTCGACGTCGCCGAGCTGCTTCTCGGCGTCGGCCGGGGTCTTGCAGTCGTCGGAGGTGACCCACTTGACCTTGACGCGCGCCTTGTTGGCGAAGCCGCCGGCCCGCATGGCCTCGGTGACCGAGAGGTACGCGTCGGGCAGGTCGATGTACTTGCCGACGAGCGCGACGGTGACCTCGTGGTCGGGGTTGTGGACGCGGTCCAGGAGGTCCTCCCAGACGGTCCAGTCCACATCGCGGAAGGGCAGGTCGAGCTTGCGGACGACATAGGCGTCCAGGCCCTCGGAGTGCAGCACCTTCGGGATGTCGTAGATCGACTTGGCGTCGATCGCGGCGACCACGGCGGCTTCGTCGACGTCGCACATCAGCGAGATCTTGCGCTTGATGGCGGTCGGGACCTCGCGGTCGGCGCGCAGCACGATCGCGTCGGGCTGGATGCCGATGTTGCGCAGCGCGGCGACGGAGTGCTGGGTCGGCTTGGTCTTCAGCTCGCCGGAGGGGCCGATGTAGGGCAGCAGCGAGATGTGCACGACGAAGACGTTGTCCCGGCCGACCTCGTGGCGGACCTGGCGGACGGTCTCCAGGAACGGCAGCGACTCGATGTCGCCGACCGTGCCGCCGACCTCGGTGATGACGACGTCGACGTCGTCGGCGGCCATCCGGCGGATGCGGGACTTGATCTCGTTGGTGATGTGCGGGATGACCTGCACGGTGTCACCGAGGTACTCGCCGCGCCGCTCCTTGGCGATGACCTGGGAGTAGACCTGGCCGGTGGTGACGTTGGCCGAGCCGTCGAGGTCGACGTCGAGGAAGCGCTCGTAGTGGCCGATGTCCAGGTCGGTCTCGGCGCCGTCGTTGGTGACGAACACCTCGCCGTGCTGGAAGGGGTTCATCGTGCCGGGGTCGACGTTCAGGTACGGGTCGAGCTTCTGCATCGTGACCCGCAGGCCGCGGGCCTTGAGGAGCGCACCCAGGCTGGAGGCGGTCAGGCCCTTGCCGAGGGAGGAGGCGACACCCCCGGTGACGAAGATGTGCTTGGTCGTCGTGGTTTTGGGCGGCATCGCCAAGAGGGGGCTCCCGTGGTCGCGTTTGGAGGTGCGTACCGGCGTGCCCTCCGGAAGAATCGGGGGGTGCCGTCGCTGCGGTTTCGGTGTCCTCGGCTCTCGCCGTTTCCCACCGGTCCACGGGGTACCAGGGTATCAGCGACATCGGGAGACCGCTTCCGGCCACACGGGGCAGTCGGGTGCACACGGACGGCGACACGAATAGCGGCTCGGGGCCCACTCCGGAGCGGAGGATCGCATTCATTCACCCGAACGGAGCAACGGCGTTACCGGTGTGATCACCAGGTCACTAGGGTGCGACGTATTCTGCTCGGACGTTCCCCACCGAGCCGACCGGCCAGCGGCACCACCCCGCCCGTCACCCGGACCAAGAGCTCGTCGAAGACCCCTTGACCGCTGACAAACGGCGCCGGCCGACATCCCCCGGCGCGATTCCAAGCAAGCGCCCCGCGGGGCGGACATGGCCGTTCGACTGGAGTGAAGCACGTGGCCGGGCGCATCGAGGATTACGCACTCATCGGAGACATGCAGACAGCCGCGCTGGTCTGCCGGGACGGCAGCGTCGACTGGCTGTGCCTCCCCCGCTTCGACTCGCACGCGGTCTTCGCGGGACTGCTCGGCACCGAGGAACACGGGTTCTGGCGGGTGGGACCCGCCGGGCCCCCCGACGCCGATCCCGCCCCGGCCGACCGGCGCCGCTACGTGGGCGACTCGCTGGTCCTGGAGTCCGAGTGGGACACCCCGCGCGGCACGGTCCGGGTGACCGACTTCATGCCCCCGCGCGAAGGGGCCCCGCAGCTCATCCGGATCGTGGAGGGCGTCTCCGGCCGGGTCCGGATGCGGTCCGCGCTGCGGATGCGGTTCAGCTACGGCCGGATCGTGCCCTGGGTCCACAAGGTCGGCGACCGCACCGTCGCCGTCGCCGGGCCCGACTCGGTCTGGCTGGACACCGAGGCCGAGACCCACGGCAAGGACCTCACGACGTACTCCGACTTCACCGTGGGCCCCGGCGAGCGGATCGCGTTCACGCTGTCCTGGCAGCCCTCCCACCGGGAGCCGCCCGCGCTGCCCGACCCCGAGGGCGCCCTCACCGCGACCGCCGACTTCTGGCGCGACTGGGTCGAACACTGCACCTACCACGGCCCCTACCGGGAGGCGGTGGTCCGCTCCCTGATCACCCTGAAGGCGCTGACGTACGCGCCGACCGGCGGGATCGTGGCGGCGCCGACGACCTCGCTGCCCGAGGAGATCGGCGGCGTCCGCAACTGGGACTACCGCTACACCTGGCTGCGGGACGCGGCGATCACCCTCTCCTCCATGCTGCGCACCGGTTACCGCGAGGAGGCCCGCGCCTGGCGGGACTGGCTGCTGCGCGCGGTCGCGGGCGACCCGGAGAACCTCCAGATCATGTACGGCATCGCGGGCGAGCGGGAGCTCGGCGAGGCGGAGCTGGACTGGCTGCCGGGGTACGAGAACTCCGGCCCGGTCCGGGTCGGCAACGGCGCCGCCAACCAGCTCCAGCTGGACGTGTACGGCGAGGTCACCGAGGCCCTCCACCTCGCGCACATGACGGGCCTCTCCCGCAACGACTACGCCTCGCTCCTCCAGATCAAGCTGATCAAGTACCTGGAGAAGCACTGGGACCAGCCCGACGAGGGCATCTGGGAGGTGCGCGGCCCGCGCCGCCACTTCGTCCACTCCAAGGTGATGGCCTGGGTGGCCGTCGACCGCACGATCAAGCTCATCGAGTCCGGGGACGCGGACGGCCCGCTGGAGCGCTGGCGGGAGCTGCGCGACGAGATCCACCGGGACGTCTGCGAGAAGGGCTACGACCGGGAGCGGAACACCTTCACCCAGTCGTACGGCTCCAAGGAGCTGGACGCCTCGCTGCTGCTGATCCCGCAGATGGGCTTCCTGCCGCCGGACGACAAGCGGGTCATCGGCACGATCGAGGCGATCCAGCGGGAGCTGTCCACCGAGGACGGCTTCGTGCTGCGCTACCCGACGTCCGGCGAGGAGGCGGGGGTCGACGGCCTGGAGGGCGACGAGGGCGCGTTCCTGGCCTGCTCGTTCTGGCTGGCGGACGATCTGGCGATGATCGGACGGGTCGACGAGGCCCGCACGCTCTTCGAGAAGCTCCTCGCGCTCCGCAACGACCTGGGGCTGCTCGCCGAGGAGTGGGACCCCGTGCTCCAGCGGCAGGTGGGCAACTTCCCGCAGGCCTTCAGCCATGTGCCGCTGATCGACACGGCCCTGCGGCTGACCGCGAGCGGCGCGTACGGCGGCTGACACGGGGCCGCTGCCCGGGGTGGTCCGGGCAGCGGCACCACCCCGGGAGTGACGCAGGACACACTCGACAGGGAGTCCGGCAATTCCCCTCCCGGCTTGACGAGTTGTCACCCCCGTGCACGAAGGGTCCGGACCCGTGACCGTGGGGTGATGTCGCCGGAACAGGGACGCGGGTAGCGTCCGGCCCCATGGACAATCAGGGCGGGATCACCGTGCAGCGGGCGCTCGAACTCCCGGGCCTGCGCGGCGGACTCCCGGAGGTGATGGCCGGGGCGGACCGGCTGCACCGCACGGTGCGCTGGGTGCACGCCGGCGAGGTGCCGAACATCGCGTCGCTGCTCAAGGGCGGCGAACTGCTGCTGACCACCGGACTCGGCCTCGGCACCAGGCCCGCCGAGCAGCGGGCCTTCGTCCGGCGGCTCGCCGACCGGGGCATCGCCGCCCTCGTCGTCGAGCTGGGACCGCGCTTCGCCCGGCTGCCCGCGACGATAGTGGAGACCGCGCGGACCACCGGCCTTCCGCTGGTGCAGCTGCACCGCGAAGTCCCCTTCGTGGCCGTCACCGAAGAGATCCACACCGAGATCGTCAACGGCCACTACGCCCTCCAGCGGCAGGCCGAGGAGGTCCACCGGCAGTGCACCGAGGCGCTGCTCGGCGGCGGCGGCATCCCGCAGGTGCTGCGCATCCTCTCCGACTTCGCCGCGAACCCCGTCTTCCTGGAGACCCCCGACGGACAGCTGCTGTACGCGGCGGGCACCGAGTCGGGGCCCGCCGACCCGCTGCAGGTCTGGGACGGGCTGCGCGGCAGGCGGGCGGCCCGCGAGTCGGGCCCGCCGACCGGCACGGTCCTGGTCGACGTCCCCGGCGGCGGGCCCGGCACCTCGTCCGTACGGGCCCGGCTGGTGCTGCTCTCGGTCTCCGGCGCCCTCTCCCCCGTGCACCGGATGGCGGCCGAGCGGGCGGCCGGACTCCTCGCGGTCGTCCTCATGCAGGCCCGGCAGGAGGAGGAGCTGGCCGCGCGGGGCCGGGGCGACTTCCTCACGGACCTCGCGGAGGGCCGGATCGCGGCCGAGGACGCCCCGGCCCAGGCCCGGGTGCTCGGCTTCAAGCCGGGCGAGGGGCCGCTCCTGCCGGTGGTGATGCGGCTGGCGGCGGAGTCCCCTTCGGGGAACTGGGCGCTGCTGGCGCGCGCCGTCCTGGAGGAGCTGGCGTCCGTCGGCGTCCCGGTCCTGCTGGGCGTCCGCCCGGTCGAGGGCCGGGTGCCGCTGCTGCTCGGCCTGCGTTCGGAGTCGGAGCGCACGGCGGTCGCCGACCGGGTCGCGGCGGCGCTGCGCGCGGGCGTGGAGCGCGCCGGTCTCGAACGCGCCGGGGCGCACCCGCCGGTGGTCGTCGTGGGCGTGGCGGGCGGCTGGGCGGCCGCCTCAGCGGGCCTGCGGCACGCGGCGGAGACGGCGACGGCCGCGCAGGGCCTGTCGGACCGCCCCTGGTACGACGCCCGGCGGCTCGACATCGACCTGCTGCTGTGGCGGCTGCACTTCCACGGCGACACGGTCCTCGCGGCGTTCGTGGACCGGGCGATCGGGCCGCTGCGCGAGCACGACCGCACCTCCCGGCCGCCGCTCCTGCCGACCCTGGAGACGTATCTGGCGCACGCGGGCCGCAAGGCGGAGACCGCCCGGGAACTGCACCTCAACCGCCAGACCCTCTACAACCGGCTGGCCCGGATCTCCGAGCTCCTGGGCACCGACCTGGACGACCCGCAGACGGTCCTGGCCCTCTCCCTCGCGCTCAGGGCCCGGCGGCACACCCCTTAGCCACCGCTGGGGACGGGCGCTACCGGTGGCGGCTACGGGTGGGGGCGGCCACCGGCGGGAACGGCTACCGCCCCGCCAGCTCGTCGTACACGCTCAGGACGTGCGCCACCGTCTCGTCCTCGGTGGGCCAGGTCCGCGCCTGCACCCGGCCCGCGGCCGCCAGGTCCATCCGGCGGTCCACGTCGTCGAGGAGCCCGCGCACCGCCCCGGCCAGGGCCTCCGCATCCCCGTACGGCACGAGTTCCGCCGCGTCCCCGACGAGTTCGGGCACACCGCCGACCGCCGTGGCGACCAGCGGGACGCCCAGCCTCAGCGCCTCCTGGGCCAGCAGGGACCGGGCCTCCCACCGGGACGGGAGCACCGCCACGTCCGCCGCGGCCAGGAGTTCGGCGACGTCCTCGCGCCGTCCGATCAGCCGCACCGGCAGGTCCTCGTCGGCGATCCGCCGCTGGAGCCGGGCCCGTTCGGGACCCTCCCCCGCGATCACCAGGAGGGGCTGCGGGTCGAGGTCCCGCCACACCCGCGCCGCGTCGAGCAGCGTCCCGTGGCCCCGCCCCGGTTCGAGCGCCCCGACCGCCATCAGGAGCGGGCGCGCCACGGCGCCCAGCTCGGCGCGGGCCTTGCCGTCGTGGAGACAGACCGCACCGCGCGCGGGCGGCACGGTGACGGGGGCCAGCCGGGCGTCCCGCGCGCCGCGCCGGCGCGCTCGGTCGACGAGTTCGGACGAGGTGCCGAGCACGACGGTCGCGGCCCGCGCGGCCCGGCGTTCCAGGAGGCGCAGCACCCCGCCGCGCGCCCCGGCGGCGTCGACACGGCTGTCCCAGGTCGTCACCAGCGGCACCCGCCCGGTCCCGCCGCCCGCCAGCGCCAGCGCGGCCCGCACCGAGGCCTGGAAGCCGTGCGCGTGGACGACGTCCGCGCCGATGCAGGTGTTGCGGAGCAGGGCGACCGTCGAGGGGTCACCGAGGCGCGGCAGCGGCACGAAGCGCGCGCCCGCGCCGAGGTAGTCGTAGACGCGGTCGAGCTCGGCGGGGGCGCACACGGTCACCCGCACGCCCCTCGCCACCAGCCCCGAGGCGAGTGAGCGCACGTGCGCGCTGCTGCCCGCGCTGCGGCCGCCCAGCACTTGGACCGTACGGAGCTGTGTCACGCGCCCAAGGATGCCAGTCCGCGCGGCCGTCCGTACGCACGTTCCGCCACCGAAGTGACGTGTCTCGCACCGGCGTTGCCCCGTGCGGGCGGCCCCCGGCGCCCGGGCCGACCCTCCCGGGGTTCACCCACCCGGGTGAGCGTACGGCGGGTTCGCGCCCTCCGCCCAGCAGACGGCGGCGACGAGACCGACGGCGTGGGCGGCGAGTCCGAGCCGCCCGTTGCCCTCGGCGATCGCACTGCCGACGGCGGCCCCCAAGGCGCACGCGCCGGTGCCACCGAGCATGGTGCGCTCCCCGAGATCGTCCCCCAGGACGGCCGCGACGGCCCCCATGGGCGCGGCCGCGAGGTCCCCGCGCAGCAGCCCGGGGGCGCCGAGCGCGAGCACCGTGAGGCCCGCCCGCCCCGGCCGTACGTCCACGAGGTCCACTAGGGCGTGTTTCAAAAGTGGCGTCGTCTGCCCGGAGGGCAGGCCTGGCGGCGTCTGGTGCGTGCGATCGCAAGGCGGAGGGTCGCCCCGATACTGGTGGTATCGGGGTGATCCCGACAACGCGGCGAGCGTGCGTGCCAGGCGTCGCCAGGCAGGCGGGACTTTCGAAACCCGCCCTAGGCGCGCGGTCCCCGCGATGACGACGGCGGCGAGGACCTGGTCCACGGGCCGCTCCTTGAGGAGCGCCCCGGCCACCAGCGAGGCGGCCCCGATCCCCAGGAGCTTGACGGTGCCGCTGGTCACCCGGCCGTCGCGGAGCGCCGCGAGGTGCGCCCGGGATCCGCGCCGCTGGTCGCCCCGCACGTCGTCGTACGCCCCGCAGGCCCCGGCGGCCAGGACGGCGAACGCGGCGGGCCCGCGCCCGGCGCCGACGGCGGCGCCGAGGGCCACGGCGGGCCCGGCCCACAGGCCGACGTCCCGCCCGGCGTGGTTCGGCCGGACCCACCGGTCACCGCCGCGCGCCCGCAGCCCGGCGTACCCGGCCCGGCTCGCCCCGGCGGCCAGGACGAAGGCGCCGAGGAGCCCGCCGGTCCCCCGGGCGGGGCGGGTCATCCGTCGGCCCGCGCCGCCGCCAGGAGTTCCTCCGCGTGGGCCCTGGCGGTCTCGGAGTCCTCCTGGCCCGCGAGCATCCGGGACAGTTCCCGGACGCGGTCCTCGCCCTCCAGGACCGTGACGCCGGAGCGGGTCACGGAGCCGTCGCTGGTCTTCTCGACGAGCAGCTGCCGGTCGGCGAAGGCGGCGACCTGCGGGAGGTGGGTGACGACGACGACCTGCGCGGTCTTCGCGAGCTTGGCGAGCCTGCGGCCGATCTCGACCGCCGCCTTGCCGCCGACGCCCGCGTCGACCTCGTCGAAGAGGTACGTCGGCACCGGGTCCGTCCCCGCGAAGACGACCTCCACCGCGAGCATCACCCGGGACAGCTCACCGCCGGACGCGCCCTTGGCGATGGGCCTCGGCGGGGCGCCCGGGTGCGGGGCCAGCAGCAGTTCGACCTCGTCGGCGCCGGACGGGCCGTACGCGACCCGACGCCCGCCGACCTCGACTCCCTCGGGGTCGGCGGTCTGCCGGATGTCGAAGGAGACGCGCGCGTGGGGCATGGCGAGCGAGGCCAGTTCGGCGGTGACGGCGGCGGCGAACCGGTCCGCCGTCTCCGTACGGGCGTCGGTCAGGCCCTGGGCCAGCTCCGACAGCTCGTCGCGGAGCCTGTCCCGCTCGGCGGTGAGTTCCCCGACGCGCTCGTCGTCGCCGTCCAGCTCGCCGAGCCGTCCCGCGCTCTCCTCCGCCCACGCCAGGACGGCGGCGATGTCCTCGCCGTACTTCCGGGTGAGCTGGGTGAGCGCGGCCCGGCGCTCCTCCACGGCGGCGAGCCGCCGCGGATCGGCGTCCAGGGCGTCGGCGTACCCGGCCAGCTCGGTGGCCACGTCCCCGAGCAGGATGGAGATCTCACCGGTCCGGTCGGCGAGCGCGGCCAGCACCGGATCGTGCGACCGTACGGCCTCCAGGGCGCGGCCCGCACCGGCGACGAGCGTGGTCGCGTCGACGGACTCCGGGTCCTCGGGGACGCCCGCGAGCGCGGCGTGCGCGAGCGCGGCGGCGGACGCCAGGGCCTCGGCGTGACCGAGCCGCTCCGCCTCCGCGGCCAGCTCGGTGTCCTCCCCCGCGCGCGGGGCGACGGCCTCGATCTCCGTCAGCCCGAACCGCAGCAGATCCGCCTCCTGGGCCCGCTCCCGGGCCCGGGTGGTGATCTCGTCGAGTTCCGTCGCGACGGCCCGCAGCCGCCGGTAGGCCTCCCCGTAGGCGGCGAGCGGCCCGGAGACCGCCCCGCCCGCGTACCGGTCGAGCGCGCCGCGCTGCCGGGCGGGCTTGAGCAGCCCCTGCTGGTCGGTCTGGCCGTGGACGGCGACGAGTTCGTCGGCGAGTTCGGCGAGCAGCCCGACGGGCACCGAGCGCCCGCCGAGGTGGGCCCGCGAGCGGCCCTCCGCCGAGACGGTGCGGCTGACGAGCAGCACGCCCTCGTCGAGCTCCGCGCCCGCCTCCTCGGCGCGCACGGCGGCGGGCGTGCCCGCGGGCACGCTGATCCGCCCCTCGACGACGGCCGACGCCGCGCCGATCCGCACCAGGGCCGGGTCGGCGCGACCGCCGAGCAGCAGCCCGAGGCTGGTCACCACCATCGTCTTGCCCGCACCGGTCTCACCGGTCACCGCGGTGAAACCGGGCGACAGCTCGACCACCGCGTCGTCGATGACCCCGAGCGACCGTATCCGCATCTCCTCCAGCACGCCCCAGACCATACGAGGTTTCTCCGCCGCGATGCGACACGGGCCCCGGGCGTAACCCTCCGGCGCGCCGTTCGTTCGACCCGCCGGAGCCGTGTCAGCGGGGTGCGCCCCGCCACCCCGACACGGGGAGGGCGAACTTGGCGACGAGCCGGTCGGTGAAGGAGGCGTGGTGCAGCCGGGCGAGCCGCACCGGCACGGCGCCCCGCCGCACCTCGACCCGCGCGCCCGCCGGAAGCTCCACGGTCCGCCGCCCGTCGCACCACAGCACCCCGTGCGGGGTGTGCGGCTCGATCTCGACGGCGAGGACGGACTCGGGGGTGGTGACCAGAGGCTTGGCGAAGAGGGCGTGGGCGCCGATCGGCACCATGAGCAGCGCCTCGACCTCCGGCCAGATGACCGGGCCGCCCGCCGAGAAGGCGTAGGCCGTGGACCCGGTGGGTGTCGCGCAGATCACCCCGTCGCAGCCGAAGCCGGTCACCGGGCGTCCGTCGATCGCGAGGACGACCTCCAGCATCCGCTCCGGGGAGACCTTCTGCACGGCCGCCTCGTTGAGCGCCCAGTCGCGGTGCAGGACGTCGCCGTTCTCGTACACGACGACGTCGAGGGTCATCCGCTCCTCGACCTCGTACGCCCTCGTCACGACCCGGTCGACGACCTTGTCGAGGTCGTCGCGCTCCGCCTCCGCGAGGAAGCCGACCCGGCCGAGGTTGACGCCGAGCATCGGGACGCCGGAGGCGCGGGAGAACTCGGCGCCGCGCAGCAGGGTGCCGTCACCGCCGAGGACGACGAGGAGTTCACAGCCGTCGAGCGCGTCCGGGCAGTCTTCGGGCACCTTCTCGACGGACGGCGGGAGCGGCAGGTCCTCGGCCTCCTGCTCCATGACGCGGACGACGATGCCGCAACGCAGCAGTCCGAGGACCACCAGCTCGGCGCTGCGCACGGCGGCCGGCCTGCCGGTGTGCGCGAGCAGGAAGACGGTACGTGGTGCGGTCTCTGATGGTGCCTCTGGTGCGGTCTCTGGTGCTGTTGCCCTTGAGCTCAACGAGGTCCTTCCGCCACGGCGCGGTCGACATCCGCCGGATCCAGCGCGGGCGCGCCCGCCCGCAGCCACAGAAAGTACTCGACGTTGCCGGAGGGGCCGGGCAGCGGGCTGGCGGTGACGCCCAGGACACCGAGTCCGAGCTCCGCGGCCCGCCGGGCCACGTTCTTCACGGTGTCCGCGCGGAGTTCGGCGCTGCGGACGACTCCGCCGCTGCCGAGCCGCTCCTTGCCCACCTCGAACTGCGGCTTCACCATGAGGACGAGGTCGGCGCCGGGCGCCGTACAGGCGGCGAGGGCGGGCAGGACCAGGCCGAGCGGGATGAAGGACAGGTCGCCGACGACCAGGTCGACGGGGACGCCGTCGATCGCGTCGAGCGTCAACTCGCGTACGTTCGTACGGTCCTTCACGGTGACCCGCTCATCGCTCTGGAGCGACCAGGCGAGCTGTCCGTAGCCGACGTCGACGGCGACGACATGGGCGGCACCGGCCCGCAGCAGGACGTCGGTGAAGCCGCCGGTGGACGCCCCGGCGTCCAGGGCGCGCCGCCCCTCGACCACCAGGCCGAGGGGGGCGAAGGCGGCGAGGGCCCCGGCGAGCTTGTGGCCGCCGCGCGACACGTAGTCGGGGTCGGAGCCGTCCTCGACCACGACGATCGCCGCGGCGGTCTCGACCTGGGTGGCGGGCTTGGTGGCGACGGTCTTGCCGACGGTCACCCGGCCCGCGGCGATCAGCTGGCTGGCGTGTTCGCGCGAGCGCGCCAGCTTGCGCCGGACCAGCTCGGCGTCGAGTCGGCGGCGTGCCACTCCTGCCACGGTGGGTTCAGCTCCTGTTGTCGTGCGGACGGGGGTCGGGAAGCGCGTCGAGCGAGGTCAGCTCGGCGCGCAGTCCTCGGTGTACATCCTCGTACACCTGCGGGTGTCCGTCCGCCGGGAGGTCGTCCACCTCGGCGAGACGCGCCAGGTGGGCGTCGACGCCGGGGTGCCCGGTGGGCCGCCGTCCGACGCCGAGCGGGGCCGCTCCGGCGGGTTCGTGGGCGTCCCGCGGGCCCGTCTCGTCCAGGGGCCCCGGTGCGGGCATAGCGTCGTTCATGGCCCCGACGCTACCGCGAACGTCTGGGGTACGGTCGTCCCGATGGCGACGATCACTGAGTGCCGCGGCGCACTGGACAGACTCTCGGACGGCCTCGCGCGGGCGGACGGCGACGTGCGCGGGGCCGCCGCGCTCGACCGCACGCTGAGCTGCCACGTCACGGACCTGGACACCACGTTCACCGGCCGTCTGACCGGGGGCCGGATCGTGGTCGGGTCGACGGTGGCGGGACCGCCGCCGACGAAGGCCCAGATCCGGCTGGCGATGACCGGGGACGACCTGGTGGCGATGGTGGGCGGCGAGCTGAACTTCGCGAAGGCGTGGGCGTCGGGCCGGGTCAGGCTGGAGGCGGGCTTCCGCGACCTGCTCAAGCTCCGCGCGCTGCTGTAGGACCGGGGCCCCGCGGGCCGCCGGGACCCGCTCACTTCCGCAGCGCGGGCTCCTGGGATGCCCCGGGCTCCGCCGGGGAGTCGGCCGGAACCGCCTCGGACGCGGTCCGGACCTGGCGGGGCGCGCGGCCCCGGCGACCGGCGGGGACGACCAGCGGTGTGCCCGTCTCCGGGTCCTCGATGACCTGGCAGCGCAGCCCGAAGACCCGCTCGACGAGTGCGGCGGTCACGACCTCGGCCGGCGGCCCCTCGGCGACGACCTGGCCGTCGCGGACGGCGATCAGGTGGGTCGCGTACCGGGCCGCGTGGTTCAGGTCGTGCAGGACGGCGACGAGCGTACGGCCCTGGGTCTCGTGCAGCTCGGCGCAGAGGTCGAGCACGTCGATCTGGTGCTGGATGTCGAGGTACGTCGTCGGCTCGTCCAGCAGGAGCAGCGGGGTCTGCTGGGCGAGCGCCATGGCGATCCAGACGCGCTGGCGCTGGCCGCCGGAGAGCTCGTCCACGTACCGCCCGGCCAGTTCGGCGACCCCGGTCGCCTCCATGGACTCCTGGGTGATCCGCTCGTCCTCGGGGGACCACTGGCGCAGCAGCCCCTGGTGGGGGTAGCGGCCACGGGCGACGAGGTCGGCGACGGTGATGCCGTCGGGGGCCACGGAGGTCTGCGGCAGCAGGCCGAGGGTCTTGGCGACCTTCTTGGCGGGCAGCGAGTGGATCGACTGCCCGTCGAGCAGGACGCGGCCCTCGCTGGGCTTCAGCATCCGGGAGAGGGCGCGCAACAGGGTGGACTTCCCGCAGGCGTTGGGGCCGACGATGACGGTGAACGAGTGGTCGGGGATCTCGACGGACAGCTCACGGGCGATGACCCGCTGCTCGTACGCCAGAGTGACCGATTCCGCGCTCAGTCGCTGCTGCCGACCGTCCATGCCCGTGCTCCCGTAAACCCTCGCCCCAACAAAGTTAGGTTAGCCTACCCAATTTACGCACCGGGGCACGCCAGGACGTACTCCGGCCGGAACGCGCGGGGCCGCCGCCCGACCGCCGCCCGACCGCCCGGGGGCAGGCCGGATGCCGTACGGAGCGCTGTCCCAGGACGCTTCGAACCTGACGGCTCGGGCAGCCCGGACGGTCTGAGCGCCTGTCGGCCTGAGAACCTGAGGGCCCAGGCCCGTTGTCCCGCCCCGCCCCGTCGCCAGGTCCGTACTCCAGCCGGACCGAGTCCCGTCCCGACCCGAGCCCCGACCTGTTCCGGACCTGTTCCGGACCTCACAGCCCCGAACAGCCCCGACCGACCGGAGCCCCCGGCAGACTCCGCACCGGGCCCCCGGCCCCCGGCCCCCGGGCCGCACCAGCCCCTACAGCCCCAGCCGCGCCAAGGCCTTGCCCGCGTCCGGAACACCCTCCGAGCCACCCACGGAGCGCCCCCCGGAGACAGCCGCACCACCACTCCCGGAGGCATCTCCGGAAGCACCCGCGTCGGCCGCCGCCCAAGCAGCCCCGCAGAGCGCCCGCACGCCGTCCATCACGTCCGCCGCACCGCCGTCCGGACCGTCGAGAACCAGTTCGCCCCCGCGCACCGAGGCCCGCCACTCCCCGCACGCGAAGCCGCCGTCCCCGTCCGCGACGACCTCCGGCTGCGGGACGAGCAGCCCCCGCAGATCGGCGGCGACGTAGGTCGGCCGGTGCGCGGGCACCGCCCCCAGCAGCTGCGGAACGTCGGTCACCCCGGTGAGCACCAGCAGCGAGTCCACCCCGCCGTTGAACGCCCCCTCGATGTCCGTGTCCAGCCGGTCCCCGACGACCAGCGGCCGGAGCGCCCCGGTCCGCAGCACCGTCTCCCGGTGCATCGGGGGCAGCGGCTTGCCCGCCACCTTCGGCTCGAACCGGCCGCCGGTGGCGATCCGTACGACTTCCACCGCCGCCCCGTTGCCCGGCCCGATGCCCCGCGCCCCCGGGATCGTGAGGTCCGTGTTGGAGGCGTACCAGGGCAGCCCCCGCGCCACCGCGTAGCCGGCCTCCGCGAAGCGGCTCCAGGGCGTCTCCGGCCCGCCGAACCCCTGTACGACCGCCACCGGCAGGTCGTCCGCCGAGTCCACCGGTACGAGCCCCCGCTCGCGCAGCGCGACCCGCAGCCCCTCGCCGCCGACGACCAGGACCCGGGAGCCGGGGGGCACGTCGTCGGCGATCAGCCGGGCGACCGCCTGCGCGGAGGTGATCACATCACCGGCTTCGGCGGGCACCCCCAGCTCGGTGAGGTGCGCGGCGACCGCGTCCGGCGTCCGCAGCGCGTTGTTGGTGACGTACGCGAGCCGCATCCCGCCCGCCCGGGCCGTACCCAGTGCCCCGACAGCGTGCGGAACGGCCTCACCGCCCGCGTACACCACCCCGTCCAGGTCGAGCAGTGCCGTGTCGTACGCCTCGCTCAGCGGCAGCGCGCTGCTCCCCGGCAGCACTCCGCCGTCGTTCCGCCGTCCCTGGCCGTTCCGCACCGTCACCGCACGCTCCTCGTCTCACCGGGGGTGAACGCCCCGCTCCCCCGATCATCGCTCATGACCACCCGCCACATAGGATGACGAGATGAACACCTCAGGTCACGCGGCCGACGCCGTCCGCGACGACACCGGAGGGCTGCGCCTCGCCCCGTTCCGCGGACTGCGGTACGTCCCCGAGCGCGTCGGCAGCCTCGCCGCGGTGACGTCTCCTCCCTATGACGTCGTCGTACGACCTGACGGACTGCTGGAACTGGAATCCGCCGATCCGTACAACATCGTGCGGCTGATCCTCCCGCAGGCGATCACCGCGGGCACCCGTCACCGCAAGGCCGCCGCCACTCTCGACCGCTGGCTCGCCGACGGCGTCCTCGCCCCGGACCCCGAGCCCGCGCTCTACGTGTACGAGCAACAGGGCGACGGCGTCCTCCAGCGCGGTGTCATCGGGGCCCTGGAGCTCTCCACCCCCGCCGAGGGGGTCGTCCTCCCCCACGAGGACGTCATGCCGCACGTCGTGGAGGACCGCGCCGCCCTGATGCGGACCACGGCCGCGAACCTGGAGCCGCTGCTCCTGACGTACGTCGGGGAGGGCGACGGCGTGGACGAGGTCGTCGGGCGCACGGTCCACCGCGAGCCGCTCCTCGCCACCACGACGGAGGACGGGTTCCACCACCGGCTGTGGGCGGTGACCGACCCGGCCGAGCAGGCCACGGTGGCCGCCAAGCTCGGCCGCCACCAGGCGCTCATCGCCGACGGCCACCACCGCTGGGCGACCTACCTGCGTCTTCGCGGGGAACACGTGTCGCCGGGCCCGTGGAACTACGGTCTGGTCCTGCTCGTGGACACCGCCCGCTACCCGCTGCGGGTCCGCGCCATCCACCGGCTCCTCAACCGCCTGCCGGTCGCCGAGGCCCTCGCCGCCCTGGACGGTTCGTTCCGGGTGCGGCGCGTCGACCGGCCGCTGCCGGCCGCCCTGGAGGCCCTGGCAGCGGCGGCGGCCGGGGGGAACGCCTTCCTGCTCGCGGGCGACGGCCCCTTCCATCTGGTGGACCGCCCCGATCCCGCGCTCCTCGACCGCACGGTCCGCGCGGACCGCCCGGAGGCCTGGCGGACCCTGGACGCGACGGTCCTGCACGCCACGCTCCTCGAACACGTCTGGGGCATCCCGGACGCGCCGGAGGACATCGCCTACATCCACGACGCGGCCGCCGCGGTCGACCAGGCGGAACGCCGTGGCGGTACGGCGGTCCTCATGCACCCGGTGTGCGAGGACGTCGTACGGGACCTGGCCCGCCAGGGTGTCACGATGCCCCGCAAGTCGACCTCGTTCGGCCCGAAGCCCGCGACGGGCCTGGTCCTCAGGAGTCTGGCGCTCGACTGAGCGTCCCGGAAACGGCGAAGGGGCGGCACCCGGATGGGTACCGCCCCTCAGTTCACGCGAGAACCACGTCAGCTCTTGTCGCCGGCCTTGTCGTCGCCGGCACTGCCCTCGTCGTCCCTGTCGTCGGACTCGTCGTCGTCCTCGTCGTCCTCGTCGAGATCGACATCGTCCCCGGCCGCCTGCGCGTCCTCGGTGACATCCTCGTCGGAGTCCTCGTCGGAGTCGTCGAACGCGTCGACGAACTCGACGCCGTCCAGCTCGGCGAGCCGGTCCGAGGCGTCCGTGACGCCGTCCTTGTCGGCCTCCAGAGCCTTGGCGAACCACTCCCGCGCCTCGGTCTCCCGCCCGGCGGCGAGCAGCGCGTCGGCGTAGGCGTACCGCAGACGCGCGGTCCACGGGTGGTTGGCGCTGGACGCCAGCTCGGGGCTCTGCAGCGTCACGATCGCCGCGTCGAGCTGCCCGAGGTCACGGCGGGCACCGGCGGCCACCAGCCGCATCTCGACCTGCCCGGCCTTGTCGAGCTTCTGCACCTCGGACTCGCCGGCCATGGCCAGCGCGCGCTCGGGGCGGCCGAGACCACGCTCGCAGTCGGCCATCACGGGCCACAGCTCGACACCACCGCTCATCCGGCGGGCGGCACGGAACTCGGCCAGCGCCTCGGAGTACTTCTGCGTGGCGTACGCGGCGAAGCCGGCGGCCTCGCGCACGGCGGCGACGCGGGAGGCGAGCCGCAGAGCGACCCTGGAGTAGCCGTACGCCTTCTCCGGGTCCTCGTCGATCAGCTGGGCGACCATGACGAGGTTGCGGGCGACTTCCTCGGCCAGCCCCTTGGGCAGGCTCATCAGCTCCTGGCGTACGTCCGGGTCGATCTCCTCACCGGTGACCTCCGGCGGGATCGGCAGGCGCTTGATGGGCGCGCGGTCGCTCCGCTCCCGGTCGTCACGGCCCTGGTACCCACCGCGGTCGCCACGGTCGTCGCGCCCCCGGTATCCACCCCGGCTGTCGCCACCCCGGTCGTCACGCCGGAAGCCGCCGCCACCGCCGCCACGGTTGTCGTCACGCTGCCCGTACGAGGGACGCTCGTCCCGACGGAACAACGGACGGTCGCCACCACGGCTGTCATCCCGGCGGAACGACGAAGGACGGTCGCCGCCCCGGTCGTCACGACGGAAGCCGCCGCCACCGCCCCGGTTGTCACCACCGCGATTGTCGTCACGGCGGAAGGAGGAGGGACGCTCGCCACCACGGTTGTCGTCACGGCGGAAACCGCCACCACTGCCCCGGTTGTCGCCACCACGGTCGTCACGCTGCCCGTACGAGGGACGCTCGTCCCGACGGAAGCCGCCGCCACGGTTGTCATCACGGCGGAACGACGAGGGGCGCTCGCCACCCCGGTCGTCACGACGGAACCCGCCGCCACCGCCGCCACGGTTGTCGTCACGCTGTCCGTACGAGGGACGCTCGTCCCGACGGAACGACGGACGGTCACCACCACGGCTGTCATCACGCCGGAAACCGCCGCCACGGTTGTCACCACCGCGATTGTCGTCGCGGCGGAAGGAGGAGGGGCGCTCGCCACCACGGTTGTCGTCGCGGCGGAAACCGCCGCCACTGCCCCGGTTGTCGCCACCACGGTCGTCGCGCTGTCCGTACGAGGGACGGTCGTCCCGACGGAACGACGGACGGTCACCACCACGGTCGTCACGACGGAACCCACCACCGCCACGGTTGTCGCCACCGCGGTTGTCGTCACGCCGGAAGCCACCACCGCCCCGGTTGTCGCCACCACGGTCGTCACGCTGCCCGTACGAGGGACGCTCGTCCCGACGGAAACCGCCGCCACGGTTGTCACCACCGCGATTGTCGTCGCGACGGAAGGACGAGGGACGCTCGCCACCACGATTGTCGTCACGGCGGAAGGAGGAGGGACGCTCGCCACCACGATTGTCATCGCGGCGGAAACCGCCGCCACTGCCCCGGTTGTCGCCGCCCCGGTCGTCACGCTGTCCGTACGAGGGACGGTCGTCCCGACGGAACGACGGACGGTCACCACCACGGTCGTCACGACGGAACCCACCACCACGGTTGTCACCACCGCGATTGTCGTCACGCCGGAAGCCACCACTGCCCCGGTTGTCGCCACCACGGTCGTCACGCTGCCCGTACGAGGGACGGTCGCCACCACGGTCGTCACGACGGAAACCGCCGCCGCCACCGCCACGGTTGTCGTCACGTCGCGGGCCTCGGAAGCCGCCCCGGTCGCCACCGGCGCCGTCCGTACGACGCGGCTCGCGCTCCGGACGGTCGTCGGGAGAGTTGGTGGACATCGGTGTGACTCCTGTCTTCGGGTACTGCAGTCATTCTCGCGCAGCCGGCACTCGGCCGCGCATCGGAAAAGTCAAGCAAAAAACAAAAGGACCCCTGGTCCCAGCGTGAACGCTGGGACCAGGGGTCCTGAAGAATTGTTCGGCGGCGTCCTACTCTCCCACAGGGTCCCCCCTGCAGTACCATCGGCGCTGAAAGGCTTAGCTTCCGGGTTCGGAATGTAACCGGGC
>NZ_JBIWNI010000018.1:0-168577 GCF_044767145.1 Streptomyces sp. NPDC101490
CCCGACACCCCCATCATCACCACCGACGCCCGCCACCGCGGCGACGCCAAGAGCGCCCTCATCACCCTCGTCGAACACGCCCTCATGGCACGACTGCGGTAACGCGGTCCCCGACGCGCCGAAGGCCGCGTTCCCCCACTCGGGGGAACGCGGCCTTCGGTGTCCGTCGTGCCCCACGGCCAGGGGAACGCGAAAGGGCCGGGTCCTGGTGGTCACCGGGGCCCGGCCCTTCGTCGTACGGGGTCCGTACGGCCCGTGAAGGGGTCCGTACGGGTCAGCGCCAGCTGTGCGGGGCGCGGAAGCCGTGCTCGCGCTCCAGGCGGCGCCAGCCGGCCGCGGTGCTGTCCCGGTGGCCCTCGGCGGGGGTTTCGTCGGCGCGGGTGGCGGCCCGGGCGAGCAGCACCGCGGTGATCGCGGCGAGCTCCTCGGGGTCGGCTTGGCCCTTCTCGACACGGAGAAGGTTGGCGGGGGTGCTCACGTGGATGACTCCTCCTACTGAGGCGGGTTGCCGTGCTTGCGGGACGGCAGGTCGGCGTGCTTGGTCCGCAGCATCGAGAGGGACCTGATGAGCACCTGGCGGGTGTCGGCCGGGTCGATGACGTCGTCGACGAGGCCGCGTTCCGCCGCGTAGTACGGGTGCATCAGCTCGGCCTTGTACTCCTTGACCATCCGCATGCGCATGGCCTCGGAGTCGTCCGCCTCGGCGATCTGCTTGCGGAAGATCACGTTGGCGGCGCCCTCGGCACCCATGACCGCGATTTCGTTGGTGGGCCAGGCGTACGTCAGGTCGGCACCGATGGACTGGGAGTCCATGACGATGTAAGCACCGCCGTACGCCTTCCGCAGGATGAGCGAGATCCGGGGCACCGTCGCGTTGCAGTACGCGTAGAGCAGCTTCGCGCCGTGCCGGATGATTCCACCGTGCTCCTGGTCGACGCCGGGAAGGAAGCCGGGTACGTCCAGAAGGGTGATGATCGGGATGTTGAACGCATCGCACATCTGTACGAAGCGGGCCGCCTTCTCGGAGGCCTCGATGTCCAGGACACCGGCCAGCGTCTGCGGCTGGTTGGCGACGATGCCGACGACCTGGCCGTCGAGGCGGGCCAGGGCGCAGATGATGTTGCGGGCCCAGCGCTCGTGGATCTCCAGGTAGTCGCCGTCGTCGACGAGCTCCTCGATGACCTTGTGCATGTCGTACGGGCGGTTGCCGTCGGCGGGCACGAGGTCGAGGAGGACCTCGGAGCGGCGGTCGGCCGGGTCCTCGCTGGGCACGGCCGGGGGGTTCTCGCGGTTGTTCTGCGGGAGCATCGACAGGAGGTAGCGCACCTCGGCGATGCAGGTCTCCTCGTCGTCGTAGGCGAAGTGGGAGACTCCGGAGACGCCCGCGTGGACGTCGGCGCCGCCGAGTCCGTTCTGGGTGATCTCCTCGCCGGTGACCGCCTTGACGACGTCGGGTCCGGTGATGAACATCTGCGAGGTCTCGCGGACCATGAACACGAAGTCCGTGAGCGCCGGGCTGTAGGCCGCGCCACCGGCACAGGGGCCGAGCATCACGGAGATCTGCGGGATGACGCCCGAGGCCCGGGTGTTGCGCTGGAAGATGCCGCCGTACCCGGCGAGGGCGGAGACGCCCTCCTGGATGCGGGCGCCCGCGCCGTCGTTCAGGGAGACCAGCGGGGCACCGGCCGCGATGGCCATGTCCATGATCTTGTGGATCTTCGTGGCGTGCGCCTCGCCGAGCGCGCCGCCGAAGATGCGGAAGTCGTGCGCGTAGACGAAGACCGTCCGGCCCTCCACCGTGCCCCAGCCGGTGATGACACCGTCGGTGTACGGCTTCCTGGCCTCCAGTCCGAATCCTTGTGCGCGGTGCCTGCGCAGCTGCTCGACCTCGTTGAAGGAACCCGGGTCGACGAGCAGCTCGATGCGCTCGCGCGCCGTCAGCTTGCCCTTCGCGTGCTGCGCCTCGGTCGCTCGCTCGCTCGGCCCCGCGAGTGCCTGCTCGCGCAGCACACGCAGTTCGGCCACCCGGCCTCGGGCGTCAACGGGCTCGCTCGGGATCTGGTCCACAACGGTCATGTCTCGACCCTACGAAGCCGGACAAGAAATCTCCGCCGTCGAGTCCGTACAGTCTCGCGTGTCGAATCCTGGTGGGGCTGGACAGAACTACCCCCCTACCGGTCCGAGTCAACAGTCGGGCACCCCCCGCGTTTGTAGGGTCTCCATAATCGCCCGGTGAAGCGGGGCGCGACTGCGGGTGGTGCCCCGCGCACCCGGCGTGATCCGTCGGCGGGTGCGCGGGGCGGGGTCGGGGGCCGTTCGGGGCCCGGACAGGGGGTCCTTTCGGGGGCCCGTCCGGGCGGTCCTTTCGGGGGCCCGTCCGGGGACGGTCAGCCGCCGCAGTGGAAGCGGGCGTTCCCCCAGTCCGCGTGGTCGTTGCCGTTGCCGTCGCCGCCGTCGTCGACCACCAGGTCCACGTAGGAGGCTCCGGTGACGTCGGCGGTCAGGGACCAGGCCGGGTCCGTGGCCCGCAGGACCGGGGACTTCGCCTTCTGCGTACCGTCCGCGAGCACCGTGAACCGGACGCTGCCCCGGCTGGTCTGGACGTCGTCGACGCCGACCTCGGCGGTGAGGGAGGCGCAGCGGCCGCCCAGGTAGTAGCGGACCGTGGCGGGGGCGTGGCTGCCCAGGCCCTTGGCGTAGGTCACTCCCCCGATCCGCAGCGGGGAGCCGTCGCCGGTGCCGGTCTCGCCGTTGGAGAGGTCGCGCTCGACGGGGCCCCAGCCGTTGGTGGCGGAGGTCCAGTCGTGGTCGCTGGCCCAGGTGTCGGCGGTGGGCGGCGGGGGCAGGGTGCGGACGGTGGTGGCGGCGGTGAGCCCGCGCCCGTCCCCGCCGAGGGTGTAGGTCAGGGAGGCGGTCAGCGGGTAGGGCCGGTAGGCGGCGTCCACGGGCGGTGTCACCTGCCAGGTCGCGGTGGTCCTCCCACCGGCCGGGACGGTGCCGAGGGCGACCGGTGCGGCCGGTTCGGCGGTCCACCCGGCGGGCAGGGCCAGGGTGGCGGTGGCGTCGGCGACGGCGCCCGTCTCGTCGTTGCCGAAGGTGGCGGTGATCCGGTTCGGGCGGCCGGGCTCCAGGGTCTCGGGCGCGGTGACGGTGAGCGTGCCGCAGGCGGCGCGTTCGGGGGCCGGTCCGAGGTCGGTGACGGTGAAGTCGTCGAGGACGAAGTCGGCGCCGTCGGGTGCGTCGGCGCGCTTGCGCAGGCCGGTCCAGGTGTCGCCACAGCCCGCGGTGACGGTCTCGGAGAACCGTGCGTCGGTGCGCTGCTGTCCGATCGGGGTCCTGCGGGTCTCGACCGGGGTGCCGTCGGCGCGGTCGTAGCCGGTGATCCACTCGTAGGCGCCCGCGTGGCTGGACTGGTAGGCGTACTCGACGCGGTAGCGGTGGCCGTCCTTCATGGGCACGGTCCAGGGGGCGGTGCGGTAGACGAGTCCGCTGTTCTCGTCGTGGGACTTGAGGCTCTCGGCGCCGCCGAGGACGTCGTCGGTCGGCTTTCCGTTCCAGCCCGCCTGGGTGTAGGGGGCGTTCAGCTGGGCGATGTGGGTGCGCGGGTCGGTGGTGCCGCCCGAGTCGCCCTTGAGGAAGGGGCCCCAGCCCTGGTCGACGGCCTCGAAGTCCTCGTACACGAGGGTTCCGGGCTTGGTGGCGGGGTCGTTGGCGACGATCCGGACGTCGTCGACGCGGACGGTGGCGGCGCTGCCGCCCGCGGCCTCGATCCTGAGCGGGGTGCTGCCGCCCCGGGGTGCGGTGAAGGTGACCTTGGCGCGCTGGAAGCGGGTGCCGTTCCAGTCGGAGGCGGCGACCCGGTCCTGGAGCGCGGAGCGTTCGACGGTGACGGAGCGGCCGCCGATGGAGAGGGTGGTGGGGCGGGTGGCGCCGGGGGCGACCTCGATCAGGGCCGAGGCGGTGTAGCGGGCGCCGGGGGTGAGGCGGGTGATCCGCTGGCCGAGGGAGGCGGTGGCGGTGCCGGAGAGCTTCGCGCTGTTGCGGCCCTTGGCGTCGGTGTCGCGGGTGACGGTGCCGGTCCTGGTCCAGTCGGTGAGTCCGGCGTCGTTGAAGCCGGGGTCCGCGACGGGGGTGCCCTGGCCCCAGCGGGGCGCGGGCTGCGCCGGGGCGCGGTCCGGGTGGAGGACGTAGGGCTGTCCGGCGGCGGCGTCGAGGGTGATCTTCCCGGCGGCGGGCCGGACGGTGCCGGTCTTCACCCGCCCGTTGTCGGTGAGCTTGTAGACCGTGTACGAGCGGGGGCCCTCGGGGACGGCCCAACTGCTCGTGCCGCCGGTCTTGTTGTAGTGGTAGAGCTTCTCGCCGTCGTCCCAGGGGAGCAGGTAGGCGTCGCCGTCGAGAACCTTGCGGCCGTGGTCGTAGAAGGTGCGCCGGCCGTCCTCGACGGTGCCGCGGACGTCTCCGGTGAAGGTGATGTCGTCGCCGTTCCAGCGGGTGATCTTCTGCTGCTGGAGGTACTTGGCGGGCAGGTTGCGCTGCCAGATGTTGGCGGTGAAGGCGTTCCAGTCGGTCTCGCCGGTCCAGCCCTCGAAGTCGACGAGGGCGGTCTGGCCGAGGACCGGGTGGTTGTTCCAGACGTCCTTCTCGCCGTTGCGGATGAAGCGGACGATCTGCGAGTTGAGGCCCTTGTTGGTGGCGCCGCCGTAGTCGAGGTCGTTGGCCCAGTGGGACCAGAGGGAGGCCCGTTCGAACTTCTCGGACCACTCGGTGGCGATGTTCCAGCCCTGCGCCTGGACGGCCCGCACGGTCTCGTCTGCGATCCAGCCGTGGGTGTAATAAACGTCCACGTAGAGGGTGGAGAGGTTGCGGTCGGTCTCGTCGCGCAGCTGCTGGAAGCGGCGGGCGAGGTCACCGCTGTTGAGGTCGCGGCGCTGGTCGATGTAGTAGCTCTGGTTGAGCCAGTTCCAGCCGGGCTTGGTCTTGTCGACGAGGGTCTCGCTGAAGTTCTTCGCCTCGGGGTACGACTCGGTGGCGTTGACGTGGACCCCGAAGTCCGCGCCCCACTCGCGGCCCTTCCTGAGGAGGGTGTTGAGGTCCTTCAGGCCGCCCGCGCGCTTGTTGTAGTTGCCGCCGTAGTCCGGGTGGGCGGAGTCGTGGCCCTCGGAGCCGTACCCCTTGAGCAGGGCGAACTGGCCGAGGCCGTCGGTGGCGAGCGAGATCCGCTTGACGTCGTCGAGGGTGCGCAGGAAGGGGTGGGTGGCCTGCGAGGCGAAGTTGAACGGGATGTGGGCGACGACCCGGTCCGGGGTCCGGTCACTGCCGGGGGCCTTGGTGCCGATGGTGCGGAAGGCGACGGCTCCGTCCTGCCAGTCGGTGGCGCCGTCGCCGTTGGCGTCGGGGGTGACGACGACCTTCGCCCAGGGCAGGGCGTCGCCGGTCGCGGGCTTCGGGGCGCCCTCGCCCCGGTAGGTCCACTGGCCGGACCAGACGCCGACGCGGGTCTCGGTGCCCGCCTTGCGCGCCTGGTGCCAGAAGCGTGCGCCGTCGCGGGCGGAGGATCCGGTGGGCTTGTCGTAGCTGGAGTTGGACTCGACGGCGGCGGCGAGGCGGCCGGTGCTGACGATCGCGTAGCTCGCGCCGACCGGGGCGGTGTCGGCGGCGGTCCCCTCGGTGACCTGCGCGAAGACGTCGGCGGTACGGGTGGAGTCGGGGTCCAGCCGGGTGAAGGCGGTGGCCGCCCCGGCGTCCGACGAGCCGACGGAGACCAGGTCGTGGCCGGGTATGTCGAGGGTGCCGACCCGGAAGGCCTCGGTGTCGCGGACGGCGGTGACCTTGAAGGTGGTGGTCCGCCCCTCGACGCTCAGGCGCGCGTCGATCTCGACGCCCGGCAGTTCGGGGAAGGTCAGGGTGTACGTGGCGGAGGAGGCCCGCAGCACGGGGGCGGCCTTGGCGCGGACCTCGCGGGCCGTGCCGTTGAGGACGATCCGGGTCACCGGGGCCGTACTGCCCAGGAGCCGGGCGCCGGTCGCGCGGTCGGTGTACGACAGGACGCGGGGGAAGTCCTCGGCGACGGCGACGGAGAGCCGGGACGAGGTGAGGACGGGGGTGGCCGCCGTGACGGCCCCGGCGGCCGGGACCGGGCTCGCCGGGCCCTCCGCGAGGGCGGGCCCGGCCAGGGCGAACACGGCGGACGAGGCGGTGGCGAGCGCACAGGCCGCACGGACTCTTCGCGAGTGGGGGAGGGACATGCGCTCTAGTTGGCCCCGCCCGCGCGGCACCGTCAACGAGATGGTGCCGAGCGGAGGCCGCCAGTCCAAGCATCCCCGTCGGTTAGTCCAAGTGGGGTCCGGAGGGAGCGACTCGGGACGGAGCCCGGAGGGCGCCGCCCTGGGCGGCGTGGGTCAGCAGCCGCCGCAGTTGTAGAAGGTCACGTCCCAGTGGTTGCCCTCGTCGGCGTAGACGTTGCCCGCGCCGGACTTCCACTGCGGGGCTCCGTCCGCGCGCACCCCGATGTAGCTGAAGGTGTTCTTCACGTAGTTGGTGACGCAGGTGGCCTTGCCGAAGTCGAGCTTGTAGCCGTTCCAGTGGGAGTACGTGCCGCTGGCATGGCCGGTCTCGGTGCCGCCGGTGATGTTGAGGGCGCAGCCGCTGGCGCTCCTGAGGGTCTGGGCGCCCTGGGCGGTGGCCAGGTTGAGCTGGTCGAAGGACGTACAGGTGGCGACGTTCCGGTTGGAGCAGTTGCCGGAGGAGGACCAGGTGATCCCCCAGGAGCTGAACATCGAGGTCGCGGTGGCGTGGCTGATCTTGCCGGCCGCGTGGGCCTCGCCCGTGGCGGCGAGGACGCCGACGCCGGGCGCGAAGAGCGCGCCGAGGACGAGGCCGAGGGCGGTGAGGACGGAGCGGAGCTTCATCGGGATGTGCCTCCTGCTGGTGACCGTGATGGCTGGGGACGGCGGTGCAGGTGGTGCCGGGGGCCCTCGCGGGGCGGGGGCCGCAGGGAGATGGTGCCGCAGCTCTACGCGCGTCCGGAAGGGGTCCCGCGCACCCCCTTTCGGGTGAACCGCGTCCCGGGATGTTGAAAGTTGAACGGGATGGGGTTACAGTCATTCTCGTTGAAGGTTCAACAAGCGAGTCCGACAAGCGCCGATCTGATCGGCACCGGAACACCGATCAAGGAGCAGTCAGTCATGGGTCTCTTCCACCGCAAGAGCAACGAGTCCACCGCCACCGCCACCCTCCCCGTGGACCCGGCGCTCGCCGCCCTGACCGGCGACTACACGATCGACCCGGCGCACAGCAGCATCGGGTTCACCGTCCGGCACGCGATGGTCACCAACGTCCGGGGCACCTTCGCCGAGCACGAGGGCTCGCTGAAGCTGGACGGTTCGGACCCCGGCGCCTCCACCGCCTCGATCGACGTGCGGATCGCCTCCGTCGACACCGGCATCGGCGACCGCGACGGCCACCTGCGGAGCGGCGACTTCTTCGACGCCGAGCAGTTCCCGCTGATGACCTTCCGCTCGACCACCGCCGAGCAGCTGGGCGGCGACACGTACCGGATCACCGGCGACCTGACGATCAAGGACGTCACCAAGCCGCTCTCCATCGACCTGGAGTTCAACGGCTCCGCCACCGACGTCTACGGCAACGAGCGCGTCGGCTTCGAGGGCTCCGCCGAGATCCTCCGCTCCGCCTGGGGCCTGACGTGGAACGCGGCCCTGGAGACCGGCGGCGTGATGGTCAGCGACAAGGTCAAGCTGAACTTCGACATCTCCGCGATCAAGAACGGCGGCTGACCGGGAGGATCCGGCGCCCGGACGGGGCTGGCCCGGCTGGCTCTCCGGCCGCCCATCCAGCCCTCCCTCTGGCCCTCTCGGGTCGGACTCCGACCGGACCCGGACCGGATTCCTACCGCCTTGATCACCCCGGCCGTATCGGCCACCCCCGGTGTCTCGGCCGCCCCCCGCCGTCTCGGCTGGACCCGTCGCCGGTTCACCGCACGAGCGCGCCCGCCCTCCGCAGCAGCGGAAGGCGGGCGCTCGGCGTTTCCCAAGGGCCAAGGGCTGGGGGCTGGGGGCTCGGGGCGGGGTGGCCGGGGGCTCTTGGCCGGGTGGGAGGGTTCCGGACTCGGCAGCCCCTGAGCCCCCGGGGGCGGCGGCTTCCTGACGGGACCGGCCCCAAGGACATGCCTCCGGGGAGGGAGGCCCCTCCGGGGAGGGACATGCCTCCGGAGGGCGCCCTCCGGAGGCTCGCCTGCCGGGCGGCTCGCTCCCGTCAGTCCCGGGTGGCCGCCGCCGTGGCGACCGCCGTGACCAGCCGGGCGTTCTCGGGGGCGCCGGGCCCCCCGGCGAAGGCGAAGCGGCGCCGGGTGTAGCTGTACGCGAGACCGGACGCCGGGTCCGCGAACGCCTGCGAGCCGGGCGCGCCGCTGTGGCCGACAGCCGTGGGGCCGAGCTCCGGATAGCGCGAGGCGAGCGGGACGAAGCCGAGGCCGAAGACGTTGTCGTTGCCCGTCACCAGATCCGTACCGGAGGAGTGGACCCGGGCGAACTCGGCCAGGACGTCCGGCTTCAGGAGCGGACCGCGCCCGTCGAGTTCACCGGCGACCGCCGCGTACATCCGGGAGAGACCGCGCGCGGAGCCGACACCACCGCCCGAGAGCGGTCCCAGCTCCCGGACCCTACGGGAGTTCCCGTAGGCGACGAGGTCGAACGACGGATCGGCCCTGATGTTGAACGCGAGGGCCGTCAGGCTGTCCGGGTCGATCGGGTGCTCCGCGAGGAACGCCTGCTCGGCGGGGGTGGGCAGGGCGGGCAGGGCCGTGCGGAAGCGGGGTTCGAGCGCCTCGGGCAGCCCCAGGTGGTAGTCCAGGGCGTACGGCGCCCGGACGCGCTCCTCGAACAGATCCCGCAGGGTCCGTCCGGTGGCCCGCAGGACCACCTCCCCGACGAGGGCGCCGATCACGAGGGCGTGGTAGCCGTGGCCCGCGCCCGGCTCCCAGGCGGGCCGTCGGCCGGCGAGGCGCGCGGCGACCAACCGGTCGTCGGCCAGTTCGTCGAGGGTGAAGCCCTCTTCGGCGCCGATCACACCGGACCGGTGGGCGAGCAGCTGGCGCAGGGTCAGCGACTCCTTGCCCCCTGCGGCGAACTCCGGCCACCAGGAGGCGACCTCACGGTCGAGTTCGAGCGTGCCGTCCTGGACGAGGAGGGCGGTGACCAGGGCCATCGCGCCCTTGGAGGAGGAGTAGAGGGCGAGGAGCGAGTCGCCGTCCACTCCGTCCCCGCCCCAGAGGTCCACCACGAGGCGGCCCCGGTGGTGGACGGCGAGCTGGGCGCCGCCGTCCCGCGCCTCGTCCGCCACGACTGTGGCGAACTCCTCCCGTACGGCCTCGAATCCGGGCTCGACCGTGCCGTGGACGTCGCTCATCACACTGCTCCCCTGTACGTCGTCGTCTGTGCGTCGGGTACGTCCGCGCATGCCTGCGAGAGGTGGAACGATCAAGGGCGGGCGCCTCTTCCCGGATCGGCGTCCCGGATACGTCCTGGGACACCCGCCCGACCGGCCGAACCGGCTGCACGAGGACGTATCCGCAGGCCAGCGGCGTGGTCAGCGGCATTGTCAGTGGCGGCGGTTAGCGTCGGCGGCATGGAATTCCGTATCGACACCGGTGTGTTCACCGACGCCGTGGCCTGGGCCGCGCGCGTCCTCCCGGCCCGTTCTCCCCTGCCCGTGCTCGGTGGGCTGCTCCTGGAGGCGGCGGACGGACGGCTGCGGGTCTCCGGCCTCGACCACGACGCCTCGGCCCGGATCGAGGTGGTGGCCGACACCGGCGTCGAGGGGCGGGCCCTGGTCCTCGGGCGGCGGCTGCTCGACATCTGCAAGGTGCTCCCCCGGGGGCGGGCCGAACTGGCCGTGGAGGGCTCGCGGCTCTCCGTGACGTCCGGCGACGCCCGCTTCGGGCTCTCCCTGCTGCCGCTGGAGGACCATCCCGCCCCGCCCGCACTGCCCGAGGTGCGCGGTGTGGTCGACGGCGACGCCTTCGCCGCCGCGGTCGGCCAGGTCGCGGTGGCGGCGGGCCGGGACGACTCGCTGCCGGTCCTGACCGGGATACGGCTCGCGCTGGACGGCCCGGTCATGACGCTGGCCGCCACCGACCGCTACCGGTACGCCGTTCGCACCCTGGAGTGGCGGCCGGGGCCCGGCGCGCCCGCCGCCGGGACCGATGTGGTCGTCCCGGCCCGACGGCTGACCGAGATCGCCCGCTCCCTCACGGGCGGCGGCCCCGCGACGCTGGCCCTCGACGAGGGCTCGATCGGCTTCGAGAGCGCCGGGCTGCGCACCACCACCCGACTGCTCGACGGACGGCTGCCCCGCCACGACAAGCTCTTCGCCCTGGACGCCCCCGCCCTCGCCACCACCGGACGGGTCCCGCTCACCGAGGCGGTCAGAAGGGTCGCGGTCGTCGCCGAGGGCGACAGCCCTGTCCAGCTGACCTTCACCCCCACGTCGGTCGCGCTCCGGGCGGGCTACGAGGACGACGTGGCCTCCCAGCGGCTCCCGGCCGTCCTCACCGGCCACGACGATCTGACGATGGCCTTCAACCCGGCCTATCTGCTGGACGCCCTGACCACCCTGGACACCGAGGAGGTCCACTTCCACCTCCTGGGCCCCGGCCAACGAGCCCTCCTCACCAACGGCCCGACCCCCACCCACCGCCACCTCCTGATGTCGGTGAGACCGCTGGTCTGAACGGCGCCAGGACCCACGGGGGCCCGTCCCTTCCGGGCCCGGCCTGAAAGGCCCGGAAAGGACGGTCTAGAACCCGCCCCCGCCGTCGAAGCCGCCGCCTCCGCCGATGTCGCCGCCTCCGAAGCCTCCGCCGTCGCCGCCGAAGCCGTCGCCGCCGAAGTCGGACGGGGAGAAGTCGCCGCCCGAGAAGTCGCCGCCCTGGAAGTCCGTGCCGCCGTACTCGGCGGCGTAGGCCGGGGTGGCGAGCATCGAGCCGAGGAGGGTGCCGGTCAGGAGGACGGGGAGGACGCCGCCGCCGAAGTAGCCGCCCGCCCAGGGGCCGTACGCGGGGCCGGCCTCCCAGTAGGGGCGGCGGCCGCCGTCCGTCTCGACCTCACGGGCCAGCGGGGCGCGGCCGTCGTCGAGGCGGGCCGCGTCGGCGGCGCAGACGGGGACTTCGCGGGCGGCGCCGCCGGACGGGGTCCAGGCGCGGTCCGTCACGGAGGGGCCGTGGCGCGGGTCGAAGAAGCAGGGGGCGCGGCGCTCGGGCGGTGGCCGGTGCTCGCGGCGGGCGGCGAGGACGGCGAGGGAGTAGCGGCCGTCCTCCAGTGCCTGGGTGACGCCCCGGACGTCGTGCGGCCGGGTGGCGGCGGCCATCAGGGACTTCGCCCGGTCGTAGGAGTCGAGGGCGCGTTCGTAGTCGCCGCGCATGGCGTCGTCGGCACCGGCTTCGGCGGGGTGGAAGTCGAGCCGTTCCAGTTCCTCGCCGAAGGCGGTGATGTCCTCGTCGACGACGACACGGAGCTTGTCGAGGGCGGCCCGCCGCTCGGCCTCCTCGCGCAGCCGTCGGCGCCGGACGACCGCGTAGGCGCCCGCGCCGCCCGCGACGACGACTCCGCCGAGGACGGCGAGCCCGGCGACCGGCACCCCGGAGTCCCCGCCGGAGCCGGTGGCGCCCCAGCCCGCGGGGGCGGAACCGCGCATCGCGGGCAGGGCCTGGGTGACGAAGTCGTCGAGCTCGGTGGCCGCGTCGACGCCGGGGGCGCGCACGGCGGTGACCAGGTTGCGTACCGCCCTCGGGGCGAGGACGGAGGCGTCGGCGCCC
This sequence comes from Streptomyces sp. NPDC101490, assembly GCF_044767145.1. Lineage (NCBI taxonomy): Bacteria > Bacillati > Actinomycetota > Actinomycetes > Kitasatosporales > Streptomycetaceae > Streptomyces > Streptomyces sp. NPDC101490. Next base: position 11,831 of record NZ_JBIWNI010000018.1, read on the forward strand.
GCGTCGAAGCCGGTACCGAGACGGACGGCGTACAGGCCGGTGATGCCGGTCCGGGTCCGCAGGTTCGCGAGGAGGCCGTCCGCCGGGAACCGCGCGTCCGCCGGGAGGACCGCCACGAACAGCGGCTTGTCCGCGTCCTTGATCTTCTTCGCCAGGGCGTCGGCGTCGGCCTTCGGCAACTGGTCGGCGGCGCCCGGATCGACGTACACCGGGCCCCGCTTCAGCGCGGCGGCCACGTCGGGGACGCCCGTGGTCCCGGCCCCCGCGACGGGAGCCAGGACCAGGAGCAGCAGCAGGGTCAGCCCCGCGAGGGCCGACGGTACGGTGAGCGGCCTGGTCCTCATGGTTCGACGCTACCCGAACAGCATCGAACAGGACATGGCGGACGTCCCGCCCTTCTCCGGCGTCGCTTCCCTCCCGTCGCCCCTCCCCCGTTACTCGGCCGGTTCGATCCCCGCCCTGAGCAGCCCGTAGGTGAAGGCGTCCTCCAGGGCCTGCCAGGAGGCGGCGATCACGTTCTCGGCGACGCCGACCGTGGACCACTCGGTGTTGCCGTCGCTGGTGGTGACCAGGACCCGGGTGGTGGACTCGGTGCCGTGGCGGCCCTCCAGGATGCGGACCTTGTAGTCGGTCAGCTCGAACTTGGCCAGCTGCGGGTAGATCCGCTCCAGGGCGACCCGCATCGCCCGGTCGAGGGCGTTGACCGGGCCGTTGCCCTCGGCGGTGGCGACGATCCGCTCGCCCTTGGCCCAGAGCTTCACGGTGGCCTCGTTGGCGTGGGTGCCGTCGGGGCGGTTCTCGACGATCGCGCGCCAGGACTCCGTACGGAAGTAGCGGCGGGCGCGGCCCTCGGCCTCGGCGCGCAGGAGCAGCTCGAAGGAGGCGTCGGCGGCCTCGTACGTGTAGCCCTTGAGTTCGCGTTCCTTGACCCGTGCGACGACCCGGCCGACGAGCTCGCGGTCGCCGCCGAGGTCGACGCCGAGCTCCTTGCCCTTGAGCTCGATGGAGGCGCGGCCCGCCATGTCGGAGACCAGCATCCGCATGGTGTTGCCGACCCGCTCGGGGTCGATGTGCTGGTAGAGGTCGGGGTCGATCTTGATGGCGGAGGCGTGGAGTCCGGCCTTGTGGGCGAAGGCGGAGACGCCGACGTACGGCTGGTGGGTGGAGGGGGTGAGGTTGACGACCTCGGCGATGGCGTGCGAGATCCGGGTCATCTCGGCGAGGGCGCCGTCGGGCAGCACCTTCCTGCCGTACTTGATCTCCAGGGCGGCGACGACGGGGAACAGGTTGGCGTTGCCGACGCGCTCGCCGTAGCCGTTGGCGGTGCACTGGACGTGGGTGGCCCCGGCGTCGACGGCGGCGAGGGTGTTGGCGACGGCGCAGCCGGTGTCGTCCTGGGCGTGGATGCCGAGACGGGCGCCGGTGTCGGCGAGGACGGTGGCGACGACGGCCTGGATCTGGGCGGGGAGCATCCCGCCGTTGGTGTCGCAGAGGACGACGACGTCGGCGCCCGCCTCGTGCGCGGCGCGGACGACGGCCTTGGCGTAGTCGGGGTTGGCCTTGTAGCCGTCGAAGAAGTGCTCGCAGTCGACGAAGACGCGGCGGCCCTGGGAGCGCAGGTGAGAGACGGTGTCGCGGACCATCTCCAGGTTCTCTTCGAGGGTGGTGCGCAGGGCCAGTTCGACGTGCCGGTCGTGGGACTTGGCGACCAGGGTGACGACCGGGGCGCCGGAGTCGAGGAGGGCCTTGACCTGGGGGTCCTCGGCGGCCTTGCCGCCCGCCCTGCGGGTGGCTCCGAAGGCGACGAGCTGCGCGTTCTGGAACGCGATCTCCTGTCGGGCGCGGGCGAAGAACTCCGTGTCGCGCGGGTTGGCACCGGGCCAGCCGCCCTCGATGAAGCCGACGCCGAACTCGTCGAGGTGGCGGGCGATGGTCAGCTTGTCCGCGACGGTGAGGTTGATGCCTTCACGCTGCGCCCCGTCGCGCAGCGTCGTGTCGAAGACGTGGAAGCTGTCGTCGAGGGGCGATTCCCCGGCGTTCTCCGTGGTCATGGCTGTGATGGCTCCTGTCGGATGTGGCTCCGGTAGGTCTGGATCCACTTGCCCCCATTCTCACGCGCCGTCCGTCTCCGGCCGGGGTGGGGCCGGAAAACGAAAAAACCCCTCGCGGGTGCGAGAGGTCTGCGCGCGGGTCTGGGGCACGGTGTCCACTGCCGCGGGGGTCGTGCCGCGGTCAGTGGCCACTGCGGACCGGCGCGCCGCTGCCGATAATCATCGTGGTAGCAAGCACGCCGGAAGTCTGACACAGCCCGCGCCCGGGGGCGACGGCGGTCTCACGATACGGGCAGCTCGTCCCGCTTCCGGCCGGGCTCGGCCGCGTCGCCCTTCCCGACCCGCCCCAGGTCGATGTCGCGGGTCTCCCGCATCGTGAGGTAGACGATCAGCGAGACGGCCGCGCAGCCCGCCACGTACCAGAAGAAGCCCGATTCGATGCCCGCGTCCTTGAACCAGAGGGCCACGTACTCGGCGGTGCCGCCGAAGAGGGCGTTGGCGACGGCGTACGGCAGGGCGACGCCGAGGGCGCGGATGCCGGTGGGGAACAGTTCGGCCTTCACACAGGCGTTGATCGAGGTGTAGCCGGTGACGACGACCAGGGCGAGGAGGGAGAGGCCGAGGGCGGGCCAGAAGGAGCCCGCCTGCTTCATGAGGGTCATGATCGGGACGGTGAGGAGGGTGGAGCCGACCGCGAAGGTGATGAGGAGGGGACGGCGGCCGATCCGGTCGGACAGCCGTCCGGCGAGCGGCTGGAGGCAGGCGAAGACGGTGAGGGCGCAGAGGGAGACCAGGGTGGCGGTCTGCTTGGGGAGTCCGGCGGAGTTCGAGAGGTACTTGGTGAGGTAGGTGGTGTACGTGTAGTAGGCCACCGTGCCGCCCATGGTGAGGGCGACGACGAGGAACGCCTCGCGCCGGTGGGCCCAGAGGGCGGTGAGGGTGCCCTTGCGGTCGTCGGCGACGACGTCGTCGGAGGTCTCCGCGTACACCTCGGTCTCCAGCATGGTGCGCCGCAGGTAGAAGACGACGGCCGCGCCGAGGGCGCCGATGACGAAGGGGATGCGCCAGCCCCAGCCGTGCAGGGCCTCGCTGCTCAGGGTGTGCTGGAGGACGAGCAGCAGCCCGAGGCCGAGGATCTGTCCTGCGGTCATCGAGACGTACTGGAAGCTGGAGGCGAAGCCCCGGTGGCCGGGGGCGGAGGCTTCGGTGAGGTAGGTGGCGCTGGCGGCGTACTCGCCGCCGACGGAGAGCCCCTGGAGGAGCCGGGCGACCAGGAGGACGGCGGCGCCGCCGTACCCGGCGACGGCGTAGGTGGGGGCGACGGCGATGAGGAGCGCGGAGGCCGACATCAGGGTGACGGTGAGGGTGAGGGCGGTCTTGCGGCCCTTGCGGTCGGCGACCCGGCCCAGGAGCCAGCCGCCGACGGGCCGCATGAAGAAGCCGACGGCGAAGATGCCCGCGGTGTTCATGAGTTTGGCGGTGTCGTTGCCCTCGGGGAAGAACGCTCCCGCGAAGTAGGTGGCGAAGCTCGCGTAGACGAACCAGTCGAACCACTCGACCATGTTGCCCGCGGAACCGACCCAGATCTTCTTCCAGTGCTCTCGTCCCATGGGCAGGAACCGTGCCGGAGAGGGCGCGGGGACAACAAGGGCGCGGCCCGCAACGATCCTGTGTACTTACGTGCCTTGCGGTCGCGCGAGCAGTTCCTGCTCGATGAACTCCCTTACGTGGCACAGGACTTGCTCCCGCCCCGTACCGGGGAGGCCGACGGCGACATGGACGCTGAAGCCGTCGAGGAGGGCCCTGGTACGGGTGGCGAGGCGGTCGGCGTCGACCGGCCGGAACTCGCCGCGCGAGACCCCTTCGGCGAGGAGCGCGACGAGGTCCCGGTGCCAGGCCCCCTCGATGGCCGCCTGGCGCGCGCGGGCGTCGGCGTCGGCGTTCTGCGAGCGGTTCCAGACCTCCAGCCAGAGGGTCCAGTGCGGGTCGCGCGGGCCCTTGGGCAGGTACACGTCGACATAGCCGTCGAGCCGTTCCCGGACGGTCCCCGGCCGGGACAGCAGGGCGCCTCGCTCGGCCCCGAGCCGCCCCTCGCTCCACTCCAGGGTCTGGAGCAGCAGCTCGTCCTTGGTGCGGAAGTAGTAGAGGAGGTGGCCGCTGCTCATCCCGACCTGCCGCCCCAGCCCGGCCATGGTGAGCCCGTCGAGCCCGCGCGCCGCGATGGTGTCCATGGCGGCGGCGAGGACGTCCTCGCGGGGCGGGGCGGCCTGGTTGCGCCTGCGGGAAGGGCTGCTGCTCTGACTCACTCGTACGTTCTACAGGATGGGGGCGACGGGGCTCCGGACCGCTCTCCCGGCCGGGGCACGGCCCGGCCCGCCGCCGCCCACGCCCCCGGCGATCCCGTCGCCCGCCCAGGCCTCACGGCTTCGGCTGCTGCTGGGTGATGCAGTGGATGCCGCCGCCGGCCGCGAAGATCGTACGGGCGTCGACGAGGACGACCTCACGGTCGGGGAAGAGCTCGCGGAAGATCCCGGCGGCGACCTCGTCGTGGGGGTCGTCGAAGGCGCAGAGGATCACGGCGCCGTTGCACAGGTAGTGGTTGATGTACGAGTAGTCGACCCAGTCGCCCTCCTCGTCCTTGAGGACGGTCGGGGCGGGGACCTCGACGACCTCCAGCGGGCGCCCCCGCGCGTCGGTCCGGCCGCGCAGCAGCTCCACGTAGGTGCGGGAGCGCTCGAAGTCGGGGTGGGCGGGGTCCTGCTGGCTGTGTACGAGGACCGTGCCGGGGCGGGCGAAGGCGGCGACGATGTCGACGTGGCCCTGGGTGCCGTACAGGCCGTAGTCGGCGGCGAGGCCGTGCGGGAGCCAGATCGCCTCGGTGGTGCCGAGCCGGGCGTGGATCTCCGCCTCGACCTGTGCGCGGGTCCACTCGGGGTTGCGGCCGGGGCCCAGCTGGACGGTGTCGGTCAGCAGGACCGTGCCCTCGCCGTCGACGTGGATCGCGCCGCCCTCGTTGACCAGGGGGCTGCGGTGGACGGGGACGCCCACCGCGTCCGCGACCTGGCGGCCGATCTTCGAGTCGTGCTCCCAGCGGGCCCAGTCCTGGGCGCCCCAGCCGTTGAACACCCAGTCGACGGCGGCGAGCGCGGTGCCGTCCGTGACGAAGGTCGGGCCGATGTCCCGCATCCAGGCGTCGTCGAGTTCCCGCTCGACCAGCTCGATCTCCGGGCCGAGGAGGGCGCGGGCGCCCTCGGCGTCACCGGGGGCGACGACCATCGTGACCGGCTCGAAGCGGCGGACGGCGCGGGCCACCGAGGCCCAGGCCGTACGGGCCCCGGCCAGCTCCTCGTCGTCGGTGAAGGTGGGGTTGGGGCCGGGCCAGGCCATCCAGGTGCGCTCGTGCGGCGTCCACTCGGCGGGCATGCGGTACGTCATGGTGCGGGTCCTCACGGGGTCGGCGGAACGGCGGAAGAGGGGGCCTCCGGAAGGGGGAAGCCGGAGGCCGGGGGGCTGGGGGCCGAGGTTGAAGCCTGGGTCTCGGGGGAAGGCCGGGCCTCCTGGGACCCCCGAGGCACCCGGGACGCGCGAAGCGCCCAAGCCCCCGAAGTCCCCGGGCAAGCTGTGGCCTCAGAGGAAGTAGAGGCGGTTCAGCGAGACGGAGTCGACCGCCTCGGAGCGGATCGGGGCGCCGTCCAGGGAGACGAGGCCGGTGCGGTCGTCGACCTGGACGTCACCGACCCGGGAGTTGAACCGCAGGTCGGCGGGGCCGATGCCCCGGGTGCCGCGCACGGCGACCCGGCGCCGGCGGGTCGGCATCAGGTCGGAACCGAGGTCGACGGCCGCCTGGGCGACGAACGCGACCGAGATGTCGGCGGGGGTGGCGCCGTGCGCGCCGAACTGCGGTCCGAGGACGAGGGGTTCGCAGGTGTCGGTGGCCGCGTTGGGGTCGCCGACGACGCCGAACGCGGGGAAGCCGGACTTCAGTACAAGCTGCGGCTTGGCGCCGAAGAACTGCGGCTTCCACAGCACGATGTCGGCCATCTTGCCGACCTCGATGGAGCCGATCTCATGGGCGAGGCCATGGGCGATGGCCGGATTGATCGTGAGCTTGGCGACGTACCGCAGCACCCGCCCGTTGTCGTCACCCGGCCCGTCACCCTCCATCGGACCCAGCTCGGCCTTCATCTTCCCCGCCATGGCGAAGGTCCGCCGGACCGTCTCCCCCGCCCGACCCATCCCCTGCGCGTCCGAGGACGTGATCCCGATGGCGCCGAGGTCGTGCAGGACGTCCTCGGCACCCATCGTCCCGGCCCTGATCCGGTCACGGGCCATCGCCGCGTCCCCCGGCAGATCCGTCTTCAGGTCGTGGACGGAGACGATCATGCCGTAGTGCTCGGCGACGGCGTCCCGCCCGAAGGGCAGCGTGGGATTCGTCGACGAACCGATGACGTTCGCCACCCCCGCCATCTTCAGCACGTTCGGCACATGCCCACCCCCACACCCCTCGATGTGGAAGGCATGGATCGTCCGCCCCTCCAGAACCGCCAGGGTGTCCTCCACCGACAGGCACTCGTTCAGCCCGTCACTGTGCAGCGCCACCTGCACATCGTGCTCCTCCGCCACCCGCAACGCCGTGTCCAGCGCCCGCGTGTGCGCCCCCATGTCCTCATGAACCTTGAACCCCGACGCCCCGCCCTCCGCCAGCGCCTCCACCAACGGAGCCCCGTCCGACGACGAACCCCGCGCCAGGAAACCGATGTTCACCGGCCACGCGTCGAACGCCCCGAACGCATGCCGCAACGCCCACGGCGAGTTCACCCCCACGCCCCAGACGGGGCCGAACTCCTGGCCGATGATCGTGGTGACACCGCTGGCGAGGGACGCCTCCATGATCCGGGGCGACAGCAGATGCACATGGGTGTCCACCGCCCCGGCCGTGGCGATGAGGCCCTCGCCGGAGACGATCGAGGTGCCGGTGCCGACGACGACGTCCACACCGTCGAGCGTGTCGGGGTTCCCGGCCCGCCCGATCGCGTGGATACGGCCCTCACGGATACCGATCGACACCTTCCGGATGCCCTGCACCGCGTCGATCACCAGCACATTGCTGATGACGACGTCACAGGTCTCCCGGACCGCCGCCGCCTTCAGATGCAGCCCGTCCCGGGCGGTCTTCCCGAACCCGGCCAGGAACTCGTCCCCCGGCTTCTGCGCGTCCGACTCCACCCGCACGACGAGCCCGGAGTCACCCAGGACCACGCGGTCACCGGCGCGGGGGCCATGCACGGATGCGTATTCGTACGGGTCCATCAGTCGTCCTCGATTCCCAGGTAGCCGCACGCGCGCGCCCTGCGCAGGGCTTCTTCCTTCGCGCCGGGCGCGTCCAGCGGTCCGTCGACCAGGCCCGCGAAGCCGATGGCGACCCGGGCGCCGCCGATCGGCACGAGCCCGACCTCGGCGGCGCCGCCCGGGTCGAAGCGGAAGGAGGCCCCGGCGGGGATGGCGAGCCGCATCCCGTAGGCGGCGGCGCGGTCGAAGTCGAGGCGCGGGTTGACCTCGAAGAAGTGGAAGTGCGAGGTGACGCTCACCGGCACGGTCGCTGTGTTCCGCACAGGGAGGGTGAGCGCGGGCTCCGCCTCCGGGTGGCCGGGGCCGGGGCGCAGCGCGCCGGGCGCGTCCGGGCCGAGTCCGCCGCCGCCGATGGGGTCGGAGACGACGGCGAGCCGGGTGCCGTCGTCGAAGACGGCCTCGACGTGGATCTCCGTGACGACGTCGGCGACCCCGGGCAGCACGTCGTCGGGGCCGAGGACCGCGCGGGCGGCCTCGACGGCCTCGGCGAGCCGTCGGCCGTCACGGGCCGCCTCGCAGACCGTGTCCGCGATGAGCGCGGTGGCCTCGGGGACGTTGAGCCGCAGCCCCCGGGCCCGGCGGGCACGGGCGAGCTCGGCGGCGCCGAAGAGCAGCAACCGGTCGCGTTCCGTGGGGGTCAGTCGCACGCCCCGAACACCTCCTGCACTGGGGGACACATTTGAGTGTCACTCTAAATGCTGCGGTCGGGTGTTCCAAGGACCGACGCGAGGTCGGGGGGAAGGTCACATTGAACAGTGCTCTAAATCTGTCGTACGACTCCGACGGCGTCGGCCCCGTACTACTGCGGGACCGCACGGGGCCGGGGCCGTACGGCGACGGAGGGGTGTCGCCCCCGGTACCGCCTCGGGCGTACGGGCCCGGCGGGCCCCGGCCCCGTACGCACAGGGCCCCCGGGACGGTGTGCGTACCGTCCCGGGGGCCCTGTCGGAGAAGAGGTGGGGCTACTTGCCCAGCTCGTGCATCCAGCCGTGCTTGTCCTCGGCCTTGCCGGTCTGGACGGCGAGCAGCGCCTCGCGCAGCTTCATGGTGATCTCACCGGGCTCGCCGCCCGACTGCTGCCACTCGCCGCGCTCGGACTTGACCGTGCCGACCGGGGTGATCACGGCGGCGGTGCCGCAGGCGAAGACCTCGGTGAGGGTGCCGTTCGCGGAGTCGGCCTGCCACTGGTCGATGGAGACGCGGCCCTCCTCCGGCTCCAGACCGAGGTCGGCGGCCAGCTTCAGCAGCGAGTCACGGGTGATGCCCGCGAGCAGCGAACCGGTGAGGACGGGGGTGACCAGCTTGTTCCCGTACACGAAGTACAGGTTCATGCCGCCCAGCTCCTCGACCCACTTGTGCTCCACGGCGTCGAGGTAGGCGACCTGGTCGCAGCCCTTCTCGGCGGCCTCGGCCTGCGCGAGCAGGGAGGCCGCGTAGTTGCCGCCGGTCTTGGCGTCGCCGACGCCGCCGGGGACGGCGCGGACGCGGTTCTCCGAGAGCCAGATGGAGACCGGCTTCACACCGCCGGGGAAGTACGGGCCCGCCGGGGAGGCGATGACGACGAAGAGGTACTCGTTCGCCGGGCGGACACCGAGGCCGACCTCGGTGGCGATCATGAAGGGGCGCAGGTAGAGCGAGGCCTCGCCACCGTGCTCCGGGACCCATTCCTTGTCCTGCTGGACGAGGACGTCACAGGCCTCGACGAAGGTCTCCACGGGCAGCTCGGGCATGGCGAGGCGGCGGGCGGAGGCGGCGAAGCGGTGCGCGTTGGCGTCCGGGCGGAAGCTGGCGACCGAACCGTCGGGGCGGCGGTACGCCTTGAGGCCCTCGAAGATCTCCTGCGCGTAGTGCAGGACGTTGGTGGCCGGGTCCAGGGCGAGCGGGCCGTACGGGACGAGCTGGGCGTCGTGCCAGCCCTGGCCCTCGGTCCACCGGATGGTGACCATGTGGTCGGTGAAGTGGCGGCCGAATCCCGGGTTGGCCAGGATCGCCTCGCGCTCCGCGGCGGACAGCGGGCTGGAGGTGGGCTTGAGCTCGATCGTGGGCGTCGTCATGAGTGCGTGTCCTTCACCGGTTGTCTGGGCTGGACCGCGCGCACGCCGTCGTCGGGGCTGGCTCTTCCCGGCGAGGTGGACGTCCGGACATGCCCGTATGCCGCGGCCCCACGTTCGATTATCGCTCGTGAGGGCCGGTGCGTGAAACGGGTGTGCGCGGTCCGGGTTCGATGGGGTGCCGCCCGGTGGCCGCGCAGGACACAGCCGCCGGGCGCTGGGCGACCCGGCGGCTGCTGTTGGTGTCAGTAGGCGCGGGTCAGCTCGCTACTCGCGCGGCGAGCGCGTCGCCGATCTCGTCCGTGGTGCGGACGCTGTCGCCGCGCTCGGTGAGGTCGGCGGCGACCGCCTCCTCGACGCGGACGGCCTCGGTCTCGTGGCCGAGGTGGCGCAGCAGGAGGGCGACGGAGAGGACGGTGGCCGTGGGGTCGGCCTTGCCCTGGCCCGCGATGTCCGGCGCGGAGCCGTGGACCGGCTCGAACATGGACGGGAAGGCGCCGCTCGGGTTGATGTTGCCCGAGGCGGCGACGCCGATGCCGCCGGAGACGGCCGCGGCGAGGTCGGTGATGATGTCGCCGAAGAGGTTGTCGGTGACGATCACGTCGAAGCGGGCCGGGTCGGTGACGAGGAAGATCGTCGCGGCGTCGACGTGCAGGTAGTCGGTGGTGACCTCGGGGAACTCGGCGGCGACCCGCTGGAAGACGTTCGTCCAGAGGTGGCCCGCGAAGGTCAGCACGTTGTTCTTGTGGACCAGCGTGAGCTTCTTGCGCGGGCGGGCCTGGGCGCGGGCGAAGGCGTCCCGGACGACCCGCTCGACACCGAAGGCGGTGTTGACCGAGACCTCGGTGGCGACCTCGTGCGGGGTGTCCTTGCGGATGGTGCCGCCGTTGCCGGTGTACGGGCCCTCGGTGCCCTCGCGGACCACGACGAAGTCGATCGCGGGCTGTCCGGCGAGCGGGGTGGCGACGCCGGGGAGCAGCTTCGAGGGGCGCAGGTTCACATGGTGGTCGAAGGCGAAGCGGAGCTTCAGCAGGAAGCCGCGCTCCAGGACGCCGGAGGGCACCGACGGGTCGCCGATGGCACCGAGCAGGATGGCGTCGTGCTTCTTGAGGGAGGCGAGGTCGGCGTCTGTGAGGGTCTCACCGGTGGCGTGGTAGCGCTTGGCGCCGAAGTCGTACTCCTCGGTCTCCAGCTTCACGTCCTGGGGAAGGACGGCCGCGAGGACCTTGAGGCCCTCGGCCACGACCTCCTGGCCGATGCCGTCGCCGGGAATGACTGCGAGATTGATGCTGTGAGACATGTCGGCACCCTACTCTTCGTCCCATCGTCTGACACGGAACGTCCATCATGTGGACCAGCGGGCGGGCGTGCGGACAGGCAGGTGGCCGGGTGGACGGCCGGGCGACCGAACCGGCCGGACGGACCGGACGAACCGGCCGCCCGGCTCTCCGGCGGCCGGCCCGGATGACCGACTCGGACGACCGGCTCGGCCCTGCGGCCGGACCCGGGCGCCCGGCCGGTGACCGATCGGGCGCGCCGCCGGGGGCGTGGCGCCCGGGGTGCGCCCAGCGGGCGCGCCGAGCGGTCAGGCCGGGCGGTCAGTGGCCGGTGGAGCCGCCGTTGTCACGCCGGTCGAGGGCGCGCTGGAGGGCGGCGGCGGCGTTCTGCCGGGCGTCGTCGCTGGGGCGGGTGGCGGAGTGGCGGACACGGCGGGTGGTCTGAGCGGCCATGGGGATCGACTCCTTGAGATCGGTGGTGACCCGGACGGGATCAGCGGTGATCCGGACGTGCGGAGATCAGGGACGGTCCGGACGCGCGGGGAGCGGAGACCGGTGAGGGTCCGCGCGCGAGGCATCCGTGGTGACCGGGGGCGCCGGAAGGGGCGGGGAGCGCCGCCGCAGGGGTTGCCTGCACAGGGCGTCGCGCTCTCGACCGCCATTCGCTGATGGAGCGAGACGTTCGGCTCCTACAAAGCTAGGGCAGCTCTCCGCATCTGTCTCCACAATTACTCGGACTTCCTACTATCTGAGACGGCCGGGTACCGGGAGTCACCCCGCGGCGGCCCGCAGCTCGCGGATGAGGGCCCGCACGGCGAGGGAGGAGGCCAGCTCAGGGGTGGTGACATAGCCCACGGAACGGGTCGGGCGCGCCGGGCCGAGATCAGTGATCTCGACCGAGGGCGGTGCTCCGAACAGGGACAGTTCCGGCATCACGGCCATGCCGAAACCGGTGCTCACCATCGAGAGCACCGCTCCGTCGTCCTCCGCCTCCACCGTCGCCGGAGGCAGCCACTCCTGCCCCGCCCACCAGTCACGGGTGTACGAGGTGCAGTTCTCCGTCCAGTCGATCAGCGGGAGCGACCGGGGCGACCGGTGGCCCACGGGATGCACCAGCGCGTACCCCTCCTCCAGGAGGACGCCCCCGACCAGTTCCGGCGGCACCGGTGACGTCGTCCCGAGCGTCGCGATCCCGAGGTCCGCCCGCCCGTCCAGCACCTCACCGGCCGTGCCGCGCCCCACCTCCCGTACGATCCGCACCTCCGGCACGATCCCCGGGTGCCGCTCCGTCAGCCGCCCCAGGGCGCGCGGCAGCAGGTGCAGGGCGGCGCTCCGGAAGGCCGCGATCCGCAGCGGTCCGGCCGGGACGGCGTCGGCGGGGCCGCCCGCCGGGACCCCGCGCACCTCGGCGCCCATGACGTCGAGGAGCCGCAGGACGCGCCGGGCGTGCGCGAGGGCCCGCTCCCCCGCCGCCGTGGGCGTGGCGCCGGTGCGGCCCCGGTCGAAGAGGACGGCCCCGAGCTTGCGCTCACTGCCGCGCACCGAGTGCGAGACGGCGGACTGCGTCATGCCGAGGGCGACGGCGGCGGCGGAGAAACCCCGCTCCCGGCCGACGGCCACCAGGACCCGCAGTTCCTGCGGCGCCAGATCGGTCATGCTGCCCTCACCTCGGTGTATGAGCCGTTCTCATGGATGGCCCGGTGCCATCGACGCTACCCCCTGCCCGGCCCGCCGTTCCCCTCCTACGGTCGGCACCATGACCTACGACACCATGATCACCGTCCGGCAGAACGCCCGCCCCGACGGTTTCCCCGCCCCCGGTCTCTTCGACTTCGTCGAGTCCCCGGTCCCCGCCCCCGGGCCGGGCACCGCGCTCGTGGAGAACCTCCAGTGGTCGGTGGACCCGTACCACCGGGAGGCGATGGACTCCGACGAACTGTGGGCCCTGGACTCCCCCATGGAGGGCCGCACCCTCGGCCGGGTGCTCGACTCCCGCGACCCGGCGCTGCGCACCGGCGACCTGGTGCTGCACCGCAAGGGCTGGCGCACCCATTCCCTGGTGACGCCCGCCGAGGCGCGCCGGGTCCCGGACCTCGGCCCGGGTGTCCCGCTCGCCGCCCACCTCAGCCTGCTCGGCGGTACGGGCCTGTCGGCCTATGTGGGCCTGACCCGGATCGCCCGGCTCCAGCCGGGCGAGGACCTGTTCGTGTCCGCGGCGGCGGGCGGGGTCGGCACGGCGGCGGGACGGCTGGCGCGGGTGCTCGGCGCGGGACGGCTGGTGGGCAGCGCGGGTTCGGCGCGCAAGGTGGCGTACCTGACGGAGGAGGCGGGGTTCGACGCGGCCTTCGACTATCACGCGGGTCCGGTGACGGAGCTGCTCGCGCGGGCGGCCCCGGACGGTGTCGACGTGGCCCTGGAGGGGGTGGGCGGCGAGCACCTGGAGGCGGCGATCGACGCGCTGCGCGAGTACGGCCGGATCGCCTGGGTCGGCGCGGTGGGCCAGTACCACTCGCTCTCCGCCCCGCCGCCCGCCCCGCGCAACCTCTTCGACGTGGTCGGCAAGAGCATCCGCCTCGAAGGCTTCCTGGTCAGCAACCACCAGGACGCCCTGGAGGAGCTGTACGACCTCGCCGTCCCCCGGCTGCGCAGCGGGGAACTGCCGCTGGACGTGACGACCGTGGCGGGCTTCGAGCACATCGTGGACGCGTTCCTGGGGATGCTGCGCGGCGAGAACACCGGGAAGATGCTCGTCACCCGGTAGCCGTCCCGCCCGCGTCGCGTCCCTGTCCGGGACCGTCGACGGGCTCCGCGAGCGCCTCGCGGAGCCCGGGACCCTCACATCACGTCGCCGTCGCGCCAGTCGAAGGCGAGCGGGGAGTCAGGACCGGGCAGGGTGCGGCCCGCCGCGGGACGCAGGAAGACGCAGCCCTCCTCGTCGGCGAGCCGGACGGGCCCGCCGGGGCCCAGCGCTTCGATCCGCCCGGGCCACAGCCGCCAGCCGCGCGCCCGGTAGAGCGCGGCGCCCTCGTCGGAGGCGCCGAGCGCCCCGAAGAGGTACGCCCCGTCGATGACCCGCTCCAGCTCGGCCATCACGGCCCCGCCGAGCCCCCGCCGCCGCAGGTCCGCCCGGACGGCGACCCCTTCGACGTACCCGACGCGGTACGACCGCCCCCCGTGCACGGCCCGCCGCTGCACGACGGCCCCGTGGGCGGCGATCCCCCGCTCGTCCTCGGCCCAGGCGTGCACGCCCCCGAGGGTGTGGTCCCAGTCGTCGTCGGAGAAGGTCCCGTCGAAGGCGTCGTCGAGCAGCACCCGGACGGCCCGGAGCCGCTCGGCCCCGACCTCATGGGTGGGGGCGGTCCTCACGATCGTCATGACAGCAGCGTCCCACAGCGACCACCCGCCCCTCCCGGGGTTTTCCGACCGCCCGCACGGGCTCCGCGCGCACGGCGGTCCGGTCCGGATTCCCACACGGCGGGTGCCCGCCGCGGCCTGCGGCCGGACCCCGGAATGAAGACCGCCCCCGTCCCCGGTTGGGGGACCGGGGAGGGGGGCGGTGTCAGGGGGCCGTCGGAGGGGCGGCCGGTGGGGCTTAGCCCATGTGGGGGTAGCCGTACTCGGTCGGCGGGACCAGCGTCTCCTTGATGGCGCGGGTCAGCGTCCAGCGCATCAGGTTCTGCGGGGCGCCCGCCTTGTCGTTGGTGCCCGAGGCACGGCCGCCGCCGAAGGGCTGCTGGCCGACGACGGCGCCGGTCGACTTGTCGTTGATGTAGAAGTTGCCCGCGGCGAAGCGGAGCTTCTCCATCGTGTGCGCGGTGGCCGCGCGGTCGCCGGAGATGACCGCGCCGGTGAGGGCGTAGTCCGAGACCGACTCCATCTGGGTCAGCATCTCGTCGTACTTCTCGGGGGAGCTGTCGTCGTACACGTGGATCGCGAGGATCGGGCCGAAGTACTCGGCCTTGAAGACCTCGTTCTCCGGGTCGGCGCACTCGATGACGGTCGGGCGGACGAAGTAGCCCACCGAGTCGTCGTAGGTGCCACCGGCGACGATCGTGCAGCTCGGGTCGGCCGCGGCACGGTCGATCGCGGCCTTGTTCTTGGCGAAGGAACGCTCGTCGATGACGGCGCCGACGAAGTTCGACAGATCGGTGACGTCACCCATGGTGATGCCGTCGACCTCGGCCGCGAACTCCTCCTTGAAGCCGTCGTTCCAGATGGACGCCGGGACGTAGGCGCGCGAGGACGCGGAGCACTTCTGGCCCTGGAACTCGAAGGAGCCACGGGTCAGCGCGGTCTTCAGGATCGCGCGGTCGGCGCTGGGGTGCGCGACGACGAAGTCCTTGCCGCCGGTCTCGCCGACGATCCGCGGGTACGAGCGGTACTTCTCGATGTTCGTGCCGACGGTCTTCCACAGGTGCTGGAAGGTCCGGGTCGAACCGGTGAAGTGGATGCCCGCCAGGTCGCGGTGGTTCAGGGCCACCTCGGAGACGGCGATGCCGTCGCCGGTCACCAGGTTGATGACGCCCTTCGGCAGCCCGGCCTCCTCCAGGAGCTCCATGAGGAGCACGGCGGAGTGGGTCTGCGTCGGGGACGGCTTCCAGACCACCACGTTGCCCATGAGGGCGGGGGCGGTGGGCAGGTTGCCCGCGATGGCCGTGAAGTTGAACGGCGTGATCGCGTAGACGAAGCCTTCGAGCGGGCGGTGGTCCAGCCGGTTCCACACGCCCGGCGAGTTGGCCGGGGGCTGCTCGGCCAGGATCTGGCGGGCGTACGCCACGTTGAAGCGCCAGAAGTCGACGAGCTCGCACGGGGTGTCGATCTCGGCCTGCTGGGCCGTCTTCGACTGGCCGAGCATGGTGGACGCGGCCAGCGTCTCGCGCCACGGTCCCGCCAGCAGTTCGGCGGCGCGCAGGATGATCGCGGCACGGTCGTCGAAGGACATCGCGCGCCAGGCGGGAGCGGCGGCCAGGGCCGCGTCGATCGCGTCCTGGGCGTCCTGCTCGGTGGCGCCCCGGAAGGTGCCGATGACGGCCTTGTGGTTGTGCGGCTGGACGACCTGGAACTCCTCGCCGCCACCGAGGCGCTTCACGCCGCCGATGGTCATCGGCAGCTCGCGCGGGTTCTCGGCCAGCTCCTTGAGCTGGGCCTCCAGACGGGCGCGCTCGGGAGAGCCGGGGGCGTAGCTGTGCACCGGCTCGTTGACCGGAGCGGGGACCTGGGTGACAGCGTCCATGAGTCGCTTAACTCCTTCTGAGGGGTGTGGGCTCAGCCCTTGGTGAGGATGGACCGGACGAAGAAGAGCAGGTTGGCCGGCTTCTCCGCGAGGCGGCGCATGAAGTAGCCGTACCAGTCGGTGCCGTAGGCGGTGTACACGCGCATGCGGTGTCCCTCGGCGGCGAGGCGCTGCTGCTCCTCGCTGCGGATGCCGTACAGCATCTGGAACTCGTACTCGTCCAGCTTGCGGCCCGCGCGGCGGGCCAGCTCCTGGCCGACGGCGATCAGGCGCGGGTCGTGCGAGCCGATCATCGGGTAGCCCTCGCCGTCCATCAGGATCTTCATGATCCGGACGTACGCCTTGTCGATCTCGGGCTTGTCCTGGATGGCGACGGAGACGGGCTCCTTGTAGGCGCCCTTCACTATCCGGACGCGGGAGCCGTTCTCGGCGAGGCGGCGGGCATCGTCCTCGGTGCGGAACAGGTACGCCTGGATGACGCAGCCGGTCTGCGGGAAGTCCTTCCGCAGCTCCTCGTGGATGGCGAACATCGAGTCGAGGGTGGTGTGGTCCTCGGCGTCCAGGGTGACCGTGGTGCCGATCTCGGCGGCTGCCTCGACGACCGGACGGACGTTGGCGAGCGCCAGCTCGTGGCCGCCCTCCAGGGACTGCCCGAACATCGACAGCTTGACGGACATCTCGGCGCGCTCGCCGAGGCCCAGCTCCTTGAGGCGTCCGACGAGCTCCAGGTAGGCGTCCCGCGCGGCGTGGGACTGCTCGACGGTGGTGATGTCCTCACCGACGACGTCGAGGGTGACCTCGAGGCCGCGGTCGCTCAGCTCCTGGACGATCGGGACGACGTCACCGACCGACTCACCGGCGATGAAGCGGGCGACGACCTGCTTGGTCCCGGGGGCGGCCGACACGAAACGGCGCATCTTGTCGCTGCGCGACGCGGCGAGGATCACGGGACCCAGCACGGGCACCTCCAGAGGGCAGGGGGAGAACGGGGCCGTCACCGGACCGGAAGGGGGTTCGGACCGGGAACAGCACGGATGACCACCGTGAAACCTATGGATCGCTCCGATCGTCCGCCATCTACAGCTGTCACGCATCCGTGGCCCGCCTCTCAGACATCTGTCTGAACGGCGGGGGAAGGGGTGCGAGAATGGGCCCGTGAAGGGCGATTACCAGGAACTGGTGGACGAGATCTCGGGGCTGCTCGGCGCCCCCGCGACACTGGAGAACCGCGATTTCGGCCTGATCGCCTTCGGCGCGCACGACAGCGACGACGACAGCGCCATGGACCCGGTCAGGACCCGCTCGATCCTCACCCGCAAGTCGACCCCCGCGGTCCGCGCCTGGTTCGAGGGCTTCGGCATCACCCGGGCGACCGGACCGGTCCGCATCCCCGCCGCCCCCGACGCGGGCGTCTTCCGGGACCGGGTGTGCCTCCCGGTACGCCATCGGGGTGTCGTCCTCGGTTACGTCTGGCTGCTCGACGCCGAGCCGGGCCCCTCGTCCGAACGGCTCACCGCCGCCATGGAGGTCGCCGCCCGGATCGGCGAGCTGCTCGCGGACGAGGAGCGCGCGGGCGCGGACCTCTCGCGCGAGTTCGCGGCGGCCCTGACCGCCGGGCGGGGCTGGCAGCACGAGACGGCCGTCGCGGCCCTGCGGGCGGCCCTGGGGCCCAGCGCGGACGGGCTGCACACCGTGGTCTGCGTCACCCCCTGGCGGGGCGAGGCCCCCTCGGTCCGGACGGTGGCCGGGGCGGCGGCGGTCACCGCGCTCCCGGAGGCGGAGTCCCTCGCCGTCCTCGTCCGGCTCCGCACCTCCGAGGACCTCACCCCGGCCCGCGCGGCGGCGGACCGGCTGCGCGGCGCCGCGACCGCCGGTGTCGCGACGCCCCGCCGGGGTCTCGCGGAGCTTCCGGCCGCCTGGCGCGAGGCCAGCACCTCGGCCCGTGCCGCGACCGCCCAGCCGTCGCTGGGCCCGGTGGCGGAGTGGGCCCGGATCGGCCCGTACCGCCTCCTGGCCGCGCTCTACCACCCGGAGGTCGATCCGGTCGTCGCCCCGCTGCTGGCCCCCGCGCACAGCGAACTGGCCCGCACCGCCGAGGTGTTCCTCGACAGCGCGGGCCAGGCGGGCCGCGCGGCGGCGGCCCTGGGCATCCACCGGCAGACCCTCTACTACCGCCTCTCCCGGGTCGAACAGCTCACGGGCCTGGACCTGGACGACGGCGAGGACCGCCTCCTCCTCCACATGTCCCTGAAGTCGGCCAAGCTGTAGCCGCCCCGAGGCGGTCGAGGGCGGGGAGGGGTCGGGGTCAGGCCCCGACCAGCTCCGCCTTGTTCATGGCGACCGTCTGCGGCGCCGGGCCGCCCGTGGTCATCTTGGCGAGCTGAGCCGCGCCGCCGATGAGCAGTCCGGCGGCGAAGAAGGCGGCGAGGATCCTGGTGGTACGGCGCTTGGGCACGGGGCCTCCTGAGAAGGTGCGGTCGGTCGTCGTCCCGTCATGACAGCAGGGCCGGGACGGCGGAAGCGACAGCTCCGGCCGTCTGTGACCGTTCTACGACGAAGACGGCCGACGGAGCGCCGGTCCGGGGAAGGTCCTCCCCCGTCCCGTGACAGCGCCGTACCCGGCGGCCGGACGCTCGTACGGGACGAGGGTCCGGCCACCGGGTACGGGTGGTGTGCGCGCTCGGGCTCAGATCAGGTTGACCGAGCGGGCCGAGGCGGCGCCGATCTCCGAGGCGATCTCCGCGAGCACCGTCGCGGGGAGCGAGTCGTCCACGGTGAGCACGACGAGCGCCTCGCCGCCCTCCTCCGCGCGGGAGACCTGCATCCCCGCGATGTTCAGACCGGCCTCGCCGAGGATGCGGCCGACCGTGCCGACGACACCCGGGCGGTCCTCGTAGCGCAGCACGACCATGTGGTCGGCGAGCGCCAGGTCCACGTCGTACTCGCCGACCGCGACGATCTTCTGGAGGTGCTTGGGACCGGCCAGGGTGCCGGAGACCGACACCTCCTCGCCGTTCGCCAGCGTGCCGCGCACGGTGACCACGTTGCGGTGGTCGGGCGACTCGGAGCTGGTCGTCAGACGCACCTCGACACCGCGCTCCTGTGCGAACAGCGGGGCGTTGACGTACGACACGGTCTCGTCGACCACGTCCTCGAACACGCCCTTGAGCGCGGAGAGTTCGAGCACCTTCACATCGTGCTGGGTGATCTCGCCGTACACCTCGACGTCGAGGCGGGCCGCGACCTCGCCCGCGAGGGCGGTGAAGATCCGGCCGAGCTTCTCGGCGAGTGGCAGACCCGGCTTCACGTCCTCCGCGATGACCCCGCCCTGGACGTTGACCGCGTCCGGGACCAGCTCGCCGGCGAGCGCCAGGCGCACCGACTTGGCGACGGCGATGCCCGCCTTCTCCTGGGCCTCGTCCGTGGACGCGCCGAGGTGGGGGGTGCAGACGACCTGGTCGAGCTCGAACAGCGGGGAGTCCGTGCAGGGCTCCTTCGCGTACACGTCGAGGCCCGCACCGGCGACCCGGCCCTCCTTGAGCGCCGAGTACAGCGCCGCCTCGTCCACGATCCCGCCGCGCGCGGCGTTGACGATGCGGACGGAGGGCTTGACCTTGTGCAGCGCCTCGTCGCCGATGAGACCGAGGGTCTCCGGGGTCTTCGGCAGGTGGACGGTGATGAAGTCGGCGACCTCCAGGAGCTCGTCCAGGGCCAGCAGCTTCACCCCCATCTGGGCGGCGCGGGCGGGCTGCACATAGGGGTCGTACGCCACGATCTTCATGCCGAAGGCCGACATGCGCTGGGCGACGAGGACGCCGATGCGGCCGAGGCCGACGACACCGAGGGTCTTCTCGCTCAGCTCGACGCCGGTGTACTTGTTGCGCTTCCACTCGCCGTTCTTCAGCGCGGTGTTGGCCTGCGGGATGTTGCGCGCGGTGGCGACGAGGAGGCCACAGGCCAGCTCGGCGGCGGTGACGATGTTCGACGTCGGGGCGTTGACGACCATCACACCGGCCTTGGTGGCGGCGGAGACGTCCACGTTGTCCAGACCGACTCCGGCGCGGGCGACGACCCGCAGCTTCCCGGCGGCGGCGATGGCCTCGGCGTCCACCTTGGTCGCGGAACGGACCAGGATCGCGTCCACGTCGGCGATGGCGGGGATCAGCTCGGCGCGGTCGGCGCCGTTGCAGTGCCGGATCTCGAAGTCCGGGCCCAGCGCGTCGACGGTGGCGGGCGACAGCTCTTCAGCGATGAGTACGACAGGTTTCGAGCTCACGTGAGTCCTCACAGATCCAGTGCGGACGGCCGTCCCGACGGCCGCAGGCGGTGGAGGGGGCTTGCCGCGTGAAAGCGCACGACGCTGTGGGCCTGAACGCGAATGTTGTTGAGCAGTGTAGTGCTGTGGCGATGCCGTGCATGTGCCGCGTTGGAAGGATCACCCGTCCGTGGTTGGACGGGGTGTCCAAGGGTGTGGCACGGGGCCGGACACCTGGTCCGGCCCCGTCCCGGAAGGCTTACGCCTCCTCGTCGTTCACCCAGCTCATGAGCTTGCGCAGCTCCTTGCCGGTGGTCTCCAGGAGGTGGTTGGCGTCCTGGGTCTTGTACTCGTTGTACTTCTTCAGACCGCCGTGGTACTCGGCCATCCACTCCTTGGCGAAGGTGCCGTCCTGGATCTCCGCGAGGACCTTCTTCATCTCCGCCTTGGTGGCGTCGGTGATGATCCGCGGGCCGGTGACGTAGTCGCCCCACTCGGCGGTCTCGGAGACCGACCAGCGCATCTTCTCCAGACCGCCCTCGTACATGAGGTCCACGATGAGCTTCAGCTCGTGCAGGCACTCGAAGTAGGCGATCTCCGGCTGGTAACCGGCCTCGGTCAGGGTCTCGAAGCCCGCCTTGACCAGCGCCGCGGTACCACCGCAGAGCACGGCCTGCTCACCGAACAGGTCGGTCTCGGTCTCCTCGGTGAAGGTCGTCTTGATGACGCCGGCGCGGGTGCCGCCGATGCCCTTGGCGTACGACAGCGCCAGGTCGAAGGCCTTGCCGGTGGCGTCCTGCTCGACGGCGGCGATGCACGGGACGCCGCGGCCCTCCTCGTACTGGCGGCGGACCAGGTGGCCCGGGCCCTTCGGGGCGACCAGGGCGACGTCGATGCCCTCGGGCACCTTGATGAAGCCGTAGCGGACGTTGAGGCCGTGACCGAAGAAGAGCGCGTCGCCCTCCTTCAGGTTGTCCTTGATGGACTCCTCGAAGACCTGGGCCTGGATCGGGTCCGGGGTCAGGATCATGATGAGGTCGGCCTCGGCCGCGGCCTCGGCCACGGAGACGACGCGCAGGCCCTGCTCCTCGGCCTTGGCCTTGGACTTCGAGCCCTCCTGGAGGCCGACGCGGACGTCGACGCCGGAGTCACGGAGCGACAGCGCGTGGGCGTGGCCCTGGCTGCCGTAGCCGATCACCGCGACCTTGCGGCCCTGGATGATGGACAGGTCGGCGTCGTCGTCGTAGAACAGCTCGGCCACTGGGTATCTCCTTGAAGTGCTGGTGTTGCGTC
Source organism: Streptomyces sp. NPDC101490 (assembly GCF_044767145.1). Taxonomy (NCBI): domain Bacteria; kingdom Bacillati; phylum Actinomycetota; class Actinomycetes; order Kitasatosporales; family Streptomycetaceae; genus Streptomyces; species Streptomyces sp. NPDC101490. The sequence continues at coordinate 33,340 of NZ_JBIWNI010000018.1, forward strand.
CCACCGTACGGCGGGGAGCGGGAGGAAAGTTTTCGGGTCTCGTCAGTCGGACCGCCGGACGGACCGGTGGTTGACCGCCGACGGGTTGTCAGGCGCTGCGGTCGAGGGCCCGCAGGGACCGGTCCGTGATGGACCGGGAGCCGCGCCCTATGGCGATCGTGCCGGACTGCACGAGCTCCTTGATGCCGAACTGCTCCAGCATCTTGAGCATCGCTTCGAGCTTGTCGCTCGAACCGGTGGCCTCGATGGTGACGGCCTCGGGCGAGACGTCCACGGTCTTGGCGCGGAACAGCTGGACGATCTCGACGATCTGGGAGCGGGTCTCGTTGTCGGCGCGGACCTTCACCAGGACGAGCTCGCGCTGGATCGCGGCGCTGGGCTCGAGTTCGACGATCTTCAGGACGTTGACCAGCTTGTTGAGCTGCTTGGTCACCTGCTCCAGGGGCAGGTCCTCGACACTCACCACGATGGTGATGCGGGAGATGTCGGGGTGCTCGGTGACGCCGACGGCGAGGGAGTCGATGTTGAAGCCGCGGCGGGAGAACAGGGCGGCGATCCGGGCGAGGATGCCGGGGGTGTTCTCGACGAGAACGGAGAGCGTGTGCTTGGTGGACATGGTGTGGGTCTCTTCCTTTTCGCTCTGCTGCGTTCCGCGCTTCAGTCGTCTTCGCCGTCGCCGAAGTCGGGACGGACGCCCCGGGCGGCCATGACCTCGTCGTTGGAGGTGCCGGCGGCGACCATCGGCCACACCTGGGCGTCCTCGTGGACGATGAAGTCGACCACGACCGGGCGGTCGTTGATGGCGTTGGCCTCGGCGATGACCTTGTCCAGGTCGGCCGGGTCCTCACAGCGCAGGGCCACACAGCCCATGGCCTCGGAGAGCTTGACGAAGTCGGGGACGCGGGTGCCCTTGTTCGCCTGGATGTCGTCCGGGCCGGAGTGCAGGACGGTGTTGGAGTAGCGCTGGTTGTAGAAGAGGGTCTGCCACTGGCGGACCATCCCGAGGGCGCCGTTGTTGATGATGGCGACCTTGATCGGGATGTTGTTCAGGGCGCAGGTGGTGAGTTCCTGGTTGGTCATCTGGAAGCAGCCGTCGCCGTCGATGGCCCAGACCGGGCGGTCCGGCAGACCGGCCTTGGCGCCCATCGCGGCGGGGACCGCGTACCCCATGGTCCCGGCGCCGCCGGAGTTCAGCCAGGTGGCGGGCCGCTCGTAGTCGATGAAGTGGGCGGCCCACATCTGGTGCTGGCCGACGCCCGCCGCGAAGATCGTGTCGTCGGGGGCGAGCTGCCCGATGCGCTGGATGACCTGCTGCGGCGAGAGGCTGCCGTCCTCCGGCAGGTCGTAGCCGAGCGGGTAGGTCTCGCGCCAGCGGCTCAGGTCGCTCCACCAGGCGGTGTAGTCGCCCTTGTTGCCCTCGGCGTGCTCGGCCTGGACGGCCTGGACCAGGTCGGCGATGACCTCGCGGGCGTCACCGACGATCGGGACGTCGGCGGTGCGGTTCTTGCCGATCTCGGCCGGGTCGATGTCCGCGTGGACGATCTTGGCGTACGGGGCGAAGCTGTCGAGCTTGCCGGTGACCCGGTCGTCGAAGCGGGCGCCGAGGGCGACGATCAGGTCGGCCTTCTGGAGCGCGGTGACGGCGGTGACCGAACCGTGCATGCCGGGCATTCCGACGTGCAGCGGGTGGCTGTCGGGGAAGGAGCCCAGGGCCATCAGGGTGGTGGTGACGGGGGCGCCGGTCAGCTCGGCGAGGATCTTCAGCTCGGCGGTCGCACCGGCCTTGATGACACCGCCGCCGACGTACAGGACGGGGCGCTTGGCGGCGCTGATCAGCTTGGCCGCCTCGCGGATCTGCTTGGCGTGCGGCTTGGTCACCGGGCGGTAGCCGGGCAGGTCGGTCTGCGGCGGCCAGCTGAAGGTGGTCTTCGCCTGGAGGGCGTCCTTGGCGATGTCGACCAGGACCGGGCCGGGACGGCCGGTGGAGGCGATGTGGAAGGCCTCGGCGATCGTCCGGGGGATGTCCTCGGCCTTGGTGACCAGGAAGTTGTGCTTGGTGATCGGCATCGTGATGCCGCAGATGTCCGCCTCCTGGAAGGCGTCCGTGCCGATCGCCTTGGAGGCGACCTGGCCGGTGATCGCGACGAGCGGGACCGAGTCCATGTGCGCGTCGGCGATCGGGGTGACGAGGTTGGTGGCACCGGGGCCCGAGGTCGCCATGCAGACCCCGACCTTGCCGGTGGCCTGGGCGTAGCCGGTGGCCGCGTGGCCCGCGCCCTGCTCGTGGCGCACCAGGATGTGGCGGACCCGCCGGGAGTCCATCATCGGGTCGTACGCGGGCAGGATCGCGCCGCCGGGGATGCCGAAGACGGTGTCGGCGCCCACTTCCTCGAGAGAACGGATGAGGGACTGCGCACCCGTGACGTGCTCGACGGTGGTGGCGGGCGTCGCGCCGTGGCGGGGCCGCGGCTGCGGATGGTGCCCGGTGGCCTGGTCGGTCATCAGCATCTCTTCTCGAAGCAGAGGGTTTTCGCGAGGTGTTTTGCCAGGGTTCGCACCGGCTTCGGAGGGAGTCGGTGCAACAAAAAACCCCTCGTGCCGGGAGGCAAGCGAGGGGAGCGCGTCGGGTGCGTTCTAAGCGGGCCTGGGAGGGGCCCCGCTTCAGCCGACGCGCTGTCCAAGTACGAGAATTCGGGTGCGCATGGCACTGACCCTCCCTCTCAGGCCTCGTCACTGTCAAGTGGGTGGGACGGGCGTCTCATCATGTGAGCGGTTGGAGGGTCGGTTTCCGGCACGTGCCGGAACCGCTCCGGGGAGGGGGTACTCGTCCCGTACGAGGGCCCTGCGCAGCCGGTACTCGTCGAGCGGGCCGGAGAAGGCCGCGCCCTGGGCATGGCCGCATCCCATCGCCCGCAGGGCGACCACCTGCTCCGGTTCGTCGACTCCCTCGGCCACGGTCTGGAGGCCGAGTTCCCCGGCGATACGGAGGACTCCGCGGGTGATCTTGCGGAGCCGTGGTGATTCGACGAGCCCTTCGACGAGCCCGCGGTCGAGCTTCAGTATGTCGACGGGGAGGCGCCGGAGCGCGTTGATGGCGACGTGTCCGCTGCCGAATCCGTCGAGCGCGATCCGTACGCCGAGGCGGCGCAGGCTCACCAGGCGCTGTTCCAGCTCGTCCAGGGAGATCCGGGGGTCGCTGTCGGCGAGCTCGATGATCAGTGAGCCGGACGGCAGTCCGTGCCGGGTGAGCAGGGACTCGACGGAGCCGAGGGGCAGCGAGCGGTCGAGGAGGCGGCGGGCGGGGAGCCGGATGGAGACGGGCGCGCGATGGCCGATTCCGGCCCGCTCGGCGGCCTGCTCGACCGCTTCCTCCAGGAGCCAGCGGCCCAGCTCGGCGGTCCGCTCGCCGTCGTCGGTGACCCGGAGGTACTCGGCGGGGGTGAAGAGGATGCCCTGGGCGGAGCGCCAGCGGGCCTGGGCGCTGACGGCGGAGATCCGGCCGGTGGCGAGGTCGACGACCGGCTGGTGGAGCAGGGCGAACTCGCCGTCGTGGAGGGCGGTGCGCAGCCGGGCGGCGAGTTCGGTGCGGCGGACGACCTCGGCCTGCATCTGGGGCGCGTACAGCTCGACGCGGTCCTTGCCCGCGGCCTTGGCCCGGTACATGGCGAGGTCGGCGTTGCGCAGGAGGTCGCCCGCGGCGATGCCGGGCTCGGCGAAGGCGACCCCGATGGAGGCGGCGACCCGGACCTCGTTGTCGCCGTCGACGCGGTAGGGCCGGGAGAGGGTGAGGCGGAGCCGGTCGGCGATCTCCCGGACCTGGCTCTCGCGGGCGGCCCGGTCGCGTCCGCCGTCGCCGAGGATGAGGGCGGCGAACTCGTCGCCGCCGAGCCGGGCGGCGGTGTCCCCGGCGCGTACGGAGTCCTGGAGGCGGCGGGCGGCCTGGACGAGGAGGTCGTCGCCCGCCTGGTGGCCGAGCCGGTCGTTGACGCCCTTGAAGCCGTCGAGGTCGACGAAGAGGACGGCGGTGCCGGGGTCGGAGGCGCGGCGCCCGCCGAGGGCCTGCCGGACCCGCCGGGTGAACAGGGCGCGGTTGGGCAGGTCGGTGAGCGGGTCGTGCTCGGCGTTGTGCTGGAGCTGGGCCTGGAGCCGGACGCGCTCGGTGACGTCCCGGCTGTTGAAGATCAGGCCGCCCTGGTGCCGGTTGACGGTGGACTCGACGTTGAGCCAGTCGTCCCGGCCGGAGCGGAAGCGGCACTCGATCCGGGTGGTGGGTTCCTCGGCGGGTGAGACGGCGAGGAAGCGGCGCACCTCGTGGACGACGGCGCCGAGGTCCTCGGGGTGGATCAGCGAGGACAGTTCGGAGCCGGTCAGTTCCTCGGCGTCGCGGCCGTAGACGCCGGAGGCGGCGGGGCTGACGTAGCGGAGGGTCCCGGAGGGCGCGGCGATCATGATGACGTCGCTGGAGCCCTGCACGAGGGACCGGAAGTGGTTCTCCTTCTGGGCCAGCTCGTGGGTGAGGGCGATGTTGTCGAGGAGCATGATGCCCTGCCGTACGACGAGGGCGAGGACCACGGTGCAGCCGGTGAGGACGACGAAGCGGTCGAGCCGACGGCCCTCGACCACGTTGTACAGGAGGCTGAGGGTGCAGACGGCGGCGGCGAGGTACGGGGTGAGCGCGGCGAGGGAACCGGCGACCGGGCGGCTGTGCAGCCGGGGGGTCCGGGCGGGGGCCTCGGCGCCCGGGAGGCGGCGCGCGCCCCAGGGGGCGTAGGCGAGGAGCAGGGAGCCCGCGAACCAGCCCGCGTCGAGGAGCTGTCCGGAGACGTAGCTCTGGCGGAGCAGCGGTGAGGTGAACAGGGCGTCGCACAGGACGGTGAGGGCGAGGGCGGCGATGGCGGTGTTGGTCGCGGAGCGGTTGGCCTGCGAGCGCCGGAAGTGCAGGACCAGGACCATGCTGACGAGGACGATGTCGAGCAGCGGGTAGGCGAGCGACAGGGCGGCCTGGGTGACCGGTTCGTTCTGGAAGTGGGCCGTGCGCGCGAGGGCCAGGCTCCAGGACAGGGTGAGGAGCGAGCCCCCGATGAGCCAGGCGTCGAGGCCGAGGCAGACCCAGCCGGCCCGGGTGACGGGTTTCTTGGCGAGGACGAGGAGTCCGACGATCGCGGGGGGTGCGAAGAGCAGGAAGCACAGGTCGGCGACGGACGTGGTCGGGACGGGGGTGCGGAGCACCACCTCGTACCAGCCCCAGACGGCGTTTCCCGCGGAGGCCATGAACGAGGAGAAGGCGAAGAGCAGCCAGGCGGGGCGGTCCTCGCCGTGGTGGGCGCGGGCGTAGAGGAAGCAGGAGACGGCGGCGGTCAGGGCGGCGGCGCTGAGTCCGAAGTCACCCATGAAGAGTGCGAGTTCCGGGGAGCCCCAGCCGAGGGAGGCGCCGGTCGTGTAGCCCGCGCAGATCAGCCCGAGGGCGATCTGGGCGAGGATGCCGCCGATGCCGGGGCTCGCGGGGGCCGGCCGACCGGGGGCGGTTCCCCCGGTGTCGGCCGGGGGGCGCGCGAGCACCGCCCCGGGCGCGGTCACCGGGGCCTCCGGCGCCGCGCCTCCGCAGGCGGCCGCCTCGTGCGGGCGGGCGGGTGGCTCGCCGGGGACGCAGACGGCGTGACCGTCGCAGTCGTGGGGACCCGCCGGGTCCCGTACGAGCGGATCGTCCGCCGGGACGGGGGCTCCGCACACCGCGCAGCCGGTGCCGCCGCCGTGGCCCGCGTGGGTCGCGTGGCTCGCACCGCCGTCCGCGAGGTCGTGGGGCGCGCGGCCGTCCGCGAGGTCGTGGTCGGCGTCGCCATGGTCCGGGACACCACCAGCCGGGACGTCGCGGTCCGGGACGCCACCAGCCGGGGCGTCGCGGTCCGGGAGGTCGTGGTCCGGCGCTTCACGGTCGGGGGCGTCGCGGTCCGAGGCGTCGCGGTCCAGGGCGTCGCGGGCCGGGGCGTCTTCGTCGCCGGTGCGGTCCGCCGCGCGGTCCTCACCGGCGACACGGCCCTCGCGTGCCTCGTCGTCACCGCTGCCCGCGCGGCCCTCGCCGCCGTCGGGAGCGGCCCGGACCGGGCCGCCTTCGCGGTCTCCGCCGCTCGCGCGGCCGGTGCCTTCGCCGTCGCCCGCGCGGCCGGAGTAGGCCTCGTGGCCCGCGCTCCCGGTGCCGTCGCCCCGGCGGGGGCCTTCGCTCTCCGTCGCTCCGGCGGGGCCGGGGGCGGGGCGGGACGCGCGATGGGGCGCGGCCTGGTCCGGCACGGTGGGTACGAGGCGGTCGGTGAGGCGCGGAGGGACCTCCGACGGCGGCGTCGCCGCGTCGGATCGTCGCTCCTCCGGCCGTGCCTCACCCTTCGCCCCCCTCGGAATCTGCTGTCCCGTCACGTCACTCCCCAGCGTCAGCCCGTACTCGACGCAGTCCCCGATCCGGGACGATACACCAGGACCGTCACTCAGGGACAGGGTTCCTCTACGCTGCGTGACTGACGTGGGCTGTTGCACGGCGCGTGTCGGGCGTACGGATCACCCGGACGGCCCTGTCCCCGCTCAGCCGGTGGTGAGCAGCACGTTCACCGGCTCCTCGCCCGCCACGAACCGCCGCAGCTGCCCGGCGATCAGCCGCTTGGCCCTCGGCATGAAGGCGGAGGTGGAACCGCCCACATGGGGACTGATCAGGACGCCCGGGGCGTGCCACAGGGGGTGTCCGGCCGGGAGCGGTTCCGGGTCGGTGACATCGAGCGCGGCCGTGATCCGCCCGCTCTCCGCCTCCTTGAGCAGGGCCGCCGTGTCGACGACCGGGCCCCTGGCCACGTTCACGAGGAGCGCGCCGTCCTTCATCCGCGCCAGGAAGTCCGCGTCGGCGAGATGCCTGGTCTCGGGAGTGAGCGGGGTGGACAGGATCACGACGTCCGCCTCGGGGAGCAGCGCGGGCAGTTCGGACAGGGCGTGGACCGGCCCGCGCACGGTGGTGCGCGCGGAGCGTGCGACGCGTGCTACCCGCGCGCACTCGAAGGCCGCGAGCCGGTCCTCGATGGCGGCGCCGATCGATCCGTATCCCACGATCAGGACGGACTTGTCGGCGAGGGCGGGGTAGAAGCCGGCCCGCCACTCCTCGGCGTCCTGGCCGCGCACGAAGCCGGGGATGCCGCGCAGCGAGGCCAGGACCAGGGCGAGGGCGAGTTCGGCGGTGCTGGCCTCGTGGACGCCCTTGGCGTTGCAGAGGGCGACGCCCGGCGGCAGGGAGCCGATGCCGGGGGTGACGTGGTCGATGCCCGCCGAGAGGGTCTGCACCACCCGGAGCGAGGTCATCGCGGCCAGCGGCCGTACGGCGATCTCGGAGCCCTTCATGTACGGGACGACGTAGAAGACGCAGCGCGCCGGATCGGCGGGGAACTCCGGTCCGCCGTCCCAGAAAAGGTAGTTGAGGCCCGACGCGCCCGGCTCGGGGAGTCCCTCTGTCTCGGCCGCCGGAACGGGAAGCCACACGTCAGCGGTCGTGTCTTCGAATCTCATGAGCGGGAGGCTATGCGAAGAATCCCGGACGGCATTGGTTACTTTGGGGGACGGCACAGGGAGGGGTACCGGCAGGTGGAGCGCAGGACTATCGGGGCGACGGCGCTCGACGTGGGTGCGGTCGGCCTGGGGTGTATGCCGATGAGCTGGGCCTACGACCGTTCGCAGCAGCGGGGGGACCGCTCGCTGCGGACCGTGCACGCGGCCCTGGACGCCGGGGTGAGTCTGCTCGACACCGCCGACATGTACGGGCCGTTCACCAACGAACTGCTGGTGGGGCGGGTGTTGAGGGAGCGCAGGGCGGAGGCCTTCGTCTCGACGAAGTGCGGTCTGCTCGTCGGCGACCAGCACGTCGTCGCCAACGGAAGGCCCGGGTACGTGCGCCGGGCGTGCGACGCCTCGCTGCGGCGGCTCCAGACCGATGTCATTGACCTCTACCAGCTTCACAGGGCGGACCCCGAGGTGCCGGTCGAGGAGACCTGGGGTGCGATGGCGGAGCTGGTGACCGCCGGGAAGGTGCGGGCGCTGGGGCTGTGCGCGGTCGGCGCCCGCTGGACCCGCCGGGGCACCACGGGCGCGGGGCGGGACGGCTATGAGGGAACGATCCGCCAGCTGGAACGCGTCCAGCAGGTGTTCCCGGTGGCGGCGGTGGAGGCGGAGCTGTCCGTGTGGTCGCAGGAGGCGCTGGCGCGGCTGCTGCCGTGGTGCGTGGCCCGGGGTGTCGGTTTCCTGGCGGCGATGCCGCTGGGGAGCGGCTATCTGACCGGGACGCTGACCACCGGAGGCGGCTTCGAGCCCGACGATCCCCGGGCGCGGCACCCCCGGTTCACCGCCGAGATGATGGCGGCGAACCAGCCGATCGTGGTGGGGCTGCGGCGGGTGGCCGCCCGGCACGGCGCGGAGGTCACCCCCGCGCAGGTGGCGCTCGCCTGGGTGCTGGGCCGGGGGCGGCACGTGGTGCCGGTGCCGGGGGCGAAGCGGGAGCGGTGGGCGGTGGAGAACGCGGGGGCGGCGCGGCTGCGGCTGACCCCGGAGGACCTCGCGGAGATCGCGGCGCTCCCGGCGCCCCGGGGTTCCTGGGACTACTGAGCTCCACGGTGGCCGCCGGGGCCTGCTCGACCTGGGGGGGGACCCGCATAGGACCGTACGCGGGGCTCTCCGGCGCCCACGGGCGGCGGTCCGGCTCCCGCGGGCGGCGGCGCTCCGGGACGGAGGGCGGCGGCGGTCCGGTCGTCGGCGTCCGTCGGGTGTCCGTCCGCCCCGCCACCGGCTTCGGCGTCCGTCCGGTCGGCGCGGGGGCGTGGCCCTCGCCGTGCGAAGTCCCGGGCCCGGGCGGGAACTCTGGCGGGCCCCGGGAGGTATCTAGAGGCGAGGGACACCGCCCGACCCGTCGAAGGGGACCCCGCCGTGAGACGTCCTGCTGTGCTGAAGGCCCTGTGGGGCGCCGCCGTGCTCGCCCTGGTCGCGGGCTGCTCCCCGGGCTCCTCCGGGGACCCGGAGGAACGGCCGGGCTCGGCCCCGCCGTCCGCCACCTCCCCGTCCGGGTCCGTCTCCCCGTCCGGGTCCGTCTCCCCTCCGTCGGCGGCGGGGAGCGGCCGGGTGACGGTGGCGGGCACGCTCACCGGGGACCTGAAGTCGCCCTGGGGCCTCGCCCGCCTGCCGGACGGTGATCTGCTGGTCTCCTCGCGCGACGAGCGGACGGTCACCCGGGTCGACGGGCGGACCGGGGTCAGGACCCCGCTCGGCGAGGTGCCCGGGGTGGTGCCCGGCGGTGAGGGCGGGCTCCTCGGTCTCGCCGTGAAGGACGCCTGGGTGTACGCGTACTTCACGGCGGAGTCCGACAACCGGATCGTCCGGATGCGGTACGGGGGCGCGGCGGGCGATCGGCTCGGGACGCCGGAGCCGGTGCTCACCGGCATCCCCAAGGGGGTGACGCACGACGGCGGGCGGATCGCGTTCGGGCCGGACGGGATGCTGTACGCGGGGACGGGCGAGACCGGCCGGACGGGGCTGTCCCAGGACCGGGCGTCGCTCGGCGGGAAGATCCTGCGGGTCACCCCGGAGGGCCGTCCCGCGCCGGGCAACCCCTTCGCCGGGTCGGCGGTCTGGTCGTACGGGCACCGCAATGTGCAGGGGCTGGCCTGGGACGCGGACGGGCGCCTGTGGGCGTCCGAGTTCGGGCAGAACACCTGGGACGAGCTGAACCTGGTGGAGCCGGGGAAGAACTACGGCTGGCCGGTGGTCGAGGGACGGGCGGGACGGAAGGGCTTCGTGGACCCGGTGGCCCAGTGGCCGACCTCGGAGGCGTCGCCGAGCGGCATCGCGTACGCCCGGGGCGCGATCTGGATGGCGGGGCTCAGGGGCGAGCGGCTGTGGCGCGTCCCGGTCTCCGGTACGGAACTCTCCGGGGAGCCCCGGGCGTTCCTCACCGGGGAGTACGGCCGGCTGCGCACGGTCCTCGCGACGGGCGACGGGCGGCTCCTGCTGATGACGAACCAGACCGACGGCCGGGGCACCCCGAAGTCCGGGGACGACCGGCTGATCCGGCTCGACGTGGGCTGAGGGAGGCGGTGACCGTGTTCGGCCCGATGGCGGAGCTGTTCGCACCCGGACGCAGGCACACCACGGAGGAGCTGCGCAGACAGGCGCTGACCCGGGAGGACCCGGGGGACGCCGACCCGTCGCGCGGCCCGATAGACCTGAGGTCGGGCCGGGTCACGATACGGCTGCCGGGCGGGCCGGAGAGTCCGGTCGAGGGGCCCGCCGGGGAGGTGGAGGCGTCAGAGGGACCCGTCGAGGAGGTGGAGACGGTGGGCGAGGGCGGCGGCCTCACCGCGTCCGGCGACACCGAGCTTGGCGAGGATGTTGGAGACGTGGACGCTGGCCGTCTTCGGTGAGATGAACAGTTCCCCGGCGATCTGCCGGTTGGTGCGACCCGCCGCGACCAGGCGCAGCACGTCCTGTTCGCGGGGGGTGAGGCCGAAGGCGTCCCCTTCGGGTTCGGCGGTGACGGGCGCCTTCTCCTCGGTGAGGGAGAGCCGGGCGCGGGCGGCGAGCAGCTCCACCTCCTCGCGGAGCGGGCGGGCGCCGAGGGCGCGGGCGGTGGCGCGGGCCTCGCGGAGCAGGGCGGCGGCCTCCTCCCGACGGCCGCCCTCGACGAGCAGTGCGTCGGCGAGGCGGTGGCGGGCGCGGGCCAGTTCGGCGGGCCGTTCGAGGGCTTCGTAGGCGGCGGCGGTCTCGGCCGGGTGGGCGGCGGACGCGCGTCCTTCGGCGCGGGCGAGTTCCCCGGAGACCTCCAGGGCGTGGGCGGCCCAGACGGGGGCGGGGGCGGCGAGTGCGCGGACGCAGCGGCGGACGGCGTCGAGCGCTTCGGGGCGGCCCTCGTCGGCGGCGGGCAGTCCCCTGCTGTCGGCCTCGGCGGTGACGGCGGAGAGGACGAGGGGCCAGCCGTAGCGGTGGGTGCCGGGCGGGAATCCGGCCCGCTCGGCGTCGGCGAGCAGGGTACGGACGTCCCCGAGGCGGCCCTCGGCGGCGGCGACGGAAATGTCGATCTGGACCATCGGCAGGGTGTACTGCGGGATGGGGTCGCGGCTGCCGTAGACGACGCGGGCTTCGGTGAGGTGGCCCCGGGCGGCGTCGAGTTCGCCCCGGGCGACGGCGAGGTGGGCCAGCCGGAGGGAGGCCGAGCCGCGCGGTTTGGTGCTGGTCGCGGAGCGCAGCAGCCGCTCGGCGGCGTCCCTGGCCTCGTCCCAGTGCCCGAGGGAGTAGAGGGATTCGGCCCGGTTGGCCTCGATCCAGCCGACGCTGTCGACGAGTCCGTACGCGCGGGCGAGGCGGATGCCCCGGTCGGCGACCTCGACGGCGTCCCGGGAGCGGCCGAGGGACTCCAGGGAGGAGGAGAGGTTGATGTGGGCGCGGGCGGTCTCGTTGAACTGGCCGAGGGACTCGGTGCGTTCGCGGACCTCGTGCAGTTCGGCGAGTCCGGCCTCGACGTCCCCCGCGGAGACCTTGAGGGTGCCGAGGGTGAGCCGGGCGTTGAGCTCGATGGACTCGGCCTTGACGTGGCGGGCGTACTCGACGGCCCGTTCGGCGGCGGCGAGGGCCCCGGGTCCCGGGTCGCGGAGCATTCCCCAGCCCGCGGCGCCGACGAGGACGACGGCGTGGACGGCGGAGGGCGGCAGGCCCTTGACGAGTTCCTGGGCGCGGGCGATCTCCTCCCAGCCGTCGCCCCGGCCGAGGTTGGACTGGAGCCGGGCCTTCTCGGTCCAGAACCAGGCGGCGCGCAGGGGGTCCTTCTCGTCGGCGTCGTCCAGGAGGCGCAGGGCCGTCCTGCCGATCTTCAGGGCGCGTTCGCGGTCGCCGCTGAGCCGGGCGGCGACGGCCGCCTCGGCCAGCAGGTCGAGATGGCCGAGCGCGGTGGTCTCGGGGTCGCAGCCGCAGGGCGGGTAGGCCTCGGCGTAGTCCATCGGCCGCAGGGAGCGGCGGGTCTCCTCGGGGGCCTCCTCCCAGAGTTCCATGGCGCGTTCGAGGAGGCGGAGCTGTTCGGCGTAGGCGTGCCGCTTGCGGGTCTCCACGGAAGCGCGGAGGACGGCGGGGAGCGCCTTGGCCGTGTCGTGGGCGTGGTACCAGTACGTGGCGAGGCGGGGGGCGCGTTCGTCGGGGCGGACCAGCGAGGGGTCGGCCTCCAGGGCTTCGGCGTAGCGCCGGTTGAGGCGGGAGCGTTCGCCGGGCAGCAGGTCGTCGCTGACGGCCTCGCGGACCAGGGAGTGGCGGAAGCGGTAGCCGTCGCCGTCGGGGACGGCGAGCAGCAGGTTGGCGCCGACGGCGGCCCTGAGCGCCTCGATGAGTTCGTCCTCGGTGAGCCGGGCGACGGCGGCGAGGAGTCCGTACTCGACGGTGGAGCCGCCCTCGGCGACGATCCTGGCGACCCGCTGGGCGTCCTCGGGGAGCGCCTCGACCCGGACGAGCAGGAGGTCGCGCAGGGAGGCGCTGAGCTGCCCGGCGGCGCAGCCCGCCTCGTGGGAGACGACGAGTTCCTCGACGAAGAAGGCGTTGCCGTCGGAGCGTTCGAAGACCTCTTCGACGAGGGCGGGGTCGGGTTCGGCGGCGAGGATGCCGGTGAGCTGGCGGTGGACCTCGGCGCGGGTGAAGCGGGCGAGTTCGATGCGGCGGATGGTGCGGAGCCGGTCGAGTTCGGCGAGGAGGGGGCGCAGGGGGTGACGGCGGTGGATGTCGTCGGCGCGGTAGCTGGCGACGACCACGATCCGGCCGCCGCGCAGGGTCCGCAGCAGATAGGTGAGGAGGTGCCGGGTGGAGGCGTCGGCCCAGTGCAGGTCCTCCAGGACGAGGACGAGGGTGCGGTCGGCGGCGAGCCGTTCCAGGAGCCGTACGGTCAGCTCGAAGAGGCGGGCGGTGGAGTCCTCGTCGGAGGTGTCGTGGCCGCCGGGGTCGCCCAGTTCGGGCAGGAGGCGGGCGAGTTCGCCCTGCTGTCCGTCGGCGGCCTCGGCGAGTTCGGCGGGCAGGTGGCGGTGGAGCGAGCGCAGCGCGGTGGAGAAGGGGGCGAACGGCAGTCCGTCGGCGCCGAGTTCGACGCAGCCGCCGACGGCGACGACCGCGCCGCGGTCACGGGCCGTGTCGAGGAACTCCTCGATGAGCCGGGTCTTGCCGACGCCCGCCTCACCGCCCACGAGCAGGGCCTGGGGCTCTCCCGCGGTCGCGCGGGAGAGTGCCTCGGTGAGGGCGGTGAGTTCGCCGGCGCGGCCGACGAAGACGGGGCTGACTGACCTGGTCTCCACGGCGCCGAGCATCGCACAGGCGTCCCTGCCGTCGTTCATACGGGGGTCACGCGGCCCGGACGAAACGGCCCCGGCCCCCGGCGCTCACCCGCCCCCCGGATTTCCGGCCCCCGCTGCGGCGCCCGAAGTGGCGGGGGCTCCGGGTGTCCGTGCGGGCGGCCTCCTGGGCCAGTCGCTCGGCGTCGGCCTCACGGACGAGCCGGGCGTGGTCCATCAGGTGGATCTCGTACTCGAACATCTTCTGCTCCCCGGTGACTCGGTGTCGGTGTCGCCCTCTGGCGATGCCTCCACTGTCGTCGCCCAGGGGACACGGCCACATCGGGCGAGTGCCGCATCCGGGGGGTACGGGGGGCCTTAGGCGGTTCCCCGGGGGTCCTTAGGGAACCGGGAGGGGTGCTCAGGACCGGGGGTGCTCGGGCCCGGGGTACTCAGGACCGGGGTACTCGGGCCGGGGTGCTCGGGCCGGGAATGGGTGCTCGGGAAGCGGACCGGGACCCGGCGCTCAGGCCCCGGTGCTCAGCCCCGTACTCGGGACCGGACCGGGACCGGCGGCTCAGGGCCCGGTGCCAGGCTCTGACGTCGGCACTCGTAGACTGCGCGGTCATGACACAACGATGGCCCTTCATCCACCACGTCACCTTCATCGCCTCGGACCTTGAGGCGAGCACCCGCTTCTACACCGCCGCGCTCAAGCCTCTCGGTGTTGTCGGGGAAGCGGCTGACGGCGGGACGGAGTTCTGGGAAGAGGAGCTGGACACTCCTTCCTTCGGTCTGTACCCCGCGGGCGACGCCACGGTGACCCGGGGCGCACACATCGCGTTCACCGCACGCGACCGAGCCTCGGTCGACGCCTTCTACGAGGCCGCCCTGACCGCTGGTGGCACGTCCCGGTACGAACCCCGGCTGTGGCCTGAATACCGCGCCTATTGCGCGTTCGTGGACGACCCAGACGGCAACAACATCGAAGCCGTGTACAAGGAGCAGGCGTAGGTCAGTTGGGCGTGACCCTCGGCTTGTGCTTGTTCCCCGGCTTCGAACGGCGTCTCGTGCTTGATCGCCCAGTAGGAGGTTCGCCTGATGTGGGCACAGCCTTTGGCTGATCCTGTGCTCCGACCAAGGATGCACTGACCAGACAAAGGCTGTGGGGGGGGGACGAGTCGGTGCTCAAGGCCCGGTACTCAAGGCCCGGTACTCAGGACCCCGCCGTCGGGAGGCCGAAGAACAGGTCGAAGTAGATGCCGACCGAGATGAGCACCCCGATCGCGCCGAGCACGGCACCCGCGACGGCGACCGCGCGGACCCAGGTGGGGCGGGACGGGAGGATCAGCACGAGGACGGCGACGAACAGGGCGACGAAGGCGAAGACGCCGTTCACCAGGGCGGTGCTGTGCCAGGCGTCCCCGTAGATCTCGGAGATCTGCTGGGCGGGGGTGCCGGACCCGGAGGTCTTGATCTGGCCGAGCAGCGTCTCGCGTTCGGCGACGATCCTGGCGCCCCAGCTGCCGGTGAGGGCGACGACTCCGAGGGCGGCGGAGACCACGGCGGCGGCGGCACCGCCGATGCCGGAGGAGACGGGGGCGAGGGCGTCCTCGTCCGAGTCCTCACCCAGGTCCTCGGCCAGGTCCTCGGCCCCACCGTCGGTGTCGGCCGAAGGCCCGGTGCCCGCCCCGGCGTCGCCCTTGCCCGTACCGCCGTCGGCCGCGTCGGCCCCGGGGGTGGTCGTCCCGGCCTCGTCCACGGCCTCGGGGGCGTCGGTGGCCTTCTCGGTGGTCGTCTTGGTGTCCATGCGGCGCACGCTAAGCGGCGCACATGAGAAGACCCTTAAGACGGCCTCGGCGGAGCCGGGGCCTGAAGGCCCGGAACTCCTTCGCGGCGCGCCGCTCCAGCGCGAGCGCGAGCGCCACCCGGACCTCGGTGTCACCGGGCGAGGTCACCGGGCGACGTCGTGGACATCGCCCTTCTCCCCCGTCGCGGCCGGAACAGACACCGGAACTGACACCGAACCCGACGCCTGAACAGACACCGAACCCGACGCCGGAACAGACGCCGGAACCGTCTCGCGTGGCGCCGGGATCTTCGCGCGGCTGTCCGCCGCCTCGCGGCACTCGGGCGGTTCGATGCTGATCCGGGGCAGGAGGCGGTCGAGCCACTTCGGGAGCCACCAGTTCGCCCCGCCGAGGAGGTGCATCAGCGCGGGGACGAGGAGGGTCCGCAGCACGAAGGCGTCGAGGGCGACGGCCGCCGCGAGCGCGATGCCGAACATCGCGATGACCCGGTCGCCGGAGAGCACGAAGGCGAGGAAGACCGAGATCATGATCACGGCCGCGGAGTTGATCACCCGGCCGGTCTCGGCGAGGCCCACCCGGACCGCCCGCCGGTTGTCACCGGTCTCCAGCCACTCCTCGTACATCCGGCTGACCAGGAAGACCTGGTAGTCCATGGAGAGCCCGAAGAGCACCGAGACCATGATCACCGGCAGGAAGGGTTCGATCGGTCCCGCGCTGCCCAGGCCGAGGAGTTCGCTCCCCCAGCCCCATTGGAAGATCGCCACGACGATCCCGAAGGCGGCGGCGACGGCCGCGACGTTCATGGCGGCGGCCTTGAGCGGGATGCCGATCGAGCGGAAGGCGAGCAGGAGCAGGAGACAGCCCAGCGCGATGACGACGCCGACGAAGAGCGGCAGCTTGCCGACGATGATCTCGGCGAAGTCGTCGTACGAGGCGGTGACCCCGCCGACGTTCACCTCAAGGGAGGTGCCCGCCTCCGCCTTCGGCAGGACGTCGGCCCTGAGCCGGTCGACCAGGTCGCTGGTCTGCCGGGACTGCGGTGAGGAGTCCGGTACGACGGTGAGGACGGCGGTGTCGCCGGAGCCGTTGTAGGTGACGGGGGAGACCGACGCGACCCCCCTGGTGTCGGCGAGCACGGCGGGCAGCCGGTCCAGGGCGAGCCGGTCGTCGGCGCCGTCGAGCCCGGCGACCAGGGTGAGCGGGCCGTTGACGCCCGGCCCGAAGCCCTCGGCGAGCAGGTCGTACGCCTTCCGGGTGGTCGCGGTGGCCGGGTTGTTCCCCTGGTCGGAGGTGCCGAGGTGGAGCGAGAGGGTGGGCAGCGCGAGGACGGCCATGACGACGGCGGCCACGGCCCCCAGGAGCTTGGGGTGGCGCTCGACGAAGGCGGACCAGCGGGCGGCGAAGCCGGTGGGGGCCTCGGGCCGGGGCCCGTGCTCGGCGAGGTCGCGCCGCTCGCGGCGGGACAGCGCCCGCATCCCGATGAACGACAACAGCGCCGGGAGGAAGGTGACGGAGGCGGCGACCGTGAGGACGACGGTGAGGGAGGCGGCGACGGCGACGCCGTTGAGGAAGCTGAGCCGCAGGATCAGCATCCCGAGCAGCGCGATGCAGACGGTCGCCCCGGCGAAGACCACGGCGCGGCCGGTGGTGGCGACGGCGGTCTCGGCCGCCTCCGCGACGGAGAGCCCGCGTTTCAGCCCTCTGCGGTGCCGGGTCACGATGAACAGGGCGTAGTCGATGCCGACGCCGAGGCCGACGAGCATGCCGAGCATCGGCGCGAAGTCGGCGACGGTCATCAGGTGCCCGAGGAGCACGATCCCCGAGTAGGCGATGCCGACGCTGACGAGCGCGGTCGCGATGGGGAGCGCGGAGGCGGCGAGCGAGCCGAAGGCCAGGAAGAGGACGACGGCGGCGACGGCGACGCCGACGGCCTCGGCGATGTGTCCGCCGGGGGCCTCGGTGAGGGCGACCGCGGTGCCGCCGAGTTCGACGGAGAGCCCGGCCGGTTCGTCGGCCGCCGCCTTCGCCGTGTCGACGAGGGCGCGTGCCTGGGCCTCGGGGATGTCGTCGGCCTGCTCGTGGAAGGTGACGACCGCGTAGGCGGTGTGCCCGTCCTCGCTGATCTGCCCCGGGGCGCCGCCGTACGGGGAGGTGACGGCGGCGATGCCGGGCAGTGCGGCGACCTCGTCGAGCATCGCGGTCATCCGCCGCTCCACGGCGTCGGCGCGGACGCTGCCCCGGTCGCTGTGCCAGACGACGGTGCCGCTGTCGCCGCCGAGGCCCTGGAAGCCCCGGTCGAGGAGGGCGGTGGCCCGGCCGGACTCGGTGCCCGGGACCTCGTAGTCGTTGGAGTACGCGTTCCCGGCCACGATCGCCGAGGTGCCGACCCCGCCGAGGGCGAGGAGCCACAGCAGGACGGCGACGAGGCGGTGCCGGATGCACCACCGTGCGATGGCTGCCACAGGACGTGCTCCCTGAGTGGTTCGTGGATCTTTCACGGGAACAGCCCGAGAAGAACGCATGAGCTACGTGGGGCAACTGTGGCAGGCAAACGTGATCGTTTGCCCCTTTCGTGTCGATGCTCACAGGGGTGCGCGGGGGCTCGGGACCGAGGTCCCGGCGCACGCGCGGGGGTGCCCGGGGAGCCGGGGCCGAGGTCCCGGCCCCGGGGGCGGACCGAGGTCCCGCCGCCCGGGGTGCGAGGGCCCGCCGCCCGGGACGCGGGGGCCCGCCGCCCGGGGCGTGAGGCTCACCGCGGGCGGTCAGCCGGAGACGCTGTCCCGCCCGTTCTCGATGTGGCCCATCAGCCTGCGGCGGAAGCCGCCGGGGGCGGTCACCTCCAGGTCGTACCAGCCGTGCGCGTCGGCGGCCGAGTGGACGAAGGTACGGGTCCGGCCCGGCCTCACGGTGACCGTACGGGTCCAGTCGGCCAGGTCGGCCTCGTCCACGTACCCCAGCGGCCTGACCCGGAAGGTGACGGCGGACCGGCCGGTGTTCCGCACGGTGAGGTGCAGGTCGCGGTCGTGGTGGTCGATGCGGGAGACCAGCTCGGCGCCCCCGGCGGCCGGGCCCTCGAACTCGCGCCGGAAGCCGTTGGGGCCGGTGACCGTGAAGCGGTAGCGGTCGCCGGGGACGGGGACGGTCCACTCCCCCGTGCCCCTGACGTCCCGGTGCTGCGGCAGGGCGAACTCGCCCGCGTACGGGTAGAGCGCGAAGTGCGCGCTGGCCCTGCCCCTGTTGCTGAGCGCCACCGAGACCGAGCCGGGCGTGACGCTCGCGGAGGCGTCCGGCTGGTACGGCAGCGGGCGGGCGCGCCGGACCCCGGGCTCCTGGACCGGCATCTTCTGCACGGCCGGGGGCTGCGGGCGCCAGCGGCCCGTGAAGGGCGGCACCGGGCCCGGCGGGTCCACGTCGGGCTGCCTGCGGGCCCGCCGGAAGTCGAAGGCGGAGGTGAGGTCGCCGGTGACGGTCCGGCGCCAGGAGGTGATGTTGGGCTCCCGGACGCCGGTCAGCCCCTCCAGGAAGCGGATCACGGAGGTGTGGTCGAAGGTCTCGGAGCAGACGTAGCCGCCGACCGACCAGGGGGAGACGACGAGCAGCGGGACCCGGATGCCGAGACCGGTGGGCTGGCCCTTCCAGCGCTCCTCCGTGGTGCCCTCCGGCGGGACCGGCGGCGGCACGTGGTCGAAGAAACCGTCGTTCTCGTCGTAGTTGATCAGGACGACGGTGTGGCGCCACACGTCCGGGTGCGCCCCCAGGGCGTCGAGCACCTTGTAGACGAGGCTCGCGGAGGCGACCGGCGAGGAGGCGCCGGGGTGCTCGGAGTCGATCGCGGAGGGCACCAGGTAGGAGACCTCGGGGAGGGTGCCCGCGGCGACGTCGGCGCGGAAGGCGTCGGCGAGGGTGCCGCTCTCGACCCGGCGCAGCCCGCGCTCGAAGAGGGAGCGCTCGGCCCTGGTGAGCCCGGCGACGCCCTTCTCCAGGAGCCCGAGGAGCCGGGTGCGCTCGGCGGCGTCGTCGGTGTCGCGGACGGCGGCGTAGAAGGACTCCATGAAGGTGTGCCCGCCGGTCCCGGCGAGGGCCTTGCGGGCGATCTTCTTGAAGGTGGTGAAGAACTCGATGTTGTTGTCGGTGAAGTTCTCCCACTCGGTGTACGTCTTCCAGCTCCGCCCGGCGGCTTCGAGGCGCTCGGCGTAGGTGGGCCAGCCGTAGCCGGGGTGGGTGTCCTCGGCGTAGGCGGCGTTGGTGACGGCGCGGCTGCCGTCGGCCTCGAAGCCGGTCCAGCCGGACCAGAGGTGGTTGCGGTTGGGGCTCGTCGAGGTGTGGACGGAGGAGTGGTAGGCGTCGCAGACGGTGAAGGTGTCGGCGAGCTCGTAGTGCAGGGGGATGTCCCGGCGGTCGTAGTACGCCATGGTGGCGGCGGTCTTGGCCGAGACCCAGCCGTCCATCCAGCCGCCGCGCCAGGCCTTGGCGCCGCCGCCCCAGGAGTGGTCGAGGTCCCCGATGTACTGGAGGTCCTTGCGCTGCGCCTCGGCGGCGTCGCGGATCGGGAAGGGCAGCACGGTACGGCCGGGGGCGGCGGGCTGCTCGAAGACCGGCTTGCCGGAGGGAAGCTCGACGGCGTTGCGGTCGCCGAAGCCCCGGACGCCCCTGAGGGTGCCGAAGTAGTGATCGAAGGAACGATTCTCCTGCATCAGGATCACCACATGGCGGACCGCCGACAGGCCCCCGGCCGGGGGTCCGGCGGCCATCGCGGCCTGCAACGACGGCGGCAGCAGCGAACCAGCCGCGGCGGCACCGAGGGCGCCGCCGCCCAGAGCGAAGAGCCTTCTGCGGGACATCTCGGATGACAAGACCGACCTCCAGTCGACGGCCAACGGTTCGCCTTCGAGCCATTGGTTGGTACGCCGGGGACGGTAGTGAGACGGGATGACGGGGAGAAGACCCGACGGGGGCCCGGGGGTGAACGTCCAAGACGACGTGACGGGAATCCAGGCGATTTCCGGCCAGGTACGGGCCGGAGGCGGACCGCCGGGCACGGGCCGAGCACGAGTCACGTACGGACCCGGTGCGAACCGAGTACGAGTCACGTACGGGCCGGGCACGCCTCCCCTACAGGCCTGCCACCGGCCGGGGCGCGGGCCCGCCACCAGCCGAAGCGCGGGCCCGCTAGCCAGGGCCTGTCTGACCATTCCCGTCGTCGCCCGCAGCTTCCCGCACCATGGCGGCGAAGTCGTGGCAAGGCTCGGGGTCTTCACCGCTGCCGGGCCACCACCCATACGCGGTCCACTCGCCGTTTCCCCCGACGCTGTCGGCGTGCAGCAGCCAGTAGCAGCCACTGCCGCCGTTGTCGTCGCCGATCAGCAGGCAGCGCTTGAGTACGGCGAGACGGTCCACGAAGTGGTCGACGTCCGACCATGCTTCGACGAGGTCGGCGCACAGGTCGGCGAACCAGCCGATGTCCCCGACCGGGAGCAGGTCGACGGACCCGATGTTCTCCCAGCCGTCGCTGACCCGGAGGAAGTTTCGGTACGAGGGAGGAAGCCTCACCCCGAGCCGCTCCTCGGCGGCCACGATCGCTTCCTCGCCGGCCGGTTCGGCACCGGCCCACCCGGCCTCCAGCCGCTCCTCGCTGATGACCTGCCGATGCTCCTCGATGGCCTTACGGACCTCGTCCGATGTGATGTGCCTGGCGTTGTAGCCGTTGAGGAACGTGCGCCATTCCGCGACCGTCACGGGCGAAGGGGTCATCATACCTGAACTCCGGTGATGTGTACGGTGGGTCTCGAACAGCCTCACACGACCCACCGACAATCGAGGCGTGTGCTGACCCGGCGGCGACCTGGCCCGCGAAACCGCCGCTCGGGACGCGGCGCGGCCTCGGCGGATCCTGCGACGGGTACGGCTTGGCTCGCGGCGATCCCCCCGAGGGCGCGGCCTGCGGGCAGACGCTTCACGGGTCGGCCAGGGAAGTCGCGAGGAGCCGGCTCTCCTGCTCGACACAGCTCCGACCACGACCCGCCGGACGGAACCTAGAGGAACTGAGCCCCTCTCAGCGCCCGCTCGGTGTCGTCGCACCACGCCTGGTACGAGGGGACCTGGGCGAGCACCGCCAGATCCGTCCGCCGTACGAGCAGTTCGGCGGAGTCGCGCAGCACCTCCGCTCCCCCGGGCCCGGTCAGCTTCTTCCAGACCTGTTTGGCGTCCAGCTTCGGCTTCGCGCCCTTGAGCGCCACCCTCCCCTCCACGGCGGACGGCTTCCCGTACGGATAGTCGGCGAGCGGCCCGACCACGGACTCCAGTGCCTTACGGTCCGCCAGCATCCACGACTCGGTCTCCAGCACCGGGACGAGCGGGACGGAGACCCCCGCGCGCGGGGCGAGCGCGCGGCGCGCGTCCAGCTCGGCGATCAGCTTGAGCCGGGCGTCGACCGCGTCGAGGTCACCGTGCACGAAGACGATGTCGCAGTCGCGGGCCAGCTCTTCGGCGGCGGCCAGCACCCGATCCGGCTTGTCGTTGGACCGCACGTCCGACACCTCGCAGCGCAGTACGTCGACCGTCCCCGCGCTGTGCTCCAGGAGCGTCGCTTCGAGCTGTCTCTCGACCAGGCTCCGCAGATAGGGGCCGTCGCTGCCCTCGACCAGCAGCCCCGGCAGCAGCGTCCTCATGCCCCGCCCCTGTTCAGCCTGCGCAGCAGCCGCTCCACCTGCTCCGGCGAGACCGTCTCGCCGGGCTCCCGGTCCGGGTCGAAGGCCCGCAGCGGCCGGGCGACCGTGGTGCGGGAGACCGTGCCGTCCCCGGGATCGACCCGGTCCGCCTGCTCCAGGAAGACGAGGCTGCCGGAGAGGTCGTCGCGCAGTGCGGCGAGGAGGGCCGGGGAATGGGTGGTGGCGACGAACTGCCGGTACACGAGGGCGTCCGGGACGATCCCGGTCCCCCGGCGCAGTCTGCGGACGAGGTCGGCGACGTGGTCCGGGTTCATCCCGTTCTCCACCTCCTCCACGCACAGGGTTCCGGCCCACAGCGGGTCCCGCGCCGCGGCGAGCAGCGCGATCATCCGCAGGGTGCCGTCCGACAGCGACGGCGCCGAGAGCCATCCCGTATGGGTGAAGGCGACCTCGAAGTCGATCTCCTCCCGGCGCTCGTCGAAGACCGTCCGCACGTCCTCGACCCCCTCGACGAGCGCGGCGAGATCGGCGACGAACCGGCGCCACTCGGCGGGCTGCCCCTCGACGCGCTGGAGGACCTCCGCGAGATTGCGGCCGTCCGGGGTCAGGCGTCCGGCGACGAAGGCCGGGGTGGGCTGCCGCAGCGCGGCCGGTTCGAGGACGAAGGGGGGCCAGGACGCGCACTCCCGGGCCGCCAGGATCCGCAGTTCCGTGTCGGACTGACGCAGCAGGACGTGCTGCGCGTCCTCTTGGAGGGCCGCCAGCTCCTCGGCGGAGAAGACCGCGCCCAGCGGCCCGTGGAACGGCACGTACTCCCCCGCGCCATCCCTCTCGGCGGCCAGGAACTCCGCGCGCGCCCGCCGGACGGCCTTCCGGTCCTCCTCGGTGAGGCCCACCCGGTCCATCCAGTCCTCGTCCTTCAGGGAGCTGACCCACACCCCGCTGCCGCGCGCCGTCGAGACCCGCCGCGAGGGGGCCCGGCCGACCCGCAGCCGGATGCGGATCGGCAGCGGCCCGAAGCGCGAGGCCACCAGGGCGCCCACCGTGATCGTCAGCTCCCCGACGACGGACCCGCCCGCGCTCCGGCGGAAAAACCGTGCCGGGGTCAGCCGGGGATCCGAGCGGACCGTCTCCTCGAAGCCCCGGTCCGCCGTCCCGGCGACGAGCCGGAGGGCGTCGAACAGATTCGACTTCCCCGCCCCGTTCGCCCCCAGCATGATCAGCGTCGGCGGCACGTCGAGGCTGAAGCGGCGGAACGACTTGAACCCGTCGATCCGGATCTGGGTGATCATTCTGGGCGGTGCTCCTCTTGTCTCCGCACGTCATGGCCCCGCACGGTGGCACGGACCCTCACCCTAGCGCCGGGCGTTCCCCCGCCCCTGGGTGCGCACGCCGTACGACGGAGGACGTACGCGCATATGTACGAGCCGACGGGCCGTGACGGGAGTCGTCCGCCGCTCCTAGAGGGTGCCCCGCCCCTAGGGGGTGCCCCCGGTGTCGGTGAACTCGCACCAGACGATCTTGCCCGGGTCGCGCGGGGCCACGCCCCAGCGGTCGGCGAGGGTGGCGACGAGGAGGAGGCCCCGGCCGGACTCCCCGGAGGGCTCGCGGACGGCCGGGGTGCCGTCGCCGCTGTCGTGGACCTCGACGCGGAGGGGGCCGGGGCGCTCCAGGTAGAGGTGGAGCCGGTAGCCACGACCCGGCGGGACGCCGTGGCGGAGGGCGTTGGTGACGAGTTCGGTCACGCACAGGAGTACGTCGTCCGTACGCGCGTCCAGTCCCCAGTCGGCCAGCGCCTTGCGGGTGAAGTCGCGGGCGAGGGGCACGGATCGGCGCTCGCGGCGGTAGAACGCCTCGCGGAACAGGGGGATCTGGTCGCTCATGGCGCTCACGGTGGCGTCTCGCGCCCCACGCGCCCCAGGACACCGACCCGTACAAAATCTCTGTACGGGTCCGAGACGCGTCGAGCGGGTACGCGGCGGGGAAGGCACCGCTCATGCAACGCGGCACGAATTCCAGGAAGAAGGTCCCGTCGTGGGAAGTGGTCGGCGCCCTCGTGGCGCTCTACCGGAGACAAGCGGGGCTGACCCAGCCCCAGTTGGCCACCCAGGTGTGCGTGGCGCTGGAGACGCTGGGGTCGATCGAGCAGGGGCGGCGGGCGCTTCGGCTGGGGCTCGCGGGTGAACTGGACGGCATCCTGAACACCGGCGGCGCGCTGGCGGTGGCGGTCGGGAAGGCACCGAAGAAGGAGCGCTATCCGGCGTTCGTCCAGGAGTTCATCGAGTTGGAGGCCCAGGCACTCTGCATCTGCTCGTACCAGAACGGGGTGGTCCCGGGGCTGCTCCAGACACCGGAGTACGCCCGCGCGGTCTTCGACTGTCTGTATCCGCCGATCACCCCGCAGGAGGCGGAGGACCGGATGCTCGACCGGCTCGACCGCCAGCGGATCTTCGAGCAGACGCCGTGGCCGCCGATGATGTCCTTCCTCCTGGACGAATCCATCCTGGAACGGCCCATCGGAGGACGTGAGGTGCTGCGGGGACAGCTCCTCCATCTGCGTGAACTGGCCGAACTCCCCTTCCTCGGACTCCAGATCATCCCCAAGGCACGGACGAAACACGCGGGGCTCAATGGACCCATGGTGCTCATCGAGACACCCGACCACGAGCACGTTTCCTACATCGAGGGGCAGCGGGTGAGCTTCCTCATCGACGACCCCGACGAGGTCGGCATCCTCCAGGCCAAGTATGGAATGCTGCGCTCACAGGCCCTGACGCCCGAGGATTCCATGGGCCTGCTGGATCGTCTGGCAGGAGTGACATGAGCGCAGCAGCACTTTCGTGGTTCAAGTCCAGCTACAGCGGCGACGAGGGCGGCGACTGCCTCGAAGTCGCCTACGACTGGCGCAAGTCCAGCTACAGCGGCGATGAAGGCGGCGCCTGCCTCGAAGTCGCCTACGACTGGTGCAAATCCAGCTACAGCGGCAGCGAGGGCGGCGACTGCGTGGAGGTGGCCGCCCACCCCGCCGCCGTGCACGTCCGGGACTCCAAGCTCGGCGAGAGCAGCCCCGTCTTCACCGTCTCCCCCGGCGCCTGGGACGCCTTCGTCGGCGCGACAGCCTGAGGACGGTCCACCCCGCGCGGCCGACCACTCCACCACCAGGTGCCCCGCCCGGCCCCGCGCACGGACGAGGGGCGGTACGGCCGTCTCACGACAGCCGTACCGCCCCTCGTCACGGGTCCCGCGAGGCTCAGCCCTCGCTGACGCCCAGCTTCTCCAGGATCAGGTCCTTGACCTTCGCCGCGTCCGCCTGGCCCCGGGTGGCCTTCATGACCGCGCCGACCAGGGCGCCGACCGCCGCGACCTTGCCGCCGCGGATCTTGTCCGCGATGGCCGCGTTGCCCGCGATGGCCTCCTCGACGGCCGCGCCGAGCGCGCCGTCGTCGGAGACGACCTTCAGACCGCGCTTCTCGACGACCTCGTCGGGGGTGCCCTCGCCCGCGAGGACGCCCTCGATGACCTGGCGGGCCAGCTTGTCGTTCAGCTCGCCGGAGGCGACCAGGGCGGAGACCCGGGCCACGTCCGCCGGGGTGATCGCCAGCTCCTCCAGGGAGACGCCCTGCTCGTTGGAGCTGCGGGCCAGCTCGCCCATCCACCACTTGCGGGCCGACGCGGCGTCCGCGCCCGCCTCGACGGTGGCGACGATCGCCTCGACCGCACCCGCGTTGAGGATGGACTGCATGTCCAGCTCGGACACGCCCCACTCCTCGCGCAGCCGGTTGCGGCGCACCCGGGGCAGCTCGGGCAGGCCCTGCCGCAGTTCCTCGACCCACGCGCGGGCGGGGGCCACCGGCACCAGGTCCGGCTCGGGGAAGTAGCGGTAGTCCTCGGCGTTGTCCTTGATGCGGCCCGAGGTGGTGGAGCCGTCGTCCTCGTGGAAGTGACGGGTCTCCTGCACGATCGTGCCGCCGGAGGACAGCACGGCCGCGTGCCGCTGGATCTCGAAGCGGGCCGCGCGCTCCACCGAACGGAGCGAGTTGACGTTCTTCGTCTCCGAGCGGGTGCCGAACTTCTCGGTGCCGTGCGGGCGCAGCGACAGGTTCACGTCGCAGCGCATCTGGCCCTTGTCCATCCGCGCGTCGGACACGCCGAGGGCGCGGATCAGCTCGCGCAGCTCGGCGACGTACGCCTTGGCGACCTCGGGGGCCCGCTCGCCCGCGCCCTCGATGGGCTTGGTGACGATCTCGATGAGCGGGATGCCGGCGCGGTTGTAGTCCAGCAGGGAGTGGGACGCGCCGTGGATACGGCCGGTGGCGCCGCCGACGTGCAGCGACTTGCCGGTGTCCTCCTCCATGTGGGCGCGCTCGATCTCCACGCGGAAGACCTCGCCGTCCTCCAGCTGGACGTCCAGGTAGCCGTTGAAGGCGATCGGCTCGTCGTACTGGGAGGTCTGGAAGTTCTTCGGCATGTCCGGATAGAAGTAGTTCTTCCGGGCGAAGCGGCACCACTCGGCGATGTCGCAGTGCAGCGCGAGGCCGATCTTGATCGCGGACTCGACGCCGATCGCGTTGACGACGGGCAGCGAGCCGGGCATGCCGAGGCAGGTCGGGCAGGTCTGCGAGTTCGGCTCGGCGCCCAGCTCGGTGGAGCAGCCGCAGAACATCTTGGTCCTGGTGCCCAGCTCGACATGGACCTCCAGGCCCATGACGGGGTCGTACTCGGCGAGCGCCGCTTCGTACGACAGCAGTTCAGTGACAGTCACGAGAATTCCCTCTGGTGCCTTCGGCCTCAGCCGAACAGGACGTCGTCGTCACCGAGGCGCTTCAGCTCGCGGACGAGGAGAGCGACGCCGGTGGCGATGGCGGCGGCGGAGACGACGGCGTCGATCAGCTTGAGCGTGTCGTGCTCGCTGCGGGCCTTGCGGGCCTGCTTGAACACGCCGAGCGCGCCGAAAGCGGTGGTGCCGATGGACAGGTACGTGCCGGTCTTGGACTTCTTGAAGCCCTTGGCCTTCTGCAGTGCACTGGTACTCACAGCGACGGAGCCTCCTCGAGCAGCGGGTGCCCCCACTTTTCCACGAAGGCGGCCTCGACGGCGGCTCCGACCTTGTACAGCCGGTCGTCCTTCATGGCGGGAGCGATGATCTGCAGGCCGACCGGCAGACCGTCCTCGGGCGCCAGGCCGCAGGGCAGCGACATGGCGGCGTTGCCGGCCAGGTTGGTCGGGATGGTGCACAGGTCCGCGAGGTACATCGCCATCGGGTCGTCGGCGCGCTCGCCGATCGGGAAGGCGGTGGTGGGGGTCGTCGGGGAGACGATCACGTCCACCTCCTCGAAGGCCCTGTCGAACTCGCGGGTGATGAGGGTGCGGACCTTCTGGGCCGAGCCGTAGTACGCGTCGTAGTAGCCGGAGCTGAGCGCGTACGTGCCGAGGATGATCCGGCGCTTGACCTCGTCGCCGAAACCGGCCTCGCGGGTGAGGGCGGTGACGTCCTCGGCGGACCGGGTGCCGTCGTCGCCGACCCGCAGGCCGTAGCGCATGGCGTCGAAGCGGGCCAGGTTGGAGGAGCACTCGGACGGCGCGATCAGGTAGTACGCCGAGAGGGCCAGGTCGAAGGTCGGGCAGTCCAGCTCGACGATCTCGGCGCCGAGCGACTTCAGCAGCTCGACGGACTCGTCGAAGCGCTGGACGACACCGGCCTGGTAGCCCTCGCCGCGGAACTGCTTGATGACGCCGACGCGCATCCCCGCGACCGAGCCGTTGCGGGCGGCCTCGACGACCGGCGGGACCGGGGCGTCGATGGAGGTCGAGTCGAGCGGGTCGTGTCCGGCGATGGCCTCGTGCAGGAGGGCCGCGTCCAGGACCGTACGGGCGCAGGGGCCGCCCTGGTCGAGGGAGGAGGAGAAGGCCACCATGCCGTAGCGGGAGACGCCGCCGTAGGTCGGCTTGACGCCGACAGTGCCGGTGACGGCGGCGGGCTGGCGGATCGAGCCGCCGGTGTCCGTGCCGATGGCGAGGGGCGCCTCGTACGCGGCGAGGGCGGCGGAGGAGCCGCCGCCGGAGCCGCCGGGGATGCGGGTCAGGTCCCAGGGGTTGCCGGTCGGACCGTACGCGCTGTTCTCCGTGGAGGAGCCCATGGCGAACTCGTCCATGTTGGTCTTGCCGAGGATGACGACGTCGGCGGCCTTCAGGTTCTTCACCAGGGTCGCGTCGTACGGCGGGATCCAGCCCTCCAGCATCTTCGAACCCACGGTCGTCGGCATCCCGGCGGTGGTGAAGATGTCCTTGAGGGCGAGCGGCACACCGGCGAGCGGGCCGAGCTTCTCGCCCCGGGCGCGCTTCTCGTCGACGGCACGGGCCTGGGCGAGGGCGCCCTCGCGGTCGACGTGCAGGAAGGCGTGGACCTTCTCGTCGACGGCCTCGATGCGGGCGAGGTGGGCCTCGGTGACCTCGACGGCGGTCAGTTCGCCGGAGGCGATCCGTCCGGCGATCTCGGCCGCGGTGAGCTTGATGATGATGTCCGTCATGGCTGTTAGTCCTCCCCCAGGATCTGCGGCACCTTGAAACGCCCCTGCTCCTGGGCCGGGGCGCCGGAGAGCGCCTGCTCGGGGGTGAGCGACGGACGGACCTCGTCCGCGCGCATGACGTTGGTCAGCGGCAGCGGGTGGGAGGTCGGCGGTACGTCTTGGTCGGCGACCTCGGAGACGCGGGCGACCGCGCCGATGACGTCGTCGAGCTGGTCGGCGAAGTGGCTGAGCTCTTCGCCGGACAGCTCCAGACGCGCCAGCCGGGCGAGGTGGGCGACCTCCTCGCGCGAAATGCCAGGCATGCAGCGATCCTCTGCGTGAGTCTTGTGATGTGCCGCAATCCTATGGTGTGCGGGCCGTCACCACTCACACGACCGATCGTCCCCGCATACGCGGGGAGCACAGCTGGCCGGCGAAGCGATCGAGTTCCTCGCCCGGACCATCCCCGTACGGGGAGCACCTCGACGGCGCACGGGCAGAGTATTCCCCGGGGCCCTTGCCCGTGCCGTAGCCCTCCCCGTCCCGGACCGGGTCACCCCCGGGGCACGACCTGGCCCGAGGGGTGGTCCAGGTCGATCTCGGCCGCGATGTCGGCGGGACGGCGCCAGCCGTGCTCGCCCCGGGCGAGGAGCCAGGCGGTGGCCTCCCCGGGCGGCATCGCGGCGGCGACCAGCCAGCCCTGGACGGCGTCGCAGCCCAGGTCGCGCAGCCGCTCCCAGGTCTCGTCGTCCTCGACGCCCTCGGCGACCACGACGAGGCCGAGGGAGTGGGCGAGGTCGACGGTGCAGCGGACGATCTCGGCGTCCTCGGTGTCGATCGCGAGCCGGGCGACGAAGGAGCGGTCGATCTTCAGCTCGCTGACCGGGAGCCTGCGCAGGTGGACGAGGGAGGAGTAGCCGGTGCCGAAGTCGTCGAGGGACATCTTGACGCCGTGGCCGGTGAGCCCGTTGAGCGTGTCGGCGGCCCGCTGGGGGTCGTCCAGGAGCACGTGTTCCGTTATCTCCAGCTGGAGCGCCCCGGGCGGTACGCCGTGCCGGGCGAGCCGGGCGGCGACGGCGCCCGCGAAGCCGGGGGTGTGCACATCGCGCGGTGAGACGTTGACCGCGACCGGGACGTCGAGGCCCTGGGCGCGCCAGCGGGCGACCTGGGCGAGGGCGGTCTCCAGGACGTACTCGGTGAGGTGCGGCATCAGGCCGGAGGTCTCGGCGATGGCGATGAACTCGTCCGGCGGGACCTTGCCGCGCTCGGGGTGGACCCAGCGGACGAGGGCTTCGAGGCCGGCGACCTGGCCGTCGAAGCGGACCTTGGGCTGGTAGTGGAGTTCGACGTCGCCCGCGTCGAGGGCGCGGCGGAGGTCGCCGAGGAGGCCGAGCCGGTCGGGGGTGTTGGAGTCGCGCTTGGACTCGTAGACCTCGACGCCGGTGCGGTCCCGCTTGGCCTGGTACATGGCGACGTCGGCGCGGCGCAGGAGCCCCTCGGCGTCGAGGGCGTGCTCGGGGAAGACGGCGACGCCCGCGCTGGCCTCCAGGACGAGGGTGAGTCCGTCGAGGTCGAGCGGGGAGGAGAGTTCGGCGACGAGGTGGCGGGCGACGCGCTGGGCGCTGGTGGTGGAGTCGGCGGTGGGGAGCAGGACGGCGAACTCGTCGCCGCCGAGCCTGGCCGCCTCGGCGCCGGGCGGCAGGGCGCGGCGGATGCGGTCGGCGATCTGGAGGAGCAGCCGGTCGCCCGCGAGGTGGCCGAGGGTGTCGTTGACCGAGCGGAAGCGGTCGAGGTCGATGAGGACGAGGGCGGCGCGGACGCCTTCGCCCTCGGCCTCCTCCAGGGCGGTCCAGGCGCGTTCCAGGAGCCACTGGCGGTTGGGGAGGCCGGTGAGGGGGTCGCGGAGCTGTTCCTCGGCGCGGGCGCGGGCGATCCAGAGGGTGGAGTCGAGGGCGATGAGGGGGACGGCGAAGAGGGGCAGCAGGACGGGCCGGGTGGCGGCGACGACGCAGATGAGGGGGGCGATGCCGAGGAGGGCGACGGCGACGAGGCCCTGCCGGAGGAGGGCGGTGCGGGCGACGGTGGGCAGGCCCCGGCCCTGGGGGGCGAGCGTGTACCACAGGAGGACCCGGGTGACCACGAGGTAGGCGGCGGCGGCGAGGACGACGGCCGGGAGGTCCGCGATGGTCCAGTCGAGGGGGTGCCAGGGCCGTTCGACGGTCGGTACGTCGCCGAAGACGGCGAGGACCAGGGCGGCGGCGGCGACGCCGAGGATGTCGGCGGAGCCGTGCAGGAGGCCCTGGCGCCAGCGGTGGCGGCGGGCGGCGCCGACGAGGGCGACGACGGTCAGCGAGACGAGTCCGGCGGGCACCCAGCCGTACAGCAGCAGGACGGCGAGGGTGAGGGCGGCGGAGGAGCCGGTGCCGCCCCACCAGCGGTCGCGGCCGAGGGCGACGAGGTGGCCGACGATGAGTCCGGTGAGGACGGCGAGGGACCAGCCGGGGGTGTCGCCGGGGAAGAGTCCGTGGCCGGTGCTCAGGGCCCGCTGGAGCCCTACGGCGAGCAGGACGGCGGCGGCCCCGACGACGGCCACGGGGAGCCGGGAGGTGAGGCCCGGGGGTTCGGTGTGTCCGTGCTGCCGTGGCACCCTGGCGGCGCTGTCGGTCGGTTCCATTCCCGTCCCTCTCACAGGCGGCGGTGCCGTCGGTGTGCGATGGGCCGCGGTGAGGCGGCCGTTCGTCGTCCGGCGGTCCGTGGGGAGGGCCGCCGCCGGGCGGCGGCCGTTCCCGGTGGTACGGGGCCGGTGTCCTGGCACCGCGGACGGCGGAACCCTCGCCCGGCCGTGCGGACCGGACGCACGGTCACCACACTAGGCCGCCGAGGGCTTCGGCGGGCAGCGCTCTTCCTGTCTTGCCCGAATGCGGCCGGGCCACCCGTAACGATCTGGTATGCGCCGGACGGGTGGCCCGATGGGCCGTGCGGGGCCCCGCGCGGGGCGTCCGCGCGGGTCGGCCGGGTGGGGGCGGGTGCTACTCGGGGACGGGCTGGGCGGCCTCCCGAGCGGCATCGGGTCCCTGTTCGAGCAGGATCGTGAAACCGTCCTCGTTCAGAACCGGAACCTTCAGTTGCATCGCCTTGTCGTACTTCGAACCAGGGTTTTCACCAACGACCACGAAGGCGGTCTTCTTCGAAACGGAACCGGTCACCTTCGCTCCGAGGCTCTGGAGCGACTCTTTTGCGCCATCCCTGGTGAACTTCTCCAGGGTGCCGGTCACCACGACCGTGAGCCCCTCCAGCGGGCGGGGGCCCACGTCCTCCCCCGCGCCCTCGTCCTCCAGGGCGACCCCGGCGGCGCGCCACTTCCGCACGATCTCGCGGTGCCACTCCTCGGAGAACCACTGCTTCACGGCCGCCGCGATGATCCCGCCGACGCCGTCGACGGCGGCCAGTTCCTCCTCGCTCGCCTGCTCGATCCGCTCCAGGGAGCGGAACTCCCTGGCCAGCGCCTCGGCCGCGACCGGGCCCACGTGCCGGATGGAGAGCCCGTTGATGAAGCGGGCCAGCGGGCGCCGCTTGGCCGCCGCGATGTTCTCCAGCATCGCCAGGGCGTTCTTCTTCGGCTCGCCCTTCTGGTTGGCGAAGACCGTGACGATCTTCTCCTCGCCGGTCTTCGGGTCCCGCTTGGGCAGTCCGCTGTCCGGGTCGAGGACGTACGCCTTGATGGGCAGGAGGCGCTCGATGGTCAGGTCGAACAGGTCGCCCTCGTCGACGAGCGGCGGCTCGGCCGGTTCGAGCGGGCGGGTCAGCGCCGCCGCCGCCACCGCGCCGAAGTTCTCGATGTCCAGGCACTGCCGGCCGGCCAGGAAGAACAGCCGCTCCCGGAGCTGCGCGGGGCAGGTCCTGGCGTTGGGGCAGCGGAGGTCGATGTCGCCCTCCTTCATCGGCTTCAGCGCCGTCCCGCACTCCGGGCACTCGGCGGGCATCACGAACTCCCGCTCGCTGCCGTCCCGCAGGTCGGCGACCGGCCCGAGGATCTCCGGGATGACGTCACCGGCCTTGCGCAGCACGACCGTGTCGCCGATCAGGACGCCCTTGGCCTTCACCACCTCCTGGTTGTGGAGGGTGGCGAACTCGACCTCGGAGCCCGCCACGGTCACCGGCTCCACCTGCGCGTACGGGGTGACGCGCCCGGTCCTGCCGACGCCGACCTTGATGTCGATCAGCTTGGTGTTGACCTCTTCCGGCGCGTACTTCCAGGCGATGGCCCAGCGCGGGGCGCGGGCGGTGGAGCCGAGCCTGCCCTGGAGGGGGATCTCGTCGAGCTTCACGACGACGCCGTCGATCTCGTGCTCCACGGAGTGCCGGTTCTCCCCGAAGTACGCGATGAACTCCCGGACCTCGTCGAGCGAGCCGACCACCCTGTTGTGCCGGGCGGTGGGCAGGCCCCACTCGCGCAGCAGCTCGTAGGCGTGGGAGAGGCAGTCGATGGCGAAGCCCTCGCGGGCGCCGATGCCGTGCACCACCATGTGCAGCGGGCGGGTGGCGGTGACCTTCGGGTCCTTCTGGCGGAGCGAACCCGCCGCCGCGTTGCGCGGGTTGGCGAAGGGCTTGTCGCCCGCCTCGACCAGGCGCGCGTTGAGCCCCTGGAAGTCCTCCATCGGGAAGTAGACCTCGCCCCGGATCTCCACGAGGTCGGGGACGCGGTCCCCGCTCAGCCGCTCCGGGATGTCGGCGATGGTCCGGACGTTGGGCGTGATGTCCTCGCCGGTGCGGCCGTCGCCCCGGGTAGCGGCGCGGGTCAGCCGCCCGTGCTCGTACGTGAGGTTGACCGCGAGGCCGTCGACCTTCAGCTCGCACAGGTAGTGGAAGTCGGGCGTGCCGACGTCCCTGGCGACCCGCTCGGCCCAGGTGGCCAGTTCCTCGTCGTCGAAGGCGTTGTCCAGCGAGAGCATCCGCTCCCGGTGCTCGACGGCGGTGAACTCGGTCTCGTACTGCCCGGCGACCTTCTGGGTCGGCGAGTCCGGGGTGCGCAGCTCCGGGTACTCCTCCTCCAGGGCCTCCAGGGCGCGCAGCAGCCGGTCGAACTCGGCGTCGCTGATGACCGGCTGGTCCTTCACGTAGTACCGGAAGCGGTGCTCCTCGACCCGCTCGGCCAGGTCGGCGTGCTTCTCCCGTGCCTCCGCGGGCAGGGCCCCCTGTTCGACTGTCACCTTCGCCGTCCTCCCGTACCTCGAAACCCGGTCACTCTGGGTTGTCCGCGAGCGATCTCGCCGCCCGGACGCAGTGGGCGAGCGCCGCACGGGCGTACGCGGGCGAAGCACCCGCGAGACCGCACGTGGGCGTGACCACGACGGACTCCGCGAGAGTCCCCGGCGACAGCCCGAGCCTGCGCCACAGCGTCCTGACACCCATGACGCTACCCCCCGGGTCTGACAATGGACCGTCGGTGGACGGCACCACACCGGCGAAGAGCGTGGTGCCCGCTTCCACCGCTTCCCCGATCGTCTCCTCGTCACGCTCGGTGAGCAGCCCGAAGTCGAACGAGACTCCGGCGGCCCCGGCCCTGCGGAGCAGCGCGAACGGCACCTCGGGGGCGCAGGAGTGGACGACGACCGGTCCGTCGCCGACCTCGACCAGTTGACGCAGGGCGCTCTCCACGACCTGCCGGTCCACGGCCCGGTAGGTGCGGTAGCCGCTGGCCGTGCGGACCTGTCCGCTCAGGACGGCGGTGAGGGAGGGTTCGTCGAGCTGGAGCACGGGCCGGGCCCCGGGAATCCGGCGGCGGAGTTCCGCGAGGTGGTCGCGGAGGCCCTCGGTGAGCGAGCCGAGGAGGTCGCGGCAGGCGCCGGGGTCCCTGAGGACGGCCTCGCCGCCGCGCAGTTCCAGGGCGGCGGCGAGCGTCCAGGGGCCGACCACCTGGACCTTGAGCGGGCCCTCGTAGCCCTGGGTGAACTCCTCCAGGGCGTCGAGGTCCTCGCCCAGCCAGGAGCGGGCCCGCCGGGTGTCGCGGCCGGGGCGGTCGCTGATCCGCCAGCCGCTCGGCTCCACGTGCGCGTACAGGTCCACGAGCATCCCGGTCGTCCGGCCGATCATGTCGGCGCCGGGTCCGCGGGCGGGGAGTTCGGGGAGGAACGGGAAGTCCTCGAAGCTGCCGGTGACGGTCTTCGCCGCCTCGCGGGCGTCCCCGCCGGGCAGCGAGCCGACGCCGGTCGCCGGGCCCCAGAGCCTGGTGCCGGTCACGACCGCCGTCCCGGACGGACGGTGACGTCGTTGATCTCGGCGTCGCGCGGGAGGTCGATCGCGGTGAGGATCGCCGTCGCCACCGACTCGGGGTCGATCCACCGGGCGGGGTCGTACTCCTTGCCCTCCTGGGCGTGCACCTTGGCCTGCATGGGGCTCGCGGTGCGGCCCGGGTAGACCGAGGTGACCCGGACGCCGTGGGGGTGCTCCTCGTGGCGCAGGGAGTCGGCGAGGGCCTTGAGGCCGTGCTTGGAGGCGGCGTACGCGCCCCACTCGGCGTGCGCGGCGAGCCCGGCGCCGGAGTTCACGAAGACCACGTGGCCCTGCGAGAGGCGCAGTTGGGGCAGGAAGTGGCGGGTCAGCTCGGCGGGGGCGACCAGGTTGACGTTCAGCTGGTGGTGCCAGGTCCTGGGGGTGAGGTCCCCGACCGCGCCGAGGTCGACGACGCCCGCGATGTGCAGCAGCCCGTCCACCCGGTCGGGCAGGCTCTGGTGCGAGAACGCCCAGGCCAGCCGGTCCGGGTCGGCGAGGTCCCCGACGAGCGTGCGCGCCCCGGGGAACAGCCCGGCCAGCTGCTTGGCGCGTCCCGCGTCCCGCGCGTGCAGGACGAGCTCGTCCCCGCGCGCGTGGAGACGGCGGGCGACGGCCGCGCCGATGCCGGAACCCGCTCCGGTGATCACATGTGTAGCCATGGCCCCCATGCTCGCATCAGCGGGCGCCGATCTCCGCCTCCAGGCGGGCGAGGGCTGAGGGCCCGTCCTCGGCGAAGAAGACCAGGTCGGTGAGCGGGACCGGGAGGAAGCCCTCCTCCTCCATGCGGCGGAACTGGGCCTTGAGCCCGTCGTAGAAACCGTCCGTGTTGAGCAGGACGACGGGCTTGCGGTGCTTGCCGTGCTTCTTCAGCTCCAGGATCTCCGTGGCCTCGTCGAGGGTCCCGGTGCCACCGACCATGATCACGATCGCGTCGGACTTGGCGAGGAGGAGGGCCTTGCGCTCGGCCAGGTCCCGGGCGACGACCATCTCGTCGGCGCCCGGACGGGCCTTGTGGGCCAGGAAGTCGACGGAGACGCCGACGAGCCGCCCGCCCGCCTCCTCGACGCCGTCCGCGACGACCTTCATCAGACCGGTGTCGGAGCCGCCCCAGACCAGGGTGTGGCCGGACCCGCCGAGGAGGCGGGCGAAGTCCCGGGCGGGGGCCGTGTACCGCTCGTCGAGGTCGGCGGCGGAGAGGAAGACGCAGATGTTCATGGCTTCACCGTATGGCCTGACCAGCGGATTCCAAGATTCTTTGGGAATTCCCCCCGGAGAACGATGAGTTCCGGTGAGCGGCCGGGTCTCACCTGCCATGGATGAGGTGAGCATCACGTCGAACAGGTTCAGGGGCCGGGTCGTCTCGCGGGACGGCACGGAGATCGCGTACGAGGGACAGGGGGGCGGGCCGCCGCTCGTCCTGGTGAGCGGGGCCCTG
This sequence comes from Streptomyces sp. NPDC101490, assembly GCF_044767145.1. Lineage (NCBI taxonomy): Bacteria > Bacillati > Actinomycetota > Actinomycetes > Kitasatosporales > Streptomycetaceae > Streptomyces > Streptomyces sp. NPDC101490. The sequence continues at coordinate 69,340 of NZ_JBIWNI010000018.1, forward strand.
GGCACGGCGGCGGCGGAACGGCCGCTCGCCGCGCTCCTGGCCCGGCGGTTCTCGGTCGTGACGTACGACCGGAGGGGGCGCGGCGGCAGCGGGGACAACGGGGCCGGGGGCCACGGTGGCCCCGGCGGTCACGGTGGCCGCGCGGGGGCCTACACGGCGGTGGAGCGGGAGATCGAGGACCTGGCGGCGGTGCTCGCGGAGGTGGGGCCGGGGGCGGCCCTGCACGGGCTGGGGACGGGCGGCGCGCTCGCCCTCTCCGCGGTGGCCGTCGGGATGCCCTCCGGGCCGGTGTCGGTCTTCGAGCCGCCGTTCTGCGCGGCGGCGGCCGAACGGCTCGCCGGGGCCGTGGCGCTGGCCTCCCTGGGACGGCGGGACGCGGCCGTCGCGCTGCTCCTCGCGGAGTCGTCGTTACCGGCGGTGGCCTGGCCGGGGCTCGTGGGGCTCGCGCCGAGCCTCGCGTACGACCTGGCGGTGCTCGGCGACGGGACCGTCCCGGAGCGGCTGTTCGCGGGGGTCCACGCGCGCGTGCTGGTGATCGACGGGGGCGCGAGCCCGGCCGGGACCCGGCGCGCGGCCCGGACGCTGACGGCGGCGCTGCCCCGGGCCCGGCACCGTACGCTCACGGGCCAGACCCACGAGGTGGCCCCGCACGTGCTGGCCCCGGTCCTGGCGGACTTCCACAGCGAGGCCCGGGAACCGGTGGGGCTGCTGTGACCGCGTTCCGCCCCGGGGCGCGGGGCGGAACGACGGGTGGGGGGGGTGCCGGGTGCGGGTGCTGGGTGCGGGCGCCCGCGCTGGCACTGGCACGGTGGACCCGCACCGGCACGGTGGATCGGGCGGGCGTGGCCCTGCGTCCGGGCGGGCGTGTTCCCGGGCTCCCGGGGCGCCGTCCGGGCGTCCCGGCCACGCCGGGGCGGGAGCCGGGGTCGCGCCGGATCCCGGCTACGCCGGGGCGGGTGCCTGGCGGCGGGTCGTCGTCGCGATCGTCGCCGAGCCGACCACGCGCGTGCCGTCGTACAGGACGATCGCCTGGCCGGGGGCGACGCCCCGGACCGGCTCGTCGAAGGCGACGCGCAGTTCGCCGTCCTCCATCGCCGCGCTCACCGGCGTCTCGCCGCCGTGGGCGCGCAGCTGGGCGGTGTAGCGGCCCGGGGCGTCCGGGGCGGTGCCGCACCAGCGGGGCTTGATCGCGGTCAGGGCCGTGACGTCCAGGGCTTCGACGGGGCCCACCGTGACCGTGTTGTTCACCGGCGAGATGTCGAGGACGTAGCGGGGCTTGCCGTCGGCGGCCGGGTGGCCGATCCGCAGGCCCTTGCGCTGTCCGATGGTGAAGCCGTACGCGCCGTCGTGGGAGCCGATCGTCGTGCCCGCCTCGTCGACGATGTCACCCTCGGCCTTCCCGAGGCGGGAGGCCAGGAAGCCCTGGGTGTCCCCGTCGGCGATGAAGCAGATGTCGTGGCTGTCGGGCTTCTTCGCGACCGCGAGCCCGCGCCGCTCGGCCTCCGCCCGGATCTCGTCCTTGGTGGTGAGGGTGTCGCCCAGCGGGAACATCGCGTGCGCGAGCTGCTTCTCGTCCAGCACGCCGAGGACGTACGACTGGTCCTTGGCCTCGTCGGAGGCGCGGTGCAGCTCACGGGCGCCGTCGCCGGTCTCGACGACCGTGGCGTAGTGGCCGGTGCAGACCGCGTCGAAGCCGAGGGCGAGCGCCTTGTCGAGCAGCGCCGCGAACTTGATCTTCTCGTTGCAGCGCAGGCACGGATTGGGCGTGCGCCCGGCCTCGTACTCCGCGACGAAGTCGTCCACGACGTCCTCGCGGAACCGCTCGGCGAGGTCCCACACGTAGAACGGGATGCCGATGACGTCGGCCGCCCGGCGCGCGTCGCGCGAGTCCTCGATGGTGCAGCAGCCACGCGCGCCCGTGCGGAAGGACTGCGGGTTCGCGGAGAGGGCGAGGTGCACACCGGTCACGTCGTGACCGGCTTCGGCGGCGCGGGCGGCGGCGACGGCGGAGTCCACCCCGCCCGACATGGCGGCGAGGACGCGGAGGGGGCGCGGATTCTGAGTCATAGCACCACCAGGGTACGGGGCCGTGGGAACCGGAATCACGGTGGTGAGCGTTCTCGGTGGCATGGGGAGCAAGGGGAACGAGAGTTCGGCCGGTTCGGGCCGTCGGGTGGGGCGGCGCGCCCTGCTGGTCGGCGGCGGCGCCGCCGTGGTGGGCACCGCCGTACTGGCCTCGGAGGAGCTGGCGCGCACCTGGTGGCGGCTGCCGGGGATGCAGCGCAAGCGGACCGACGGCGAGATAGACCACAAGGGCGCCGAGTGGACCTCGGCGGCGCGGGCGAACTGGCGGCGGGCCGACCGGCCGGACGACTACACGATCGACCGGGTCGTGATCCACGTCGTGCAGGGCAGCTACGCGACCGCTCTCCAGGTCTTCAAGAACCCGGGGCACGGGGCCGCCGCGCACTACGTCGTCCGCAAGGACGGGCACGTGGCGCAGATGATCCGGGAGCTCGACGTCGCCTTCCACGCGGGGAACCGGGCCATGAACGAGCGGAGCATCGGCATCGAGCACGAGGGCTTCGTCGACCGGCCGAAGGACTTCACGGCGGCGATGTACGCGGGGTCGGCGGCGCTGACGGCGGACATCTGCGCGCGGTACGGGATACCCGTGGACCGGGAGCACATCATCGGGCACGTGGAGGTCCAGGGCACCGACCACACCGACCCCGGTCCGCACTGGGACTGGGACCGCTATCTGAAGCTGGTGCGGGAGGCCCGGCGGAAGCTGGAGCGGGAGGCGGCGCGAAAGCCCGCGTGACGCGCCTTCGGCGCGGTGTTGCGGGGTGGGGCCCTGCGGCCCAGGGCCCCACCGGGGCCCCAGGTCGAGTGGGCCCCGGCCGGGTGGACCCCCGGGGCCAGGTGGGCCCTGAGGCTCAGTCCCGGGCGCTCGGGTGCCTGACCCGGAAGGGAGACCCGCTCCGGAACGGGGCCCGGAGAGGGCTCCCCGTCAGGTGAGGCCCGCTGTGCGGGCTCGCTCCACGGCCGGGCCGATCGCCTTCGCGACGGCCGCGACGTCCTCCTTCGTGGAGGTGTGGCCGAGCGAGAAGCGCAGGGTGCCCCGGGCCAGGTCCGGATCGGTGCCGGTGGCCAGCAGGACGTGGCTGGGCTGGGCGATCCCGGCGGTGCAGGCGGAGCCGGTGGAGCAGGCGATGCCCGCCGCGTCGAGCAGCAGCAGCAGCGAGTCGCCCTCGCAGCCGGGGAAGGTGAAGTGGGCGTTGGCGGGGAGCCGGTCGACCGGGTCGCCGCCGAGGACCGCGTCGGGCACGACCGTCCGGACGGCGGTCACCAGCTCGTCGCGGAGCGCCCCGACCTCACGGGCGAACTCCTCGCGTCGCCCGGTGGCGAGCCGCGCGGCGACGGCGAAGGCGGCGACGGCGGGCACGTCGAGGGTGCCGGAGCGGACGTGCCGCTCCTGGCCGCCGCCGTGCAGGACGGGTACGGGGGTGTGCTCGCGGCCCAGGAGCAGGGCGCCGATGCCGTAGGGGCCGCCGATCTTGTGACCGGAGACGGTCATCGCGGCGAGGCCGGAGGCGGCGAAGTCGACCGGGACCTGGCCGACGGCCTGGACGGCGTCGGCGTGCAGCGGGACGCCGAACTCGGCGGCGACGTCGGCGAGGGCCCGGACCGGCATGACCGTGCCGATCTCGTTGTTCGCCCACATGACGGTGGCGAGGGCCACGGACCCGGGGTCGCGGGCGAGGGCCTCGCGCAGGGCCTCGGGGTGGACCCGGCCGTGGCGGTCCACCGGCAGGTACTCGACCTCGGCGCCCTCGTGGACGGCGAGCCAGTCGACGGCGTCGAGCACGGCGTGGTGCTCGACGGGGCTGGCGAGGACGCGGGTGCGGCGCGGGTCGGCGGCGCGGCGGGACCAGTAGAGGCCCTTCACGGCGAGGTTGTCGGCCTCGGTGCCGCCGGAGGTCAGGACGACCTCGCTGGGCCGTGCGCCGAGCGCGGCGGCCAGGGTCTCCCGCCCCTCCTCGACGGTCCGCCGGGCGCGTCGGCCGGGCGCGTGCAGGGAGGAGGCGTTGCCGGTGACGGCGAGGTGGGCGGTCATCGCCTCGATCGCCTCGGGGAGCATCGGCGTGGTCGCGGCGTGGTCGAGGTAAGCCATGGTGGACCGATTCTACGAGCCCCCGCCCGCGCTCCCGGAGGGTGGCCGGTTTACGCCGCCGCGCGGTCCAGGAAGGGTGGCCGGTTTACGCCTTTCAGCCAGGGTGGTGGGCGGGCGGCAGGGAGGTGGCGGGCCGCCCGGACCCGGCCTCGGCCCGAGCGCCACGGACCGAGCCGCACGGGCTTCCGCTTCCAGGGGTCCGGGGGCGGGCGGCCCGACGCCGCCGTCTGCGGGCACCTTCCGGTTCCCTGCCCCGGCGCACCCGGCTCCGTGGCCCGCGAGGGCTCCGGCGGTACGGCTCCGATTCCGCGTCCGGGGCTGGCGCGCCCGGTCGCGGCTCATCGCGCCCTCCGCTTCCGGGTCCGGTGCGGCCCCGGTGGTCCGGTACGGGCGGGGGCGGTGTCGCCTCGCGGTCCCGGCGCTCCCCGGTCCCCGCCCTCCCGGGCCCGTCCGGTCAGCCCCGGGGCGCGCGGGCCAGTTGGCGGGACTGGGCCACCAGGCGGTCCGCACTGTCCCAGACCTCGGCGTCCTCCTCCAGGAAGCCGCCCGCCAGGTTGCGGGTGGTGATGGAGACCCGCAGCGGGCCGGGGGCCGGGCGGCAGCGGACGTGCGTGGTCAGCTCGACCGTGGGCGTCCAGCCCTTGAGGCCCAGTTCGAAGGAGGTCGGCGGCAGCGCGTCGACCGTCAGGAGCAGCGACAGCGCGTCGGGCTCGTGGCCGTCCGCCAGACCGAACCAGGCCCGCATCTCGCCCTTGCCGGACGGTGCGCCGACCGCCCAGCCGACGCAGGACGGGTCGAGCCGGATGTCGAGCCGCTCCGTGATCGCGGAGGAGCCGGGGATCTCGGGGGCGGGGCCGTCGGAGGCGCCGAAGCAGTTCTCGATCGGTGCCATCCGGGGCGGGGTGGCGGTGGTGCGGACGTCGTCCGGGAGCGCGTCCAGGTCGCCGTAGGAGGCGAGGACGCGGATGCGCTCGACCTCGGTGCCGTCCTCGGCGTACTGGAAGAGGGACGCCTGTCCGGTGGAGAGCGTCCGGCCGGTGCGGACCGTCTCTGTCCGGATCACCGCGGGGCCCGGCACGGACGGCGTCAGGTAGTGCGCCGAGATCGTGAACGGGTCCGGGTGCGGGAGGTGGTCGCCGAGCGCCCGGCCGAGCAGGGCCAGCAGATAGCCGCCGTTCACCGCGTGGATGATCGTCCAGCCCGCGGAGAGGTGCGCGTCGTAGACACCGGGCTCGCGGAGGGCGACGGCGGTGTCGCGGTCGAACTCGCTCCGCGCGGTGGCGGTCCCGCCGTCGGCTTCGGTGTCGGCGCCGGTGCCGGCGCCCTTCGCCACGGTCGTCCCGGTGGCGCTCGTCTCGGTCCTCGTGGTCATGCGTCCGACGGTACCCCAGCGCACTACTAAGCGGTAGCTTTTTCTGGTTCCTCGCGGGCGGAGGAGCGCCGGTTCCAGGCGCGGGGCGCGCGCCAGTGGTAGCGCATCGCCAGCAGCCGCAGGGTGAACGCGGTGAGGACCGCCGTCCCGGTGGTGAAGGCGTTGAGCGCGTCGAAACGGATGAAGAGCACCACCATCCCGGCTCCGACCATGGCCGGGACGGCGTACAGGTCCCGGTCCCAGCGCAGCAGCGACGGCACCTCGTTCGCGAGCATGTCCCGCAGCACACCGCCGCCGACACCGGTCGCCAGGCCGAGCGCCGCCGAGGCGGTGAGGCCGAGCCCGTAGTCGTACGCCTTCATCGTCCCGGTCACGCAGAAGAGGCCGAGGCCCGCCGCGTCGAAGACGTTGACCGCGATCTGGGTGCGCTCGACCTCCGGGTGCAGGAAGAAGACGAGCACCGCCGCGACCAGCGGCATCAGGAAGTAGCCGAGGTCCGTGAAGGCGGCCGGGGGGACGGCGCCGATCATCAGGTCGCGGAAGAGGCCGCCGCCGAGGGCGGTGGCCTCGGCGAGGACGGCGATCCCGAAGACGTCGAAGTTCTTCCGGACGGCGAGCAGGGCGCCGGAGATCGCGAAGACGAAGATCCCGACGAGATCGAGCGTGTGTTGGACGGAGGGGGTGAACAAGTCGTGGAGCACCGGCCAATTGTGCCGGTTGTTCCCGTGGGGTCCGTACGGGACGCCCCGGGCGCGGGGACCCCCGTGCGAGTCCGCCCCGGGGTGGACCCCGGCGGCACGTGGGCCCGGCGCCGCCTCCGGCCGGGCGCGGCCGGTGGGATCGCGCGGGCGCGGGAGCCGGGCACGGGCGCGGAAGCCGGGCACGGTGCCGCCCCGCCCCCGGCGGAAGCTCGCTGACCCGACGGAACCCTTCGCCCCTCCGGGCAGCGCGTCGGGACCTGTGGGCCCGACGGGTCTCCGGCGGGCCGGGGGGCCGGGCGGGCCGGGGGGCCGGGCGGGCCGGGGTGGGACCTCGGGGACGCGGAAGCCCGACGACAAAGGCCCCCGGCGCCTCTCGGTGCCGGGGGCCTCCCCTCGTGTCAGGTGCCGGAGCCGTCGGCCGCGTCCTCCGCCGCCTCCGTGGTCCCGGAGCCACCGGGCTTCCCCGTGTTCCCGGCGGTCTCGTCCGGCGTGGACGCGCCGGAAGCCCCGGCGGGCTCCGCCGTCTCCACGGCCCCGGCCGACTCCTCCGGCTCAGCCGACTCGGGTGATTCCCCCGGCTCCTCCGGCTCGGCGGCCTCGGCCGCCCCCGGCTTCGTGATCTCGATCGACTGGCGGGCCGCCGGGACCGTCAGGACGTCAGTGTTCTCCGGGTTCTCCGAGTTCTCCGTGTTCTCCGTGTTCTCCGGGTGGTGGCAGGCGACCCGCTGTCCCGGGCGGAGCTCCACCAGCGGCGGTTCCTGCGTCTTGCACAGGTCCGTCGCCTTCCAGCAGCGGGTGTGGAAGCGGCAGCCCGGCGGCGGGGAGATCGGGGACGGGACGTCACCGGTGAGCAGGATGCGGTCGCTCTTGACGCCCCGGCGGCGCGGGTCCGGGATCGGCACCGCGGACATCAGGGCCCGGGTGTAGGGGTGCATCGGGTTCTCGTACAGCGACTTGCGGTCCGCCAGCTCGACGATCTTGCCGAGGTACATCACCGCGATGCGGTCCGAGACGTGCCGGACGACGGACAGGTCGTGGGCGATGAAGACGTACGTCAGGCCCAGCTCGTCCTGGAGGTCGTCCAGGAGGTTGACCACCTGTGCCTGGATGGAGACGTCGAGCGCGGAGACCGGCTCGTCCGCGACGACCAGCTTCGGCTTGAGGGCGAGCGCGCGGGCGATGCCGATGCGCTGGCGCTGGCCGCCGGAGAACTCGTGCGGGTAGCGGTTGTAGTGCTCCGGGTTCAGGCCCACCAGGCCGAGCAGCCGCTGGACCTCCTTCCGCACCCCGCCCTCGGGCTCCACGCCCTGGAGCCGGAAGGGCGCCGAGACGATCGTGCCGACCGTGTGGCGCGGGTTCAGCGAGCCGTACGGGTCCTGGAAGATCATCTGGACGTCCCGGCGCAGCGGACGCATCTTGGCCACCCCGAGGTGGGAGACGTCCGTGCCCTGGAACTCGATCGTGCCGCCGGTCGGTTCGAGGAGCCGGGTGATGAGGCGGCCCATCGTCGACTTGCCGCAGCCGGACTCGCCGACGACACCGAGGGTCTCACCGGGGTAGACCTCGAAGTCGAGTCCGTCGACCGCCCTGACCGCGCCGGACCGGCGCTGGAGCAGGCCCTTGCGGATGGGGAAGTGCTTCTGCAGGCCGGTGACCTTGAGCAGGGGTTCCGTCGTCTCGCTCACAGCTTCGGCGCAATCTCTTCGGTCCAGATGCGGGTGCGCTCCTCCTGCGGCATGTGGCAGGCGGAGTGGTGGCGCTCGCCGACGAGGGCCAGCTCGGGCCGCTGGGTGCGCGTGATGCCGCCCTTCGGGACGTCCGCGTACGGGCAGCGCGGGTTGAAGGCGCAGCCGCTCGGGATGTTGATGAGGCTGGGCGGGTTGCCCTTGACCGGGATGAGCCGCTCGGTCTGGTCCCGGTCGATCCTCGGCATCGAGCCGAGCAGGCCCCAGGTGTAGGGGTGCTGCGGTTCGTAGAAGACCTGTTCGGCCGGGCCGCGTTCGACGCAGCGCCCGCCGTACATGACGAGGATGTCGTCGGCGAGTTCGGCGACGACGCCGAGGTCGTGGGTGATGATGACGACCGCGGAGCCGAACTCCTTCTGGAGGTCCCGCATCAGGTCGAGGATCTGTGCCTGCACGGTCACGTCGAGGGCCGTGGTCGGCTCGTCGGCGATGAGGAGTTCGGGGTTGTTGACGAGCGCCATGGCGATCATCGCGCGCTGGCGCATCCCGCCGGAGAACTCGTGCGGGTAGTTCTCGAACCGCTTGGCGGGCTCGGGGATGCCGACCCGGTCGAGGAGTTCGACGGCACGCTTGCGGGCCGTCTTCTTGTCGACGTCGTGGTGGACCCGGTACGCCTCCACGATCTGCGCGCCGACCGTGTAGTACGGGTGCATCGCGGACAGCGGGTCCTGGAAGATCATGGCCATCTCGCGGCCGCGCAGCCGCCGGACCTCGTCCGGGTCGGCGGAGAGCAGCTCGCGCCCGTTGAGCCAGATCTCGCCGGAGATCCGGGCCTTCTGGCGGCCGTACTGGCCGACGGTGTGCAGGCCCATGATGCCGAGCGAGGTGACCGACTTGCCGGAGCCGGACTCGCCCACGATGCCGAGGGTCTTGCCCTTCTCCAGCTGGAAGGAGAGGCCATCGACCGATTTGACGAGGCCGTCGTCGGTCGGGAAGTGGATCTTCAGGTCGCGCACGTCGAGGAAGGCGTCGGAGGGGGCGGCCCCGGTGCGGACGGGTTCGCCCACCGCCGCCCCGGTCTTCGCCGGCTGGTCCGTCATGCGAGCCTCACTCGGGGGTCGATCACCGCGTACAGGAGGTCCACCACGAGGTTGGCGAGGACCACGGAGGCGGCCGTGATGAGGGTGACCGCGAGGATCACCGGCAGGTCGCGGTCGCCGACCGCCTTGAAGGCGGCGTTCCCGAGTCCGGACAGGTTGAACGCGGTCTCGGTGAGGACCGCGCCGCCGACGAGGGCTCCGAGGTCCATGCCGAAGATGGTCAGGATGGGGGTCATGGTGGAGCGCATCGCGTGCTTGCCGAGCACGACCGGCTCCGGGAGGCCCTTGGCGCGCGCGGTGCGGATGTAGTCCTCGCCGAGGACCTCCAGCATGGTGGCCCGGGTGAGCCGCGCGTACATCGCCGCGTACAGGAAGGCGAGCGTGACCCAGGGCAGCAGCAGACCGCCGAACCACGCGCCCGGGGACTCGGTGAACGGGACGTACTTGGCGTCCAGCCAGTCGAGCTGGGTGCGGAAGAGGAACAGCGCCAGCATGGCGGTGAAGTAGATGGGCAGCGAGACACCGGCGAGCGCCGTGACCATCGCGGCCCGGTCGATCACGGTGCCGCGCTTGAGCGCGGAGACGATGCCGGTGGAGACGCCCATGACGAGCCAGAGCACGGCCGCGCCGAGGACCATGGAGAGGGTGACCGGGATGCGGTCGACCAGCATGGCCCAGACGTCCTGCTCCGTCTTGAAGGAGTAGCCGAAGCACGGGGCCGCGCAGTGGATGGTGTCGCCACCGCCCGTGTAGTCGCGGCCGACGAAGATGCCGGAGACGAAGTGCCAGAACTGCACCAGGATCGGCTCGTCCAGGCCCAGCTTCTGCCGGATGCCCTCGATGGAGGCCGGGTCCGCCTGCTTGCCGACGAACATCGCGGCAGGGTCGCTGCCGGTCAGCTTGGGAATGAGGAAGAAGATGCTGAGCGTCACGAGCGTGACGACGAGCAGCATCACGGCGACCGCGAAGAGTCGCCGGATTATGTATGCAAGCATGCGGTCGGCCGGTCGGCGGCCGGGAGTCCCTGTCGGGTCCCCCGGCCGCCGCCCTCGGCCATCACCTGCCCTTCGGACCTGGCGGCGGGTGGTGCGCCGGCGAAGCGGGTCGGATTACTTGACGACGCCGAGCGACGCGTAGTCGTAACGGCCGTTGTAGGCGTCGGCCGTGTAGACGTTGGTCAGGCGGGAGCCGCGCCAGATGATGTTCTTCTCGTGGGTGAAGGGCAGGTAGACCGCGGCCTCCGAGACCTTCGTGTTGATCTGCTTGTAGAGCTCGCCGGCCTTGGCCGGGTCGGTCTCCTTCAGCGCCTGGTCGAACAGTCCGTTGATGGACTTGTCGTTCAGCTCGGAGAAGTTGTTGTTGCCGCTCTGCAGGATGAAGCGGCCGTCGACCAGCGGCTGGAGGAAGCCCTGGCCGCTGGGGAAGTCGGCGCCCCAGCCCATGATGATGATGCCGTAGCCCTTCTCCTTGACGACCTTCGGCGAACCGATGATGCCGGAGGTCTGGGCGCCGTCGAACTGGTCGATCTGGGCATCGATGCCGACGGCCTTCAGCGACTGCTGGAGGGACTCGGCGGTGGCGATCTCGATCGGCTTGTTGTTGCGGACCGCGATGGTGGTCTTGAAGCCGTTCGGCTGGCCGCACTTCTTGAGCGCGTCCTTGGCCTTGGTGAGGTCCGGGGCGCCCGCGAGCTTGCCGAACGGGTCGGCCTTGGGGTCCGCGCCCTTGATCGCCGGGGGCAGCATGTTGGCGGCGATGTCGCCACCGGCCTGCGGGCCGCCGCGGGCGGTCTGGAGGGACTTCGAGTCGGCCGCGTAGATGATGGCCTTGCGGCACTCGATGTTGGGGATGACCGTCTGCGGGAAGACCGCGTAGCGGATGAAGCCCGTCTGCGGGTTGTCGACGTTGCCCTTGTTCTGCTGGAGCACCTTCTGGCGGGCGGCGGCACCGACGCCGGTGGCGTTGATGTCGAGGTCGTACTCGCCCTCGATCAGACGGTTGTCCATGTCGTCGGCGTTCGTGGTGAACGTGACGCTGATCTTGTCCGGGAGCGCCTTGCGGACGGTGTCCGTCTTGGCGTCCCACTTGTCGTTGCGGACCAGCTTGATCGACTTGTTGGGGGTGTACGAGTCCCACTTGTACGGGCCCGAGGAGAAGGGCTTCAGGCCGTACTTGGACTTGGTGTCCTTGTCCTGGCGGACCGGGGAGGCGGCGGGCATGGCCAGCATCTGCAGGAAGTCGCCGTTGGCGACCGGCAGCTTGAAGATGATGGTCTTGTCGTCCGGGGTCTCGATGGCCTTCAGGCCGAGCTTGTCCGGGGTGGTGTCCTTGTAGGGACCCTTGTACTCGCCCTTGGGGTCGAGGACCTGCTGGAGGTAGATCGGGCCGCCGGAGATGACGTCCTGCGCCCAGATGCGCTCGATGCCGTACTTGATGTCCTTGGAGGTGATCGGCTTGCCGTCCTCCCAGGTCACCCCGTCCTTCAGCGTGAAGGTGTAGGTGAGTCCGTCGGCGGAGACCTTGCCGGGGTCGGTGGCGAGGTCCGGGACCAGCTCGGTCGAGGCGGTGCCCGGGGCGGCCTTGAAGGTGACGAGCTGGCGGGTGTAGTAGCGGGCGAAGTCCCACACGAAGCCGTAGTAGCCGCGCTGCGGGTCCCAGCTGTCGGCCTCCTGCGAGCCGATGAACTTCAGCTCGCCGCCCTTCTTGTCGGAGGCGTTGAGGACCTTGTTGACTCCGCCGTTGAAGGCGAGGCCCCCCTTGCCGGTGTCGTCGCTACCGCTCTTGGCGCCGCCACCGCCGCAGGCGGTGGTGACGACCATCGTGGCCGCCGCGAGCAGCGCGCCCGTGGCGATTCTGCGCCTCTGAGTACTCAGCAGGGTCATGGGTCTCGCAACCTCCGGGGTAGTGGCGGCCGACAGCAGCGGTCCGCCGAGGGTGGATCAGCCTCCTGTCGCCAGCGGCAGGGGCGGTCTTGCGGGTCGTCGGCGAACGGTCAGCGGGAGCCCTTCGGGTCGAGCGCGTCACGCACGCCGTCGCCGAAGAGGTTGAACGCCAGGACGGTGATGAAGATCGCGAGGCCGGGGATCACCATGAACAGGGGGTCCGATTCATAGGTGTTGACGGCCTTGGAGAGCATCTGCCCCCAGGAGGCGGTGGGGGGCTTGACCCCGGCGCCGAGGAAGCTGAGCGCGGCTTCGGTGAGGATGTTGGTGGGGATCATGAGGGTCGCGTAGACCGTGATCGGGGCGACCAGGTTGGGCAGCAGTTCCTTGCGGAGGATGTAGAGGCGGCCGGCCCCCAGGCTGCGGGCGGCCTCCACGTACTCGCGTTCGCGCAGCGAGAGGGTCTGGCCCCGGACGATGCGGCCGACGTACGGCCAGCCGAAGAAGCCGATGACGACGACGAGGGCGCCGATGCGCACACCCGAACCCTCGATGCCGAGGAGTTCGTTGGGGAGGACCGAGACCAGGGCGATCGTGAAGAGCAGCTGCGGGAAGGCGAGCATCACGTCCATGACGCGGCTGAGCACGGCGTCGACCCAGCCGCCGAAGTAGCCGGCGACGATGCCGAGGACGGTGCCGAGGGCCACCGCGAAGACCGCGGCGAGGAAGGCGACGAGCAGCGAGATCCGGGCGCCGTAGACGATGCGGCTGAAGACGTCGCGGCCGTTGACCGGCTCGACCCCGAGGAGGAAGTCGGAGCTGATGCCGCCCCAGGCGCCGGTCGGGGTGCCGAAGAGCGGGTCGATCTGGTCCTCGTGGAACTCGTCGGGCGGGTGGCCGAGGAGGCCGACGATGAGCGGGGCGAAGACCGCCACCAGGACGAGGAAGACGACGACGAAGGCGCCCGCGAGGGCCAGCTTGTCGCGCTTGAGACGGGTCCAGGCGATCTTCCAGGGCGAACGGCCCTCGATGACCTTGGCTTCGGGCGGGGCGTCGACGGCGGCGGTCGGCTCGCCCGCACTCGTCTCGCGCAGTGGTGCCGTCATCGTGGTGAGGACCCCTCTCGGCCGCCGGTAGCCGGCCCTTGCCCGCCGCGGGTGGCGGCTCGGTGGAACAACCTGCTGGGCATGGGCTCGGAAGGGAGCTGAACGCCCGGTGTTCCGGGGAGTCTTCAACGCGCTCGGGATCACCCGCCAGCCCTGACGAGCAATGTTTGCTCAAACGTGATGCGGTGCTGCGACTTCCGTTATCCGGACGTCAGGATCACCTGAGCGGACCATCTCGGGGCCTCTTCCCCCCAATCGGACATGTCAGCTCAACCATGCTTTCAGCTGGCGCAATTGGGACGAAAGAAGGCCTCCGGAGCGAACTCCGGAGGCCGGTGGGGCGGGACGCGTCGCGTGGTGCGTCTCAGTATCCGGACGGCGCCGGGGGCGGGTAGCCGTATCCGTGGACGGGGGCGGGACCCTGGCCCGCGTGGGCCTCGCGGTCGTAGAAGGGGCGTCCGTTCGCCCGCAGCCAGAGCGCCACCGGGTCGTAGGCGTCGGAGAGCGCGACCGTGGAGACGGGCAGCCCCTCGGGCACGGTGCCGATCGACTGGCGCATCATCGCGCGGACCGTGTCGACGGCCGCGGCCGACCCGTCGTACAGGTCGAGACCGATGACGAGGTACGGGGAGCCGAGCGCGGGCTGCACCCAGCCCCGGCGCAGTGCCCGGACGGCCGGGGTGCGGTGGGCGTTCTGGGTGAGCTGGGCGTAGAACTGCGGCATCTCCAGGGTGGGTTCGGCGATCCGGAGCGGTCCGGCGGGCATCCGGTCGAGTCCGGTGGCGATCCGGCGCAGATCGGCCCAGGGGATGCCGACGCCGCCGCCGGGGGCGTGCGGATTCAGCCAGACTCCCCAGCGGTCGGGGTAGAGGGCGCGGGCGATCTCCCGGCCGGTGACGAGCTCGTGGGCGCGGTGCCAGCCGGAGGCGGCCAGCTCCCGGTCGGAGGTGACGCAGGGCGCGTAGCCGTGGCCGTCCACCTCCATGTTCCCGTACTGGGCGTCGGCCGATCCCGGCGTGCCGTGCCAGAGCAGTATCCGCAGCTCGCCGTCGGCGAGGGCGTGCAGCAGCTGCTCGTACGCGTCGTAGCGTCCGGGTGCCACCTGGCGCAGCATGTGCTCGATCCGTTCGGCCGAGGCGGTGCCTGACGCGCTCACCCTGGTTCCCGCCCCTCTTCCGTCACCACGTCGGTCGTGCGTATGTCCTGCGGCCGTCCGCGTCGTGCGAAGTCCGGCCGTGCGAAGTCCGGCCGCGCGAAGTCCGGCCGTGAGAAGTTCAGCTTAAACAGCCCGTCCGTCACACGGCGGCGCGCTGGTAGAAGGGGCGGACCCGCTCCAGCATCCAGTCGCCGACCGGGTCCTGCGCCATGTCGAGCAGGATGAGGTTGACCGGCCAGGCCACCTCGACGCGGCCGAGGGCGCGGCCGAGGGCGTCCAGGGGCGCGTTGCGGTCGACGCCGTCCCAGCCGACGAGCTGGACGCCGACGAAAAGGGCGGGTTCGGTGCCCTCGACGCTGGCGAGGGCGCGGCGGGCGGAGACGACGACCCCGGTGGCCTCGAACTCGGCGGAGGCGGCGGAGAGGAAGTCGACGGGGTCGTCCTGCCAGTCGGGCTCGAAGAGGCGGACCCGGCCGCCCGCGGCGGGGCCGTCGAGCGGGGTGCGGCCGGTCCGGCAGAGTTCGGCGACGGCGGGCGGGGGCAGCGGGACGCCGACGGTGCCGCCGGGGTTCACCGCGATGCCGAGCTGCGGGGGCAGACCCCGGGCGAACTCGCGGGCGGGGGCGACGGTGAAGGACATGTGGCTGCCGACACAGGCGAGGAACTGCTGTTCGGAGCTGAAGACGGGGACGTAGGCCGCACCGTCGATCTCCAGGGTGGGCAGGTCGAGGTCGGCGCTCTCGGGGCCGCCGCCGTTGGGCAGCGGCACCCAGACGGGGCTGCGGCCGAGGACCTCGACCAGGCGGGCTCCGGCCCCGGGATTGCCGAGTGAGGCGGCAAGGACCTCTTCGAGCTCGTTGCCCGGCCACGTCACGTCCACGGTCCCGTTTCCCCTTCTCGCCGCCAGGGCTCCGCCGTGCCGGCGGGCCCGCCAGCACCCTAACGCCGCCCTTGTGGCGCCGTGGCCCAAAGGGTACGGAACGTGGGGGCGGTGGGACACGGGCGACGGCCGGAGGGACCCGGGGAGGGGGGCCGGGGGCCGGGCCCGGGGGACAGGACGCCGGGACGCGGACGGGTGGACGGCGGACGGACCGGAGCCGGAGCCGGAAGCAACGGCCGAGCCGCGCCCCGGTAACGGACCGGTCAGGCACCGGCACTCACCAGCAGCAGCACCAGGAGCACCAGGAGCACCAGGAGCCTCCCGGAGGCGCCCCCAGGGACGCCCCCGGGGGCGCGGGCGGTCGCTTCAGACGGCCTCCCCGAAGCCGATCCTGCGGAGCGCGTCGGCGGCGTCCCGGTCGAGCAGGGTCACGGAGGCGCAGCCGTGCGGGAGGCGGCCGGACTCGGCGGAGGTGACGAGCCGGGTGACGGCCCGCCGGTGCCGGGCGAAGGCGTACGAGGAGACGCCCCGGCCCCGGTCGCGCTGTCCGGCGCGGGCGGTGTCGGGGGTGACGTCGAGGAGGACGAGGTGGAGGGCGCGGCCCCGGCGGCGGGCCTCGCGGGCGAGCCAGCCGCGCACCCAGGACTGGGTGCCGCAGTCGTGGACGATCACGCCACCGCCGGAGCGCAGGGCGGTGCGGAGTCCCGCGTAGTGCGCGAGGCGGACCAGCGGGCGGTAGACGGCGTACGGCAGCAGGCGGGGCATCCGGGCCTCCCAGCGCTCCCGGGTGTCCTGGGAGTCGATGCCGCTGCCCTCGGCGGCGCGCTTCATGAGGGTGGACTTGCCGCTGCCGGGCAGCCCGGAGACGACGACGAGGTCGCCCGCCGCGAAGGTGAGGGCGCGGGGGCCCCGGCCGCCGCGCTCGCGCAGGTCCCGCAGGAGCCGGACCCTCCGGGTCCGGGCGCGGGCCCGCTGTGACGGTATTCCGGTACTCGGAGCGTATGCGCCGGTGTGCTGGAACCTCATCGCTTCTCCCCCCTGCCGGGTCTCAAGGAGACCCTTGCCCATGAAGTGTAAAGAACTGGTAATGAGGCACAAGCGATTTGCCGCGCCGGACACGCGTGCAATGATGTGCCCGCCGGGCGGGCCGTCGCCCCACAGCGCACCGCCGCCCTTACAACCGCATACCGGCCGTTCGAATCCGCGCGGGAGAGTTCCGGACGCCTCGGCGTCCGGGCGCCGAAGGAGCAAGACCCTCCCTTGAATCTCTCAGGCCCCGTACCGCGTGGATGAGGCAGATCTGAAAAGCGGGACACCCTGCCGGTGTCCCCACCCAAGGTGCAAGCCGATCTCTCGGTGACGAGATGCTCTCGGTGAACCTCTCAGGTTCCATGACAGATGGGGAGGACGTCCTCGCCGTCATGTGTTTCGTCACCTATCACGCCCTTGGGACCCGGGAGCCACCCCATGACCTCTGCCCCCCGCCTGACCGCCCTCGATGCCCTGCATCGTTCGCTGGGCGCGACCATGACCGACTTCGCGGGCTGGGACATGCCGCTGCGCTACGGCAGTGAGCGCGAGGAGCACCTCGCGGTCCGCACCCGGGCCGGTCTGTTCGACCTCTCCCACATGGGCGAGATCACCGTCACGGGTCCGCAGGCCGTGGAGCTCCTCGACCACGCCCTGGTCGGCAACATCTCCACGGTGGGTGCCGGGCGCGCCCGGTACACGATGATCTGCCAGGAGGACGGCGGCATCCTCGACGACCTGATCGTCTACCGTCTCGGCCCGGCCGAGGCCCCCGAGTACATGGTCGTCGCCAACGCCTCCAACGCCCAGATCGTGCTCGACGCGCTGGTGGAGCGCTCGGCGGGCTTCGACGCCGAGGTGCGCGACGACCGCGACGCGTACGCCCTGCTGGCGGTGCAGGGCCCGGAGTCCCCCGGCATCCTGAAGTCGCTCACCGACGCCGACCTGGACGGGCTGAAGTACTACGCGGGGCTGCCCGGCACGGTCGCGGGCGTGCCCGCGCTGATCGCCCGGACCGGCTACACCGGCGAGGACGGCTTCGAGCTGTTCCTGAAGCCGGAGCACGCCGAGGGCGTGTGGCGGGCGCTGACCGAGGCGGGCGCCCCGGTCGGGCTGATCCCCTGCGGCCTGTCCTGCCGTGACACGCTCCGCCTGGAGGCGGGCATGCCGCTGTACGGGCACGAGCTGACCACCTCCCTGACGCCCTTCGACGCGGGGCTCGGCCGGGTCGTGAAGTTCGAGAAGACGACCAACGAGGGCCGGTTCGTCGGCCGTGAGGCGCTGGAGAAGGCCGCCGAGCGCGCCGGGGCCACCCCGCCGCGCAAGCTCGTCGGGCTGATCGCCGAGGGCCGCCGGGTCCCGCGCGCCGGTTTCTCCGTCGTCAAGGACGGCGTGGTCATCGGGGAGGTCACCTCCGGCGCCCCGTCCCCGACGCTCGGCAAGCCGATCGCGATGGCGTACGTCGACGCGGCGCACGCCACGCCCGGGACCGAGGGCGTCGGCGTGGACGTCCGCGGCGCCCACGAGCCGTACGAGGTCGTGGCACTGCCGTTCTACAAGCGCCAGAAGTGACGAGTCCGTCTCACTTCTCGTCTCACCCCGCAAGACCCACGTTCATCAGCACTCCCCCGATCCAGGAGAATCAGGCCATGAGCAACCCCCAGCAGCTGCGTTACACCAAGGAGCACGAGTGGCTGTCGGACGCCGTGGACGGCGTCGCGACCGTCGGCATCACCGAGTTCGCCGCCAACGCGCTCGGTGACGTCGTCTACGCCCAGCTTCCCGCTGTCGGCGACACCGTCACCGCGGGCGAGACCTGCGGCGAGCTGGAGTCGACGAAGTCGGTCAGCGACCTGTACTCCCCCGTGACGGGCGAGATCGTCGAGTCCAACCAGGACGTGGTGGACGACCCGTCCCTGGTGAACACGGCTCCGTTCGAGGGTGGCTGGCTGTTCAAGGTGCGTGTCGAGGGCGAGCCGGACGAGCTGCTCACCGCCGACGCGTACGCCGCGTTCTCCGCCGGGAACTGAAGACCGGGCCCGAGACCCTTAGGGATCGATTCATGTCGCTTCTGAACACTCCCCTCCACGAGCTGGACCCGGACGTCGCCGCAGCCGTCGACGCCGAGCTCCGCCGTCAGCAGTCCACCCTCGAAATGATCGCCTCGGAGAACTTCGCTCCGGTCGCCGTCATGGAGGCGCAGGGCTCCGTCCTCACCAACAAGTACGCCGAGGGCTACCCGGGCCGCCGCTACTACGGTGGCTGCGAGCACGTCGACGTCGCCGAGCAGATCGCGATCGACCGGGTCAAGGACCTGTTCGGTGCCGAGTACGCCAATGTGCAGCCGCACTCCGGCGCCTCCGCGAACCAGGCCGCCCTCTTCGCGATCGCCCAGCCCGGCGACACGATCCTCGGCCTGGACCTGGCGCACGGCGGTCACCTGACCCACGGCATGCGCCTGAACTTCTCCGGCAAGCAGTTCGACGTGGTCGCGTACCACGTCGACGAGGCCGGTCTGGTCGACATGGCCGAGGTCGAGCGCCTCGCCAAGGAGCACCGCCCGAAGGTGATCATCGCGGGCTGGTCCGCCTACCCGCGCCAGCTGGACTTCGCCGAGTTCCGCCGGATCGCCGACGAGGTCGAGGCCTACCTGTGGGTCGACATGGCCCACTTCGCGGGTCTGGTCGCCGCCGGTCTGCACCCGAACCCGGTGCCGTACGCGGACGTGGTGACCTCCACCACGCACAAGACGCTCGGCGGCCCGCGCGGCGGCATCATCCTGGCGAAGAAGGCGTTCGCCAAGAAGCTGAACTCCTCGGTCTTCCCCGGTTTCCAGGGCGGCCCGCTGGAGCACGTCATCGCGGCCAAGGCCGTCTCCTTCAAGGTCGCGGCCTCGGAGGAGTTCAAGGAGCGCCAGCAGCGCACCGTGGACGGCGCCCGCGCCCTGGCCGAGCGCCTGGTCCGGGACGACGTCACCGAGCACGGCGTCTCCGTCCTGTCCGGCGGCACGGACGTGCACCTGGTCCTGGTGGACCTGCGCAACTCCGAGCTCGACGGCCAGCAGGCCGAGGACCGTCTCCACGAGGTCGGCATCACGGTCAACCGCAACGCCGTCCCGAACGACCCGCGCCCGCCGATGGTCACCTCCGGTCTGCGCATCGGCACGCCCGCGCTCGCCACCCGCGGCTTCGGCGCCGAGGACTTCACCGAGGTCGCCGACATCATCGCGGAGTCCCTGAAGCCCGGCTTCGACAGCGAGAAGGCCGAGGCCCTCAAGGCCCGGGTGACCGCCCTGGCGGACAAGCACCCGCTGTACCCCGGCCTGAAGTAGTTTCGTACCCTTTCGTTCGTACGAATCTTCGGGGCACCGCGCACACTGGACCGTGAGCGCGGTGCCCCACTCCATGTCCCCGTACGCCCCCTTTTTCCCGCGCTTCTCTGCTCCACCCCGGCAGACAACGGCGTCTAGCCCTCCCAAGGAGTCCTTCCGTGGCCATCTCGGTCTTCGACCTGTTCTCGATCGGCATCGGCCCGTCGAGCTCCCACACGGTGGGGCCGATGCGCGCGGCCCGGATGTTCGCCCGCCGGCTGAAGAACGAGGGCCTGCTCTCCCACACCGCCTCCGTACGGGCCGAGCTGTACGGCTCCCTCGGCGCGACCGGCCACGGCCACGGCACCCCCAAGGCCGTCCTCCTCGGTCTGGAGGGCAACTCGCCGCGCACCGTCGACGTCGAACACGCTGACGAGGAATTCGAACGGATCAAGAGCAGCGGCCGGATCAACCTGCTCGGCGCCCACGAGGTCCCCTTCGACTTCGACGCCGACCTGATCCTGCACCGGCGCAAGGCGCTGCCGTACCACGCCAACGGGATGACGGTCTTCGCGTACGACTCCGAGGGCGGCCTCGTCCTGGAGAAGACGTACTACTCGGTGGGCGGCGGCTTCGTCGTCGACGAGGACGCGGTCGCGGGCGAGAACCCGATCATCCCCGACGACACCCACCTGAAGTACCCCTTCCGCACCGGCGACGAGCTGCTCCGGCTCGCCAAGGAGACCGGTCTGTCGATCTCCTCCCTGATGCTGGAGAACGAGAAGGCCTGGCGCACCGAGGACGAGATCCGCGCGGGCCTCCTGGAGATCTGGCGGGTCATGCAGTCCTGCGTCTCGCGCGGCATGGCCCGCGAGGGCATCCTGCCCGGCGGCCTGAAGGTCCGCAGGCGCGCCGCGAACTCGGCCCGCAAGCTGCGCACCGAGGGGAACCCGGCGGCGCACGCGATGGAGTGGATCACCCTCTACGCGATGGCCGTGAACGAGGAGAACGCGGCGGGCGGCCGGGTGGTCACCGCCCCGACGAACGGCGCGGCCGGAATCATCCCCTCCGTCCTGCACTACTACACGAACTTCGTGCCCGGCGCCGACGACGACGGCATCGTCCGCTTCCTGCTCGCGGCGGGCGCGATCGGGATGCTCTTCAAGGAGAACGCCTCCATCTCCGGCGCCGAGGTCGGCTGCCAGGGCGAGGTCGGTTCGGCCTGCTCGATGGCGGCGGGCGCCCTCGCGGAGGTCCTCGGCGGCTCCCCCGAGCAGGTGGAGAACGCGGCCGAGATCGGCATGGAGCACAACCTGGGCCTGACCTGCGACCCGGTCGGCGGCCTGGTGCAGATCCCGTGCATCGAGCGCAACGGCATGGCGGCGGTCAAGGCGGTCACGGCGGCGAAGATGTCGATGCGCGGCGACGGCAGCCACCTGGTCTCCCTCGACAAGGTCATCAAGACCATGAAGGAGACGGGCGCGGACATGAGCGTGAAGTACAAGGAGACCGCGCGCGGCGGGCTCGCGGTGAACATCATCGAGTGCTGAGCTTCCCCCTCGGGCGGCCCCGGTAGTCGGGGTTCCGCCGCGGGCCCCGGTCGGCGTTCCCGGTTCTTCCGGCGCCGGGCGGGGCCTTTCGCGTGGCGGAGGATGCGGCGGTCGGGGGCGGGCTGATTCGGCGGTCGGGGGCGGTCGCCGGGTGTTCGAATGGGTTCCGGCCAGGAGGCGTGTGGCTGGTTCGCGTGCTTGTCGGGGGCGGGGGTCCCTCGCATCCTGTCCCAGGTGCACCGGACGCCCGCCTCCGGGGTCTCGCGGGCCGTCGTCCGGTGTCCGTGTGCGTCCCGGGTGGACGCTCCCCGTGGTCGTGGGCGGGGCCGGGCTTCGATCCGCCCGCGCCGCCCGCGCGTGGCCTGATGGGGAGGAACCTCTCATGCGCTCGTCGACCACCTCCGGCGTCCGAAGAGCCCTGGGCCGCGGGGTCTCCGCGGCCGGTGCCTGCGCTCTGCTCGTGGCCACGCTCACCGCCGGTGCCTCGCCCGCCGCGGCCGCCGGGAGCCCGGCCGCCGCGCTGTCCGGCGAGGCGCTCGCGTACGTCGCGAACTTCGGCGACGACACGGTCTCCGTGATCGACACCGCCACCGGCACGGTCACGGCGACGGTCGCCGTCGGGGACGGTCCCCGGGGCGTGGCCGCGTCCCCGGACGGCGCCCGCGTCTATGTGACGAACGCGAACGCGGACTCCGTCTCGGTGATCAGCGCCGCCACCCGGTCGGTCACCGCCACGATCGGCGTCGGGGACCACCCCAAGGGCATCGCCGTCTCCCCGGACGGGACCCGCGCCTACGCCGTCAACAGCGGCTCCGGCACCGTCTCGGTGATCGACACCGCGACGGACACGGTGGCCACGGCCGTCGGCGTCGGCAGCGACCCGCAGAACGTCGCCGTCACCCCCGACGGCACCGGCGCCTACGTCACCAACTACGCCTCCCAGTCCGTCTCGGTCCTCGACACCGCGACCGCCACGGTGACCGCGACCATCGGGCTCAGCGGCTTCCCCCAGGACATCGCCCTCAGCCCCGACGGCAGCCGCGCCTACGTCACCCGCCCGTACTCCGACTCCGTCGCGGTGATCGGTACGGCCACCGGCACCGTCACCGCCTCCCTCGCCGTCCCCGGTCTCCCCTACGGCGTCGCCCTCTCCCCCGACGGCACCCGCGCCTACGTCACCCGGAACCAGACCGGGGCCGTCTCCACGATCGACACCGCCACCGGCGCCCTCACCTCCACCACCACCGTGGGGAACAACCCGGTCGACGTGGCGGTGTCCCCGGACGGCAGCCTCGCCTACACCGCCGACAACAACTCGGCCACCGCGTCCGCGATCGACACCGCCACCGGGACCGCCACTGGCATTCCCGTGGGCGCGAGCCCCAACGGTGTCGTGATCACCGGGCAGTCGGGCGCCGACCTCCGGGTGCGGCTGGCCGCCACCCCCGTACCCGGCCTCCTCAACGGACGCATCGACTACACCCTCACCCTGAGCAACGACGGACCGGCCACCCTCACCTCGGCCACCGTCGAGGCCCGGTTGCCCGCCCTCAGCGGCGTGACCAGCCCCGACTGCGCGCTCACCGCGGGCCGGGCCGTCTGTGCCGTGGGCGAGCTGGCCCCCGGGGCCAGTACCACCCGTCACTTCTCGGTCCCCGTCGCCCTCCTCAGCCTCGGCACCCCCTACAAGGTGACCGCGACCCGTGTCACCAGCAGCCCCGCCGACCCCGCCCCGGGCAACGACTCCGCGTCCCGCATCTGCACCGCGGTCACCAGCCTGATCATCAGCTGCGCCTGAGAGAAGGCGCCTCGAAGGCACCGGCCCCCCGGGCCGGGAACGACGAAGGAGACCGCGCGCGGCGGTCTCCCCGTGGACGTCGATCGAATGACGGGGGCCCCGTGCCCCCGTGCGGCGCCCGGCCCCGGATCGCTCCGGGGCCGGGCGCCCCCGTCAGAAGCGGACCCAGAGGACGTAGACGTCCGGGCGGGGCGGGCCGAAGGACTCACAGAGGTAGAGCGCGCCCCAGATGGGTCTGCCCGCGGCGCCCGCCGCCTGGCAGTCGGCGTACGAGGCGTGGTGGCTGCGGGCGTAGAAGCCGGGGCCCGCGGCCTCGGCGGTGCCCACGGTGCCGAGCGAGAGCGCTCCTGCGGTGGCCGCGGTGGCGAGCGCGGCCGCGATGCGACGGTACATGGCATGTCCTCCTGAAACGCCGGGATGCCCCGGCGGGATGCGTGACGATGCGATGTGGTGCGTGCGTTGCGTGGAGTTCCGGCTGCGCAGCCGGGACGAACGTACCGTCACGAACAGGGACGCACAATAGGTCTAGGCCAATCACCGGAAGGTCACCCTGAGGTCACCGGAAGGTGGTGGGCGCACCGGGAGCGGTACCGCTCCGGCAGGGCGGGCCGTCACGGCGGGAGCGGCACCGCTCCGGGGGCGGCCGTCACACCGGGAGCGGCACCACGCTCCGGCCCGTCTCGTGCGCGTACAGCGTCGCCCGGTCGCGCAGCGCCGCGTGCACCGCCATCCGGGCGTCCCTGCGCCGCTGCGCCGGACCGTCCGGCAGGTGCAGGATGCCCGCGTTGCCCCGCGAACCGCGCTGGATCTCCGCCGTGCGCGGGATCCGCAGCGCCTGGTAGCGGTCCAGCCGCGCCCCGGTCGTCGCCGTCCCTGGATCTGCCAGACAGGCCGCCAGGTCCATCGCGTCCTCCACCGCCTGGTTCGCGCCCTGCGCCATGAACGGCAGCATCGGGTGCGCCGCGTCGCCGAGGAGCGTCATCCGCCGCGAGGACCACACGTCCAGCGGCGGACGGTCGTGCAGCGCCCACTGGAGGGTCGACTCCACCGCGCCGACGACGTCGGCGACCAGACCCGTCCAGCCGCCGAACACCCGCCGCAGCTCCTCCGGGTCACCCTTCACCGACCAGGACTCGCCCGGCGAGGCGGCCATCGGCACGGTCGCCGCGAAGCTCAGGTACTCCCCCGCCGCGACCGGATAGCACACGAAGTGCCCGCCCGGACCGAGCCAGAGGCGCACCAGAGGCGCGCGGGCCGCGTCCGGCAGCCGGTCGACCGGGACAAGGCCCCGGTAGATGCCGAGCCCGGCGAACTCCGGCGCGTCGCGCCGGAACGCCTCACGGACCGTGGAGTGGATGCCGTCGGCGCCGACGACCAGGTCCGCCCCGCGGACCGTGCCGTCCTCGAAGGTCAGCCGGACGCCGTCGGGGCCCTCCGGGGTCTCCCGCGCCCCGCTCAGCCGCTCGCCGAGCCTGAGGCTGCCCGCGTCGACCAGCGAGAGCAGGGCGTCGTGGAGGTGCGCCCGGTGCACCGTGTAGTACGGGGCCCCGAACATCCGCTCGCACTCCGCGCCCAGGGGCGTCCGGGCGATCGGCCGCCCGCTCCAGCCCCGTACCTCCATGGCGTCGATCGCCACGGCCCGCTCGCGCAGCAGCCGGCCGAGACCGAGCCGCAGCAGCGGCCGTACCGCGTTGGGCGAGAGCTGGACGCCCGCGCCCACCTCCGCGAGCCGCCGCGTCTGCTCGTACACCGTGTACGGAACACCCAGGGAGGAGAGCGCACCGGCCAGCGTCAGGCCGCCGATACCGGCGCCGACCACCGAGACGTGCGGCCGCTCCTCCGTCCCCCACTCGTCCAGATCCCCGAACCGCACCTTTGAGACCGCCTTCCGCGTCGCTGCCGTGTCGGCACCTCCGGCGTCGCCGGGCGCGGTGCCCCGCCGCCCGGCCGTCCGCCGCATCCCGAGCATGGGGCGGCCCCGGGCCCCCGGCAACGCGGGTCACGGGCCGCGCTGACAACTGTCGCGGCTTCCATGACGTCCGTCACCGCCGCCCCGCGCGCCCGTCCGGGGCCCCCGTCCCGCGCCTAACGTCGAGGCCGCGCCCCGGAGTCCGTCCGCGGGCGGCGACCCCACGACGTCCCACCACCACACCGGGAGCACACAGTGACACGAGCCGAGGGACCGCGGTGACCGCCGCGGTGGCCGTGGAAGGCCTGCAGAAGCGGTACGGCGACCACGAGGCCGTGCGCGGCGTCGACTTCACCGTCGCCGAGGGCGAGATCTTCGCCCTGCTCGGGCCGAACGGCGCGGGCAAGACCACCACCCTGGAGATCCTGGAGGGCTTCCGCGACCGCGACGGCGGACGCGTCGAGGTCCTCGGGCGCGACCCCGGCGTCAAGGCCGACGGGCAGTGGCTGCGCGGCCAGGTCGGGCTGGTCCTCCAGGACATCGCCGTCGAGCCGTACCTGTCGGTGCGCGAGACCGTGGCCCGCAACGCCGGGTACTACCCGGACCCGCGGAACGTCGACGAACTCCTCGACCTCGTCGGCCTGCACGAGAAGAAGGGCGCCAAGGTCAAGGACCTGTCCGGCGGCCAGAAGCGCCGACTCGACCTGGCGCTCGGCGTCGTCGGCCGCCCGAGGCTGCTGTTCCTGGACGAGCCGACCACCGGCTTCGACCCGAACGCCCGGCGCGGCGCCTGGGACGTCGTGCGCAACCTGCGCGACGACGGCACCACCATCGTCCTCACCACCCACTACATGGACGAGGCACAGGCCCTCGCCGACTCGGTCGTGGTCATCGCCGAGGGCCGGATCGTGGCCTCGGGCACCCCGGACACCCTCGGCGGACGGGACAGCGCCAGGACCCGCGTCCGGTTCGCGCTGCCGCCGGGCGCCGCGCTCGCCGACGTACCGCTGGCCGTGAGCGACGTCGAGGACGGCCTGGTCACGGCCGAGACGACCGAGCCGACGGCGGCGCTGCACCGGCTGACCGGCTGGGCGCTCGACCGGGGCACCCCGCTGGAGCGGCTGACCGTCGAACAGCCCACCCTCGAAGACGTCTATCTGAGCCTGACCAGCGAGTACGTACAGCAGGAAGCCTCCTCGCCGTCGTCCGACCGGGAGCACCGGGCGCCTGCGGGACGAGGCCGCCGACCCGGACGGAGCCGCTCATGACCACCCTGATCCCCCCGACCGCCGACACCGCCCCGGCGGCCACCGCGCGCCGGAGCGAGGCACCGCGCGAGCGGAGCGCCCTGGCCCTCCTCGGCCACCAGATCCGTTACGAGCAGCTGTCGTTCTGGCGCAATCCGCAGTCGATGGTGTTCACCTTCGTGCTGCCGATCGTCATCATCGGCATCTTCGGGGCCGTGTTCAGCGGCAGCCAGGGCGAGGACTTCTTCTTCGGCCTGACCGGGATGCAGTACTACACGCCGGTGATCGCCGCCGTGTCCGTCCTCGGCGCCTGCTACGGCCAGCTGGCGATCGTGCTCGCGATGCGCCGCCAGACCGGGGTCCTCAAGCGGCTGCACGCCACCCCGCTGCCCGCCTGGGTGTACTTCGCGGGCCTGCTGGTGCACTGCGTCGTCGTCAGCGTCGTGGACGTCGCCCTCGTCTTCGGCATCGGCGCGCTGTACGGCGTGGACCTGCCCACCAACTGGGGCGCGGTGCTGCTCACCCTGGTGCTCGGCGCGGCCAGCTTCTGCGCGCTCGGCGTCGGCGTGGCCTCGCTGATCAAGAACTCCGAAGCGGCCCCGGCCGTCGTGCAGTTCATCCAGTTCCCGCTGGTCTTCATCTCGGGCAGCTACTTCCCGATCCACGCGGAGTTCCTCAACACGATCGCGGGCCTGCTGCCCGTGAAGCCGTTCAACGACGCCATGCTGGCGCTGTTCGTCGAGGGCTCCGGCTTCCAGTGGAAGGACCTCGCGGTCCTCGCCGCCTGGGGTGTCGTCGGCGCCCTGATCGCCGTCCGCAGCTTCCGCTGGGACCCGCGCCCCGAGTAGGACGGGCGCGTCACGAGCACCACGAAAAGGCCCGGCCGGGGAAACCGGCCGGGCCTTTCGTGACTCCCCGTGGGGGCGGGGGTCAGGGGACGGGCACCACGGGGGCGGCGGTGCCGTGCGGTACGGGGAAGGCGTGGGCCAGGACCGCGTAGGTGCGCAGCTCCTCCAGGAGGCTCAGACCGAGCCGGTTGTGGAGCATGTGCGCGTGCGAGAAGAGGACCAGGCCGGGGTGGGCCGGGGAGTGCGCCCGGATCTCGTCCGCGTGGGCGGCGATCCGCTCGTGCCAGCCGGTGAAGGGGCCGTGGGCGGCCGGGTCGACCGTGACCTCGCCCTCGACGCGGGTGAGCGCGTCGAGGAGGGCGGCCGGGTGGCCCGCGTCGGCGGCCCAGGCGCGCCAGGCGCCGAGCCCGTGGGCGTAGTAGGAGGCGGCTTCGGCCGGGTCCCCGAGGGCGGCGGCGACCGCGACGGTGCCGCGCAGCGCGAGGCCGGCCCGCTGCCGCTCGCCGGTGATCCGGGGCAGGGCGGCGAGCACGAGGGAGCTGGAGAGGGTGAAGAGGGACTCGGCGGCGGGCATCAGGGCCGTACCGCCGTAGCGGTCGTGCTCCGGCTCGTAGGCGGCCCGGTGGACGCCGGGCGGCAGCAGGGCCTTCACCGAGGTGTTCTCGCCGGTCTCGCCCGCGGCGGCGAGCCGCTCGGCGCCGCTGCGATAGGCGGCCGGGTCCAGCGGCTCCTCGCCGGGGGCGGGCGCACCGGCCACCGCGAGACGGGCGGCGAGGGCGGCCTCGACGCGGGCCTTCGCCGGTTCGTCGAGTCCGCCGACGCGCAGCCGCAGATGGGGGCCCGCCTGCCAGTAGCGGATGAAGAACCACGGCGTGCCGGGGGCGAGTTCGCGGACGGTGGGCCCGATGACATCGGTGACGGCCCGGTCGTGGGCCGACCGGGCCGTGGTGCCGAGGTGCAGGTGCCAGGCGGTCCATCCGGTCCGCGGTTCCGAGGCGGGGGCGGCCCCGGGCGCGGGGGCGGCCGGGGCCGGGGTGAGGGTTCCGTTCGGGGGGTGGGGCGGGGTCACGGGTCGCTCCTTCAGAGCCTGAGGTCGAGCAGCGCGCCGCCGGTGTCCTGCGGCACTCCCACGACCACGGACAGGACGATCATCCCGTCGGGTTCCAGGCCGAGGACGCGCTGGGTGGGGATCTCCTGGAAGGCCCGCACGGGGCGGGCGAAGAGGCCGGAGGCGGCGGCCGACAGGCAGAGCCCGTGGGCGGCCCATCCGGCGGCGTGCTGGACGGCTCCCCAGCCCGGGGTGCCGAGGCGTTCGAACAGTTCCCGGACGCGCACCGACAGGAAGACGGTGAGCGGGGCGTGGCGGATGCCGCAGCCGTTGACGGGCGAGACGCCGTATCCGTACCGCTCCTCGAGGAGGGCGGGGACGTCCGGGGCGGCGCGCACGAGGTGCGCGGTGCCGTCCCGGAGCCGGTGCACGCCGTCCGTGCTCCCCTCGACGCCCCGGACGGCCGCCGTGACCGTCAACAGGTCGAACGCCGAAGCCAGTTCGGGACCGGGAGGGGGTACGGAGAGCCAGCGGGCGGCGCTGTCGAGGGCTTCGGCGGGGACCGCCCTGCGCCGACCCGTCATGCCGTGCAGGGCGCGCGGCATCCGTCCGGAGTGGCGCCGCCAGAGCAGTTCGGCCCAGTCGGGCGCGGCCTCCGAGGGGCCGAGTCCCGCGGGGACGGCGGTGGTCAGCGGGACCGGCGGACTCCCGTACGTCTGCCCCCGGTTGACGCGGATGAGTTCGGCGAGCGCGGGGTCGGTACGGGTGAGACGCCCGGGCGGGTCGGTGGGGAGCGGCGAGGCGTGCGGCGGGAGTGCCGGGAGCGCCGGGGGTAGTGGGAGTGCCGGGGGCGGCGGGGGCAGCGGGAGTGCCGGGGGCGGCAGGGGCTCCGTATCGCCCCCGACCCCGGCCGCTTCCGCGTCCGTCTCTGCGTCCGTCTCCGCGTCCACTTCCACCACGAGGGGCAGGGACCAGGCCCAGGGGTCGTCGAGACCCAGGGCGGGCAGCAGGGCGTGGGCGTCCGGACCGGGCAGCCGCAGCCGCGCGGGCACGTCGAAGAGTTCGAGGCCCAGGCTCAACGCCCGCAGGGTGAAGCCGAGTTCGAGGGCGACGAGGGAGCCCCGGAACCACTGGTACGCGGCCGGGACGCTGGTGTAGCGGCCGGTGAGGACGATGTTCCCGGCGGGCCCTTCCGGGGTGCCGGTGAGGGCGTGCCGGTCCGGTTCCAGGAGCCGCCACGGCTGGTCCGCGCCCCCGTCCACGAAGGCGTGGACGGGGAAGAGACAGCGCGGCGAGGCGTACGGCCGGTGGTCGTTGTAGGGGTTCTCGGGCTCCCTGCGCTGCGGGCCGAAGGCGGTCACGAGGGCGCGGCCGAGGCGGACCTCGACCGGCTCGGCCAGGGGGACGACGGCCGGGGGCCCGGCGGGGGGCCCGGCCGCCGGGCCGCCGGGGCGAGGGGCCGACGTCCGGCCGTGTGGTCCGGCTGCCGGGCCGCCGGGGGGGTGGGCCGCCGCGCTCACGAGGGATCCGGCGGTGTCGCCGGGGGTGTGAGCCGTCACGCGGCCGTGCGGTCCGACCGCGCCGCCGGGGCCCGCGCCCGGGTACGGCAGGGCCGCGAGACGGTCGTGGGTGCCCAGCGGCAGGGTGGTGCGCGGGCCGTCCCCGCGCGGGGACGGGGGCGGGACGTGGGTGTCGGGCGGGGGCTGCGGGACCCAGGTCCACGCGGGCGCCTCGGGGGCGTCGTCCCCGGCGCCGTACGCGTACCAGAGGGGTTCGCGGGCGATGCTGTTGTCGCCGTCCGGACCCGGCAGGTCCACCGGGGCCCGCCGGGGCGCCGCCGCGCGCGGGGCGGGCGGCGGGGTCGAGGGAGGGGCCGCGTCGGAGGCCGGAGCCGGGGCCGGGGCCGGAGGAGCCTGGACCCGAGCCGGGGCCGGAAGGGCCTGGAGCGGGTCCGAGGACCGGAGGGCCCGAACCGGGACCGGCAGAGCCTGGGCCGAAGCCCGGACCCGAACGGACTGATCCGGGACCGGGACCGGGACGGTCTGGTCCGAAGCCGAAGCCGGGGCAGGGGCCCCGGGGTCCTGGTCCTGGTCCCGCTCCGGGGCCGCGAGGCCCCGCGCCCGCGCCGGGGGTGCCGTCACGGGAACGGGTGGGGGTCGAGGGGGAACGTCCGGTGCTCCTGGCCGGTGCCGCGCAGCGCGGCGGTGAGCCGGGGCAGACCGGCGAGCCGCTGCTGGGCGTGGCCGAAGCACATCGGGACGATGCCGGGGACGACCGCGCGGGCCACGTGGATGCCCGCGTCGGCGTGCTCGCGGCTCGTCTGGTCGACGAGGACGATCCGGTCGAGACCGGCGTCGGCGAAGAGCCCGCGCACGAGGTCGAGGGCGCCGCGCACGTCCCCGCCGGAGCCCCGGTCCATCCGGCCGGGCCAGCCGGGGAACGCCTCTTCGAGGGTGACCCGGGGTCCGCCGAGGGCGGCGGTGGCGCGGACGGCGGTCTCGGGCAGCGACGAGAAGCGGACGTGGTCCTCCAGCTCCTGGACCAGCCACGGGTCCGCGACCATCGGCTCGACGGTCTCCCGGGTCCAGTCGACGGGGTTGGTGACGAGCTGGGCGACCTCGCGCAGGGCGCCCCTGATCGCGGACTGCGGGTCGGCGCCGGAACCGGCCGAGGAGAAGGTGGCGGGGAAGGGGGCGAGCCGGTTCACCGCGAGGACCCAGACGACCGGCAGGCCGATGTCCTGGGTGGCGACGAGCAGGTGCACGTCGAAGCCGCGCGACTCCATCAGCTCGATCATGGCCCGGCTGGTGGGGTCGGTGAGGGAGTCGTTCGGGATGACCGGCAGGGGCGCGGCCCGGTGCCAGGACAGCAGGAACGCGTCCCGCTCCGCCAGTTCGAACAGCGAGTGCAGGGCGGCCTCTTCGAGGTTGGCGCCGACGGCGCAGCCGCTGGACGACTCGTAGAAGTAGTGCTTGCGGCCGGGGGTCCCGGCCAGCCGGGCGGCCCTGCGGTCCCTGCGGTGGTTGTACTCGTACTGGTAGAAGGCGTGGTCGGCGGGGACGAGCAGCGGACGCCCGTCGGCGAGGTCGTGGCCCCACACCCAGTCCATCGGGGTGTCCGCGTCGAAGGGGGTGGCCCGGCTGGTGGGGTGGGCGAGTTGCTCGGCGGTGTACTGCCCGAGCCCGGCGGGGTCCACGGCGTGGTCGGCAACCTGCGCGTAGGAGCGGCCGGTGAGGACGGGGACGTCGTACGGGAAGCCCGCGAGCCGCTCGTACGCCTCCAGGATCGCCACCGGGCCGGTCTCGGCGAAGGTCCGGGCCCGGCCGTGGCCCATCGCCGGGGCGTCCGGCACCACGGCCATGCTCATCGCGAAGGGGGCGCGGGACTCGCGCAGCAGCGCGCGGACCGGTCCGAAGCGGTCGTCGACCAGGCGCTCCTGGAGCACTCCGCGTTCGACGAGACGGCTGGCGGCGGTGCGGGTCGGGTCGCCGGGGAAGGCGGGCCGGCCGGTCAGGGTCAGCGGCGCCGGGGTGGTGGTGCCGTCCAGGCGGTCGTGCGCGGGGCCGCACAGCGGGCAGTGGAAGCTGCGGGCGATCCGGTGGCGGCGCAGACCGCCGGGCGAGACCGCGAACAGTTCGCCGGGGCCGAGCGGCCGTCCCGCCAGGTGCGCCAGGGCCGCCCGGAGCAGTTCGGGCAGGAGCGGCGCGCCGGGGCCGGGGGCGGCGGTCGCGTACCGGAGGTCCCCGGCCAGCGGGTGGTCGGGGACGGTCCGGTCGCGGACCTCGGCGCAGCCCGCGCAGCCCGCGTCCGTGCCGGGCGTCCTGAGCGGTCCGACGAGGACCTCGTCGGCGCGCAGGCGTACGGAGAGGTGGGCGAGGCCCTCGGCGGCGGCCCCGGCGAGGCGGTCCCGCTCCCAGTCGAGGTGCCAGCCCCGGTCGACGGCGACGGTGACCCCGGGGAGGGCGGCGGCCAGCTCGTCGAGCGCGGCGAGCGCGGACCGCCAGTCCTCGTCGGCGGGGTGCGCGGCGAAGCCGGGACCGAGCGCGAGGGCGGGGGCGCGGGTGAGCGTGTCAGTGGGCATCGTGGGCCTCCACGGGGCCGTACCAGAAGGGGAGTTCGCCGAGGACGGGGTCGTGCCGCGTCGCCTCGCCCCGGTAGCCGGTGCCGGGGCGGGCGGTCAGCTGGGCGCGGAGCGCGTCCAGGGTGGCGCGGTCGGCGAAGAGCAGGGCGTCGGTGGAGAGCGGGTCGACGGTTCCGTCGGCGCCGGTGGTCTGGGTGCGGGCGAGCGCGGTGCACAGGGCGGTGCGGGCGGCTTCCGCCGCGTCGGCGCCCCAGCCGCGTCCGAGGACGGTGCCGTGGGCGGTGACCTCGGCGAGCCGCCAGTCCAGGCCGGGCACGGCGAGCAGCCGCACGGCGGGTTCGTCGGTGAGGAGGGTCCGCAGGCCCGCGAGGACGCGCAGTCCCTCGGGGTCGGGTGCGGCGCACGTCCCGCCGCCCGCGGCCCCGGCGGGAGCGCCCGCCGGGAGGGCCGCGGGCGGCACGTGCGGGGTGACGGTCGTCGCCGGGGGTGCCGTCTCCTGGGCGAGCAGGCGCAGTGCGCCGTCGAGGAGCCAGTGTTCCCTGGTGAGCCCTGCCGCCGAGGTGGGGGCCCCGGGGATGTGGGCGTGCGGACCGGCCGCCGGGGTGGGAGCCCCGGGGATGAGGGTCCGCAGGGCCGCCAGGCAGGCCGCGACGGTGGCGGTCTCCTGGTGGGCGGCCCAGGCGAGGACCGTGGTCGTGGCGCCGCCGGTGGTGGTGCGGGGGGTGGCGGCGCGCAGGGCGAGCGGCATCTGGGGCAGGTCGGCGCCCTCGCCGAGGGCGACGGGCCCGGTCCAGCGGGCGCCGAGCGGCGCGGCGGCCTCCCGCGCCTCGTCCGGCTCGGGCCGGGGGTCGGCGGGCGCGGCGGCGAGGGTGTGGAGCCCGGGACCGGGACCGTCGCCTTGAGCGGGTACGGGTACGGCGTCGCCGGTCGGCGGTACGGGAACGGGCGCGGGGCCGCCGGTCGGCGGTACGGGAACGGTGGTGCCGTCACCGGTCGGCCGTGCGGAGGCGGACGGACGTACGGGCCCGGCGGGGTCGCCGCTCGTCGGCCGTACGGAGGCGTCGGCGCCGGGCGGCCGTACAGGGGCGGTCGGCTGCACAGAGGCGCCGTCGCCGGTCGGGCGGGGGGCGTCGGAGAGGGAGCCGGGTCGGCCGGGCGCGGCCGCCTGGTGGGCTCCCTCGACGGTGACCCGGTCGGAGACCAGGTCCGTCCCGTGCACCACATGCGCCTCGCCGGGGGCCGCCGTACCGGTGAGGGCGTCCACGAGGAGCTGGGCGCCGAGGGCTCCGGCGAGCGCGTCCGCCACCGGGCGGGACGCGGGGCCGGTGCCGTCGGCGGCGGCCCAGGCGCGGGCCCGGTCGCGGAAGGCGGTGGCGCGGTCCGGTCCGGTGGCGGTGACGGCGGGTCCGACGAGGGTGACGCCGGAGCCGCCGAGCCGCACCGGGACGACGAGGGCGGCGGGCGCCGCGCCCTCGTGCTCCTCCCGGCCCGTCCGGGCGCCACGGGCCCCGGGGCCCGTACCGTCCGCCCGGTCGTCCTCCCGGTCGTCCTCCCGGATGTCGAGGACGGCGTCGGGGGCGCGGT
Source organism: Streptomyces sp. NPDC101490 (assembly GCF_044767145.1). Lineage (NCBI taxonomy): Bacteria > Bacillati > Actinomycetota > Actinomycetes > Kitasatosporales > Streptomycetaceae > Streptomyces > Streptomyces sp. NPDC101490. The sequence continues at coordinate 102,803 of NZ_JBIWNI010000018.1, forward strand.
CCGGGTCGGGGGTGGTGAGGACCGTGCCGATCCCGGCCCTGCGCAGTCCCCGGGCGGCGGGCCCGACGGCGGTCTCCGGGCCGGTGACGAGGACGGTCGCGGCCCGCAGCCGGGCGAAGGCCCCGTACGGGTCGTCGAGGAGTCCTTCGAGCCGGGCCAGGGACTCGGCGTGGGCCCGCCGGACCTCGGGGGACGGCTCGGGCGCGGTGTGCGCGGCCGGGTCGAGGAGCAGTCCGTTCTCGCGGAGCGTGTCGACGAGGAGGCGGACGGCGGGGCGGGCGCGTTCGGTGCCGATCCCGGCGACGAGGGCGTCCTCGTCGGTGCCGTTCTCCAGGAGCGGGACGCAGCCCTGGGCGACGGCGTGCAGCACCTCGGAGCCGCGCAGCACGAACCGGGCGCGGGCGCCGCTGAAGTAGACGCCGCCGGGTACGGGCGCGTAGTGCAGGTCGGGGCGTGTCCTGAGCATTGTCACCGCTCCTCTGCCGCGGTCGTGGGGTGGTAGGTGAAACGGCCGCCGGGGGCCCGGCCGACCTCGACGACCCATTCGGTGGCGTGGGTGCCGTCGGCGACGCCGGGCAGCGCCTCCTCCAGGTAGCTGCCGCCGGTGTCGGCGCCGCGCCGTTCCAGCATCCGGGGCAGGACGCGGACGCCGAGCGCGCTGCTCAGGTCCACGTACTGGGGCTTCTGCTGGAGCCTCTTGGACTGGATGTCGGGGGCTCCGACGGAGAGCGGGCCCTCGTCCTCGGGGACCGTCTTGACGACGACCTCCTCGGGGACGCCGTGCCGGGCGCGCCAGGCGGTGAGGGCGAGGAGCCGCTCGTGCTCCTCGGGTCCGGCGGCCAGGGCGGTGCCCAGTTCCTCTCCGCCGTACCAGCGGCGGCGGCCGATGAGGACGTCGCCGACGGCCATCCGGGGCGCGGTGCGGGTGGCGGACCGGTCCCAGGGGGTGGCGGCGTGCCAGCTGTTGGGGAGGGCGTTGAAGAGCCGGCCGCTGATGGCGAGGCCGGAGGCGACGGAGAGCGGCGGCGGGAAGAGGCCGGGGTGGCCGGTGCCGAGCGGGAGGACCCGCAGCGGGGCGCCGTCGGCGTCCTCGACGCGCAGGGAGTCGGTCTCCGGGTCGTGGGCGAGCCGCAGCCCGAACCAGTCGTCGGGGGTGAGGCCGCCGGGCAGGACGGGGGCGTGGGCGTTGACGTTGAGCCGGTGCAGGCCCAGGTCCTCGGTGACGCGGGCCCCGTCGTGGCCGTACACCCGGCGTACGTGGTCGGCGAGGCGGGGCAGCGCCCGGCCGCCGAGGCGCCGGTCGGCGTCGAGGAAGCGGGCGTAGAGCATTCCGTGTCCGGGGAGGCCGTCGTTGAGGACGAGGTGGCCGTCGCCGCGCTGGAGCAGGACGCCGTAGATCAGCGGGTCGCGGCGGAAGCGTTCGGGGAGGGCGGCGGTGAGCCCGGCGACCTCGGCGGGGCTGATGCGGAGGGTGTCGTCGCCGCGTGCGACGGCCTGTCCGATGAGGGCGTGGACGGCTTCGGTGACCTCGCGGCGGATCTCGTAGACCCGTTCGAGGGAGCCGTCGGCGGGGCCGATGCCCTTGAGCGCGGCGGGGTCGCCGGGGCCGTCGGGGCCGTAGACGGCGGCCATGGCGGCGGCGCGGCGGGAGACCTCGCCGACGACGAACGGGGCGTGTTCGGCGAGGGGCACGTTGGCGCCGGGGCCGAAGCGTTCGACGAACGCGGCGGTCATGAGGACCCGGACGTCGTGCAGCCAGTCGAAGACGGTGAGGAGTTCGACGGCGGGGCCGAGGTCCTTGAGGGATTCCTTCCAGGGTTCCGTGGCCACCTTGAGCGGCGGCATCACGTAGTCCTCCTCGACGGTGACGTGCGCGGGGCGGCCGGCGGCGTGGCTGAGTTCGCCGAGGGCGCCGCGGAGTTCGGCGAGGGCGGCGCCACGGGCGGCGGCGGGCGCGGCGGTGAAGGCGGGCAGTCCGGCCTTGACGCGGTCGGTGAGTTCCCGGACGGCCGGGCGCGGGTCGTCCGGGGTGAGCAGCTCCGTGTAGGCGGTGGAGCCGTCCTCGGCCTCGTGGAAGGTGCAGAGCAGGCCCTGGGCGACGGCGCCCCGGACGGCCTGGGCGGCTTCCCCGGGGGCGCGGCCGGAGCGCCGGGCGACATGGGCGACGACGGACGGGAAGGGGCGCGGGCCCATGCCGACGGCGTCGAGGAGGTCTCCGGCGGGGCCGCCGAGGGAGACGGCGGCGCGGCGCATCCCCTCAGGTCCCGGCTTCAGGAAGAAGAGCTTCCCGGCGGCCGGGTCGGGTGCGGAGGTGGGCGGGAGGCCGATCCAGAGCTGTTCGAGGGGCAGGCCGGAGGGGTCGGGCAGGCCGCCGACGACGTAGTTGAGCATCACGCGGTCGAGTCCGGGGAAGGCGGTGGCGCCGGGGAACCCGGTCTCGTCGGGGCCCGGCGCGGCCGGGTCGGGCTCGGCGATGCCGACGGCGGTGAAGCGGGCGAGGGGGCTGGTGCGGACCATGGCGCGGGTGACGTACTGGATGAGTCCGCGCTCGGACTTGCGGGACCTGGCCGGGACCTTGCCGGGGGCGTGGACGGCGGCGCGGTAGCGCTCGGCCTCCTGGTGGACCTCGGGGGCGACGAGCGCGAGGGAGCGCAGCAGGTCGGGGTCGCCGAGGAGTCCGGCGAGGACGCCCCGTTCGCGTTCGGCGGCGTCGGGGTAGCGGGCGACGAGTTCCGCGCGGGCGTGGTCGCGGTCCCGGCGGGCGGCGAGCCATGCCCCGGTCGCGGGGCCGGCGGTCTCCGGGGTCCTCTTCGGCGCCTTGTCGTTGTGCACGGACCGGCGCAGGGCGATGAGTTCGCGTCGTGCGGCGTCGTCGTCGGCCGCGGCGCCGATCCGCTCGTACAGCTCGTCGGAGGCGCTGGCGGCGGCGGTGGCGAGGGCCTGTTCGGAGGCGGTGACGAGGACGAGCAGACGGCGCAGTTCGGCGTCGGCGAGCCGGGCCCGGCGCAGCGGGTTGACCCGCAGGAACCAGAGGGGCTCGGGGGCGGGCGCCGCCACTTCCACGGCGGCGGCGGGGGCGGGGGCCGGTACGGACGCGGGACCGGGGGCCGGTACGGGACCGGGCGTCGATATGGAGGGGGATACGGGTACGGCCACGGGCGCCGGGGCTCCGAGGAGGTCCGTCGGGGTGCCGATCACGGGGGCGGTCATCGAAGGGCTCCCTCGGGGGCGGTGCCCGGCGCGGTGGCGCTCGGGGCGGGGGCGGCGGCGCTCGGGCCCCCGGCGGGGGCGCCCGGCGCGCGGGCGGCGACGCGCTCGCGCCAGGAGACGCCGAGGACCTCGTCGACCGTCTCGGCGACGGCGAAGCAGGTGTAGTAGCGCTGCATCGGGGAGACGGTGAGCAGCGGGAGCTGCTCGTAGAAGAGGTTCGTCAGGAGGCGGAAGGAGGCGAACCACGGGGAGGGCGAGGAGGTCACTCCGGCCGCGCCGACGGTCCGGTGGAAGTCGCTGTCCGGCTGCTCGCCCTGCGGGACGGTGGTGGTGGCCCCGGGCGGGCCCATCTCGGAGCGGTCGAGGTCCGCGGTGGCGCCGTCGAGGAGGCCGAGGGTGAGGGTCCCGGCGGCGACCGCGCTCTCCAGCGCCCCGGCGCCGTAGGCGAGTCCGGTGCGCCAGGCGGCGGCGGTCGCGGAGACCTCGCCGCTCAGCCGCTGTTCGACGACCCGGCGGAGCGCGGGCGCGTCCTTGGCGAGGCGGTCCCGGAAGACGGGCCGGACGTCCTTGGTGGGCGCGGCCCAGGCGAGGAAGGCCTCGACGTGGGAGCGGGGTGAGAAGACGCCGTAGCCGAGGCCGAGGGTGTGGGTGTCGGCGAGGGCGACGAAGGCTTCGGCGAGGCGGACCGTGCCGGAGCCGGGGACGCCCGCGAGGTCGTCGACGGTGCGGAGCAGGGCGGGTGTGAGGGCGCCGTGGACGACGGTGCGGAAGCGGTCGAGGCGCGGGTCGCGGACGGTGGCGCCGGGCCGGTCGCCGGGGGTGATCCGTTCGACGGCGCCGTGTTCGCGGAGCGGCAGGTACGGGGGCTGGACGGCCTCCAGGCGCCCGAACTCGCGGGCCTGGTCGAGGTAGGTCTCCTCGGTGAGGGCGCGGGGCGGGTCGAGCGGTCCCGCGGTCAGGTCGCGGGCGACGCGGTCCCAGTCGGGGCCGCCGCCGGGGACACCGGCGGCGTCCCGGGCGAGGATGTCGACGTGCGGCCCGTGGAGCCATCCGCGGCGCAGCTGGACGGCGGGGGCGCCCGCCTCGTTCAGCGCGCGGGCGACCGGTACGACGTACCGGGCCAGCCAGGCCGGTGTGACCGGCATCCGGGTGTGCAGCCGCACTCCCGTCAGGCCGTCGGAATCCGGCTTCACGGCAGTGCGCTCCAGCGCCTCAACCCCCATGATTTCGCACCTTCCGAGAATTCGAGAACAACGTCCTGTGTCTCTTCGCTTTTCTTTTCCGGACCTCGCCTCTCGGCGGGCTCGACCCCATCATGGGGCGAGGGAATTGCGGGGCGGTAGCGGAAAAGGGACCGCCCTTACATGTGTCATCTCATCCGTGACGCGCGGGCCGGGACCGGGTCGGGCGTCCGTCGGCCGGACCGGCCGGGAACGGGTCGGCCGTCCCTCGGTCGGACCGGCCGGGACCGGACCGGGCGACCCTCTGCCGGACCGGCCGGGAACAGGTCGGCCATCCGTCGGCCTGAGTGGCCGAAAGTAGCCAAGCCGGTCGGATGATCGTTGTAAGGTCCGCGCCATGACTACGGAATCCACCGACGCCGAGTGCCTGGCGCTCACGCGGAATCTGCGCCGTCGCGGCGCGATCGTCCTCGCCGTCTTCGCCCTCGTCTGGGCCTTCGCGGGCGGTTCGGGGATAGCGGCGGTGCCCGTGTCCGTGGCCGTCGGGATCGTCGCAGCGGCCGTCACCGCGGCGGCGGTCGTCCTGGCCTTCCGGGGCACCGCGGGCCCGGTGACCCGACTGGTGCGGCTGCCGGAGAAGTGGAACCGGGGCGTCGGCCTGGTCAACGCGGCCGAGGTGGTGGCGATCTTCGCGGTGATCGCGGCGTCGAACGCCTCGGGGCACCCGGAGTTCATCCCGGTCGGGATCTGCCTGGTCGTGGGGGTGCACTTCTTCCCGCTGGCCCGGCTCTTCGACCAGGGGCAGTACCGGTGGACGGCGATCCTCCTGACGGCGGTCGCCGTGGTGGGCCTGGTCGTCCTGGCCGCCGGCACCAGCGCGGAGACGATCCGCGCGGTGGTGGGCCTGGGAGCGGCGGCCGTGCTGTGGGCCTCGTCGTTCCATGTGGCCCTGCGCGGCTGAAACCTTCCCCTCGGCGGGGTCCCCACCTCACCTGTCCGACGTCACCACAGGCCTCAGGCCGCCACACGTCGCTCGTGGGCACCCGTCACACCCCACACATCACCCGCCACACGTCATACGTCATACGTCATACGAAGAAACGCACGCGAGGATGCGCCACCCGGCCGGAGCCGGGCGGTCGCATCCTTCGTGCGTCGTGCGTTCAGCCTCTGTCGCCCGGTCAGCAGGCCGAGCAGGTGGAGGAGGACGACGACGAGGTGCCGATCGAGCCGCTGGAGGCACCCATCTCCGGGAGCGCCACGCCCTGGGCGACCTCAAGGGTCTCCAGCTCGGCGACGTCGAAGTTGTCGAAGGCCGCGTCGTCGCCGTTCTTGATGTCGTCGATGCTCATGGTGTGTTTCCTTTCAGCGTTTCGGTTGGGGGAGGTTCAGCAGGCGGAGCAGGTGGAGGACGAGGAGGAGGAGGTGCCGATCGAGCCGCTGGAGGCACCCATCTCCGGCAGGGCCACGCCCTGGGCGACCTCGAGGGTCTCCAGCTCGTCGACGTCGAAGTTCTCGAAGGCCTTGTCCGCGTCCTGGCCCTGCTTGATGTCGTCGATGCTCATTCTGAATTCCTTTCCGAATTCTTCTCCGCAACCGTTCGGCTGCAACACCAATAATGCTGACCCGCTCTCTTCCGCACCAGCCTTTCCCGGCACCACCTGACGTTTATCACGCCCGGAACAACCGGTGTCACTTCGGAATGGTCAGGGGTTCTCGGGCAGGGACCACTCGGGGCTGTTGAGCATCCGCCAGCCCTCCCCCGGCTCACCTGCGACGGAGTCGTCCGGGCGCCTGCTGCCGAGCAGGAAGTCGCCCACGGAGGACTCCTGGAGGTAGTCCAGGCCCAGCAGCTCGGCGGACATGTCCGCGTCGCCGTTGCCGAGGGCGCAGGGGGCGAGCCCGAGGGCCGTCGCCACCAGGTACATCGTCTGGTAGAGCACACCGGTGTGCCGGAGCGTGGTGGCGTAGGCGATGGCCCGGTACTTCCACGACATGCGCTGGAAGCGGGCGGTGACCGTGATGAGGACGTCGGGGCGCGCCTCCATCCCGGTGGCCCGGGAGGCGACGTGGAAGAGGGACTCCCTGGCCGCCTCGTCCCCGTTGCGCAGGACGAGGCGGTGGCCGACGGGGTCGTAGTAGTAGACGCCGGGCGCCAGGCCCGCGCAGCGGCGCACGGTGACGTACAGCTCCAGCTCGTACCCCTGGCCGCCGCTCGGGTAGGGGCGGGAGACCACCTCGTCGCGGTCGCCGCCGGGTTCCGGCGTGTAGTGGGCGCGGACCCGGGCCACCCGGTAGAGGAACTCGCCGAGCTGGCGGGCGGTCATCTCCTGGTCGCCGTAGCCCCGGATGGAGCGGCGGGTCTCGATGGCGGTGGTGAGGGAGGGGTCGTGCGCCGCGATCTCCTCACGGGTGGGCCGGTGGAGGGGGACGGCGGGCCCTTCGGGCACCGGGCGGACGGCCGGCCGGGGCTCGACGGCCCCCCGGTGCGGATAGACGGCGCCGAAGACGTCGTCGTAGCGGCCGGAGCGGACGCGCGAGTGGAAGAGGAGGTCGTGGAAGTCCCACTGGCGCAGCACGGGCTCGTCGTCGGAGGCGAAGGAGCCGTGTTCGTCGGCGAGTTCGGCGAATCCGGCGCCGACGAGGTGGCCGAGGACGCCGGTGGTGGCGGGCCCGTCGAGACCGGCGTCCGCGCCGAGCCGGGCGGGGGTGCCGGGCTCGCCGAGGGCGGCGGCGAGGGTGCGGGCGGCGGGGCCGGTGAGGACCGCGCGGAACTTGACGAGCGGCGACTCCAGGACGAGGGCGCCCGCGCGGGTCCGGCAGAAGGCGAAGCGGGAGAGACGGACGGTCGCGTCGGCGGGCACGGCGACCGGACGGTACGCGGAGTCCCGGGCGACCGGTTCGAGGCGCAGGAGCTCGCGGCCGTCGCCCGGGTCGAGGACGGCGTGGGCCAGCAGGTGCCGGGCCCGGTCGAGGACCTTCTCGAACTGGGCGCGCTCGGCGGGCCGGAGGCCCTCGTACAGCTCCTCGGCGGGTACGGGCCCGGCGGCGAGACGCTCCAGGGCGGTGCGGACGCCGCCCCGGACGGGCCGGAGGGCGAGGGAGGTGACGGGCCCGGCGAGGGTGGCGACGTCCCCGTCGGAGAAGACGACCCGCGTACCACCGGTGAACACGGGCACGGCGGGAGCGGGGGTGGGGGCGGGGGCGGCCGGGGGCCGCGCGGGGCTGGTGGAGCTGGTGGGCCCGGTGGAGCCAGTAGAGCCGGTGGGGCTTGTGGATCCAGTGGGACCGGCAGAGCCAGCGGGCCCGGTGGAGCCAGTAGAGCCAGTGGGCCCGGCGGAGCCGGCGGGCTCGGCGGGCCCACTGGAGCCGGTCGGGCCGGTCGAGTCCGTGGTGCGGCCGGTCCCGGTGGGGGCGGGGCGGGACTGTGGGGTCTGCGTGGTCGGCACGGTGCCTCCGGATGCGCGTGGATGACGGTCCGGCGCCGGGGCCGTACGGCCCGGTGGCCGGCGGACGGGAAGGCGCCGCACGCAGGGCAGACGCCGGGAAACACTCTCGTGCGCGGGACCCGGCCCCGGCCGCTGCCCGCCGGAACCGGTGACATTTCCCGGGCGGTACGTGACGGGCCGCGCCCCGTACCGTGACGCACGCCATTCCCCGCCGTGACACACGCCATTCCGCCATGACGGCCGTCATTTCCGGAGGCCCGCGTTCCCGCGCCGACCGGCCGGAATGACCGAGGTCATCGATCGCGTGACACATGCAAGCACCGGCGTGAACTCCCTCGGCGTTCGGGCCGGTCGCCCACATGCTCGGAGAACGAATTCACCACCGTTCCCGGAAAACCGTCACGTTAGGAATCCGCTGTGTTCTCTCGCCGCCATGCGGTACGACTCGGACTCACCGCCGGTGCCGTCGGCGCTGTCGGCGCGGCCGGCGGGGTGTTCCAGAGCCTCACCTCCGGCACTCCGGCGGTGGCCGCCGAGCCCCCGGCGGGCCCGCCGCCGGTCACCCCGTTCTCCGTCCCGCTGCCCCGGCCGCGCGTCCTCGCGCCCTACCGGCGGACCCGGTCGGCCGACTACTACGCGGTCACCATGCGCAAGGCGCGGGTGGAGATCCTGCCGGGCCTGCGGACCGAGGTCCTGACGTACAACGGCACCTTCCCCGGCCCGACGATCCGGGCCCGCAGCGGACGCACGGCCGTGGTGCGGCAGATCAACGGCCTGTCCGTGCCGACCTCGGTCCATCTGCACGGCGGGAACAACCCGCAGGAGTACGACGGCGGGATGATGGACCTGATCCAGCCGGGCGCGTCGAAGACGTACGTGTACGCCAACCGGCAGGTGGGCGCCACCCTGTGGACGCACGACCACGCCCACCACATGGAGTCCGAGCACGTCTACCGGGGCCTGTCCGGGCTCTACCTCCTCGGCGACGACACCGAGGACGCGCTCGGACTGCCCTCGGGGCCGTACGAGGTGCCGCTGATCCTGCGGGACGCGCACTTCGACGCGGCGGGCCGGATGGTCTACACGATGGACGACGCCCTCAACCGCACCACCATCCTGGTCAACGGCGCCCCCTGGCCGCACCTGAAGGTGAAGGCCCGCAAGTACCGCTTCCGGATGGTCAACTCCTGCAACCTGCGGATCTTCGTGATGGCGCTCTCCGACGGCAGCCCCATCATCCACGTCGGCTCGGACGGCGGGCTGCTCCCGGCGCCCGCGCCGTCACCGGTGATCGTCCTCTCCCCCGGCGAACGGGCCGACTTCGTCATCGACTTCTCGCGGTACGCGCCGGGCACCCAGGTCACGCTGGCGAACATGCTGGGCCCGGGACCGACCGAACTCGTCGGGCAGATCATGCGGTTCGACGTGGAGGAGAAGGTGCCCGACACGAGCCGGGTGCCGGACGTCCTCACCACCCTGCCCCCGCTGCCCACCCCCACCGTGGAGCGCACCTTCGAACTGCGGATGGACGAGCCGGGCACCGGCCACCAGGCGTACATCAACGAGCGGACCTTCGACCACGACCGGATCGACACCGAGGTCGCCTGGGGCGCCACCGAGGTGTGGACGGTCAAGAACACCAGCACGACCGTCCCGCACAACTTCCATACGCACCTGGTGCAGTTCCGCATCCTCGAACGGGACGGAATGCCGGTCTATCCGGCCGAGGCGGGCCTCAAGGACACCGTCCTCCTCTTTCCCGGCCAGACCGCGAAACTCCAGTTGACCTTCGACACGCACCGCGGGGTCTTTCCCTACCACTGCCACATGATCGACCACAGCGCGATGGGAATGATGGCGCAACTACGCGTCTCCTGAACGGAACGGTACGGATCAGAACGGAACCGAACGGAACAGAAAAGGGCGGAAACCGGATCCCGCACCGGGACCGGAATTCCCCACCACGAATCCCTCTCTCCGGAAAGGAGGAACCATGTACGTACGCCGCATCCTCGACGCACTCGGGAAGGACCCCGGGCGGGTCGTCGTCCACCACGCCGACGAGACCGTCACCGCGGGCCGGCTCGCCGGTTCGGTACGGGCCGTCACCGCCCTGCTGCACTCCCGCGGCGTCCGCCCCGGAGACACCGTCGCCGTGCTGACCGGCCCCAACCGGCCCTCGATGCTCGGCGCCCGGTACGCCGTCCACCTCCTGGGCGCCACCTCCGTGTACGTCCGGTCGATGAACCCGCGCACCGACACGGAGACCTTCTCGGTCGCCACCCAGGCCCGGCTCCTGGCCGACCTGGGGGCGTCGGTGCTCCTCGTCGACGAGGAGAGCGCCGAGCGCGGCGCGTGGCTCGCCCGCCGCGTCCCCGCCGTGACCGTGCTGCCCCTCCCCCGCCGGGACGCGGAGGTCCCGGAGCTGCCCGACCGGCTGCCCGAACCCCGCCCCGGCGACCTGGCGACCGTCGAGTTCACCAGCGGCAGCACCGGCCGCCCGAAGATGGTCGCCCAGCGGTACGACACACGTGAGGAACTCGTCGGACGGCTCGCCCATGGCCTCGATCCCCGGGGACCCGCGACGCTGCTGTCCGTCACACCGATCAGCCACACCACCGCGCCGATGGCCGACGCGGTCCTCGCGAGCGGCGGACAGGTCGTCCTGCACGACGAGTTCGACGCGGGCGAGGTCCTGGACGCCTTCGAACGGCACCGGGTGACCGACGTCTACCTGGCCGTCCCGCACCTCTACCGGCTCCTGGACCACCCGGCCGCCCCGCTCACCGACCTGTCGTCGCTGCGCCGCATCACGTACAGCGGCACCCCGGCGGCCCCGGCGCGGGTGGCACGGGCCGTCGAGCTCTTCGGCGACGTCCTCATCCAGGTGTACGGGACGACGGAGGCGGGCGGCATCAGCAGCCTCAACCCGCTGGACCACCGCGAGCCGGAACTGCTCGGCTCGGCGGGCCGCCCGTTCCCCTGGGTGCGGGTGGAGATCCGCGGCCCCGGCGGCGGCCCGCAGGTGGAACGGGGGGTGACCGGCGAGATCTGGATCAGCTCGCCCACGGTCACCGCCGGGTACCTCGGCGACGAGGAGCGCACCCACACCGTGTTCCGCGACGGCTGGCTGTGCACCGGAGACCTGGGACACCGGGACCGGTACGGCTACCTCCGGCTCGACGGCCGGGTGGGCGACGTGATCAAGCACGGCGGTCTGAAGCTGGACCCGGCGGCCATCGAGGAGGTGCTGACGCGCCATCCGCAGGTGCGCCAGGCCACCGTGTTCGGGGTCCGCGACCGCGACTGGGTGGAGCAGGTGCACGCGGCCGTCGAGCTGTACTCGGGGGCCGGGACCACCTCCTGCGACCTGCGCGGCTACGTGGCCTCGACGCTGACCCCGGAACACACCCCGGTCCGGGTCTCGGTCTGGCCGCAGCTCCCGCTCACCCCCTCGGGCAAACCGGACCGCGCCTATCTGCGCTCCGTGTCGCCGCCGGACCCCGACGCCCCGGACACCTCCGGCGCGGACGGCCCGGCCCCCAGCTCCCCGCGCGGAGCCACCGCGCGGGCCGACCCCGTCCGCGCGCGCGGCCCGGGTCACCAGCCCGATCACGCCTCCTCGCGAACCAGAAAGGGCGTCCCATGACCGGATTCGGCCACTTCGCCCGGTCGCTGCGGCTACGGCGGCTCTACCGCCACAGCACGGCCGGCCTGATGATCACCCCTCTCGACCACTCGATCCACGACGGTCCCGTGGTGCCGAAGGGCACCACGCTCGACCAGCTCGCGGCCCGGATCGCGGCGGGCGGCGCGGACGCCGTCGTCGTGCACAAGGGCAGCGTCCGTCACATCAGCCCGGAGCGGTTCGCCGCGATGTCGCTGATCATCCATCTCAACGCGAGCACCAGCCAGGCGCTCGACCCGCACGCCAAGTACGTCGTCGCGGGCGTCGAGGAGGCCCTGCGCCTCGGCGCGGACGCGGTCAGCGTCCACGTCAACCTCGGCTCCGACGACGAGCGGCAGCAGATCGGCGACCTCGGACGGATCGCCGACGCCTGCGACCGCTGGAACCTGCCGCTGCTCGCCATGGTGTACCCGCGCGGACCGAGGATCCACGACCCCCGGGACCCGGCGGTCGTCGCGCACGCCGTGACGATCGCCGCCGACCTCGGCGCGGACCTGGTCAAGACCGTCTTCCTCGGATCCACCGCGGAGATGCTCGACCTGACCGCCGCCTGCCCGGTGCCGGTGCTCGTCGCCGGCGGACCCGCCCTGGAGAAGGAGGAGGACGTCCTGGCCTACGTCAGGGACGCCATCGCCGGAGGGGCGGGCGGGGTGGCCATGGGCCGCAACATCTTCCAGGCCAGGGACCCGCGCGCGCTGGCGGCCAAGGTCGCCCGGATCGTGCACCACTTCCCCGAACAGCACTTCACCACGGGCCCGTTCAGCGAGCCGGGCGGCCGGGAGAGGCTCTCCAGCGAACGCCTCACCCCCGACCACCTCGACGGAACGCCGCTCGACGACCCCTCGCTCGACCACTCGCACCTCGACGAACTGACAGGAGGTCCGCACCATGACGGACGCCAGACTGTGCTGGCTTGACATCCGCGAGGCCGGCGACGCCACCGCCGCCGTCCTCGAAGAGGCCCTGCACCAGAAGATCGACGGCATCGTGGCCGCCGACCCGGCGGTCTTCGCCGGTCTGCCCCCGACCATCCGCAAGATCCTGCTCTTCGAGGGCGGCGCCACGGAACTCCCGGCCGACCTCGGCGGGACCGACGTCGTGATCGTCCCCGGCCCGCGCGACGCCCGCGCCGCACTGGAGGCCGCCCACCCGGACGTGAGGTTCGGCCGGTACGTGGAGATCGTCGACGCCGACACCCTGGAGGACGCCTGCCTGGCGGCGCGTCTGGAGGCGTGGAGCGTCCTCGACTTCCGCGACCCGACGAAGATCCCGCTGGAGATCGTCATCGCGGCCGCGGCGGGCGCGTCCGGCTCGATCGTGACGACCGCCGTCGACACCGAGGAGGCCGAGATCCTGTACGGCGTCCTGGAGCACGGCTCGGACGGGGTCCTGATGCGGGGCCGCAAGGTCGGCGACGCGACGGCGCTGCGCACGGCGGCCACCGCCCGGGGCGGGGAGATCACCCTGGTCGAGCTGACGGTCACGGCGACCACGCACATCGGCATGGGCGAGCGCGCCTGCGTCGACACCACGACCCACTTCCGCAAGGACGAGGGCATCCTGGTGGGCTCCCACTCCAAGGGCATGGTCCTGTGCGTCAGCGAGACCCACCCGCTGCCGTACATGCCGACCCGTCCGTTCCGGGTGAACGCGGGCGCCCTGCACTCGTACACCGTGGGGCAGAACGGCCGCACCCACTACCTGAGCGAGCTGCACGCGGGCAGTTCGGTCCTGGCGGTCGACGTCGACGGGCGCACCCGCCCGGTCAGCGTCGGCCGGGTGAAGATCGAGACCCGTCCGCTGATCTCGATCGACGCGGTCGCGCCCAGCGGGCAGACGGTCAACCTGATCCTCCAGGACGACTGGCACGTGCGGGTCCTGGGCCCCGGCGCCGCGGTGCTCAACAGCACCGAGCTGAAGCCGGGCGACCGCATCCTGGGGCACCTGCCGACGGCGGACCGTCATGTGGGTTACCCGATCAACGAGTTCTGCCTGGAGAAGTAGGTACGTCCGGAGCGCCCCGCTCCACCATGTCGTGAAGCCCCGCCCCGGCACGCCTCGTGCCGGGGCCGGCGCGCGTCCGGGCCGTCCCCCGCCCGGCGGGTTCCTCACAGCAGTCCGCACTCGGTGGCGATGCGGGCCGCGTCGAAGCGGTTGCGGCCGCCCAGCTTCTTGATCGCCGCCGAGGTCAGGTTCCGTACCGTCCCGGCCGCGAGGTACAGCTCGCCCGCGATCTCCTTCACCGTCGCCCCGCCCGCCGTGAGCCGCAGCACGTCCGTCTCGCGGACGCTGAGCAGCAGCGCGTCCCCGGCCGCCGGGGGCCGAAGCAGTCCGGGGTCGACGGTGAGACAGCCCCCGGCCACTCCGACGAGGGTGGTGATCAGCTGGGGCAGCCGGGCCGTCTTGGGGACGACGCCGAGGGCCCCGGCGGCCACCGCCCGGTCGACGACGGACGGAGTGGCCGCGCCGACCATCAGGGCGACCCCGCAGCTCGGGTGGTGCGAGCGGACCTCGGTCGCCGCGTGCAGCGCCTTGCCCCCCATGGTGCTCTCGCCGAGCAGCAGGACGGTGGGCCGGTGCCGCTGCACGGCGGGCAGTACGGCTTCGAAGGTCGTGGCGAGTCCCACGACGTCCAGGCCGTTGGTGCCGTTCAGGGTCTCGGCGAAGGCCTCCAGGACCAGTTGGTGGTCCCCTGCCACGACGACTCGGATGGACATGTCTCTCCCCGTGGTACTTCTGTGGCGGCGGCCCTCGGGGGCCGCCGGTCAGCGACTGTTCGCCGGGCCGCGCGGGCGGCCAGGCCGTCGACGACGGAGCGGACCCAGGTGCGGTCCCCGGCGGTCGTCGTGTCCGGTCCGGTGGCGCCGGACGAGGTGCCCTCGATGTGGCGGGCGCCGGCCGGCAGGGCGGCGGCGAGGGCGGCCGAGAGGGTGCGGAAGGCGCCGTGCAGTCCCGTGCCGGTGTCCGGCGGCGGCAGGAGGACGACGGCGGCGTCCAGCGGGCCGACGTCGGCGGCGATCTGGCCGGGCAGCCGGGCGGCCTCGGCGGGGTCGCCGATGTCGATCCGGTACGGCAGGGCCACGAGTCCGGCGTCGGTGAGGGCCTTGCAGAGGAAGGCCGCGTTGGTGGCGGCGTCGTCGACGCGGTCCGGGTGGCCGGCGCCGACGACGGCGACGACGGCCCCCGCCGCGCACAGACGGGTCGTGAGTTCCCGGCCGACGCCCGTGGTGGCGTCGACGACGAGGACGACGAGACCGTCGAGGCGTGGCGGGGCGGAACCGGTCTGGAGCACGTGAACTCCCTTTCGAGGAGATCGTCGAACGGGTAGCGTGATGATCGATTAATGGGGTGAATCGGGTCAGCTTCGGCAATGGGGCGGGAGGGCCCCGGTTCGGAGCCTCCGCCCCGCCACGGGCAGGAGGCCGCAGCACTGTTGGGGGCAGCACGTGGACGAGGTCTCGTCGCTCGATCAGCACACCCTGGGGGTGTACCGCGCGATCCTGTTCCACAAGGAGCTCGATCCGCAGCGCCTGGCGGAACTCCTCGACTGCACGTGCGAGAAGGTGGACGAGGCCCTCGAACTGCTGACGCGCCTCTCGCTGCTCGCGCCCTCCCGGGACACCCCGGGCCGGATGCGCGCGGTGAACCCCTCGCTCGGCCTGAAGGTGCTGCTCCAGCGGGAGGAGCGCGAGCTGGCCTCCCGGCAGCAGCGGATCGAGCAGAACCGGGCGGCGCTCGCCGCCCTCGCGGCCGAGTACACGGCCTCGGGCCGGTCGGGCGGTCTGGACGGCGCGGAGCACCTCGACAACGTCGACGACATCCGCATCCGCCTGGAGGCCCTGGCCGAGTCCTGTACGTACGAGTCGCTGGCCTTCCATCCCGGCAAGGCGCTGACCCAGGAGTCCGTCGAGGCGGGCCGCCCGCTGAACGAGCGGGCGATGGAGCGGGGGGTGCGGTTCCGCACGATCTATCTGGACAGCGTCGCGGGTGACCGGGTCACCCGGGGGCACGCCCAGTGGATGGCGGAGCGGGGCAGTGAGATCCGCACCTCGCCGACGCTGCCGATGCGGCTGCTCATCGTGGACACCTCGGCGGCGGTGGTCGCCGGGCTGCCCGGCCAGGCCCAGCCGTCCGCACTGCTCTTCAGCAGTCAGCCGGTGGTCCTGGCCATGCGGGCCCTGTTCGAGGCCTACTGGGAGCACGCCTCCCCGCTGGACGGTCCCGGTGACGCCCTCCCGGGTGGGCTCACTCCCCAGGAGCGCAAGCTGCTCCAGCTCCTGGCGAGCGGTCTGACCGACGATGCCGTGGCGCGTGCGCTGGGCATCGGGGTGCGGACGGAGCGGCGGATCGTGGCGGACCTGATGGAGCGGCTCGGGGCGTCCAGCCGGTTCGAGGCGGGGGTGCAGGCGACCCGCAGGGAGTGGCTCTGAAGCGGGGCGGCGGCGAGGGCGGCGGTCGTGGCGTTCATGGCGGTCAGTCCCTGGGAGCGGTCGGCCAGACGAAGTCGTCCGGGAGGTCGACGACGCGGCACGGCAGGCCGACGCCCGGCAGGCAGGGCAGTACGGGCTTGGGCGGCACGGGCCAGACGAAGTCGTCCCCGCCCCGGGTCACCTTCGTCGGCGCGGTGGTCGCCGCCTGGGCCGGGGCCGCGGCGAGGAACCCTCCGAGGACGGCGGCGGCGACGGTGGCGAGCACGAGGGGGGAGCGACGGGAGCGACGGGAGCGACAGGACATGTGGATCTCCGTTCCAGGTCCGGGTGCGGTACGGGTGCGGCGTACCCGCGTGTCGTGACTTCCTTGGCGGCCGGTGGCTTTTCAGCCGTCCCGGCCGCACACCCAGAGGAAATCACTGCCGGGCCCCCGGTGTCCGCTTCCGGACATGCCAGGAAGCTGCCTGGCAAAGAGCTGCCTCACGACCTGCGGAAAAAGCAATGGTCTAGTCCGAGTGGACCCTCGCCTTCCGGCCAAAAGACCAGGTGGGGGGCGCGCGTCGATCAGTCGTGCGCCGGGCTGTGATCCGGCCATCGGTGGGGGTACGGCAGCGGGGTGGAGGACCGGGGACCGGCAGGGCACCGCCGGGTGCCGCTCAGGGGGCGATCCCGTGCGGGTCGGGGACCACGGTCAGCAGCGCCGAGACGACCAGGATCGCCACCAGGACGGAGACCTCCACCCGGGCCGGGCCCTGCGCGTCCCCGCCCGAGGTCATCCGGCTCCGGGCGGCGAGCGCCAGCAGGCTCGCACCGCCGAACAGGGCCAGTTTCACCAGCAGGACGCGCCCGTAGGCGGTGCTCAGGACGGCGTCGAGGGGCAGCTTGCGCAGGGTGGAGACGGTGCCGGTGACGGCGAGGGCCGTGTACACCCAGGCGGCCATCCGGGCGTACCGGGCGAGGACCTCCCGGCCGCCGCCGCGCAGCCGCATGACGCGCAGGACGTAGAAGAGCGTGCCGGTCCAGAGGCAGGCGGCGGTGAGGTGCACCAGGGTGAGGCAGGTGCCGAGGAAGGGGGCTCCCTCGGGGTGGGCGCGCAGTGCCTCGGCTCCGATGGCGACGGCGAGCGGCAGGGCGGCGAGGCCGGGGCGCCGGGAGGAGGCGCAGAGGGCGGCGAGGACACAGGCGTTGGCCGTGACGAGCAGGAGGCGGCCCTCCCGGAGTCCGTACACGACGCTCGCGCTGAGGCCGCTGACGGCGACGAAGAGCAGCAGGATTCCGGCGGAGGCGGCGGCGGCGAGGAGGGCGGCGGGGACGGCCAGGGCCCTGGGCCGCGCTCCCTCGCCCGCGAAGCGGCGTCCGGTGATCTCTCCGACGGGCACGGCCAGACCGGTGAGCAGCAGGAGCCGCAGCAGGGTGGTGGTGCCGGCCGCGGGGGTGCCGAGTTCACCGGTGCCGTACTGGGCGAGTCCGCCGCCCAGCAGGGCGACGGCCAGGACGGCGACCGCGGCGAGCGCCGCTGCGGTCAGCCGGCTCGGGGTGCCGAGAGGTCCGGGAAGCGTCACCGGACGATCGTCACCGAGCCCCGGACGGGCGGCAACTCAGCGCCGCGCCGCCCGCCGGGGCGGGTGGGTCAGGCCTTGTTGAGGCCGGCCCAGAACTCGTCCCAGGAGAGCCTGCCGTCGCCGTTGCCGTCACGCTGCTTGATGAGGGCCTCGGCGACCGTCTCGGTGACGTGGAAGTCGCCCAGCTGCGCCATGACGCTCTTGTACTCCGCGGCGGTGATGAAGCCGTCCCCGTCCACGTCGTACCGGTTGAATGCCGTGCGTGCCGACTCGATGTCCGCCACTGCTTCCGCCCCTTCTTGGTGCTTCTCTGACGGGGTCAGATTAACGGGCCGGGTGGGGCCGGATGAGGGGGGTGGGGCCGCTGCGGCCCCACCCCCCTCCCGTTCGTGCGCTCCGGTCGGGTCCGGTCAGCGGAAGATCCCGGTGTGGCCGAGCGAGTAGCGGCCCGGCTGCGGGTAGACGGCGAGTCCGTGGGGGCCGCTGCCGACGGGGATGCGGGCCAGTTGCCTGCCGCTGGTGGTGTCGATGGCGTACACCTCGGAGTTGTAGCGGCCGGAGAGCCAGAGGACCTTGCCGTCGGCGGAGACGCCGCCCATGTCGGGGGAGCCGCCGTCGGGCAGCCGCCACTTCTTGGTGAGCTTGTTCCTGGTGAAGTCGAAGACGGAGACGGTGCCCTCGCCCCGGTTGGAGACGTACATCTCGCGGGAGTCCCGGCCGACGTAGAGGCCGTGGCAGCCCTTGCCGGTGGGCAGCAGGGTGGGGGTGGTGAACTTCTCGCCGTCGAGGACCCACATGCCGTTGGCCATCATGTCGGCGACGTAGAAGGTCCTGCCGTCCGGGGAGATCTTCACGTCCTGCGGCATGGCCCCCTGGAAGGGGAGCTTCTGCTGGCCGACGACCTCCATCTTCTCGGTGTCGACCTTGAGGAGTTCGCCGGAGAACTCGCAGGAGACGACGAAGTAGCGTCCGTCGGCGGAGAAGTCGGCGTGGTTGACGCCGTAGCAGCTGACCGGGACGGTCTTCTTCCGCTCCATGGTGTGCGGGTCGCGGAAGACGAGTTCGCGGTCCATGCTGGCCATCACGACCGCGTACCGGCCGTTGGGCGTGAAGTAGAGGTTGTACGGGTCGTGGACCTCGACGGGCTTGCCCGCCTTGCCGGTGGCGGGGTCGATGGGGGTGAGGGTGTGGCCCCGGTTGTTGTTGACCCAGAGGGTCTTCAGGTCCCAGGAGGGCACGACGTGCTGGGGCTGTGTGCCGACGGGGATGGTCTCGACGACCTGGTAGGTGGCCGGGTCGATGACGGAGACGGTGTTGGAGCCGGTGTTGGGGACGTACACCCGGGAGGGGAAGTCCTTGACGACCGGGGAGAGCCGGTCGGGCCGGTCGGCGGCGTAGACGTCCTTGGGGTCGAGGAGCGGGGGCATCCCCGGCAGTCCCGGCGGGACGGCGGGCCGCTGCGCGACGGGGGCCTCGGCCCGTCTGACGGGGGCGGCGCCGTTGCCGGTGTCGCCGCCGCCGCAGCCCGCGAGGGCGGTGAGGAGGGCGGCGGTGAGGAGGGTCCCGGTCCGCCGTGCGAGGTGTCTCCGCGTGGGGTGTGCCATCAGGTCAGCAGCTCCGTGGTGGTGACCGCGCGCAGTCCGCGGCGGTCGAGGTCGGCGAGGAGGAGGGGCAGCGCGGCGGCGGTGTCGGGATAGCCGAAGTGCAGGCTGACGACGGACCCGGCGCGGACCGTCCCGGTGACGTTGCGGACGACGGCGGCGGCGCCGGGCGAGGTGAAGTCGAGCGAGTCGACGTCGTACGAGAGGACGTGCGGGTATCCGGCCCGGCGGGCGGCGCGCACCACGGCGGGGGCGGCGTGCTGGGTGCGGGAGGGCCGGAACCAGGTGCCGACGGAGCCGGTGAGGCGGCGGAGCCGGTCGGCGCAGGCGGCGATCTCGGCGTGGGCCTGGTCCTCGGTCATGTCGTTGACGTCGATGTGGTGCTGGGTGTGGTTGCCGAGGTCGTGGCCGCCGTCGAGGACGCGGCGGGCGAGTTCGGGGTGGGCGTCGAGCCAGCTGCCGACGGCGAGGACGGTGACGCGGGCACCGGCCTTCTCGGCCTGGGCGAGGAGGGTGCGGGCGAGCGCGGGGTCGCCCTGGCCGTGGAAGGTGAGGGCGACGCGGGGCCGGTCGCGGGGGCCGTGGGCGATCTCGACGGGCTGACCGGGGAAGCGCCGGGGCGCGGGGGCGGCGGAGCGGGCGGCTTCGGGGGCGGGGCGCCGGACGGCGGCGGGCGCGGCGGGGCGGGGGTCCGTGCCGCAGGCGGTGGCGAGGGCTCCCGCGAGGGCGGCGGCCGCTCCCGCCCTGAGGACTCCTCGGCGGTCGGTCGGCTTCACGCGACCATTTAAGGGCGATAGCGACCGTTTGGTGGAGATTAGGCCAATCAAGGACGTTTGTGAGTCCAGAATAAGCGTCCACTATGCGGACAAGCCCGGGAAACAATCGATGAACCGCATAGCCATTCATTGTTTGCAAGGCAGGTGCCACACGTCACCAACGATTTACCGTCTAACTATACCAGTTTCGTCCAGTTTGCCCCACTAAAGACTTTTGGCGAGGCGGCCTCTTGTCTGTCATAGTCGGAGCCAAGACCCCCTTGACCCGGGCCAGGTCGACAGAGCGGCCGTGGATACACCCCCCCGTCCACGGCGCATCACACGGAAGCCCCCTACTGCCTCACCACGGCGCACGGGGGCTTCCGTGCGTCCGGGGACGGTCGGCCACCACCACGGGCGGCGTCGGGCGTGGGGGCCTCCGCGCGCGAAGGCGGTCGGCCCGCTCAGGGGCGGTCGGCGACCCTCATCTCGAACCAGGTCGTCTTGCCCCGGGGCGCCAGGTCCACGCCCCAGCGGTCCGAGAGCTTGTCCACCAGGAAGAGGCCCCGCCCGCTGGTGTCCAGTTCGTGCACCGGCATCAGACAGGGCAGTCCGCGCGAGGGGTCGCGCACCTCCACCCTGATCCAGCCGCGCCGCCGCTGGAGCCGTAACGCGAAGACCCGGGCGCCGGTGTGCCGCACCGCGTTCCCCACCAGCTCGGAGACGAGCAGCACCGCGTGCTCCGTGATCTGCGGGCCCAGCGACCACTCCCGCAGCACCACGTGCCGGGTGAGCCGCCGCGCCACCCACGCGGACTCCGGACGGGACGGGAGACGCACATCCTCCTCGGCCGGGTTGCCGTACAACTCCACTACGTGAGCGGCCTGTTCGTCGTCCGCGGCCGATGACCACCGCGCTGCGGCGGCGCTCGCGCGCTGCCACGGTTGTTCTCTGCCCTCCAGGCCCGCCATGCCCCCCATCATGGCCGCACCGGCGCGTCCGCGGGGGCCGTTCCCGTGGATCGGCCCCCCGGAACGGCCCGTCAGACGAACTTCGCCTTCCCCGGGCCCTCCTCGACGAAGCTGCGCATCCCGCGCTCCCGGTCCTCGGTCGCGAACAGCGCGGCGAACCAGGTCCGCTCGATGGCGAGACCGGTGTCGATGTCGGCCTCCAGACCCTGGTCGACGGCCTCCTTCGCGGCGCGCAGCGCGACCGCGGGACCCCGTGCGAGCCGGGCGGCCCAGGCGTGCGCCTGCTCGTACACCTCGGCCGCCGGGACGACCCGGTCGACCAGACCGAGCGTCAGCGCCTCGTCCGCCTTCACCATCCGGCCGGTGAAGATGAGGTCCTTCGCCCGGGAGGGGCCGATCAGCCGGGAGAGCCGCTGGGTGCCCCCGGCGCCCGGGATCAGACCGAGCAGGATCTCCGGCTGGCCCAGCCTGGCGTCGTCGGCGGCGATCCGGTAGTCCGCGCAGAGCGCCAGCTCGCAGCCGCCGCCCAGGGCGTAGCCGGTGACGGCGGCGACGACCGGCTTGGGGATGCGGGCGACGGCGGTGAACGCGTCCTGGAGGGCACGGGACCGCTTGACCATGGCCACATGGTCCATGACCTGCATCTCCTTGATGTCCGCGCCCGCCGCGAACACCTTCTCCCCGCCGTACAGGACCACCGCGCGCACGTCGTCGCGGTCGGTCGCCTCCTGGGCCAGCTCGCGCAGCCGGTCCTGGGTGGCGACGTCCAGGGCGTTCATCGGGGGGCGGGCGAGCCGGATCGTGCCGACGCCTTCGGCGACTTCGAGGTTCACAGTCATGGGAGGAAGGTTAGTGGCCGTTAACGGCCGGGGGGGGGGGGGGGGGGGGGGGGGCGCCCCCCGCCCCCCCCCCCCCCCCCCCCCCCCCCCCCCGTCCGCTGTCCTCAGCCCTCGGCGGGGACCGGGGTCTGGAGGGTCGCCGGGCCCGGGTCCGGTTCGACGGGGGAGACAGGGGAGGAGGGGGAGACCGGGGAGGCGGTGGCGGCGGGGACGGTCTTGATCACCGACACGGCGGCCGTGAGCCGCTCGGGGAGCAGATCGAGGACGGCCCGCCGGTGCGCCTCGCTCGTCGCCTCGTCGTACGGGTCGGGCGTGGCGGGCACCTGGAGGCGCAGTACGGGTCCGGTGCCCAGGCGCGCGTAGCCCCGGCCGGCCGGGACCTCGGGCGTCGGCGTGGTGTGCGGCTCGGCGCCCAGGACCGCCGCGATCTGCTCCGGCGAGGCCGGGCCGAGCGCGATCCGGGCCCTGGTGTGGGTCCGTACCGCCTCGCTCAGGGTGTCCGCGCTGTCGAAGTGCTCGGCGACCACCACCGTGACCTGCGCGGCGCGCCCGTGCCGCAGTGGCACCTGGAGCAGGTCCTGCGGGTCGGGGCGGCCGTCGGCGGCGGCCAGGTGACCGAGGACGCTCGGCCGGTCGAGGAGGATCCAGAGCGGGCGCCGGGTGTCCTCGGGGGCCGCGTGCCCGGCCTGCCGGGCACGGTTGGCGGAGATCAGGCGCCGTTCCGTCTCGTGCGCCGCCCACTCCAGGCTGGTCAGGGCGCCGGAGAGGCCGCACTCGACGGCCAGGACGCCGTCCCGTCCGGTGAGGCACGCGTACTCGCCCGTCCCGCCGCCCTCGACGACGAGGACGTCACCGTGGGCGAGGGCCTGGAGCGCGATCGAGCGCAGCAGGGACGTGGTGCCGCTGCCGGGCTGGCCGACGGCGAGGAGGTGGGACTCGGCGGAGCGGGGGCCGGTGCGCCAGACGACGGCGGGGGCGTCCTCCGTGCCGTCCGTGCCGACGACGGGCACGGTCCGCCGTACGGCGTCCGCGTCGGTGAAGCCGAGGACGGTCTCGCCGGGCATGGTCACGAAGTGCTGGGCGGCGATGGTGGTGGGCAGGGCGGGCAGCACGCTCATCACCAGCCGGTTGCCCTCCTCGTCCCAGTCGAAGCGGTACTCGCGGCCGCGCCCGGACTTGGCGTGCAGCAGCTGCTCGATGCGCGCGCGTGCGGCGGGCTCGCCGTCGGTGAAGTACGGGGGGTAGGCGATCCTCAGCCGGGTGAGCCGTCCGTCCCCGTCGAAGGCGTACTCCGCGAAGGCGCCGCTCCAGTCGCCGCCGTGGGCGAAGAGCGGGGCGGGGTCGTCGGCCACGGAGAAGTACGGCACGAGGGCCTCGTAGAGACCGCTGAGACGGGCGGCCTCCGCGTCGTCCGGCCCGGTCTTGACGACCGGGCGCTCACGCCCCTGCCAGGCGGCCGCGCCCATGACGGCGACGAGGGCTAGGAGGGGGCCGTACGGTGCGAGGACGACGACCATGACGCAGGCCGCGACCAGGAACAACGTGGGACCACGCCGGTCCTTGGGGGTCGCGGCCCACTTGGCGCGCGCGGTCGCGGCCAGTTTCCGCAGACCGCGGGAGACCGTGATCAGCGGATGGAGCACGTCGGTGGCGCTGTCGGCGGCCGTGCGCGCGATCTCTCGACTGCGAGCGATCTGTGCGCTGCCGCTGCTCAGAATGCGGGGGAGTGGTCGCCGGGCCACGGGGTGCTCCTGTGGTGGTGGAAGGGACGGAAGGGCGTCAGAACTTGATCCCGCCCAGGAGACCGGCGAGGCTCTGGCCGCCCGCCGTGATGCTCGGGGCGATGGCCGTGCCCGCGAGGTAGAAACCGAACAGCGCGCTGACGAGGGCGTGCGAGGCCTTCATCCCGTCCTTCTTGAAGAACAGGAAGCAGATGATGCCGAGCAGGACCACGCCTGAGATGGACAGGATCATTGGTTGTTCTCCTGGTTGAGGGGACAGTCACCATGAGTCCTTCCAGGTTCACGGCAAGTATCTATATGACTAAAGCTGCATATGGGTGAAAAACGGTTGATTTCACTTCACCGGCGGACAGAGGGAGGCCTGCCGAGTGGCGAAATATCCGGCGTGCGCTAGGAGGGCGCCGGGGATGTATTGCCGTGATCTTTGCCTCGGTGGGGCGAGGTCATGTCGGTGGACGGGCAGTACCCTGTCGATTCACTCGTACGGCTGCGCTTGCCGTGCACAGGCCAACACTGCAGGAGAGAGGCGGTTCCACCCGATGAGCGACACTCCGGACCCCGAGGTCATCGAGCTGGCGTCCAAGGTCTTCGACCTCGCCCGGGCCGGGGACGCCGACGCGCTGGCCGCCTACGTCGACGCGGGGGTGCCGGTGAACCTCACCAACGACAGGGGTGACTCCCTCGTCATGCTCGCCGCCTATCACGGCCATGCCGCCGCGGTCTCCGCCCTCCTCGCGCGCGGAGCCGACGCCGACCGCGCGAACGACCGCGGGCAGACCCCGCTCGCCGGTGCCGTCTTCAAGGGCGAGGAGGCCGTGATCCACGCCCTCCTGGCCGGTGGCGCCGATCCGGAATCGGGCACTCCATCGGCCGTGGACACCGCACGCATGTTCGGCAAGACGGAACTTCTCGACCTCTTCAGTGCCCGGTGAACGGCCACTGAACCCCAGGTGGGAGCGGCGTCGTAAATGTGGTCGCGTCGGCGAAATGGGTGGGTCATCATGACGTCGGGCCCGGCAAAACGGGTCACTGACGAGAGGCTGAGGAAGATGATCACTGCCAAGCGGAACACGACGAGCGGCCCGACATGTCGCCGCACGACCTAGGAGTACGGGCCGCTCAGCGCCCTGCCCCGGTCATCCCGGCATCCCCCGGTCGTGTCGACAGCTTGATGTGAGGCGTCTCCCCATGTTCGAACCAGTCATAGCGCCGAGCGGCACTCTGCTCGGCCTGCTGCAGCGGGGCCGCGGCGACGGCACCCTGCACGCGCTCGCCGCGCCACGCGCCGAGGCCCTCGCGGCCCTCAACCACTGCGTTCTCGACGATCCCCGCCATGACTGGCAGGTCGAGAACCGCTCCCTCTACTACGCCCGTCTCTACCTGGACCTCCACGGAGGTCTCGACGAGATCGAGGCGCACCTCTTCGGCGCCGAGGACCACCTCGACACCGAGGAGTCCAGGACCGGGCTCGCGCTCGCCGTCCTCGGCCACCTCGCGTCCTACGGACGCCAGGACGCCCTGCTCCTGCTCCGCCGCTACGCGGCGACCGGCACGAACTGGGCCTGGGCCCTGGACGAGCTGGCGCTCCGCGACGACGACACCGGACTCCGCGCCCTCGCCCTGCCCGTGCTGGCCCGGTTCCCGGCCGACGCGGAGGGCGCCGCCGAACTCGCCGCCGTCGTCCGTGACGCCTTCGAGCCGCGCCCCTGGCGACTGTGGGCGGAAGACCCGCGCGAAACCGTCGGCGCCCGTGTCAGGGCCGCCGGGGAACAGGGCTCCTTCGACCGCTGGCAGCGCCAGATGCGTCCCTCGGGCCCGCGCCCCGGCTGGAGCGTCCGCGCCGTCCTCGACTGGGCGCAGGAGGGGTACGAACGCGGGGCCGTGCTGTACGGGCCCGCCGCCCGCTGCCTCACCGCCGTCGCGGGACCCGAGGACCGGCCCGAACTGCTCGCCGCCGCCCGGGGCGCCGCGCCGGGAGCCCGGGGCGCCGCCCTGCACCACCTCGCCGAGTCGCGCGACCCCGCCGTCCTCGATCTCGTCGAGGCGGCCGCCGACGGGGACTCCCACGAGGTCGCCGAGGCCGCCGTCGCCGCGTACCGGCGCATGTGCGGCGAGGACGCCGTCGCCCGCGCCCGTGCCTGGGTACGGAGGACGGACGCCCTCGGTGTCGCCGCCGCCGACGTGCTCGCCTGCCGAGGCACCGCCCAGGACTCCCCCTCCGTCCTCGGCGCGCTCCGCGGCACCGTACGCTCCGCCGGTCCCGACGCGCCCGCCCTCGCCGGGCTCGTCGACGGCGCCGGCCGCCTCGGGATCGCCTGCGCGGCCCCCGTGCTGCGCCATGTCTACCGTGAGACGACCTCCTCCCAGCTCCGTGGTCGGGTGGCCCGCGCGCTCGCCGCCACCGACCCCACCTTCGCGACCGGTTTCGCGGTCGAATGCCTCTGGGACTGCGAGGAGACCACCCGCGAGGTCGCGGCCGAGCACGCCGAGACCGGGGACGTGCGCGTCGCCGAGCGATTGCGCCGCCTCGCCGCGGACCCGGCCGAGGAGGCCGAGGTCCAGACCGCCGTGCGCAACCGGATAGGCCCGGACCTCCAGGTCTGACCGGCCCCCTCCGGGGCGGCGCGGCCCGCGGTGGAACCCTCCACCGCCGTGGCCCCGCCCCGGAGCGGCGGCCGACCGCCGTGCTCGGGCGGTGAGGCTCCGTACCCGGCCCTCGTATGCCGGGCCTTCGCGTGCCGGGCCTTCGCGTGCCGGGCCTCGCATGCCGGGCCTCGCGGACCGGCCCTCGCCCATGGCACACCGCCCGCCCGGGGGAGCCCCCCCCGCAGCCCCGACCCGCGCCGAGAGCCTCCTCCGGCTCGCCACCGTGGGCACCCGACGGGTCCCGCGCCGCGGCACCGGCCCGCTCCCGTGGCTCTTCCCGCTCGTCGCCGCCGAACCGCCACACATGGCCGACGGCACCGCACCCGACACACGGCACACGGCACCCCACCGGCCCGCTCGACGGGCGCGGACGCCGCCCCCGCCACGGCTCTCGCGGCCACAATGGAGGGATGGACGACCGCTGGGAGTTCTGGATCGACCGGGGCGGCACCTTCACGGACGTCGTGGGGCGGCGGCCCGACGGGCGGCTCGTCACCCGCAAGGTGCTCTCCCACGACCCGGCCCGCCGCGCGGACGCCGCCGTCGCCGGAATCCGCCTCCTCCTCGGCCTGGGGCCGGACGATCCCGTCCCCGCCGACCGGGTCGCGGTCGTCAAGATGGGCACCACCGTCGCCACCAACGCGCTCCTGGAGCGGCGGGGCGAGCCGACCGTCCTGCTGATCACCGAGGGCTTCCGTGACGCCCTGCGCATCGCCTACCAGAACCGGCCCCGCATCTTCGACCGGCACATCGTGCTGCCCGAAGCGGTCTACGCGCGTGTGATCGAGGTCCCCGAACGGATCGACGCGCACGGCCGGGTCGTCCGGGCGCTGGACGAGACGGCCGTCGCCGGGGCGCTGGCCGTGGCCCACCGCGACGGCCTCCGCTCCGCCGCCGTCGTCCTCCTGCACGGCCACCGGTACCCGCGGCACGAGACCCGGACCGGGGCTCTCGCCACCGCCGCCGGATTCACACAGGTCAGCTGCTCGCACGAGGTCAGTCCACTCATCAAACTGATCCCGCGCGGCGACACCACCGTCGTCGACGCCTATCTGTCGCCGATCCTGCGCCGGTACGTCGACGAGGTCGCCCGCGAACTCGCCGGGATCCGTCTCATGTTCCTCCAGTCCAACGGAGGGCTGCGGGAAGCTGCCCACTTCCGGGGCAAGGACGCGGTCCTGTCCGGACCGGCCGGCGGTGTCGTCGGCATGGCCCGCACCTCGGAGCGGGCGGGCCACGACCGGGTCATCGGCTTCGACATGGGCGGCACCTCCACCGATGTGTCGCACTACGCGGGCACCTTCGAGCGTGAACTCGGTACACAGGTCGCCGGGGTCCGGATGCGGGCACCGATGATGAGCGTCCACACCGTGGCCGCGGGCGGCGGCTCCGTCCTCCACTACGACGGCCGCCGCTACCGGGTGGGACCCGACTCCGCGGGCGCCGTTCCCGGGCCCGCCTGCTACCGCCGGGGCGGCCCGCTGACCGTCACCGACGCCAACGTCATGCTCGGCCGGGTCCAGCCCGCCCACTTCCCCGCCGTCTTCGGGGAGACGGGCGACCGGCCCCTCGACGCCGACGTCGTACGGGAACGGTTCACCGCCCTGGCCGAGGAGGTGGGCGGCGGCCGGACCCCCGAGGACGTCGCCGCCGGATTCCTGGAGATCGCCGTCCTCAACATGGCCAACGCCGTCAGGAAGGTCTCCGTCCAGCGCGGCCACGACGTCACGAGGTACGCCCTCACGAGCTTCGGCGGCGCCGGGGGACAGCACGCCTGCGCCGTCGCCGACGCGCTGGGCGTCGAGACCGTCCTCGTCCCTCCGCTGGCCGGGGTCCTCTCCGCGTACGGCATCGGGCTCGCCGACGCCACCGCGATGCGCGAACGGTCCGTCGAGGCCGGACTCGACGCCCCCGGCACCCCCGCGCGCGTGACGGCCCTCTGCGCCGAACTCGCCGACCGGACCCGCGCGGAACTCCGCTCCGACGGCCTCGCGGACGGGGCGATCACCACACACGCCCGCGTACTCCTGCGCTACGAGGGAACGGACGCGAGCCTCCCGGTCGACCTCGCACCCCCGCACCGCATGAAAAGCGAGTTCACAGCCGCACACCGTGCGCGGTACGCCTTCACCCTGGACCGGCCCCTCGTCGTCGAAGCCGTCTCCGTGGCGGCCGTCGGCCGCGCCGGACCCCACGCCCCCGTCCGCCCCGCCCCGCCCGCCGACACGCCACGGCCCACCCCCGACCCCGGCACGGCGGCACGGACCGGCCCGAGCACCGGCAGCGCGCGGACCGGCCCGACACCGGGCACGGCACCGGCCGGACCCCCCGTACCGCACACCACCATCCGTATGCACAGCGCCGGAACAGCGCACGAAGCCCCGCTCCACCGGCGCGAGGACCTGCGGCCCGGCGACACCGTGGACGGGCCCGCGCTCCTCGCCGAGACCGACGCCACCACCGTCGTCGACAGCGGCTGGCGGGCCACCGCGACCGGCACCGGACACCTCCTCCTGCGCCGCGTCACCCCGCGCCCCGCGCGCGTGGCGGCCGGAACGGACGCGGACCCGGTCCTCCTGGAGGTCTTCAACAACCTCTTCATGGCCATCGCCGAGCAGATGGGCGTCCGCCTGGAGAACACCGCACAGTCCGTCAACATCAAGGAACGCCTCGACTTCTCCTGCGCGCTGTTCGACGCCCACGGCAACCTCATCGCCAACGCCCCCCACATCCCCGTCCACCTCGGCTCCATGGGCGAGACCGTCAAGGAAGTGCTGCGCCGGCGCGCCGACGACCTGCGCCCCGGCGACGTCTACGCGGTCAACGACCCGTACCACGGCGGCACCCACCTGCCCGACGTCACCGTCATCACCCCGGTCTTCGACGCCGACGTGCCCGCCACCGGCGGCCCACGGCTCCGCTTCCTCGTCGCCTCACGCGGCCACCACGCCGAGATCGGCGGGATCACCCCCGGTTCCATGCCCGCCTTCAGCCAGACCGTGGACGAGGAGGGCGTCCTCTTCGACAACTGGCTGCTGGTCCGCGACGGACGGCTGCGCGAGACCGAGACCCGGGCGCTGCTCACCGACGCCCCGCACCCCTCCCGCGACCCCGCCACCAACCTCGCCGACCTGCGCGCCCAGATCGCCGCCAACGAGAAGGGAGTCGAGGAACTGCGCCGGACCGTGGAGGAGTACGGGCTCGACGTCGTCCAGGCCTACATGCGGCACGTCCGCGCCAACGCCGAGGAGTCCGTCCGCCGGATCGTCGCCCGCCTCCACGACGGCACCTGCCGCTACGAGACCGACGACGGCGCGGTCGTCCGGGTCGCCGTCCGCGTCGACCGCGAACGGCGCTCCGCCGTCATCGACTTCACCGGCACCTCGCCCCAGCTCCCCGGCAACGCCAACGCCCCCACGGCCGTCGTGACGGCCGCCGTCCTGTACGTCTTCCGCACCCTCGTCGACGAGGACATCCCGCTCAACAGCGGCTGCCTCGAACCCCTGGACATCCGCGTCCCGCCCGGCTCCATGCTCGCCCCCGTCGCCCCGGCCGCGACCGTCGCGGGCAACGTCGAGACCTCCCAGGCCGTCACGGGCGCCCTCTACGCGGCCCTCGGCGTCCAGGCCGAGGGCTCCGGCACCATGAACAACGTCACCTTCGGCAACGCGCGCGTGCAGTACTACGAGACCGTCGCCAGCGGTTCGGGCGCGGGCGACGGCTTCGACGGCGCCGACGCCGTCCAGACCCACATGACCAACTCCCGGCTCACCGACCCCGAGGTCCTGGAGTGGCGCCACCCCGTCCGGGTCGACGCCTTCTCGGTACGGGAGGACGGCGGCGGGCGCGGCCACTGGCACGGCGGACACGGGGTCGAGCGCCGCCTCCGCTTCCTGGAACCCATGACGGTGACCCTGCTCACCGGACACC
This sequence comes from Streptomyces sp. NPDC101490, assembly GCF_044767145.1. Taxonomy (NCBI): domain Bacteria; kingdom Bacillati; phylum Actinomycetota; class Actinomycetes; order Kitasatosporales; family Streptomycetaceae; genus Streptomyces; species Streptomyces sp. NPDC101490. The sequence continues at coordinate 132,807 of NZ_JBIWNI010000018.1, forward strand.
GCAGGGTCCCCCCGTACGGCATGGCGGGCGGCGAACCCGGCGCCCTCGGCGAGAACAGCGTGGAACGCGCCGACGGCACCGTGGAGCGCCTCGGCGGCCGGGCGGCCACCGACGTGGGTCCCGGCGACGTCCTCGTGCTGCGCACCCCCGGCGGCGGTGGCTACGGCCCGCCGCCCCGGAGCCCCCGTGGCACGGCCCCCGGCGACGCGCCCGAATGACCGTCAGCGCCCCGGCACGAACCGCACCGGCGTCCCCGGCACCGCCTGCGCCGCCGCGCCCAGATCGGCCTCCCGCACCACGCCGACCACCGGATAGCCCCCGGTCGTCGGATGGTCCGCGAGGAACACCACCGGGCACCCGTCCGGCGGCACCTGCACCGCCCCCAGGACCATGCCCTCGCTCGGCAGTTCGCCCGGCACCGCCCGCTCCAGGGCCGGTCCCGAGAGGCGCAGTCCCACCCGGTTGCTCGCCGGGGACACCCGGTACGCGCGCGTGGCGAGGGTCCGCAGCGCCGGGCCGGTGAACCAGTCGTCGCGGGGCCCGAACCGTATCCGCAGGACGAGCACGTCCGGCGGGCCCGGCCACGGGGACGTGTCGACCGGTCCCGGCACCCCGGCGACCGGCCCCAGCGGCAGCACCGTGTCCGCCGTCAGCGGCGCGGGACCGAGCCCCGACAGCAGGTCCGTGGAACGGCTGCCGAGCACCGGCTCGACGTCGACACCACCAGCGAACGCCACGTACGACCGCAGCCCGCGCACGGCCGCGCCGACCTCCAGGACGGCCCCCGCGGGCACCCGCAGCGCCGTCCCCCAGGCCGCCGGGCGCCCGTCCACCCGCACCGGACAGGGCGCCCCGCCCACCGCGACGGTGACCGCCCCGCGCGGGCGCAGCGCGCAGCCGTCCACCGTGGTCTCCAGGACGGCGGCCGTCTCCGGGTTGCCGACGAGCCGGTTCACGAGCCGCGCGGCCTCCGGGTCGAGCGCGCCCGAGCGGCCCACCCCCACGTGCGCGTGGCCGGGGCGGCCCAGGTCCTGGACGGTGGTCAGGGCCCCGGCCCGTACGACGGCGAGGGCCCGGCCGCTCATCGCCCGCCCTCCGCCCCGGGTCCGGACCCCGAGGACCCGTCCGCCGCCGAGCCCCGCCAGGGCGCCGTCCCGGCGGGCCCCTTCCGCCCGGGAACACCCGCCTCCGTGAACCGGACCAGGGTGCCCGGCGAGAGCAGCGCGGCCGGTTCCCGGTCCGCGTCCCAGAGGACGGCGTCGGTCGTGCCGATCAGCTGCCAGCCACCAGGGGAGGAACGCGGGTACACGCCCGTGTACGGCCCCGCGAGCGCGACCGATCCGGCGGGCACCGAGGTGCGCGGCGTCGCCCGGCGCGGCACCGCGTACCGCTCGCCGAGGCCCGTCAGATAGCCGAAGCCCGGAGCGAAGCCGCAGAAGGCCACCCGGAACTCGGCCGCCGTGTGGAGGCGCACCGCCGCCTCGACGGACACCCCCCAGTGCGCCGCGACCTCCGCAAGGTCCGGACCGCCGTACCGGACCGGGATGTCGACGGCCCGGCCCACGCGCGCGGGGACCGGCCCCGGATCCCAGCCGGTCAGCTCGGCCGCGAACCGCTCCGGGTCCGCCACCCCGTCGAGCAGGACCGTCCGCGCGGCGGGCACGATCTCCCCCACGGCGGGCAGCGTCCCGGCCGCCCGCCGCCGCAGCAGCCCCGCGTGGAACGCCTCCGTCGCCTCGCCGTCGCGCAGCTCCACCAGGAGCGCCCGCTCGCCCACCCGCAGCACGCGCGTGCCGGAGTCCGTCATACGAACGCCTCCACCCGTATCCCGGCGGCCTCCAGACCTTCCCGCACCCGCCGTGCGAGGTCCACGGCGCCCGGGGTGTCGCCGTGCAGGCACAGCGACCGGGCCCGCACGGCGACCGCGCCGCCGCAGTGCGCCGTGACCACCCCGGGTCCGGCGAGGGCCAGCGAGCGCTCCACGACCGCCTCCGGGTCGCTGACGACCGCGCCCGGCTCGCCGCGCGGCAGCAGGGACCCGTCCGCCCGGTACGCCCGGTCGCCGAAGGCCTCGGCGACCACCGGCAGCCCCGCCGCCGAGGCCGCCTCGTGCAGCCGTGACCCCGGCAGCCCCAGGACCGGGAGCGTCCGGTCCGCGAGCAGCACCCCCGCCACGACCGCCGCCGCCTGTTCCCCGTCCCGGACCACGCGGTTGTACAGCGCGCCGTGCGGCTTCACGTACGAGACGCGCGAGCCCGCCGCGCGGGCGAACACCTCCAGGGCGCCGATCTGGTAGGCCACCTCGGCCGCCAGCTCCGCCGCCGGGACGTCCATGGCGCGCCGCCCGAAACCGGCCAGGTCGCGGTAGGAGACCTGGGCCCCGATCCGCACCCCCCGCGCGGCGGCCAGCTCGCAGACCCGGCGCATGGTGGCCGCGTCCCCGGCGTGGAAGCCGCAGGCGACGTTGGCGCTGGTCACCACCGAGAGGAGCGCCTCGTCGTCGGTGAGCGTCCAGCGGCCGAAGCCCTCGCCGAGGTCGGCGTTCAGATCGATCGAGGGACCGGCCGGGGACTCCTCGGCCGGGCGCGGGCTCGCTGGCGTGCGCATCTGCACCTCACAGGGGAGCGTGCCGGGACGGCACGGGGGACCGGGCGGCGGGGACCGCACGGCGCCGTCAACGTAGAGGATCGTTCAACAATCCGACAAGACCTCCCGTCGGCCGCGTACGATCCCGCACACGACGTACGAGGAGGAGCGCGCCGTGACAGTGGGCGAAACCCGGGACCTGGCCGACGACCGGGTGCTGCTCGGCCGCACCAGCACGGCGGAGCGGGTCGCGGACGTGCTCCGCACCCGGATCGCGGAGGGCTGGTTCCCGCCCGGCACCCGGCTCTCCGAGGACGCCATCGGCGGCGCCCTCGGGGTCTCCCGCAACACCCTGCGCGAGGCCTTCCGGCTCCTCACCCGCGAACGGCTCCTCGTCCACGAGCTCAACCGGGGCGTCTTCGTCCGGGTCCTGGCCGTCGAGGACGTCGACGACATCCACCGCACGCGCCGCCTCGTCGAATGCGCCGTCGTGCGCGGTCTGGGACGGCCGCCGTACGCCCTCGACGGGCTCACCGCCGCCGTCACGGAGGGCGAGAGCGCCGCCCACGCGGGCGCGTGGGCGGACGTCTCCACCGCCAACATCCACTTCCACCGGGAACTCGTCGCCCTCGCGGGCAGCGCGCGCACCGACGAGCTGATGCGGGGCGTCCTCGCCGAACTCCGCCTCGCCTTCCACCTCGTCGGCGACCCCCGGCCGCTCCACGAGCCCTACCTCGCCCGCAACCGGGAGATCCTGGACGCGCTGCGCGCCGGGGACCGGACCACCGCGGAACGCCTCCTCGCCCGCTACCTCGACGACTCCCGCGCCCGCGTCACGGCCGCCTACGCGCGGGCCGTGGAAGCCCCGGGCGGCCGCGCGGGCTGAGCCCCGCGGCCGGGTCCGCATCTGCGCCGTTTCGACCGTTGTCAGTTCGAGGACCTAATCTGTCCACCGTGACTTCGCCTGCCTCGACGGACCTCGCTCCGCCCCAGCTCAGCGCGGGGCCGCGGCCCGCGCAGGGTCCGGCCGCCGACGAAGGGCTCGCGCGGCGCCTGCGCGCGCTCGCGTGCACCGCCCCGCTGCACGACCTCGACGCCCGCAAGGCGAACCTGGCGGGCGAGTACACGGTCTACGCGATGGCCGAGGTGGCCCTCGCCGCGATCGACCTCATCACGCTCAACATGGACTTCGACACCGGCGCCGACCACGAGCAGATAGTGGCCAGGCTGCTGCCCCGCGTCGCCGCCCAGGCCCCCCGGCGTCCCGCCGCCGAGCACGAGCGGGTGGCCCGCTGGGTCCTGGAGAACCTGATCAACGTCGGCAGCGTCGACCGCGGCTTCCGCGCCGTCTACGGCACCTTCGGCACCGACGGGGTGTACGTCCGCAGGGACTACGACTTCAAGCTCATCGAAGAGGTCCCCGGCTACGGCGGCGGCGTGTACCTCCGCACCACCGACGAAGCGGTCAACGTCCTCGTCGGGGCCCTCGACACGGACGTCACCAGCGCCCAGATCGCCGCCGAGGTGAAGCTGGAGGTCCTGATCGACCGGGGCCGCCTCGCCGACGCCCAGCTCGCCGCCGAGCAGGCCCGCTACCGGACCGTCCAGTACGCCGAGACCCTCCGCAGGACCCTGGACGCCACCCGGCGCAACGTGCGCGCGGTGGACTGGCTCCACACGGTCCCCGACATGATCGCCGAGGCCCTCGATCACGTCGCCGACCGCTACCGCCACGAGAACGCGATCCTCACCAACATCCGCCGGGTCCGGGACGAGGCCGAGGCCGCGTCCGACGCCAGGACGGCCGAGCACAAGCGGCGCGCCGCCGAACTCGTCGACATCGTGAAGGACTGCATCCGGCGCCACACCCAGCTCCAGTCCCGGCTGCTCGACGCCGGACCGCTCTTCCGCGCCGAGCAGGACCGGCAGGCGTTCGCCGCGCCCACCGTGTACACCGGGCTCGACCTGTACGGACAGCTCGTCGCGCCCACCCTGCCGCTCCCCGTCGAACAGGCCGCCAGGGTCACCGACGCGTTCTTCGCCCGGGGCACCGGACTGCGCACCCCCGCCTCCGTCCGCCTCGGCGACCTCGTCGACCTGCTCCTGACCCCGCCCGTCGAGCGCGAGCACCTCGGCGCGGAGATGCCCGAGCCCGACCTCATCGCCACCCCCGACGACTCCCGCTTCAGCGAGGAGCAGCTGACGGAGGCGCTGCGGCTGCTCGACCTGGAGCACGACGCCCCGCGCCGCCTCTCCGGGCTGCTCGCGGAGGCCCGGGACATCGACGCGGAGCTGCCGTACCTGGTCGCGCTCCTCGCCGTGCACGCGGCGAGCCCCCCGGTCGGCACGGCCTACCGGCAGGGCGAGGAGCGCCTCCTGTTCGCCGTCGACGACGGGACCCCGCTGGACGACGCCGAGTTCGGCGGCGCCGACCTCATCGTCGGTACGGCCCTGCTCGACGCGGCGGGCATGGCCGCCGACCGCTCGGAGGCGACGTGACCCCCGTCCCCCCGCCCCCGACGACCGCCCCTCCCGCCCCGGCCCCGTGCCGGGTCCCCGCGCGGCAGCCCGAACCGGCCCCCGCGCGCGTACCGACCCCCGCGCGCGTACCGAAGCCGAACCCCGGACCGAAGCCCAACCCCGGACCGGCACCGGAGCCGGCCCCCCGACCCGAACGGGCCACCGGTCCCGACGCCGTACCGGACCCTGGCACCGGCCCCGCGCCGGTCCCCGACCCGGATGCCCCACTCACACCGGTCCCGGACACCGGGACCGCCCCGGACCGGGGCGCCCCGCGCGCGCTGCTCCCGGCCGCCGCGCTCGTGACCCTCCCGGTTCCCGAGGGCTGCCCCGTGCCGTCCCCGGCACCGGAGGCCGGCCCCGTACGGCTTCCGCACCCCGGGGTCACGCCCCGCCCCGGACCCCGTCTCGCCCCCGTCCTCGTCGAGCCGCCCCGTGTCGCCGACGGCGCCGCCGGTGCGGAGGGCCGCGGTGAGCCGCCCGCGCCCGGGGAGGGCGACGCCCGGCCCCGGCTCGGGGTCGTCGCCGTGCCCGTCGCCCCGCGCGCGGGGGCCGGGCGGCGGCAGGGACCGCCCACCGTGCGGGCCGTGCGCCTCGCCGACGGACCGGCCGCGCCCGGGGAACGCCACGCCGCCCCGGCGGCCGTCACCCCCGTACCGCTGCCCGTCCCCCGGGCCGTACCGACCACGACACCGACCGAGAGCCGCACCGAGGAGCCCCAGCCGTGAGTGAGACCCACGCCGAGCACGCCGACGCGTGGAGCGAGCAGGAGCCCCCGCAGCCCCCGGCCGCCTCCCCGGGCGGTGCCGCCGCCCCCGTCACCCCCGCCGACGCCGCCGACGCGGCCCGGCTGGTCTCCTTCGGCCTCCAGCCGAAGCTGCTGCCCGCCCGTGACGCCGAGTACGGCGAACTGCTCCGCCGCTACCGCGAGAACCCCGCCTTCGCGCGTCTCGCCGACGCCGTCGCCACCGGCCTCGGCCTGATCGTCCTGGAGGTCTCCCCGCGCGCGGGGATGGCCGTCACGGCGGGCGAGGACTCCGTCTTCGCCGTCCGCATGGGCGACTACGCCCGCCGGGCCTCCACCGACTCCGCCGACCGCTTCCTGCACGGTCTGGCCCACCTCGCCGTCGCCACCATGGCCTTCCCCCGCCCCGAGGACCTCGCGGACGACGCGTACATCGGGCGCCTCACGGTCAACGGCGTCGACGCGTTCGTACGCCAGGCCTGTCTGCGGCTCGAACAGCGCGCCGAGGAGCAGGGGGAGAACACCGACCCGGCGACCGACGCCCCCGGCCTGGAGGCCGCCTGGCGGATCTACGCGCGCCGCAGCGCCACCGGCGCCACCAAGGACGCCCGCCGCCTCGCCGGTTCGACCACCGGCATCGTCGGCAAGGCAGCCGCCTTCCTCACCGACTCCGGCTTCCTCCAGCGCACCGGGGACGAGGGCGGCGGCTCCTACCGCACCACCGCCCGCTACCAGCTCCAGGTCCGTGACATGGCGGGTTCCGCCGCCATGGCCGAACTCCTCGAACTCGGCGTCGTCCCCGTCAGCGACGGCACCGCGACCCTCCTCCCGCCGCCCGAGGGCGACGACCTGGAGCTCGCCGCCGACGCCGGCCTGCCCTTCCACGCGTAACCCGCGCACCACCCGAACGAGACGACGAGAGTCCGCCGCATGTACGAGCTGTCCCGGGTCCGCCTCTACTCCATCGGCCCCGCCGGTGCGCGCTACGCCGACACCGTCCTGGACCTGCGCGGGGTCGGCGCCCCCGTGCCCCACCCCGCCCCCATCCAGGCGGAGTTCTTCGCGGAGGAACCGGTCGGCCCGCCACGCCGCCCGGCCCCCGCGGGCGTGCTCTTCCTGGAGAACGGCGGCGGCAAGTCCGTCCTCCTGAAGCTGATCTTCTCCGTGATGCTCCCGGGCCACCGCAACACCCTGGGCGGCGCCAGCTCCGGCGTGCTGCGCAAGTTCCTCCTCGCCGACGACTGCGGCCATGTCGCCCTGGAATGGCAGCACACCCTCACCGGGGAACTCGTCGTCGTCGGCAAGGCCAGCGAATGGCGCGGCCGCCAGGTCTCCTCCGACCCGCGCAAGTTCGCCGAGGGCTGGTACTCCTTCCGGCCGGGCCCCGGCCTCAGCCTGGACAACCTCCCCGTCGCCGAGGCGACCTCCGTCCGTCCGGCCGCCGAGGGTGCCTCGGGCGCGACCGGCCGCCGCCGCACCATGAAGGGCTTCCGTGACGCGATCACGGAGGCGGGCAAGGCGTACCCGCACCTGGAGGTCTCCTGGGAGGAGATCCACGACCGCTGGAACGAGCACCTCGGCGAACTGGGCCTCGACCCCGAACTCTTCCGCTACCAGCGCGAGATGAACGCCGACGAGGGCGAGGCCGCGGGCCTCTTCGCCGTCAAGAAGGACTCCGACTTCACCGACCTGCTGCTGCGGGCCGTCACCGACACCCGCGACACCGACGGCCTCGCCGACCTCGTCGGCGGCTTCGGCGACAAACTGGGCCGCCGCGCCGAACTGACCGCCGAACGCGACTTCACCGCCGGTTCCGTCGACCTCCTCGGCCGGATCGTCGAAGCCGCCGCGACCCGCGCCCAGGCGCGCGAGATCCACGCGGCGGCCGAGCGCCGCACCCGTGGCCTCGCCCGCCGCCTCTCCGCGCGCGCCGCCGAGGAACGGGGCCGGGGCGCCGAACTCGCCCAGTCGGTCACCGCCGCCGCGCACGCCGTCGCCGGGGCCGAGACCGCACGCGGGCACGGGGCCCTCATCGCCGCCGAACTCGCCTACCGGCACGCCTCCCTGGCCCTGGCCGTCGCCGAGAAGGGCGCCGCCTCCCAGCGCCGCGAACTCACCGACGCCCGCACCGCGCACTCCGCCTGGCAGGCCGCCGAGGTCGTCCTGCGGCACCGCGCGTCCGGCGACCGCTCCGCGCGCGTGGCCGCCGCCATCCGCGAGGCCGAACGGGACGCCGCCCCGGCCCTCGCCGCCCGCTCCCTGGCCGCCGCCGGCCTCGTACGGGCCCTGGCCGCCGCCGCCGAGGAGGGCGGACGCCACGCGGCCGAGGAGGAGGAACGCTCCAGCGCCCTCCAGGAGGTCGGCGAGACCGCCCACCGGGACGCCACCTCCGCCGCGACCGAGGCCCAGCGCGCCCGCAGCGAGGCCGGACACCTGCGCCAGCGGCTCGCCGAGGTCGAGCAGGAGACCGCCGAGGCGGTACGGGCGGGCTGGCTCGACGACTCCGCGCCCGACGCCGACCCGGCCCGCGCGGCGCTCGCCGCGAACGACGCCGAGAAGACCGCCGTCGCCGCCTGGGACACCGCCCGCGAGGCCGCCCGCACCGCCACGGACCGCGCCCGTGAGAGCGCCGCCGCCGAATCCCGCGCCGAACTCGCCGCCGCCCGCGCCGCCGACGCGGCCGAGGCCGCCGGGAACGCCTACGACGCGGAGCGCCGCGCCGCCGAACTCCTCGCCACCGAGGAGCGCCTCGCCGAACTCCTCAGCCTCCCCGCCACCGGCTCCCCCCTTCCCGCCCTTCCCGCCACCGGCTCTCCCCTCCCCGGCCAGCGCGCCGACGGCGGCGACCGGGACCCCGGCACACCCACCCCGGACGGCGGCCCCACCGGGGACACCGCGCCGCAGGGCCCGCTCACCGTCACCGAGTTCGACCGGTACGCCGACGAACTGCGCGGGATGCTCGACCAGGCCGTCGTCTCCGCCGAACGCCAGCTCTTCGACCTGCGCACCGCCGCCGCCGACGACTCCCGCATCCTCGGCGCGCTCGGCGACGGCGGACTGCTCCCGCCCGGCCCCGACGTCCTCGCCACCGTCGAGTACCTCGGCGAGCACGGCATCCCCGCCCTCCCCGGCTGGCGCTACCTCGCCCAGTCCGTCGACCCGGCCGACCACGCCCGGGTCCTCGCCGCCCGCCCCGAACTCGTCGACGGCGTCGTCATCACCGACCCCGTCTCGTACGGCCGCGCCCGAGACGTCCTCGGCACGGCCGCCCTGCTGCCCCGCTCCGCCGTCGCCGTCGGCACCGCCGCCGCCCTGCTCGCCCCCGTACCGGCGGCGCACCCGGCCGACGACACCGGCGTCTTCCTCGTACCGCCCAACCCGGCCATGCACGACGAGCACGCGGCCGACGAGGAACGGCACGCCCTGCGCGCCCGCGCCACCGCCCGCGACGAGGAGATCCGCTCGCTCGCCGCCCGGCTCACGGGCGACCGCTCCCTCGCCTCCCGCATCGGTGCCTGGCGCGCCGACTGCCCGCCCGGGATGCTCGCCGAACTCGCCGCCGTCGCCACGACGGCCCGGGAGACCGCGGAAGCCGCGGCCGCCACCCTCGACGAGACGCGCGCGGTCCGGGCGGAGGCCGACGAGACCGCCGCCGAGGCGTCCCGGACGCGCGACGAGCGCCAGGAGGCCGCCCAGCGCGCCCGCCGGGCCGCCGACGCCCTGGCGGGACTCGCGTACCGGCTGCGCGAGCGCTCCACCTGGCAGGCCAAGCTCCGCGAACTCGCCGACGACGCCACCGAGGCCGAGGCCCGCGCCCAGACCTGTCTGGAACGCGCCCGCGCCGCCGACGAGGACCGCCGCGCCGCCCAGCGATCCGCCGACGACGCCCACCGCACCGCCCGCGCCCTGCGGGCCGAGCGCGCCGAGATCGCGGGTGCCCCGGACACCCTCCCCGAGGAGGACCCGGACGCCCCGCGCGTCGCGCTCCCCACCCTCCGCGAGGCCTACCGGGCCGCGTCCCAGCTGTACGAGAAGGTCGGCGTCGGCGCCGACCTGCGCGCCGAGCAGGCCCGCTCCGAGAGCGACGAGTCCGCCGCCCTCGCCGAACTCGACCGCCTCACCAACAAGGTCCGCATCCGCGCCGAACAGCTCCTGGAGTCCACCGACGGCGCCGACGGCCCGTCCCGGCAGGCGGCGGCGGCCCGCGCCGAGGCCCTGGTGCAGATGCTGGAGACCCGCGCCTCGGAGGCCAGTGAGAAGCTGGGACGCCTCCGGGGCGAGGCAGAGCGGCTCGCACCCGAGGACGGCGGGGCGCACACCGCCCTGCCGGACGAGCAGGTGCCCGCCGACGCCGAGCGCGCCCAGGCCCTGCTGCGCACCGCCACCACCGAACTCGCCGCCCGCACCGACGCCCTGGAGGCCGCCCGCGCGGCCCACGCGGGACTCCTGCGGGACCACCGGGCCGCCGAGGACGCGGCGGGTGGCTTCGACGAGACCGCCGCCCTCCTGCGGGACCTGCTCCGCGACCACGCCGACGAGGAGCACGAGGAGACCGAGGCCCACCGGGGGACCCTGGAGGAGGCCCGGACGACGGCCGCCGAGACCCGCCGCACCCTGCGCGGCCGCACGGCCGAGCTGGCCGCCGCCGACGCCTCCGTGCGCGAGGCGAGCGACATCCTCGTACGGCACGCCAACTCCACCCGGTACGAGCAGGTCCGCACCCCGGCCCGGCAGCAGATCCGCGAACTCCCCGCCTCCGCGCTGCCCGAGCACGCCGCCAAGTGGGCGCAGGCATTCGCGCCCCGGCTGCGGGTCCTCACCGACGAGCTGGAGCAGCTGGAGCGCAACCGCGACTCGATCGTGGACCGGCTGCGCGGACTCGTGGAGTCCTCGCTCGCCACGCTCCGCTCCGCGCAGCGCCTCTCCCGGCTCCCCGAGGGCCTCGGCGAGTGGTCCGGCCAGGAGTTCCTGCGCATCCGCTTCGAGGAGCCCGACCAGGCCACCCTCGTGGAGCGGCTCGGCGAGGTCGTCGACGAGGCCACCCGCGCCGCCGTCAGGAAGAACTCCGACCTGCGCCGCGACGGCATGTCGCTGCTGCTGCGCGGGGTGCAGGCGGCGCTGGAACCCAAGGGGATCTCCGTCGAGATCCTGAAGCCCGACGCGGTGCTGCGCGCCGAGCGGGTGCCCGTCGGACAGATGGGCGACGTCTTCTCCGGCGGCCAGCTCCTCACCGCGGCCATCGCCCTGTACTGCACGATGGCGGCGCTCCGTTCCAACGACCGGGGCCGGGACAAGCACCGGCACGCGGGCACCCTGTTCCTCGACAACCCGATCGGCCGGGCCAACGCCACGTACCTCCTGGAGCTCCAGCGGGCCGTGTCGGACGCGCTCGGCGTCCAGCTCCTCTACACGACGGGCCTGTTCGACACGACGGCGCTCGCCGAGTTCCCGCTGGTGATCCGGCTGCGCAACGACGCCGACCTGAGGGCGGGCCTGAAGTACATCAGCGTCGAGGAGCACCTGCGGCCGGGGCTGCCGCAGCCCGTGGGGGAGGGCGAGAAGATCCACGGCGAGATCACGGCGACGCGCATGTTCCGCCGCCACCAGTCCGACGCCCCGGCACCCGCACGGACCCCGTAGGGGGCCGGGACACGGAACGGCCCGGCCCCCACGAGGGGGACCGGGCCGTTCTTCCGTCCGTACGGGCCGGGGCCCGCGTCGCCGTGATGGCCGACGAGACCACCGGTCTTCGCCCCGTACGGCCCGGGGCCGTGCTCCCGCGGGAGACGGACCTCCTTCCCGTACGGGGCAAGGTCACCGCCCCGTGGACGGCCGGTCAGACCGTCAGGCCGCCTCCGACAGCGGTACCGTCTCCGTGCGATCCGCCACGCGCTTGGCGCGCAGCGACGGACGGGCCGTACTGCTCGGCTCCGACACCACGCCGTTGCGCTGGCGCCAGACCTGACGGGTGATCCACACGTCCAGGACGCTCCAGGTGGCCACCACGGTCGAGGCGACCGCCGTGACCGTGACCGGGAACGCCAGCCAGGAACCCGCCACACTGCACAGGAACGCCACCACTGCCTGGATCAGCGTCACCGATGTGATCATCACCGCGCGTACCGCCGCGTTGCGCACCGGGTCCGGCATCCGCTGAGTGCCCCGCTCCTCCTCCATCCACAACTGCCGCGCCGACCGCGCCTCGTGTCCCATGGTCCTGTCACTCCCCACCGCTGAACGACTCCAGGGGTGGCTGCCCGCCTTGCGTGCCTTTACGCGGACAGAGCCCTCCCCGTACTTATTGACGCACGACCGAGGTAAAAGGTTTCGCCCGACCCCCGTGAAACATGCGACACGAGCGAACGGAACAGAAAGTTCCAGCCATCTCCCCGAGTGGGCGAAATGGCGCACCATCAGGTGTCCTGCGCCACAGTGGCGGATCCCAACTCCCCGAATACCGGGACATCTCATGATCAACGCTCACTCGACAGGCTGAAAATAGCCCGGACACGCCTTCGAGATGGTCTTGATGCAGTAGTAGGCTCGCGCCGCCGTTTGTTGAAACCGAAGGTTGACGCCGCGTGTTGACGCCGGACGTCACGAACGTGAAGGACCCCCGTGACGCGCGGGGGCCGAGCTGGGGGAGGCCATGCGCTTTCGCGGGAAGTCCATCCGCCGGAAGATCGTGGCGTTGCTGCTCGTACCGCTCGTCTCCCTCACCGGGCTCTGGGCGTTCGCCACGGTCCTCACCGGCCGCGAGGCCGACCAGCTCCTCGACGTCGGCTACATCGTCGACAAGGTCGGCTACCCCCTGGAGGACACCGCCCGGGTCATCCAGCTCGAACGCCGCCAGTCCCTCATCTACCTCGCCGACCCCCGGGGCTCCGAGGCTCTCGACTCGCTGCGCGACACCCGCGAGGCCACCGACCGGCAGATCGCCCGCATCCGAGCCAACGCCGAGGACCCCGGCGTCCGCGAGGAGATGCAGCCCGTCACCGCCCAGCGGCTCAGCTCCCTCCTGGAAGCGTTCGACGGCCTCGACTCCCTGCGCCGCTCCGTGGAGAAGCGCGATGTCGGCCGGATCCAGACCCTGGAGTTCTACAACCGGCTCGTCGACCCCTGCTACAGCTTCCTCATCACCCTCCACGCCCTGGAGAACGTGGAGATGGACAAGCAGGGCCGGGCCCTCGTCGGCATCACGCGCGCGCGTGAGCTGCTCTCCCAGGAGGACGCCCTCGTCCTCTCCGCGCTCGTCGCGGGCCGCATCACCCGCGAGGAGATCCGCGCCGTCTCCGACCTGGTCGCCAAGCGCACCCTGTTCTACGAGGTCAACCTCGAAGTCCTGCCCGCCGCCGAGCGCGACCACTTCGAGAAGTACTGGCGCAGCCCCGACACCCAGCCGCTGCGCGCCGCCGAGAACGCGATCCTCCGAGAGGGCCCCACCGACACCCCGCGCGCCGTCACCGCCGCCCACTGGCAGGACCGGGCGGGCCCCGTCCTCGACGACCTCGCCCGTGAGAACACCGCCGCGGGCGACCGCTACCAGGAGCGGGTCCGGCCCGCCGCGTACGGCGTCCTGCTCAAGGTCGGCGTCGCGGGCGTCCTCGGCTTCATCGCGCTGCTCGCCTCGCTCGTCATCTCCGTCCGTGTCGGCCGCTCCCTCGTCCGCGACCTGCGCCGCCTCCAGAAGGAGGCCCAGGAGGTCTCCGGGGTCCGGCTGCCCAGCGTCATGCGCAGGCTCGCCGCGGGCGAACAGGTCGACGTCGGCACCGAGGTGCCCCACCTGCGGTACGGCGAGGACGAGGTCGGCCAGGTAGGCCAGGCTCTCAACACCCTTCAGCGCGCCGCCGTCGAGGCCACCGTCAAGCAGTCCGAGCTCCGCCGGGGCGTCTCCGAGGTGTTCGTCAACCTCGCCCGGCGCAACCAGGTCCTGCTGCACCGTCAGCTCACCCTCCTCGACACCATGGAGCGGCGCACCGAGGACACCGACGAGCTGGCCGACCTCTTCCGCCTCGACCACCTCACCACCCGCATGCGGCGGCACGCCGAGGGGCTCGTCATCCTCTCCGGCGCCGCCCCCTCCCGGCAGTGGCGCAAGCCGGTCCAGCTCATGGACGTGGTCCGCGCCGCCGTCGCCGAGGTCGAGGACTACGAGCGGATCGAGGTGCGCAGGCTCCCGCGCCTCGGCGTGGGCGGCCCCGCCGTCGCGGACCTCACCCACCTCATCGCCGAACTCCTGGAGAACGCCACGGTGTTCTCGCCCCCGCACACCGCCGTGCAGGTCCTCGGCGAGCGCGTCGCCAACGGCTTCACCCTGGAGATCCACGACCGGGGCCTGGGAATGAACGCCGACGCCCTGCTCGACGCCAACCTCCGGCTCGCCGAGACCCCCGAGTTCGAGCTGTCGGACACCGACCGCCTCGGCCTCTTCGTGGTCAGCCGTCTCGCCCAGCGCCAGAACGTCCGGGTCTCGCTCCAGACCTCCCCCTACGGGGGGACCACCGCGGTCGTCTTCATCCCGGCGGCCCTGCTGACCGACGCGCCCGAGACCCAGGGCGCGGGATTCCGTCTGGACCGCAAGACCCCGGACCGGGTCGGTCCGGCCGACATCGGTCCCGACGGCACCGCTGTGCTGCCGGGCCGCCGTCCGGCGCTGGCCCGCGTCCCGGACGTCGTCGAGGTGCCGGGCCCGCTCGACGGCCCCGTCGAGCTCGAAGGACCGGTCGGCGCCGAGGACCTCGACGTCCTGCTCGACCGGTCGGCCGACCTGCTCGACAGCGACAGCGAGCGCGGCGGCCTCTTCCGGCCCCGGCGCGGGCGCCGCACCGGCCCGGGACCCGCCGAAGGGCAGCACGGACAGTCGCAGGACCGTCCGGAAGGCCACGGCGACGAAGGGGACCCGGCCGACGGCCCGGCGCCGCTGCCGCGCCGGCGGCCCACCCCGACCCTGGTGGTGGACCACGGCCGCCGCGTCGGCGAACCGGACCGCGCGCACGGCCTTCCGGACCGCGCGGGCACGTCAGCGGGTACGCCCCAGGACCGGACCGGCACCTCCCAGGACCGGACCCGTACGCCCCAGGGCCGTACGGACTCCGTCCCGGACCGCGCCCACGGCCTCCCCGCCCCCGACCAGGTGCCTCCCGTCCTGGAGCAGCCGCTCACGGGCCGGGCGCACCCCGCTCCGGGACGTCACCCCGGGGACCCGGACGCCCCCGGCCGGGCGGCGGACGGCACCAGCCGCCTCGGTACCGGCACCGGCCACCCCGGCACCGGCCACGGGAACACCGGCCACCAGGACACGGGCCACACCGGCACCGGGCACCCCGGCCACGGTGCCGGACGGGACCAGCGGGGTTCCGGCCCCGCCCTCTTCCCCGTACCGGCCGAGGGTCCCGTCCGGGCGGACGGCCCCGAGCCCTTCGGCGGACTGCCCCGCCGGGTCCGCCAGGCCAGCCTCGCGCCGCAGCTGCGCGGGACGGAAGGACCGGACGGAACCCGTACGGGTTCCCGCACCGGCGCCCGTACGGGAAGGGCCGGTTCCGCGGAGGGCCCGGACTCCTTCGAGCGCGACGCCGACGAGGTGCGCGCCCGCATGGCGGCCATGCAGCGCGGCTGGCAGCGCGGGCGCGGCCACGACGCCGATCCGGACGAACCGACAGCACCAGGAACGACACCCGAGGGGGACGGTCGATGACCGCACCGAACGCCGCAGCACCCAGCACGTCCGGTCACGCACACGGGCACGGCGAGCTGAACTGGCTCCTGGACGAGCTCGTCCAGCGCGTCGGTTCGATCCGCAAGGCCCTCGTGCTCTCCAGCGACGGCCTCCCCACCGGTGCCTCCCGGGACCTGACCCGCGAGGACGGCGAGCACCTGGCCGCCGTGGCCTCCGGTTTCCACAGCCTCGCCAAGGGCGTCGGCCGCCACTTCGAGGCGGGCAAGGTCCGCCAGACGGTCGTCGAGCTGGAGGAGGCCTTCCTCTTCGTGACGGCCGCCGGGGACGGCAGCTGCCTGGCCGTGCTCGCGGACTCCGACTCCGACATCGGCCAGGTCGCCTACGAGATGACGCTGATGGTGAAGCGGGTCGGGGCCCACCTCACGACGGCCCCCCGGTCCGGTCTGCCCTCGGGAGGGTGAGCGGGACGGTATGACAGACGCAGCCGAGCGGAACCAGCTGAACCAGGGCCGGACCCCCGGCCACCACCACTGGTTCGACGACGAGGCGGGACCGGTGGTCCGTCCGTACGCGATGACCCGCGGCCGGACGAGCGCCGCCACCCGTCACCGACTCGACCTCATCGCGCTGGTCGTCCCCGAACCCGCCGCCGACGACCCCGGCCGGGACCAGTCGCTCTCCCCCGAGCACGTGGAGATCGTCGAACGCTGCTCCGAGCAGCCCCAGTCGATCGCCGAGCTCGCCGCGGGACTCGACCTCCCCGTAGGGGTCGTCAGGGTCCTCGTCGGTGATCTCGTCGAGGACGAACTCGTCCATGTGACCCGCCCCGTTCCGCCGGCCGAACTGCCGGACGTGAGCATTCTCCGCGAGGTGATCAATGGCCTTCGGGCGCTCTAGCCGCAAACACCCCTACGTCGAACCGATGACCCTGAAGATCCTCGTCGCGGGCGGGTTCGGGGTCGGCAAGACGACACTGGTGGGCGCGGTCAGCGAGATCAGGCCGCTGCGGACCGAGGAGGTCCTCAGCGAGGCGGGGCGGCCCGTCGACGACCTGCACGGGGTCGAGGCCAAGAAGACCACCACGGTCGCCATGGACTTCGGCCGGATCACCCTCCGCGAGGACCTCGTCCTGTATCTGTTCGGCACCCCCGGCCAGGACCGCTTCTGGTTCCTCTGGGACGAGCTGGCACAGGGCGCGCTCGGCGCGGTCGTCCTCGCGGACACCCGCCGTCTGGAGGAGAGCTTCGCGGCCATCGACTACTTCGAGCGGCGCGGCATCCCGTTCACGGTGGCCGTCAACTGCTTCGAGGGCGCCCGGCGGTTCCCCGCCGAGAGCGTGCGCGGGGCGCTCGACCTCGACCCCGAGGTGGAGCTGGTCATGTGCGACGCGCGGGACCGCGAGTCCGTGAAGAACGTGCTGGTGGCCGTCGTCGAGCACGCGCTCGTCCTCGCGGACCGGAGCCACGCGACGGCCACCCCCTGAGCGCCCCTCAGGGGCATCGAGGGCTTCGGGCCCTCGACATCCTTGAGTTCCCCAGCCCCTGAAGCCCCTGAAGCCCCTGAAGCCCCTGAAGGTCCTCAAGCCCCTGAAGGTCCTCAAGCCGCTCAAGGTTCCTCAAGTCCCCCGGTGGGGCGGTCAGCGCACGGCCACCACCGCCGACCCGTGCCCGAACAGACCCTGGTTCGCGGTGATGCCGACCCGGGCCCCCGGCACCTGCCGGTCGCCCGCCGTGCCCCGCAGCTGCCAGGTCAGCTCGCAGACCTGGGCGATGGCCTGCGCGGGCACCGCCTCCCCGAACGAGGCGAGACCGCCGCTGGTGTTGACGGGGACGCGTCCGCCCAGCGCGGTCGCGCCCTCCCCGAGCAGCTTGGCGCCCTCGCCCGGCGGGCAGAGCCCGATGTCCTCGTACCACTCCAGCTCCAGGGCGGTGGACAGGTCGTACACCTCCGCGAGCGACAGGTCCTCCGGCCCGATCCCCGCCTCCTCGTAGGCGGCGCGTGCGAGGGAGGCGCGGAAGGCGTACGGCGCCGGGGCGACGGCCACCGCCGAGTCCGTCGCGATGTCCGGCAGGTCGAGCACCGTCCTGGGGTAGGTGGGGGAGACCGTCGACACGGCCCTGATCCGTACGGGATCGGGGTGCCCGTGCGCGCGGGCGAAGTCCATGCCGGACAGGACGAGCGCGGCCCCGCCGTCCGAGGTGGCGCAGATGTCGAGGAGCCGCAGCGGATCGGCGACCACGGCGGAGGCGGCGACCTCCTCGGCGGTCACCCGGGTCCGGTAGCGGGCCAGCGGGTTGAGCGCCCCGGCCGCCGCGTTCTTCACCTTGACCCGGGCGAAGTCCTCGGGGGTGTCGCCGTACAGCGCCATCCGGCGGCGGGCGGCGAGGGCGAAGTACGCGAGATTGGTGGCCCCCAGCACCCGGAACCGCAGCCAGTCGGGGTCGTCGGGCCGGTCGCCCTCGGCGGGGGCGAAGAAGCCCTTGGGTGCCGAGTCCGCGCCGACCACCAGGACCACGTCCGTGAGACCGGCCAGGATCTGGGCCCGTGCGACCGCGACGGCCTGGGCGCCCGAGGCACAGGCCGCATAGACGCTGGTCACCCGAGCGCCCTGCCAGCCGAGGGCCTGGGCGAACGTCGCCCCGGCCACATAGCCGGGGTAGCCGCAGCGCATGGTGTCGGCGCCGACGACCGAGCCGACGTCGGTCCAGTCGAGCCCGGCGTCGGCGAGCGCGGCACGGGCGGCGGCCGTCCCGTAGGTGACGAAGCGGCGCCCCCACTTGCCCCAGGGGTGCATTCCCGCCCCGAGCACGGCGATGTCGTTCACGACCGCTCCTCCCGCTCGCCGGAGACGGAACCCTGAGACCCGGAGACGGAACCCTGGGACCCGGTGGCGGAACCCTGAGGCGCGGGAGTCGATCCCCGAGGTCCGGGAGCGGCCCCCTGAGTGCCCCCTACGGGCCGCCAGTTCCACGTGGTCCAGATGTGCCGCTCGTCCTCGTTGAGGACCCCGGGCACCACCTCGACCTCCGTGCCGACGGCGAGATCGGCCGTGGTGACGCCGGGCGCGGCCTGCCCGAGCACCACCATCGCCTCCGCCGCCAGTTCCACGGCGACCAGGGTGTACGGCTCCCAGGGGACGTCCGGGTCGGACGCGTAGGGGGCGGGCGGACGGTAGCGGCCGTCGGTGTACGACCAGACCCGGCCGCGCGGCGAGAGCGGGACCTCGACGAGTTCCCCGCCCGCGCAGAGTGGATTGCGGCAGGCGTCGTCCTCACGGGGGAAGAACACCGAGGCGCAGGCCGCACAGCGGGTGCCGAGCAGCCGGAACCGGTCCTCCGGCACGGTGTCGTCGGTGAACCACCCGGCCACCACCGGTCTGCGCGTCCCTGCCATCGAGGTCTCCCGTACCGTCGGCCATCCCGTATCTGACGAACCGTCAGGAGTGTGGCACGGGAGACCGGTCCAGGGAAGACGTCAGTGTCCGGCCACCGACCGCCGGGCCACCGGGAAGTCGAAGAAGGTGTCGGGGAAGGGCTCCGGCTGGAACGTGAAGTGCCACCACTCCTCCGGAAGGTTCACGAAGCCCTGTCCGGCGAGCACCCCCTTGAGCAGTTGCCGGTTCGCCCGGGGCCCGCCCACGATCCTCGGATCGTCGGTGCCCGAGCGGGGGTCGAAGCAGTCGTAGCCGGTGCCCATGTCCACGGAGTTGTCCGGGAAGCGCTCCGCCCGGGGCGCGAAGCACTCCACCAGCCGCTCGCCCGGCACGTACGCGCGCGTGGGCGCGGCCGGGAGCCGGACGAGCGTCAGGTCCACCGTCGAACCCCGGCTGTGCCCGGACTTCTCCGCGATGTAACCGTCCTCGAACAGCCTCGACTTGTCGACGAGCGGATAGAACTCGCCCTTCATCCGCTCGTCGGCCAGGTCCTCCGCCCAGCGCACGAAGTGGTCGACGGCCCGCTGCGGCCGGTAGCAGTCGTACACCTTCAGCGTGTACCCCCGGGCCAGCAGCCGCTGCTGCGCCCGGTGCAGTGCCTCGGCGGCGGGCCGGGTCAGGATGCACAGCGGCTGCCGGTAGCCGTCCACCGGCGCGCCCACGAAGTTGTGCCGGGTCGTGTAGCGCATCTCCTGGAGGATCGTCGGGTCGACCGAGGAGAGCGCCACGAACTCCCTCGGAGCCCGGGGTTCCGGCGCGGCCGAGGCCGGGGGAGCGGGGGCGGTGAGGGCGCCCGTGACGGCGAGCAGCCCGGCCGAGGCCACGCCGGCGAGGGTACGGAGGGCGGGGACGAGTCCTGTCATGCGCACCGTCTACCAGTTCCGGCAGCGCCGGGAAAGGGCGCACGGGTACGGTCGGCAGGGTGAAGGACACCCGTGACACGCACTGTTCCTCCTGCGGCGCCGCCCACCGGGCCGCCGCGGGGTGGCCCCGCACCTGCCCGGTCTGCGGCGTCACCGCGTACCGCAACCCGCTGCCCGTCGCCGTCGCCCTCCTGCCGGTCACGGACGGCGGCGGTACGGGTCTCGTCGTCATCACCCGCACCATCGAGCCCGCGCGGGGCGGGGTGGCGCTGCCGGGCGGCTTCATCGACCACGGCGAGGACTGGCGGGCCGCCGTCGTCCGCGAACTGCGCGAGGAGACCGGCATCGAGGCCCCCGCCGAGGACGTCCGGCTCGCCGACGCGATGAGTTCCCCGGCCGGGCACCTCCTCCTCTTCGGCCTCCTCCCGCCCCGCCCGGCGAGCGCGCTCCCGCCCTCCGTCGCCACGGACGAGACGAGCGGCCACCACCTGATCCCCGCGCCCCAGGACCTGGCCTTCCCCCTCCACACGAGGGCGATGGCGAAGTGGTTCGCGGGGGAGTACGACTGACGGAACGGGCCCACGGCCCCGGCCACCCCGATACGGCTCCGCAGCCGCATGGGCCGCATGGGCCGCGAACCGGAGCGGCCCCTGCGGCATCACAGCCCGCCCCCGTCACACCC
Organism: Streptomyces sp. NPDC101490; assembly: GCF_044767145.1. Taxonomy (NCBI): domain Bacteria; kingdom Bacillati; phylum Actinomycetota; class Actinomycetes; order Kitasatosporales; family Streptomycetaceae; genus Streptomyces; species Streptomyces sp. NPDC101490. The sequence continues at coordinate 153,312 of NZ_JBIWNI010000018.1, forward strand.
CCGCCCCCGTCCCTCCCTCCCCGAGTCCCCGGATCCGCACCGGAAGTTCCGGTTCCTCCGGCCCGTCGTCCGTCACCCGTTCCACGACCACCCGGCCGTCCACCAGGCGCGACTGGTACCGCTCGATCTCGCCCGGCTCCCACCCGTCCCCGGTGTCCCGTACGACGAGCCCGCCCCCCGTCCGTCCCGGCGCGGGCGCCCACACCTCCAGGGCCGGACCACCGTCGTCGCCGCGCACCGGGAGCACCGCCCCGGCCCGTGCCAGCACCGGCACCCGGGACAGCGGCGCGTCGAGCAGCACCTGCCCGGGACCCTCGTACGCCCGGCCCGTCGCCGTGTCGTACCAGCGCCCGCGCGGCAGCCTGACCGCCCGCCGGTCGGCGCCCCCGGTCAGGACGGGCGCCACGAGCAGCGCGTCACCGAGCAGGAACGCGTCCTCACAGTCCCGCAGCGCCCGGTCCTCCGGCGTCCCCCACCACACGGGCCGGACGTACGGGGCGCCCGTCATCCGGGCGAGCCGGGCGAGGGTCGTGAAGTACGGCCGCAGCCGCTCCCGTTCCGCCAGCGCCACGCGCGCGTGCTCCAGGACCTCCGGCCCGAACTCCCAGGGCTCGCGCCGCCCCGCGTCGATCGCCGCGTGGGTGCGGAACAGCGGCAGCCACGCCCCCAGCTGGTACCAGCGCAAGAACAGCTCGGGCGAGGGCGAGCCGTCGAACCCGCCCACGTCGGGCCCCGAGTACGGCACCCCGCAGAGCCCGAGCCCCAGCACCAGGGCGAGCGACGCCCGCAGCCCCGGCCAGCCCGTGGACACATCGCCCGACCAGGTGCCCCCGTACCGCTGCATCCCGGCCCAGCCCGAGCGGGAGAAGAGGAAGGGCCGTTCGCCGGGCCGCAGCCGCCGCAGCCCCTCGTAACCGGCGCGTGCCATCGTCAGCCCGTACACGTTGTGCGCCTCGCGGTGGTCGCCGCCCCGCCCGTCGAGCGCGTGGCGCGCCGAGCGGGGCAGCGTCGGATCGCCGAAGGGGACGAACGAGACGGGCTCGTTCATATCGTGCCAGACCCCGGCGAAGCCCTGCCGGAGCCGCTCCTCGTACAGCCCGCCCCACCACTCCCGTACCGCCGGATCGGTGAAGTCCGGATAGGCGCAGGTACCGGGCCACACCACCCCGTGCAGCTCCGCGCCCGCCGCGTCCCGGACGAACGCCCCGGCCGCCCGCCCGGAGTCGTACACCGCGTCCCCCGGCTCCGCCCGCACCGCCGGGTCCACGATCGACACCAGCCGCACCCCCTGCTCCCGCAGCTCCGCCGCGAGCCCCGGCAGGTCGGGGAAACGGTCCCGGCCGACCGTGAACACCCGGTGCCCGTCGTAGTGGTCGATGTCCAGGTGCACGGCGGACAGGGCGAGGCCCCGCTCCCGGTACCCCGCCACCACCCGCCGGACCTCCTGGGCGCTCCCGAAGCCCCAGCGGGCGTGCTGCGGCCCCAGCGCCCAGGCGGGCGGCAGCGCGGGCGCGCCGGTGAGCGCCGCCCAGTGGTGGAGCACGCGCGCGGGGGTGCCGACGACCACCCAGCAGCGCAGCGGCCCGCCGTCCATCCGGACCTCGCTGGTCGCGGGCCGGTCGTGCCCCGAACCCGCCCCCTCCTCACCCCCGGCGAGGGTGACCCGGCCGTCCCAGGTGTTGTCGTGGAAGGCGAGGTGCGTCCCGGCGTCCGACACGACGAACTGCACCGGCATGGTGATGTACAGAGGGTCGTCCCCCGGGCCGAAACCGACCTGGGGGTCGGTGTTCCACAGCCGGTACGAGCCGTCCCGCAGACGCGGCCCCGACGCCCGGCCGCCGAGCCCGAAGAACCGGGCGTCGGCGGGCAGCTCGCTGCGCTGCGTCCAGCGCGCGGAACCCCCCGAGGCCGGGCCGCCCGCCCCGTCCACCGGTTCCCACCAGCGGGGCGGCAGATCCCTGCGCAGCATCACCCCGCCCGGCGTCCGCACCTCCACCGCCCCGTGCCGGGAGACCGCCACCGTCACCCGCTCCGAGACGATCCGCCAGCCGCCGCCGGTGTCCGGTTCGAGCAGGGCCCGGGGGTCCGGATCGGGGGCCTCGCCCGCCAGCGCGTACGAGGGGAGCGGACCGGCCCCGTCCCAGGCCCAGAACACGGTGCCGACCGCTGAGACGGAGACCTTCAGGACGGACCGCGCGAACCGGATGGTCCCCCCGCCGGGCGCGGCCTCCGCCACGACCGCGAGCCCCGGAACCCGGGCCCTCTCCGGACCCCTCGGCGGCAGCGCCCGCGCGTCCGTACGCCGCTGCCGCCACGCCACCGCCACCGTCCGCCATCCCCGCGCCGAGCCGAACGCCTTGATCGAACGCACCAGTTCACGACCGTCCATACGGCTCACCCTGCCACCCACCAGGGACGGAACCGCCTCCGTTCAGCTTCCGTTCACCCGTGCTGGGAGCACATATTCAACTCCCCGACCATGGGCGGGCAGCCCTGGTGCGAAAGACGATCACATGGCATCGTCCTGTCAGCCGCGTCACGCGCACACCCCAGCACGTGCGCGGGACACACGCCGACCCGCGTACAGCCAGGGAGCAGCCCCCATGACATCAGCGCAGACCGAGCCGCTCTGGCAGCCCGACGAGGAGCAGATCGCCTCGGCCGCCGTCACCCGCTTCCAGGCCTGGGCGGCCGAGCACCACGGCGCTCCCGCCGAGGGCGGGTACCCGGCGCTCCACCGCTGGTCGGTCGACGAGCTGGAGACCTTCTGGCAGGCGGTCGTCGAATGGTTCGACATCCGCTTCACCACCCCCTACGAGCGGGTCCTCGGCGACCGCTCCATGCCCGGCGCCGACTGGTTCCCCGGGGCCACCCTCAACTACGCCGAGCACGCCCTGCGCGCCGCCGACGAGCGCCCCCACGACACGGCCCTGCTCACCGTGGACGAGACACATGAGCCGGCCCCCGTGACCTGGGCCGAGCTGCGCCGCCAGGTCGGCTCCCTCGCCGCCGGACTCCGCGAGCTCGGCGTACGGCCGGGCGACCGCGTCAGCGGCTATCTGCCCAATGTGCCGCAGGCGGTCGTCGCCCTGCTCGCCACCGCCGCCGTCGGCGGCGTGTGGACCTCCTGCGCCCCCGACTTCGGCGCCCGCAGCGTCCTCGACCGATTCCAGCAGGTCGAGCCGGTCGTCCTGTTCACCGTCGACGGCTACCGCTACGGGGGCAAGGAACACGACCGCCGCGACACCGTCGCCGAACTCCGCGCCGAGCTGCCCACCCTGCGCGCGGTCGTCCACATCCCGCTCCTCGGCACCCCGGCCCCCGAGGGCGCCCTCGACTGGGCCGGTCTCGTCGCCGCCGACGTCGAGCCGGTCTACGAACAGGTCCCGTTCTCGCACCCGCTGTGGGTCCTGTACTCCTCCGGCACGACCGGTCTGCCGAAGGCGATCGTCCAGTCCCAGGGCGGCATCCTCGTCGAGCACGTCAAGCAGCTGGGGCTGCACTGCGACCTCGGCCCCGAGGACGTGTTCTTCTGGTACACCTCCACCGGCTGGATGATGTGGAACTTCCTCGTCTCCGGCCTCCTCACCGGTACGACCGTCGTCCTGTACGACGGAAGTCCCGGCCACCCGGACATCGCCGCCCAGTGGCGCGTCGCCGAACGCACCCGCGCCACCCTGTACGGCACGTCCGCCGCGTACGTCATGGCCTGCGCCAAGGCGGACGCGCACCCGGGCCGGGACTTCGACCTCTCGTCCGTGAAGTGCGTCGCCACCACCGGCTCCCCGCTGCCGCCCGACGGTTTCCGCTGGCTGCACGACGAGGTCCGCGAGAACCTCTGGATCGCCTCCGTCAGCGGCGGCACCGACGTCTGCTCCTGCTTCGCGGGCGCCGTACCGACCCTCCCGGTCCACATCGGCGAACTCCAGGCGGCGGGCCTCGGCACCGACCTCCAGTCCTGGGACCCCTCGGGCCAGCCGGTGATCGACGAGGTCGGCGAACTGGTCGTCACCAACCCGATGCCCTCGATGCCGATCCGCTTCTGGAACGACCCCGACGGCAGCCGCTACCGCGACAGCTACTTCGAGATGTTCCCGGGCGTCTGGCGCCACGGCGACTGGATCACGATCACCGACCGGGGCTCGGTCGTCATCCACGGCCGCTCCGACTCCACCCTGAACCGGCAGGGTGTACGCATGGGGAGCGCCGATATCTATGAGGCCGTCGAACGGCTCCCGGAGATCCGCGAGTCCCTCGTGATCGGCCTGGAGGAGCCGGACGGCGGCTACTGGATGCCGCTCTTCGTCCACCTGGCGGAGGGCGCCACCCTGGACGACGAACTGATCGCCCGCATCAAGGGCACGATCCGCACGGAGCTGTCCCCGAGGCACGTCCCCGACGAGATCATCGAGGTGCCGGGCGTCCCGCACACCCTCACCGGCAAGCGGATCGAGGTTCCGGTCAAGCGGCTGCTCCAGGGCACGCCGCTGGCCGAGGCCGTCAACGCGGGTTCCGTCGACGACCTCGGCCTGCTGCGCTTCTACGAGGCACTGGCGGACGCCCGCAGAGGCTGACGTCCGCCCCCGGGGGCCTCGGTGCTCCCGGGGAACCCGTGGGTCACGCCCGCGCGGCCCCCGGCAGTTCGCCGGGGGCGGTGGCCGCCGCCTTGGTGAGCACCGCCGACACACCCAGGACGGTGCCCGCGGGCCCGGCCGACGTGGCCTCGGTCAGGACGGTGCGTTCCCCGAGGAACGCCGACGTCGCCCGGTCGAAGATCCACTGGGTCTGGGCGCCGCTGTCGGAGGTACGCGCCACGGCGACCCCCTCCCGGCCCGCCGCGTCCTTCGCGGAGGGCAGCACGGTCACTCCGGGGATGCGCGCGGCGGCCTCGTACAGCGCGGCGGTGACCTTCGGCGGCGCCCAGGTCTCGGCGAGCAGCGTCCCGATCGCGGTGAACGCGCGCTGGTCCGTGTCGCCCCCGGCCCGGCCGGTCTCGGTACGGATCAGGCGCAGCAGCGCGTCCGGGTCCGTCGGAAGCGTCGCCACGTACGCGTGGGTGGGGTGCGTGACGGACGGCGGCGCCACGTCGATGGTGGTCTTCCGGGGGGTGGCACCCCGGTGGTCCAGCTCGTACACGGGCGCCCGCGCGCCGAGTTCCACATCGGCGGCGCCGGGTTCGCGCAGCAGCCCGGCGCGGCTGCCGTCGGCCGACAGCCACACCTCGCGCCGGTGGACGGCCGGGAGGGTGGTGGCCCCGCCGGACGCGGCCCGGCCCGCGTGGGCGACCAGGCTCCGGACGTAGACGTACCCGTCGGCCCGGACGTCCGGCGCGGGAGCCGCGGCGGCGGCGAGCGCGGCCCGGGCCAGCACCTGGCCCGCGCCGCCCGGGGCCCGCTGTCCCACCTGGGGACGGTCGGGACCCCCGGCGGGCGTTTCCTGGAGCGCGAACACGGCGACACCGGCCACCACCGCGCAGGCGGCGACCGGCGCGGCGATCCGGGCGAGGCGGAACCCGGAGCGCCGCGCGGGGGACGGGCGGCGCCCCGGACCGTCCCCGGCGAGGGCGGTCCGCAGCACGGTGTGCCGCAGACCGGGTTCGGGCTCGGGCGCGGGCGGCGGGGGCAGCAGCTCGGTGAGTTCGGCGCGCAGCAGCTCGTCGGCCGCCACGCGCGCGTGGCCCTGGGCGTGCGGCGTGCGGGGGGCGAAGGCGTTCATGCCTGGTTCTCCGGGATCGGTCGGGGCACGAGGGCGGCGGGACGGGCGACGGAACGGGCGGACGTACTTCCGGGGCCGTCCCCGGCCCCCGTACGCGCGGGCGTGGAGGCGGGCGGCCGGGCCGAGGAGGAAACGGGCGGGGAGACGGTCCCGCCGGGGGAGCGGACGGCGGTCACCCCCCGGGACCGGACGGCGGCTCCGGCCGCCCGGTCCTTCCTGCGCACCGCGCGCAACTCCGCCTCGGCGAGCTTCCGGAGCCGTTCACGGGCCCTGGACAGCCGTGACCGCACGGTCCCGACCGGCACCCCCAGGGCCTCGCCCGCGGCGGCGTAGTCGAGCCCGGCCCACACCACGAGGGTGAAGACCTCCCGCTCGCGCCGCCGCAGCTTCCCGAGCGCGGCACGAGCGGCCCGCACCTGCTCCCCGTCGGTCATCCGGGCGAGGACGTCGTCGGCGAAGTCCGGCAGGACGCCGCGCTCGGGCAGCCGGGCCAGGGCCGCGTCGCGCCGCCGGGCCTCCCGCGCGGCACCCCGCATGACATTGGTCGCGATGCCCAGCAGCCAGGGGCGCAGGCTGCCGCCGTCGGCGTGCACCTTCCCCCGGCAGCGCCAGGCCTCCAGGAAGGTGGCGGACACGACGTCCTCCGCGGCCGCGCGGTCCCCGCAGACCCGGTGGGCGTAGTGGTACAGCACGCGTGCGTGCTCGTCGTACGCCTCCCCGAGCGCCGAGGGGTCCCCGGCGCGGAAACGATCTCTCATAGGTGATTCCACATCTGGCACTGGGCCCTGGTTCGTCAGGGTTCCCGTGACCTGGACCACACCTGCCCGCGCTCCGTGAGGGACGGCGACCCCCGCGCCCGGGCGACCCCCGCGTCCGGGCGACCCCCGCGTCCGGGCGACCCCCGCGTCCGGGCGATCCCCCGGCCTGGCGAGTCCTTGTTCCGGCGGGTCCGGTGCCAGTGGCTCCGATGCCGGAGAACCCCGGGTCCCGGAAAGCTCCGGCCCCGGCGAGTTCACGCCCCGGCGAGCTCCCGCCCCGCCAGATCTCCGCCGGGAAAACCTCCGGACCGCCGCGCCCGTCCGGAAGCACTCCCCTCAGCCGGAAGCGCCCGTCCGGAAGCGCTCCCCCTTCCGGCCGAAAGCGGGAGCACCACCCTCCCGGACCGATGTGGCGCAGGTCACGGGAACGCGGCGGGCGGTCCGAGCAGTGCTGATCATGAACGATTCCTCGACACCCCTCCGTACCTCCACGGCCACCGGACGCGGCACCACCCGCCGCGCCGCCCTGCGCGCCCTGGCCGTGGCCACGGTCCTCGCGGGCACCTCGCTCTCGGTGCCGCTGCCGGGCGCCGTCGCCGCGGATCCGGCCGAGACGTACGCCCTCACCATCCGCCACCTCGACCGGCAGGGAGCCGCCACCGGTGACTACCTGACCCACGTCACCGGGATCTCCGGCCCCGGCGCGGCCGAGGCGGTCGCGCCCCACGACGCCTCCGGGACCGTCACCGTCCGCCTGCCCAAGGGCCGCTACCTGCTCGACTCCACCCTGGAGAAGGGCTCCGAGGTCGACTGGATCGTCCAGCCCCGTCTCGACCTGACCGGCGACACGACCGTCACCGTCGACGCCCGCACCACCGCCCCGGTGGACGTCCGCCCGCCGGAGCCGACCGCCCGCTACCGCAGCGGCATCGGCTACGTCCAGGTCACCCACGAGGGCACCACCCGCTCCGCCAACATCGTCATGGCGAGCGACAACCTGCGGGTGGCGCACCTCGGCCCCGCCGCCGAACCCGGCTCCGTCAAGGAGTGGTTCGACAACTACTGGGCGGGCGCCACCCAGGACTACGCGCTCGGCTACACCTTCACGTCCACGCACGCCCAGACCGGCGTCGTCCGGCGCCCGACGACCGCCTCGCTGGCCACCCTCAAGATCCGGGGCGCCGCCACCGAGGGCGCGACCGGCACCGCCTTCGTCTCCGTCCAGCCCGCCGAGGGCACCACGATCGGCTTCGGCCGGGCGCTCCAGCCGCGCGACACCGCCACCGTCCTCGTGACGCCGGAACGGGGTACGTGGGACGTCGACTACACGGGCCCCGGCACTCCGGAGACCCGCCCCAACCAGTACATGGCCCAGGGCGTCCCGGTTCGCGCGGGCGCCACCGTGACCAAGACCTTCGACAACGCCGTCTTCGGCCCCGCGATCGACGGAGCGCCCGGCGCCCGCCCGGCGGGCGTCCGCGACGGTGAATCCCTCGCGCTCGACATCCCGCTGCTCGCCGACGGCGACGGGCACACACCGTCCGCCCCGCGCTTCCTGGCCGCCACGACCACCCTCCAGCGCGACGGCGTCCTGATCGGCACCCGGCACGGCGCCCCCGGCCGCGCCACGTTCACCACCACCCCGGGCCGCGCCTCGTACCGGCTGACCGCCTCCGCGACACGCGGCGACGGCACGGCCTCACGCGGGCGCGTGACGGCCGCCTGGACCTTCTCCTCGGCCGCCACGGCGACCCCGGCGGCGCTGCCGCTGAGCGCCGTCCGCTTCACCCCGGCACTCGGCCTCGACGGCACCGCCCCGGCGGGCGCCCCCGTCACCGTCCCGCTCACCGTCCAGGGCGCCGCCGCGACGACCGGCGTACGGTCCCTCACCGCGGCGCTGTCCACGGACGGCGGTGCCACCTGGTCCCGGCTCCCCGTCGTCGACGGCGCGGTGTCCTACCGCAACCCGGCCCCGGGCCGCTCCGTCTCGCTCCGCGCCGAACTGACCGACAGCCGGGGCAACACCCTGCACCAGACCCTGACCGAGGCATACCGCACCCGCTGACCGGCCGTCCACCGCGAGCGCTCCGGGGAATCCCGCCCTTCCCCGGAGCACCGCTCGCGACCGTCGGGCATGACGCGAAGCGCCCGGCCCCGCCACCACACCCGACCGCTCCGCGCCGTGGAACCACTCGGCACGGCCCACCGCCCGGCACGGCCCACCAGCCGTGCCGGGCACACACACCCCGACCCGACCCAACCGGTCCGACCACCACCCACCCGCCTCGACCTGCCCCGATCACTGCCCGCCCGCCCCGGTCCGGCAACCCCGGAGCAAGTCCCGAAGCCCTGCCCCCGCACCCGTCCCGCCCCCGCACTCACCCGCCGTACGTGGCCTGGGCGTCCCCGAGCACCTCGGCGAAGTCGGCGGCGAGCCGCGGTGCCTCGCCCACGTCGAGCGTCGCCGTCGTGATCCGTACGGCGGGCGGGGCCGCGATCCGGAACCGGGCCCCCGCGGCGACCCACCAGCCCTGCGTCCGCAGCCCGTTGACCACCGCCGACTCGTCGCGCACCGGCACCCACACATTGAGCCCGCTCGCCCCCACGGCCCGCACGCCGTGCCCCCGGAGCGCGCCGATCAGCGCCGCGCGCCGTTCCGCGTACGCCTCCTCGCCCGCCGCCACGAGCGCGCGTACCGACGTGTCGCCGAACAGGCCGGCCACCGTCTCCTGGAGCACATGGCTGACCCAGCCCGAGGTCATCAGCATCCGCCCGTCGTGCCGCGCGAGCGTCACCGGATCACACGCGACCCCGGCCCACCGCAGGTCGATCCCGAGGTGCTTCGACACGGTCCGCACCTGCGCCCACCGGTCGAGCCCGGCCGCCGCGAGGGTGTGCGCCGCCGCCCCGCCGACCTCCGCGTTGTGATCGTCCTCGACGACGAGGACCTCGGGGAACTCCCGGAGCACCGCCACCAGCCCGTCCCGCCGCGACCGGGTGAAGAACGCCCCGGTGGGGCACTGCCCCCGGGGACTGCACACCACCGCGCGCACCCCGCCGCGCAGCGCCGCCCGCAGCGACTCCGGCACGATCCCCTCGCCGTCGACCGCCACCGGGACCATCCGCAGACCCAGCGCGGGCACCAGATCGAGCAGATGGTGGAAACCGGGGTCCTCCACGGCCACCGCGTCACCGGGCCGCAGCTCCGTCGACAGGAGGCGCGCGATGCAGTCGAGCGCCCCGTGCGCGAACGTGACGTGCCGCGCGGGGACCCCGTCCCGCTCGAACCACTCCCGGGTCGCCCCTTCCAGGGCCGGGAGCCGGGGCGCGGCGCGATGGGACCCGTAGACCGGGCTGACCGTCGTCGGCGGTCGCAGTACGGGGAGGAAGGCCGGGTCCGGATGCCCGCCGGCCAGGTCCACCAGGCCGCGCGGGACGCGCGGGGGACGCCGGGAGGCCACCGACGGCACATCGGCCACGACGGTCCCGCCCCGGCCCCGGGTGAGGACAAGACCCCGTTGCCGCAGCTCCTTGTAGGCCGTCGCGACCGTCCCGGGACTCACTCCCAGATCGTCCGCGAGCCGCCGCACCGGAGGCAGGGCGTCGCCGGGTGAGAGCCCGCCCTCGGCCACACCGCGTTCCACGGACGCGGCGATCCCCTTGGCTGTCGTACCTGCGATCGCATATTGTGCTGCCACGTAATCAATTATGTACCGATACAAAGAAGTTCGCAAGGGGGACCCATTGAGCCGTACCACCCGCTTCAGCGGACCAGCACTCAAGGACCGCGTCCCCGGCGGCCCCGACGGGCGCCGGATGCTCCTCGTCAACTTCATCGACAAGTGCGGCACCGGACTCTGGTCCACGGCCATGGCCCTCTACTTCACCTACGTCACCGGCCTCGGCCTCGGACAGGTCGGCCTCCTCGTCGCCGTCTCCGGCGCGGCGGGCATCGCGGGCGCCCCGCTCGGCGGCGTCCTCGCCGACCGCTTCCCCCTCATCCGCGTCCTGATCTGCACCCAACTGCTGCGCTCGGCGGCCCTCCTCGCCCTCCTCACCACCGACGACTACGCGCTGCTGGTCCTCATCTCCGCCGCGGGAGCCCTGCCCGACCGCGCCACCAACGTCCTCACCAAGCTCTACGCCGCCCGGGTCGCGGGCCCCGACCGCATCCGCTACCAGGCCGTCAACCGCACCACCTCCAACATCGGCTGGACCCTCGGCGGACTCGGCGCCGCCGGGGCCCTCGCCGTCGGCACCACCACCGCGTTCCACCTGCTGCTCATCGGGGACGCGCTCTCCTACCTCGTGATGGCGGCCCTCACCCTCCGCTGCGCCGAACCCCCGGCCCCCGCCTCCCGGATCGCCGCCTCCTCCACCGACCCCGCCCCCACCACCAAGCCCTCCAGCCCCTGGCGCGACCGGGGCTTCCTCGCCTTCACAGCGGGTGACGCGGTCCTCTTCCTCCACGACTCGATCCTCCAGGTCGCCCTGCCCCTCTGGATCGTCCACGCCACCGACGCCCCCGTCGGCCTCGCGCCCCTCCTGATGGTCGCCAACAGCGCCCTCGTCGTCCTCTTCCAGGTCCCGCTCGCCCGCTTCGCCCCCACCACCGAAGCCGCCCGCCGCCTGTTCCGTCCCGTCGCGGCCCTCTTCGCCGTCAGCACCCTCGCCGTCGCCGCCTCCGCCCTCGGCGGCCAGACCCTCGCCGTCACGGCCCTGGTCACCGGGACCGTCGCCCTGACCTTCGCCGAGATGCTCCACACCATCGCCTCCTGGGAGATCTCCGTCGCCCTGGCCCCCGACGACGCCCAGGGCGCCTACCTCGGGGTCCACGGCCTCGCCCAGTCCACCCAGCGCTGCGCCGGACCCCTGCTCATGACCGGCCTCGTCGCCGCCGGCCCCCTCGCCTGGCCCGTCCTCGGCGCCGCCCTGGTCGCCACCGCCGCCGCCCAGAGCGGACTCGTCCGCCGACGCCTCCTCAGAACGTCACTGTCAGTGCCGAAGGTTACGGTGAGTGAGCACTGATCGGACCGTACGAGCAGTACGAGCAGGGGGAGAACATGACACGGACCGGCACCACCCCGGCAGGCCTCCGCCGCGCCCTGCGCCGCGAAGTCCCCAGCACCGTCGGCCTCCTCGCCGACGAGCACGACTTCACGGCGATGCGCCGGTACAGGACCTTCGCCTTCGACGACCACACCACCTACCTCCGGCAGGTCGAGGCCCTCCTCAAGACCCTCGCCACCCAGGGCGGCCCCACCACCGTCACCCTCTTCGACCCCGAGGAGTACGCGGCCTGGTGCGCCGAGACCGCCCTCGACCCCGACCACCCCACCACCCGGGGCCGCTTCACCGCCCACCTCGCCACCACCGGAGCCCGCGTCACCTACACGGGCCAAGCCCTCAGCACCCTCCTGCCCGAGCTCGTCGACACCGCCGTACGCCACGCCACCTGGGAGTACGCCACCACCGTCCTCGCCACCACGGGCGACTGCGCCACCTGTGGCACGGACATCGGCAAGGCCGCCTTCGACCGGGCCGCCGAGCTCCTCACCCGGCTCCTCGCCGCCGTGGGACCCGGCACCCACCACCTCGTCTGCAGCGTTCCCGCCGCGGCCGACCAGCTCGTCGCCGCCCTCAGGGCCGACGGCGCCACCGCGCCCGCCTCGGTCGCGGACGAACCCGCCGCCGAGTTCACCGCCGTACTCGCCGCGGGCATCGCCCTCGGAACCCGAGGCGGCCTCGTCCTGCGCACCACCGCCCCCGGGGCCCCCGACCGGCTCCACGGCTGGCGCCTCACCGGTGGCACCCCCACTCCCCTCACCGAGGCCGAGGTCTTCGCCGCCTACTGCACCGACAACCGCACCGGAGAACCCCTCCCGCCGGAACCGGGCGTCGAGCACCGCGCGGGCTTCCCCCTCACCACCGGCCCCGACGACGCGTGGACCGCCCACCACTGACCCCGCACACGACGAAGGGGCTCCCCGTCACCACCGTGACGGAAAGCCCCTTCGTCCGGGCACTCCCGGGAATCACTCCCCGGACAGCACCGCCTGCGCGGCCACCCGCGCCTCGTGCGCCGTGTCGGCGGCCCGAGCCGCCGCGGCGGCACGCTCGCACTGCGCCAGCGTGTACTTCGCCAGCGTCGCCCGCACGTACGGGATCGACGCCGCGCCCATGGACAGGGAGGTGACGCCCAGACCCGTCAGCACGCAGGCGAGCAGCGGGTCGGCCGCAGCCTCGCCACAGACACCACAGCTCTTGCCCTCGGCCTTGGCCGCCTCGGCGGACAGCGCCACCAGGTCGAGCAGCGCGGGCTGCCACGGGTCCTGGAGCCGGGACACCGCACCGACCTGACGGTCGGCCGCGAAGGCGTACTGCGCCAGGTCATTGGTGCCCAGCGACAGGAACTCGACCTCCTGGAGGATCGAGCGCGCCCGCAGCGCGGCCGAGGGAATCTCGACCATCGCCCCGAACTTCGCCCGCAGCCCCGCCTCACGGCACGCGTCGGCGAACGCCTTCGCGTCCGTACGGTCGGCCACCATCGGCGCCATGACCTCGAGGTAGACGGGCAGCCCCTCGGACGCCTTCGCCAGCGCCGTCAGCTGCGTCCGCAGCACCTCCGGGTGCTCCAGGAGCGACCGCAGGCCCCGCACGCCGAGAGCCGGGTTCGGCTCGTCGGCGGGCGTCAGGAAGTCCAGCGGCTTGTCCGCACCGGCGTCCAGCACCCGTACGACCACACGGCCCTCGGGGAACGCCTCCAGCACCTTGCGGTAGGCCTCGACCTGCGCCTCCTCGGACGGCGCCTTCTTGCTGTCGTCGAGGAAGAGGAACTCCGTACGGAACAGGCCGACGCCCTCCGCACCCGCCTCGACCGCCGCCGGAACGTCCGAAGGACCACCGATGTTGGCGAGCAGCGGCACCTTGTGCCCGTCCGAGGTGGCACCGGGACCGCTGGACGTGGCCAGCGCGGCCTTCCGCGCCGCGGCGGCCCGGGTCAGCTCGGCCTTCTTCTCCGCGCTCGGGTCCACGAAGAGCTCACCGGTCGAACCGTCGACCGCGATCATCGTCCCCTCGGCGAGCTCGCCCGCACCCGGCAGCGCCACGATCGCGGGCACGCCGAGGGCACGCGCCAGAATGGCGCTGTGGCTGGTCGGCCCGCCCTCCTCGGTCACGAAGCCCAGGACCAGCGCCGGGTCGAGCAGCGCCGTGTCGGCGGGGGCCAGGTCCCGCGCGATCAGCACGTACGGCTCGTCGCTGTCCGGCACACCCGGCATCGGCACGCCCAGCAGGCGCGCCACGATCCGGTTCCGCACGTCGTCCAGGTCCGCGACCCGGCCGGCCATGTACTCGCCGGCCCCGGCGAGGAGCTCGCGGTAGTGCGAGAACGCGTCGTAGATCGCGCGCTCGGCCGTGCTGCCCACGGCGATACGGCGGTCGACGTCGGCGATGAGCTCGGGGTCCTGGGCGATCATCGCCTGGGCCTCGAGCACGTGCTGCGCCTCACCGCCGGCCAGATTGCCCCGCGCAATCAGGTCGGCAGCGACAGCTTCGACGGCCTGACGGGCGCGCCCCTGTTCGCGCTCCGCCTCGTCCGCCGGAATCTGCTTGGCCGGAGGTTCGAGAACCGCCGTGCCCATGTGCCGGACCTCGCCGATCGCCACACCGTGGCTGACGCCGACGCCTCGCAGCGTTGTCTCCATCTCACCTGTCTCCGATAGAGCGGCGGCACCGGCCGCCGCGATGAATGTCGAACTCGCGGTCGTCTCGGGGACGATCCGGCTCAGCTCCAGCCGAAGAGCTCGTCGCCGGCCTTGACGTCGCGGTCCTCCGCGACGTCGGAGAGCGAGTCCGCAGTGGCCTCCAGGGCCACGATGGGACAGATGGGGGACTTGCCGGCGGCCTCGACGTCGGCAGGGTTCCAGCGCACGACGGCCTGTCCGCGCGTCACGGTGTCACCCTTGTTCACGAGCAGCTCGAAGCCCTGCCCGTTGAGCTGAACGGTGTCGATGCCGAGGTGTGTCAGCACACCGTGGCCCTCGCCGTCGACGACGACGAAGGCGTGCGGGTGCATGGAGACGACGACCCCGTCGATGGGGGACACCGCCTCGGAGAGCTCGCGTACGGGATCGATGGCGGTACCGGGACCGACCATCGCACCGGAGAAGACCGGGTCGGGAACTGCGGCGAGACCGATGGCGCGTCCAGCAAGCGGCGACGTCACGGTTGTCATGGGAAGCCTCCCAGGGGCGGAGATTGTGTGGCGCCGTCACTACCTGTCCTGGACGGCGTACTGTTCAGAAGCGTAAGTCATAAGAAGTCCCAGTTCCGCACGAGACGTACCAGTTGGGCGGAGCTAGGGACCACCGGAAACGATTTGCCTCTACTGACGGCGGGATGTACTGTCGTACTCCTGCCTGACCCCAACGCGGCTTCGAGTCGTGGGTCGGCAGCACCTACCAAGCCAGATCCTAACCCCCAGTGGTCTACACCTCTGCGTGCTCGCAGGGGAAGTGGTCGGGGAGGCCGAGAAAGCCTGGTAATGTTCAACCCCGCCGGGAACGGAAAGCGCGAAAGCGAATTCCAGCCCCAGCAGCCCGCTCCAGCGGGTGGCAGAAACGGAAAATCGGATCTGCTAGGCTGGAAACACGAAATACCGAAGGAAGCGCCCGGAGGGCCTGGAAACAGGAACGATGGAAGCGTCCGCACCTTGAGAACTCAACAGCGTGCCAAAAATCAACGCCAGATTAGTTGATACCCCGTCCATCTTCGGATGGTCGAGGTTCCTTT
>NZ_JBIWNI010000019.1:0-14933 GCF_044767145.1 Streptomyces sp. NPDC101490
GGGGGGGCGGGGGGGGGCCCGCCGGGGGGGGGGGGGGGGGGGGGGGGGGGGGGGGGGGGCCGGGGGGGGGGGGGGGGGGCCGGGGGGCCCCCCCCCGGGGGGGGGGGGGCGGGGCGCCCCCCCACCCCGTGACGTTCAGAGGGAGCCCGTGGCTCAGGCCTCGTCGCCCTCGGCGGCGTCGGCGGCCGGCTCCTCGGCCTGGGTGGCCACGACCTGGATGACGACGGCGTCGGCGTCGGTCACCAGGGAAGAGCCCTTCGGGAGGGTGATGTCCTTGGCGAGGACGGAGGCGCCGGCCTCCAGGCCCTCGACGGAGACGGTGACGGACTCGGGGAGGTGGGTGGCCTCGGCCTCGAGGGAGAGGGTGGAGAGCACGTTCTCCAGCAGGTTGCCACCGGGGGCCAGCTCGCCCTCGGTCTGGACCGGGATCTCGACGGTGACCTTCTCGCCGCGCTTCACGAGGAGCAGGTCGACGTGGACGAGGAAGCCCTTGATGGCGTCGCGCTGGACGGCCTTCGGGATCGCCAGCTCGTTGGTGCCGTTGAGGTCCAGGGAGAGCAGGACGTTCGGCGTGCGCAGCGCCAGGGCGAGCTCGTGGGCCGGGAGGGTGATGTGGACCGGCTCCGAGCCGTGGCCGTAGACGACGGCGGGGACCTGGCTGGCACGGCGGATCGCGCGGGCGGCGCCCTTGCCGAACTCGCTGCGGACGGCGGCGGCGATCTTGACTTCGGACATGATGCGCTCCTCGTGGAAAGGTGACGAAAAAGGTGGTCACCCGGCCACGACTGGCGATGGCCTGCTACGAAGAGCGCGTCGATAACGGACCGCCGGGACCCCTACGGGTCCGGCCTCCCTCGCCGAGCAACTGCAGCAGTCTACCGGTCCCCGCCCCTACCACCCAATTCGATCACCGAAACCCATGGGCGGGGGCGGCCCGGAAACGGCCGGGAGCCGCTCCCCCGGTCGGGGGAACGGCTCCCTGGTCCGTCGTGGGGCGAAGGCTCAGTGCTCCTCGAAGAGGCTCGTGACCGAACCGTCCTCGAACACCTCGCGCACCGCGCGCGCGATCGTCGGAGCGATCGAGAGGACCGTGATCTTGTCCAGTTCCAGCGCGCCGGGCACCGGCAGGGTGTCCGTGAACACGAACTCGCTGACCTTGGAGTTCTTCAGGCGGTCGGCCGCCGGGCCGGACAGGATGCCGTGCGTGGCCGTCACGATGACGTCCTCCGCGCCGTGCGCGAAGAGCGCGTCGGCGGCGGCGCAGATGGTGCCGCCGGTGTCGACCATGTCGTCCACCAGGACGCAGACGCGGCCCTTCACGTCACCGACGACCTCGTGCACGGTGACCTGGTTGGCGACGTCCTTGTCGCGGCGCTTGTGCACGATCGCGAGGGGGGCGTCCAGACGGTCGCACCAGCGGTCGGCGACCCGCACGCGGCCCGCGTCCGGGGAGACGACCGTCAGCTTGGAGCGGTCGACCTTGGCGGCCACGTAGTCCGCGAGGACCGGCAGCGCGGACAGGTGGTCCACCGGGCCGTCGAAGAAGCCCTGGATCTGGTCCGTGTGCAGGTCCACCGTCAGGATGCGGTCGGCGCCGGCCGTCTTCAGCAGGTCCGCGACCAGACGCGCCGAGATCGGCTCGCGGCCGCGGTGCTTCTTGTCCTGACGGGCGTAGCCGTACGACGGGATGATCACGGTGATGCTCCGGGCGGAGGCCCGCTTCAGAGCGTCGATCATGATCAGCTGTTCCATGATCCACTTGTTGATCGGAGCCGTGTGGCTCTGGATCAGGAAGCAGTCCGCGCCGCGGGCCGACTCCTGGAAGCGGACGTAGATCTCACCGTTGGCGAAGTCGAACGCCTTGGTCGGAACGAGGCCGACGCCCAGCTGGTGCGCGACCTCCTCGGCCAGCTCGGGGTGGGCGCGGCCGGAGAAGAGCATGAGCTTCTTCTCGCCGGTCGTCTTGATCCCGGTCACAGCACTGTCTCCTCAGACGTGTTCTCTGGTCGCGATCCACGAGCTGTCGTGCGCGTGTGCGAGCCAGCCGAATTTGTGTGCACGTATCACGGTACGCCGTGTCAGACGTACCTGTTTCCGGTCAGCTTTCGCCGGCGGACTCCTCCGAAGCCGCCTGGGCTGCCTGCGCGGCGGCGCTCCCGGGCCGCTTGCGGGCCACCCAGCCCTCGATATTCCGCTGCTGGCCCCGGGCGACGGCCAGCGAACCGGCCGGCACGTCCTTCGTGATCACGGACCCGGCGGCGGTGTACGCCCCGTCCCCGATCGTGATGGGAGCCACAAACATGTTGTCCGAACCGGTACGGCAGTGGGAGCCGATCGTGGTGTGGTGCTTCGTCTCGCCGTCGTAGTTGACGAAGACGCTCGCCGCGCCGATGTTCGAGTACTCGCCGATGGTCGCGTCGCCCACGTAGGAGAGGTGGGGGACCTTGGTGCCCTCGCCCACCGTCGCGTTCTTCATCTCGACGTACGTGCCCGCCTTGGACTTCGGGCCCAGGTTCGTGCCCGGACGGAGGTACGCGAACGGGCCGACGGAGGCGCCGTCGCCGACGATGGCGGAGACCGCCACCGCGTTGTCCACCCGGGCGCCCCTGCCGACCCTGGTGTCCGTCAGGCGCGTGTTCGGGCCGACCACGGCGTCCTCGGCGATGTGCGTGGCGCCGATCAGCTGCGTGCCCGGCAGGATCACCGCGTCCGGCTCGAAGGTCACGGTCACGTCCACCTGTACGGAGGCGGGCTCCAGGAACGTCACGCCCGCGAGCATCGCCCGCTCGATCAGCCGCCCGTTCAGCAGGACGCGCGCCTCGGCCAGCTGTACGCGGTTGTTGATGCCCAGGATCTCGCGGTGGTCCGCCGCCACCGAGGCGCCGACCCGGTGACCGTCCTCGCGCAGGATCGACAGCACGTCGGTGAGGTACTCCTCGCCCTGGCTGTTGTCGGTCCGCACCTTGCCGAGCGCGTCCGCGAGCAGCTGCCCGTCGAACGCGAACACGCCGGAGTTGATCTCCTTCAGCGCGCGCTGCTCCTCGGTGGCGTCCTTGTGTTCGACGATCTCCGTCACGGCGCCGGTCGCCGGGTCGCGCACGATCCGGCCGTAACCGGTGGAGTCCGGCACCTCGGCGCTCAGCACGGTGACGGCGTTGCCGTCGGCGGCGTGCGTGCCCGCCAGCGCCTTCAGGGTGTCGCCGGAGAGCAGCGGGGTGTCGCCGCAGACGACGACCACGGTCCCGGCGGGCGTCTCCCCGAGCTCCTCCAGGGCGGTGCGCACGGCGTGCCCGGTGCCCTTCTGCTCCTCCTGCACGGCGGTACGGGTACCGGCGTAGTGCTCCTCCAGATGCCCCCTGACCTGCTCGCGGGCGTGCCCGACGACCACGACGAGGTGCTCGGGACCCAGCTCCCGGGCGGCGGAGACGACGTGTCCGACGAGTGACCGGCCGGCGATCTCGTGCAGGACCTTGGGGGTCTTCGACTTCATGCGGGTGCCCTCACCCGCTGCGAGGACGACGACGGCTGCCGGGCGGTTGGCGCTCACGGGAATGCCCTTCGGCTTTGGGTGGTGGACGCACGAAGGATACCGGGGGGCAAGGGGCCGGACATGAGTCCGGGTCCCGGCCTGACGAGGCCGGGACCCGGACGGTGCCGCTCCCCTGCCAGGACTCGAACCTGGAATAAATCATCCAAAGTGACCCGTGTTGCCAATTACACCACAGGGGATGGTATAGCCAGCCAAAACGGACAAAGTGATGGACCGTTGGGCCGACGGCCCCCACTATGCCGTACCCGGACCCCTCGATGCGACGGTGCGCGGGGCGGGGACCTGCGGCGCACGCCGCCGGGCGGGGCGCGCCCGTAGGGTGATGGGTATGAGCACAACGGGGGCAGACCGGGACGCCACGGGCGTTCGCGCGGGGAGTCGGTGGTGGTGGCGGAGACGGCGGAGCGCCGTGCTCGATGTCGGGCTCGCCCTGCTGTCGGCGCTGGAGTGCGCGATCGAGGGCGTCGGGTTCGCCGACAAGGCCTCGCTGCCGGTGCCCGTGGGGGTGCTGTTCGGCCTGGCCGTCGGCTCGGTGCTGCTCGTGCGGCGCCGCTGGCCGATCGCGGTCGTCCTCGTCTCCATGGCCGTGGCGCCCGCCGAGATGGGCTTCCTCATGGGGATCGTCGGGCTCTACTCGCTCGCCGCCTCCGAGGTGCCGCGCCGCATCACCGCCGTGCTCGCCGGGATGTCGACGCTCGCCGTCTTCGTCGTCACCGTGCTGCGGATGCGGCAGGACGTCGCCCAGGTCGACGCCGGCGCGCCGGACCTCGACCCCAGCGGCTGGTACGTGCCGGTCGTCTCGCTCTTCATGACGCTCGGGCTCAACGCGCCCCCGCTGCTCTTCGGCCTCTACATAGGGGCCCGCCGCAGGCTCATGGAGAGCCTCCGGGAGCGGGCCGACAGCCTGGAGCAGGAGCTGTCGCTGCTCGCGGACCGCGCCGAGCAGCGGGCGCAGTGGGCGCGGCAGGAGGAGCGGACCCGGATCGCCCGCGAGATGCACGACGTGGTGGCGCACCGGGTGTCGCTGATGGTGGTGCACGCGGCGGCCTTGCAGGCGGTGGCGTTGAAGGACCCGCAGAAGGCCGTGCGGAACGCGGCCCTGGTCGGTGACATGGGGCGGCAGGCGCTGACGGAGCTGCGGGAGATGCTGGGCGTGCTGCGGGAGGGCTCGGGCGTCGTCGCGGTCCCGGCTCCCGGCCGGGCCGCCCCGGCGGCCGTGCCGCTGGCCGCCGTCGGCCGGGCCGCCGCCGCCGCGGCCGAGGCCGCCGCCGGGGACGGACCGCGGCTGGACTCCCTGGAGGCGCTGTGCGAGCAGTCGCGGCTGGCCGGGGCGGTGGTGGAACTGCTGGTGTCCGGTGCGGCGCGCGCGTATCCGCCGGAGGTGGAGCGGACGGCGTACCGGGTGGTGCAGGAGGCGCTGACCAACGTCCACAAGCACGCGGTGGGAGCGAAGGTCGTGGTGCGGCTCGCGCACCGGGAGGCCGAGGTCGCCATGCAGGTCGAGAACGGCCCGTGTCCCCCGGACGTGACCGCCCCCGACGCCCGGCTGCCGAGCGGCGGCAACGGCCTGGTCGGGATGCGCGAGCGGGTCCTGCGGCTCGGCGGCGTCTTCGTCTCGGGCGAGACGGACGCGGGCGGCTTCCGGGTCTCGGCGGTCCTCCCCACGGCGGCGCGGACGGCCGAGGGCTGACGCCCGGCCCCGGGGCCGGGGGCGATCCCGTGGCCGGGGGCCGGTGGCCAGGGCCGGGGGGCCAGGGCCGGGGGTGCATCCCGGGAGTCCGGGACCCGGGGATTCGCCCCCGCCTCTCGCCTCTCGCCTCCCCGCCCCCGCCCCCGCCCCCGTCCCGTCTCGTTGCTCCTCAGCCCGCCGTCAGGCGGACCGGGCGGGCGCCCGTGACCAGGGTGGACAGGGCCGCGTCGATGTCCTTGCCGAGGTACCAGTCCCCCGCGTGGTCGAGGCTGTAGACCCGTCCCTCGGCGTCCATCGCGAGCACCGCCTGGTGGTCGCCCTCCTCCCCGAGCGGCGCGACCTCCGTGTCCAGGGCGCGGCCGAGGTCCGCCAGGGTGCGGGAGAGGTGGAGCCCGGCGAGCGGGTCGAAACGGACGGCGGCGGGCGCTATCTGCCGCCCGTGGCCGGGCGCGGTGACGCTCAGCCCGCCGAACTCGGCCCAGGCCTCGACGGCGGCGGGGAAGACACTGTGCCGGTGCCCCGCGGGGGAGACGTGGGCGCGCAGGGTGTCGGCCCATTCCTCGGCGAGCCTGATGTCCCAGCGGCCGGGCTGCCAGCCGGCCTCGCGCAGGGCGGCGTCGACGTTGACCGGGAAGCGGGTCGTGCTGAGGTGGTCGGGCATGGGCGTGCGGTCAGCCGTTCTCTGCGGGCGTGGTGGGATCGACGGCGCGCACGCCGAAGTGGGCGAGCATCGCCGTACAAGAACGGCAGGGGGCGGCGTAGCTGCCGTGCAGCGGGTCGCCGTCCTCCCGGATGCGCCGGGTGGTGATCTTGGCCTGCTTGAGGGAGCGGCGGGCCTCCCCAGGGGTGAGCGGCTTGCGCTGGGCGCGCTTGGACCGCCCGCTCTCGGCGGCGTCGAGGTGCCGGGAGAGCAGGATCGCCTCGGGGCAGCGTCCGGTGAAGCGCTCGCGCTGGCCGCTGGTGAGGGTGTCCAGGAAGTCCTGGACGAGGGCGTGCAGGACGGGCGGCCGGTCCCCGCGGCCCGCGGTGCACGTGAGGGTCTCGCCGCGCACCGACAGGGCGGCGCCCACGGTGGGCAGGATGCCGTCGCGGCGGTGCCTCAGGACGGGAGCCCGGCCGGTGTCGGCGTCGCTGCTCCAGTTGAGACGTGGGTCACCCTGTGTGGGCGTCGGTGCGGTGTGCATGGTGCTGGTATCCCCTCCTGCAATCCCCCGAGTTGCGTGCACAGCCTGCCAAATAGGGAGCCATATGGGGAAGCTGGGGCGCCGGAACCCGCTTTCGGTGTGTCGGAATCAGGGTGCCGCTGTCATGGCTTCGTGACACTTGGTCACCGTCGGAACGGCCCGGTTCGGGCTCTTGTGGCAGCGCATAGGCTGTGCGGCATCAGAGCAGGAGAGTCGGCGGCTGCCGGGAGCAGCGGCCGGCGACGCCATCGCAGGGGGCAACCGCCATGACGACAGGTCGGCTCGGCCAGGACACCGCGCCACCGAACGCGGCCTACGCCGGGCAGGTCGTGCACTTCCCCGATCCGGTGCGGGCCTCCCGCCACCCCCGGGGGGTGAGGGTGGACGCGTCGGGCTACCCGGACTTCTCGTCGTACGCGCGCGCGGCGGCGGAGATCGCCGACCCCCCGGAGGGCTTCGGCGTCGACGAGCTGCGGCTCACGGACTACGTGTCGGCGAACGCGGCGATGGCGTCGACCGGCCACGAACTGTGGGACACGATCCCGGCGGTGGCGACGCCGCACGGCTGGACCTGGCACCACGTGCCGCGCAGCCGCCGGATGGAACTGGTCCCGGTCGAGGTGAAGGCCCTGCTGCGGCACCACGGCGGGGTGGCGACGGCGGCGGTCGACCACGGCAAGCGCGGCACCCGCCCGCTCCAGGAGACCCGCCCGGTGCACTTCGGGCTGCCCAGGGGCCCGGTGCCGGTGTCGGAGGAGCAGGTCCAGGGCGTCGAGGAGGACCTCGGCTACCGGCTCCCGGGCGCGTACCGCTCGTTCCTGAAGGCGGCGGGCGGCTGCGCCCCGGTGGGCGCGGCGCTCGACGCGGAGCTGGGGCTCCTGGTGGACCAGCCGTTCTTCACGGTGCGGGAGGAGGCGGGGATCAACGACCTCGTCTACGTCAACAAGTGCCTGCGGGACCATCTGACCAAGGACTATCTGGGCGTCGCGTTCGTCCAGGGCGGTCTGGTCGCGCTCAAGGTGCGCGGTACGGCCGTCGGTTCGGTGTGGTTCTGCGCGTACGACGACGCCCGGGACTCCGGTGCGACGGCGGCGGGCTGGTCGGTCGCCGAGCGGGTGGAGCGGCTGCTGCTGCCGTGCGGCGCGGACTTCGACGCGTTCCTCCAGCGGCTCGCGGGCAACCCGCCGGAGCTGGAGACGGTGGCCAACCTGATGGTGGACGGCGGCTTCGCGCGTGCGGTCCCGGTGGGGGAGTGAGTGGGCTGTGGTGACGTTCGCGCAGGCGCAGGAGCGCGCCGAGGAGTGGATCAACGGCGATCTGCCCGGATACCAGCACCGTGAGGTGCGGGTGCGGGAGTTCGAGCTGGGCTTCGTGGTGTGGGCGGAGGACCGCGAGGGCGGTCCGGTCTCCGACGGCGGGCGCCAGCGGCTCGTCATCGCCCGGGACGGCGGGGAGGCCACGCTGTGGCCCGGCCTGCCGGTGGGCGAGGTCATCCGCCGGTACGAGGAGGAGTACGGCGCCGCCGCCGACGTGCCCGCGCAGGCGGCGGTCCCGGCGGCCCGGATCGACCTGAACCAGACGTCGTTCCTGCTGACTCCGCCGGAGTGGCTCCAGGACGCGGCGGACAAGATCGGGCTGCCGAAGCAGCCGAACGTGTCGCAGGAGAACGCGAGCGTGTCGGCTTCGGTGGACGACGCGTCGGAGCCGGTGGGCGCGGGCGAGCCGGGACATTCGGCCTCGGTGGAGTCCTCGGCCCCGTCGATGCCGTCGGCGGCGACGCCCCCGTCGGTACCGATGCCTCCGGCGGTGCCGGTGCCGGTGCCTCCGGCGGTGCCGTCCCCTTCGCTCCCGCCGTCCTCCTCTTCCCCTTCCTCCCCGTCCTCCCCGTCCTCCTCTTCTTCCTCTTCGTTCTCCACCTCGCCGGTGGCGGCGCCGGTGCCGCCGTCCCCGGCGGACTCCTCTGGGGACTCCTCTGGGGATTCTTCGGCGGACTCCCCGGCGCGGGTGCCCTCCTCTCCCTCCTCTTCCGCTTCTCCCACGTCCGGTGGTCGGCTGACGGACGCGGACCGGGTTCCGGCGGGCACGCCCGCCGCTCCGGCCGGGTCCGGGGCCAGTCCGTGGGCGGACGCCAACGCGAGCTCCGGCGGCGCCGGGGGCGCGGTGCCGCTGCCCGCGACGGTCTTCGCGCCGCCGCTGTCGGGGACGGACGACGAGGACAACCCGCCGCCCTCGGTGGGCGCGGACGCGCCGACCGCCCTGATGAAGGGCGGCAGCGCGCTGCCGCCGACCGCCGTCGCCCCCCGTCTGGACCCGGCCGCCCCCGCGCCGTCCGGTACGGCCCCGGCGGCCCCGCCCGTTCCCCCGACCGTTCCTCCGCGCGCCGAACCCGCGACTCCGCCGCCCCCGCCCGCCGTGGCGGCACCGGCCAGCGGGCACGGTCCCGCGACCCCGCCGCCGGGAGCCCCGGGCGCGCCTGCGGCTCCGGCCGCTCTGGGACCCGCCCCCGCCTACGTACCGACGCAGCTGGTGTCGCAGATCGGGCCCGACGGGCCCGCGCCCGTACAGCCGTCGCCTCCCGGTCCGCCGCCCGCTCCGGCGCCGCCCGGTCCGGTGGCGCCGCCGCAGCCGGTGCACCACGCGGCGACGATGCTGGCGCACCCGAACCAGGGCGGTCCCGGTGCTCCGCCGCCCCCGCCCCCGCCGCCGGGCGTGCCCGGTGGCGGCCAGGGCGGTGTCGCGCACGCGGCGACGATGCTGGCGTCCCCCGGTCCCGCCGCTCCGGGCGTGCCGGGGCCTCCCGGTCCGCCGCCGCCGGTGCACGGGGGGCACATGCCGCCGCCCGCGTACGGCTATCCGCAGGCCCCGGGGACGCCGACGGTCGGCCCCGGCTACCAGGCGGTGCTGCGGTACCGCGCGCCGGACGGTTCGGAGGCGCGGATCATCCGGCGTTCGGCGCCGGGCACCCCGCACCCCGAGTGGCAGATCCTGCACGAGCTGCGGGCGCTGAACGTGCCGCCGCAGCAGGTCCTGGAACTGCACACCGAGCTGGCGTCCTGCGAACTGCCGGGCGGCTACTGCGCGCGGATGATCCGGGAGACCTGGCCGCAGGCGCGGATCACCAGCATCGCCCCGTACGGACGTGACCACACGGGCCGTCAGCAGGGGATGCGGCAGCTCCTCACCCACCAGGGCGAGCTGCACCAGGTCGCGGACGGGCCGGCGCGGCCCGCGCCGGTGCGGGCGCCGCTGCCGCCGGTGCATCCCGCGCCGCCGGTGCCGCCGGAGGCGGTCGCGCAGGAGCTGGCCGGGGCCTTCGGTCCGGGCGTCCTCCGGTTCGACCAGCACGCGGTGTCACGGCAGGGCGTGCCGGAGCTGGTGGCCCGGACGCTGGTGTCGGCGGGGCTGCCCGCCGACTTCGGGCCGTTCTTCTGGGCGCAGCCCGCGATGCCGGTGGTGCCGACGCTGGCGGAGCTGGCGGCGCAGCGGCAGGTCCAGGCCGCGCCGGACGCGAGTGCGTACCTGGTGCTCGGTTCGGACTTCGGCCGGGCGCTCTGCGTCCAGTACGGGACCGCGCACATCGTTGCGGTGCCGGTGGAGGCGGGTCCCGGCGGGCAGTCGGTGCCGCCGCAGTTCGTGAACACCGGGCTGCCGGAGTTCACGCGCTCGATGGCGCTGCTCGGCCGGATGTGGCGGCTGCGGTTCGGGCTCAATCCGGAGCAGGCGGGCCGCTGGACGGTCGACTTCCAGGCGCAGCTGGCGATGCTGGACCCGGCGGCGCTGTCGTCGCCGGAGAACTGGTGGTCGGTGCTCCTGGAGCAGATGTGGGACGGCCTGCTGTGACGGCCTGTCGTGGTCGTCTCGCGGGAACTTGCGGAGAACTGCGGTTCTCCTAGGATCCGGTGATCCGATAAGACAGAATGTGATGAAAGGCGCTCGACGTGTATGCACGTTGGGCGCCTTTTGTCCGTTCTTATCAAGCATCCTGGACGTTCGGTCACAGGGAAGGGGCGCCAAGGATGAGTTTCGCCGTAGGACGGGGACGCGGGTACCGGCCCGAGCAGGTCGACCGCCACCTCGCCGCGCTCTCCGAGGAGCGGGACGGCGCCTGGGAGCGGGCCGCGCGCCTCACCGTCCTCGCCAAGGAGATGGCCGCCGAGGCCGTCAGGCTGCGCGAGCACGCCGAGGCGCTCCCGCCGCAGCGGTACGAGTCCCTGGGCGACCGGGCCCGGAGCATCCTGGAACTCGCCGAGCAGGAGGACGAACGGCTCGTACGGGAGGCCGAGGCCTCGGCGCAGGCCCTCGCGGAGGCCGCGGAGACGGCCGCCATGGACGCGGCGGAGGCGGCGCGGGTGTACGCGCAGGGGCTCCGCGCGGCGGCCGAGGGGGCGGCCCGCGCGACCCTGGAGACGGCCGGGGGCCGGGCCGAGGAGCTGACGACGGAGGCCCGCCGCGAGGCGGAGGAACGGCTGACCGGGGCGCGGGAGGCCTTCGAGGAGACCGAGCGGCGCGTGGCCCGGCTCCTCGCCGAGCAGGAGGCGGAGCAGACGGCCGTACGGGACGAGGCCGACCGCGCGGAGGGGGCCCGTACGGCGGCGCTCGACGCGCGGCACGAGGAGCTGTTCACGGCGGCGGAGGCACGGCTCGGGGAGGTCCGCCGGGCGCGGGCGCGGACCGAGGAGCAGGCCCGGCACGGCCAGGAGGACGCGGAGGCGCGGGCGGGCGAGGTGCTCGCGGAGGCCAGGCTGCGGGCGGAGCGGGTGGAGCGGGAGACCGAGCGGATCCTGCGGGAGCACGACGAGTCGCGCGAGGAGATCCACGCGCACATGGAGCACATCCGGCACTCGCTCGCGGCCCTGACCGGCCGGGTGGCGCCGGGGGACGACGGGCGGTAGCCCCCCCCGCAGGGCGGGGGACGACGGGCGTCAGGAAGCCCCGCCGGGCGGGGGACGACGAGGGGAGAGGCTCCGCTCTCCTGGGGGGAGACCAGCGGTGGGGCCCCGCCCGACACCCCCGGAAAATAGGGAGGTTGACCGGCGGCCCCCGCTGCTAGGGTGCGCCGATGTCATCGATCAGGCAGTTCCAGGTCACCTTCGACTGCGCGGACCCCGAGCGCGTCGCCCGCTTCTGGTGCGAGGTGCTCGGATACGTCGTGCCACCGCCCCCGGAGGGGTTCGCCGACTGGGACGCGTACACCCGCTCGCTGCCGCCCGAGCGGCAGGGCGCCGGGTTCGTCTGCGCGGACCCCACGGGGGTGAGCCCGCGCATGTACTTCCAGCGCGTCCCCGAGGGCAAGACCGTGAAGAACCGGTTGCACCTCGACATCCGGGTCGGCACCGGGCTCGTGGGCGAGGAGCGCGTGGCCGCCCTGGAGGCGGAGTGCGCCCGGCTGGAAGCCCTCGGCGCGACGCGCCTGTACCTGCTCCGCGCGGACGGCTTCAACGAATCGTGCCTCGCGATGCAGGACGTCGAGGGGAACGAGTTCTGTCTGGACTGAGGGGGCGGCCGGGGGCCCCTGGGAGCGAAGGCCGGGGCGCGGCAGGGGCTCCCGCCGTACGGTCCGGACTTCCGCTGTACGGTCGGGACTTCCGCTGTACGGTCCGGGCCCCTGCCGTACGGCAGGGGCCCGGACCGCGTTCTATGCTCCCCGCCATGCTGATGACACCGACGGCCGTCAACCTCGACTGCGCCGACCCGCTGGCCCTCGCCGACTTCTACCACCGGGCGACCGGGCTGCCGCCGCACCCGCGCTCCGACGCCGACTTCGCGGCGGTCGGCGGCGGGGAGGGGGGCGGGCTGATGCTCGGCTTCCAGCGGGTGGACGACCACCGGCCGCCGACCTGGCCCGCGCCCGGAGTGCCCCAGCAACTGCACCTGGACTTCGACGTCGACGACCTCGAAGAGGCGGTGGCCCGGCTCGTGGAGTGGGGCGCGACCCTGCCGGAACAGCAGCCCCGCCCCGACCTGTGGCGGGTCCTCCTGGACCCGGCGGGCCACCCCTTCTGCGTATCGCCCCGGAAGCGGGCGGACGGGTAGCGGGCGGATGACGGGCGCGGACGGGAGCGGGCGGCGGCGGTAATCCGGTGGCGGGCGGAATGTGTTCGTCCGATAATCTCCCGGTCTCCAGGGGAGGAAACACCAACTTGACTTTCGTACGCACGAACGGCCGCCGTCTCGCGGCCGTCGCGGTCACCGTCGCCCTCGCCGCCACCGGCGGCACGCTCACCGCGCTCCCGGCCACGGCCGCCGCGCCGGGGGCCACGGCCCAGCAGCAGGACCCGCGGGGGACCGCGCTGCCGTTCCCGCTGGACGCGGACGTCGTCGGCGCGGGCCCCAGCGGCTTCCTGACGAAGACCCGCGGCAGCACGCCGGAGATCCGCTGGACCCGGTACGAGGACGGCTCGTCGGTGGTCCTGGAGGGTCGTTATGCCATCGGCGGCGGCACGGACCTCGTCGTCACCGGCGACAAGGACACCGACTACACGAGCCGGAAGCTGATGGTCCACGACCTGTCGGCGTCCGGCTCGGCGCCGGTGGAGCTCGACCTCGACGCCCTCGGCGGCTACCACCTGACGGGCATGGCCGGCCGTACCCTCCTGCTGACCCGGCCGGGGGAGGAGGTGTGGGAGCACTACACCGCGACGATCGAAGCGGGTGTCCCGAAGCTCCGACGGGTCTTCTGGGGGAACGGCCACGACTGCTACTCGGGCGGCGACAGCTGGACCAGCACCGGTTCCGCGCTCTACCGGTGCTGGATCGGCCCGGGCCGGATGCCCGCCCAGGTCGTCGTCGACATCGCGACGGGTTCCGGACCCGCCTACGTCCAGCTCGACGGCGAGTACGCCCAGGACGGCACGGTCTCGTCCACCCACGTCGCCTGGCGGGAGCTGAGGTCCGCGGGGAAGGGGATCGTCGCCTTCGAGCGCGGCAAGGACGGCGTCGAGCGATGGTTCCCGGACGGGAACCTCGACGACCCCCTGTACCTGGTCGGCGGCTGGGTGGCGACCGGCGAGGCCGCCCGCATCGGTGAGGCGTACCCGCCGGGCTCTCCCGCCCCCACCAGGCGGCCCTTCACCCTCCAGTCCGTCGCGACCGGCGAGAAGGCCGTCGTCCTCACCGCCTTCTCGTCCGCCGTCATCGGTCCCGACGGGGGCCTCCTCGTGCGCGGCGGGACCGCCGAACAGGGCGAGGGCCTCTACCGGATCTCCCCCCGGGAGGACGGCGGCCGTCCGTCGGTCGAACTGATCGCGTCCACCGGGCAGACGACCGTCGTCACCGTCACCGGCTCGACCGTCCCGACGGCGCTCACGGGCGAACAGCTCGCGGGCGGGGTGGACTTCGGCTGGGACGTGTCGCGCGGGGACGTCGCCGCACGGATCGAGCTGAAGCACCTCGGCAGCGGGCAGTCGCTCGTCCGGGACCTGCCCGGGGGCGACGGCGCCGCCGGGAAGCCGGGCCGGATCGGCTGGCGCTGGGACGGCAAGGACGTCCAGGGCGCGTCCTGGGGCCCGGCCCGTTCCGGTGCGTACGAGTGGCGGATCACGGTCGGCCCGGACGACGGCATCGGACCCGCGCACGTGTCCACGGGCCGGTTCACCGTGACCCGCCCCGCCGCCGCGCACGACTACGACGACAACGGCACGGCCGACCTCCTGGCGCGCGGCGCCGACGGCGCTCTGTGGCGCCTCGGCACCCTGCCCACCGTTCCGGGTGGCTCCCTCGCGGGCGCCGGTTCCACCCGGGTGGGCGGCGGCTGGCAGATGTACGACCGGCTGGAGGCCACCGGGAACATCGCGGGCACGTCCGCCCCCGATGTCGTCGCCCGGGACAGGTCCGGGGTCCTCTGGCTCCACCAGGGCACGGGCGACCGGTCCCGGCCCTTCTCCGGCCCGGTGCGGATCGGCGGGGGCTGGCAGGTCTACGACCGGATCGCGGCGGGCGGTGACGTCACCGGGGACGGGAGGCCCGACCTGCTGGCCACCGACAAGTCCGGGATCCTCTGGCTGAATCCCGGGACGGGCCGTGCAGCCGCACCCTTCGCCCCGCGCAAGCGGATCGGCGCGGGCTGGGGCGTCTACAACGAGATCACGGCCACGGGGAACCTCGCGGGCGGCCCGGCCGGTGACCTGCTGGCCCGGGACAAGGCGGGGGCCCTCTGGCTGTACCTCGGCAAGGGCGACGGCACCTTCGCGGCCGGCACCCGGGTCGGCGCGGGGTGGGGCGGCTTCACCGACCTCGTCGGCGTCGGCGACGCCAACGGCGACGGCCGCGCCGATCTGATCGCCTCTACGGGCCACGGCGCCACCTTCTACGCGGGCACGGGCAACTGGAAGGCACCCTTCAAGCCGGGCGTGAAGACGAACGTGATCGGGTCGACGGGGTACAACCTGGTCTTCTGACGGGGCTCCACGGCCGGGGGGGGGGGCGCGGCGCCCCCCCCCCCCCCCCCCCCCCCCGCCCGGGCCCGCCCCCGGGGGGGGGGCCGACCGGGGCCGGCCCGGGGGCGACCCTG
>NZ_JBIWNI010000019.1:14943-111612 GCF_044767145.1 Streptomyces sp. NPDC101490
ATGTCACCCCCCCCCTCCGGGGGGGCGTTCACCCGGGGGGGGGGGGGGGGGGGGTTCGCCGGGGGGGGGGGGGGGGGCGCCCGGGGGGGGGGGGGCCCCCCCCCCCCCCCCCCCCCCCTCCCGGAGCCGGAGCCGGAGCCGGAGCCGGGGTTGGAGCCGTACGGGCTCGCTCCGGGGGCAGACGGTCAACAGGTCCGTGGGGTCCGTGGGCCCCTGTCGCCGTCCTGATCGGCCGGGTGAAGCAGTGCGAGGACACGTTCCTCGTACCGGACGCGGGCGGGGGAGAAGTCGTACGGCATCTTGCCGATGGCCTCCATCGGGCTCATCCTCGGCCCGCCCTCTTCCTCGCCGGGGTGTTCGTCCTCCTGGTCCAGGAGGACGTCGAGAGCCTCTTCCAGGCCGGACGCCTCGATGGCGGCTGCCAGGGCGGTCTCGTGATCACAACGCTGGGCGGCCAGGTCCTCGACGCGGGGGTCGTCGGGGGACACGGTGTCGTCCAGGGCCGCCTCGGCCTCGGTCAGGCGGTCCTCCTCGGCCCGCAGCTCGGGGTGGGTGGCCAGGACGATGAACCGGTCGGCCTGGACGGCGGCGCCCAGCGGGCCGAAGACGCGTTCCGTGACCAGGAGGGTGTCGAGGTCGCCGGAGCGCAGGGCTCCGGGCGGCAGACCGCCCAGGCGGCCGGTGACCAGGGGGGAGAGCAGGCCCAGGGGGCTGCCCACCTCACGGAGACGGTGCACGGCGGCCCGCTGTGCCTCGATGGCTGCGGCCTTGGAGGCGAGGGACTCCTCCAGACGGGCCAGGGACCGCTCGATTCCGCTGGTGTCCTCGAAGGCGGCGCGGACGTCATCCAGGGAGACACCCGCATCGGCCATCGCGCGGATCCACAGCAGACGGACCATGTCGTCGTATCCGTAGCGGCGGCGGTCGTCGCTGCCGCGTTCCGGTTCGGGGAGGAGCCCGATGGCGTGGTAGTGGCGGATGGCGCGGGGCGTGGTCCCGGCGAACGCGGCGGCATCACCGATCTTGACCCGGCGGGGAATCGCAGGAAGGGGCATACGAGGGAACCTCTCAATGTCGCGCTCGCCGCCCACTGGACCACATGCCGCTACGACACCTGCAAACCTCTCGGCCGTACGCCCACCCGCCCACCCGCACCATCGAGGCCCGCACGGACCGCCGCACGGGGAGAGCCCCGGGGAACAGCCTGAGGGAAGTCGGGGGCCCGGGGGACCGGGAGGGGGTCCGGACAACTCGCCGCTCACCCCGAGTGACACAGAGGGCAGGTCAGTTCGGGACTGGAGCGGTTCGGTGAACAGGTCACCAGGGCACGGCGATCCCGGGCAGTTCGACGGTCTGGTCCTCCGCCCCGCACCAGGCGCGGATGTCGGCGTCGGAAGCGGGTGCCCTGGGCCGCTCGATGGGCGAGGACTTGGCCGGACTCCAGGCACATCGAAGAGCCAGCTCGTGTCCGGTCGGCTCCGCGTCCCGGCGGAGGGCGCCGAGGCGAGCGGCTATGGCCTCGCGGGCGGCCTGGGCGCTGGAGGACGGGGATGCGGACATGAGCCGGCTCTTCTGGGATCAGTGGGATCAGACCGAGTACTTCTCGTGCGGGATGCCGCGCTCCCAGACCGCCTCGAACGCGGAAGCGGCCAGGTGTGCCACGGCGGGTTCGGAGCGCACCTCCCAGCCGGGCTTCGACCAGTCTCCGTCTCCGGAGAAGTGGTTGAAGAGCGCGATCGTACCGTCGAACACCCAGCAGTCGTTCCCGGGAAGCGCGAGGTCCGACGCCTGCCGCCGGGGCAGCCAGCGGACCAGCTCCCCGGCATGGAGGTTCACCGAGGTGCCCGCGTGCTCGTACCGGATGTACTCCGTGACCGGTTCCGACACGATCCGAGCGCGGCGGACCACGACACCGCGGGCCACGGTGCTCCGGATCAGATCGACCCAGGGCGCCCAGTACGCGGACCCGGGGTCCGTGTCACGCCGACGGGTGCGCCTCCAGCGCTCGTAGTCCTCCGCCTCGTCGCCGACGCCGTACGCATCGCGCATCTCCAGATGGACGGCCGAATGCCTGGCCGCCGCCAGGAGTTCGTCGAAGCCCGGTTCTTTCTGCGACATCACATGCCTTCCTGAGCGTTCCAGCCCCTGCATGTAGCACCAGTTCCTTCTTCTCGCCGTCCTCCCACGGAAGCAATGGGGAACCCTGTTGGCCGGGGCCCGCAATGTGCCGGTTCAGATCGGCAGGAGCCACCCGGGGTCGTCCTCGGTGCCGAGCCACACCCGCTGACCGCTGGGCGAGACCGTGATGCCGAACTCCTCCTGATGAGGCTCCCCGGCGGCCTGCCAGCGCTGAACGGCACGCTCCACCCGGTCCCACAGACGGACGGGACCGCGCTGGACGACGGTCCATCCGCCCTCGGGGTCGGGAGCCGTCCGGGCCTGTGAACCGGTGGACACGTCCCACAGGATCTGTTCGGCCCCGGTTCCCATGCGTTCGGCCGAGGGCGCGGCGAGCTGCGCGACCCATCCGCCGGTCCAGTCGTCGAGCTTCGCGGGGTCGATCCGGCTCGGACGCACATCTCCCGGCAGCAGGGCCAGCAGCGGGCGGGGCGGGCGGTCGTGCGGCCGGGCGATCATGAAGCTGGTGCAGCCGGGCAGGAACCGGCCCGTGGCCTCCCCGGGGCTGGTGACGCGCAGCAACGCGAGGGCGTTGGCGTAGCTCCACCCGGACAGGGTGACCAGGATCCGCCCGCCCGGCCGCACCTGGTGGAGCCACGGCAGCGGGACGTACCTGACCGAACAGGTGGCGATCAGCCGGTCGTACGGGCCCCCGGCCGGGTCGCCGCGCAGCCCGTCACCGATGATCAGCCGGGGCGCGAATCCGGCTGCCCCGAGCGCTGCGGCGGCGCTCTCCCCGACCACGGGGTCGTACTCGACGCTGGTGAGGCGGGCTTCCCCGAGGCGGTGCGCGCCGAGGGCGGTCGAGTAGCCCGTTCCGGTGCCGATCTCCAGCACCCGGTGTCCGGTCTCGGCGCCGAGACGCTGCCACATGCGCAGTACCAGGGACGGCAGGGTGGACGATGACGAGGGGGAACCGGTCACGGTCCCCCCGGCCACGTCGTCGGGCCTGATCCGGCCGTCCAGTTGGGTGATCAGCGTCTCGTCGGAGTAGACGCCTTCCAGCCACCCGGGTTCGCCCTCCCGGACGGGGCGGTAGGCGGTGGGCACGGTGCCGGGCACCGGCCTGAAGTAGGACCGGGTGAAAAACTCGCGCGGTACCGCCCCGGCGGCGTCGCGCCATCCGGGTTCCGTGAGGGTGCCGCTCCCGGTGAGTTCCTCCGTCAGGGTCTGACGGAGCCGTGCCGATGCACTCACGTTCCGGGTCCTTTCTCCAACTGGTCGGCGATGGCGTGGGCGATCGCCGTGGTGGTCTCCGGCGGCTGCCACGCCCATTGGCCGTTCGGGTTGCACTCCAGGAAGTACCAGATGTCCTCGGCGGTGACGGCGAAGTCGAACGCGCCGTAGACCAGACGGAATTCGGTGAGGTACGCGGCCACGGCGCGCGTGACCGCGTCCGGTACCTCGATCGGTGCACACGCCATCATGTGCTGACGGTGGCGCCAGTCGAGATCGGGACTGTCGATCCTGACCCCGGAGAGTCGGCCGCCCACGGCGGTCACCCGCACGTCGAAGGCCTTGTCGACCTTGGCCTGGAACAGGTGCGGGCAGACGGACACGGCGTCGGTGATCTCGTCCGCGCGCACCTCCCGTACCCACACGCCGTGCGGTCGGCCGTCCACCTGGTAGGGCGTGTTCCACAGCGGTTTGTAGACGGTCCTGCCACGGTGACGGGCGGTGAACTCCCTCGCTTGGGCAGGATCGTTGGTGATCACCGTGCTGGGGACGGGGAATCCGCAGCGCCGCGCGGCCGAGAGCTGAGCGGGCTTGAATTCGGCGGCCCGGTTGTTCCAGGGGTGATTGACGTAGTGCGCGTCCGGCAGAGAGGCGAGGACGCCCCCCGCGCCCCACAGAGTCTGCTCCACGGCGAACCGGCTGTCCTGGTCGTTCAGCCCTGGCGGTCCCTGGTGGGGTGAGGGCCTGCGGACCCAGACGGAACGCACCAGGTCGATGCCGGTCGCCCGGCTCGCCGTGCGCAGGGTGCCCCGGAGTCCGTCCGTACCGTATGCGGCGGTCAGCGAGGCGCCCGTGTACAGGTCGGTGCCGGGGTCCAGACGGACCACGGGGACCTTGCGGTCGGCGAGCAGCCGCAGCACCACGTCGGCCGTCACGTCCGACGGGGTGGTCAGCACCAGCACCGGACCGTCGTCCCGCATCAGTCGGAACTCTGGTCCTGGTCGTACGACTCGGTACTGTCCGCGTCGGTCGCACCACCTGGGCCGGACCCGTCACCGGGCGAGGTCGTGGTGGGTGTCAGGCCGCTCGTGCTGGTGCCGTGGTCACCCAGCTCGACGGTCCGGCCGTACTCGTCCACGATCACGGCGACCTGGGTCTCGGGGTCGATCACGGGTGTGTGCCGGGGGACGGTGGTGGTGGCCGTGAAGGGCCCCATGCGGTGCGTACCCCACGGCGCGGGCGTCTGTGTCATCGGTGCGATGCCTTTCTTTCCTGTCGGTGCCGGGGGCCTCGTGGCCACGGCGTCGGATGTGCCCGGAGCGGGAGACGGGCTCCCGTCCTTTCGAGGGAGGGCGCACTCCGCCCACACCGTCTTGCCCGGGGCTCCGCCCCTCGGGTGCCAGCCCCACCGCTCGGCGAGGCCGTCGATCAGCAGCAGGCCCCGGCCTCCCTCCGCCAGATCCGGAGCGGGGGCCGGGAGGCTTCCCGGGCGGGGCGGGAGCCGCTCGGCCCGGGTGTCGCTCACCTCGATCCGTACGACCGGGCGGGCGCCCGCCGTCACGCGCAGCAGCAGGTGGAAGTCCCGCCCCGCCACGTGCCCGTGCCGCACCGCGTTCGCCGCCAGTTCGGCCACCACCAGGACGGCGGTCTCGTGCGGCCCGCTCCCGTACGGCACCCCCCATTCGTCCAGCCGCATCCCCGCCAGCCGCCGCGCGAGCCGCGCACCCCGGGGCGTGGAGGTGAAGCGCATGGAGAAGCCATGGGCCCGCGAACAAGGCCAAGGGCTGGGGAGTTGGGCGAGGCGGGTGGGGCCTCCGACGTTGCTCTTCATGCCCTCCACGGTCCTCTTGGTGGCGTAGCGTGACCAGAGGTGACGCATCGACTCGATCCGCTTGTACGGGTCGTGCCGATGTCGGTACGAGAGGCGGGGTGCGTTGGCGGAAGAGGCGTTGGACGCGGCACCGGAGCCGGGGACGGCGGATGCCGGACGGATGGCGACCCAGGCCGGTCAGGGTGTTGTGGCGGCGTTCGGGAAGACCTTGAAGACGCTGCGGACGAGGGCGGGGCTTGACCGGGAGGAACTGGGCGGACAGCTCGGCTATTCGTCCTCCACCATCGCTTCGTTCGAGCAGGGCCGGAGGATCCCGTCGCCGCGCGCGGTCGAACAGGCGGATGAGGTTCTCCACGCGGACGGACTGCTGACCGTGTGGAAGGGACAACTGGAGAAGGCGCAGTACCCGGCGGGCTTTCCGGGTCTCATGGAGCTGGAGAAGACAGCGATCGAGCTCCTGCACTACGACAAGTTCGTGGTCAGTGGCCTGCTGCAGACCGAGGCCTACATGCGGGCCTTGTTCGCGATGCGGCGGCCTCTGGTGGACCGGGATCTCGTGGAACGCAGGGTGCGGACCCGCTTGACCCGGCAGAACGACGTCTTCGGCCGCCGCCCCGAGCCGCTGACCAGCTTCGTCATGGACGAAGCGGTGCTGAGACACCGGTACGGCGGCAAGGAGGTCCTCCGTGAGCAGCTGGAGTACCTGCTGATGATCGGACGCCACCCGCACATCGACCTTCAGGTCATGCCGCTCGAATGCGAGGACAACGCGGGTATGAGCGGACCGTTCACGATCGCCACCCGGAAGGACGGCAAGCAGTTCCTGTACTACGAGGGGGCACATCAGATGACGCTGGAGACCGAAGCCGAGAAGACCACCGTCGCCGCTGTGCGCTTCGGCGTCGTCCGGTCACAGGCCCTCACCCCGCGAGAGTCCATGGTCTTGATCGAGAAGCTAAGGGGAGAACTGTGAACAGTGCCGAATCGCCCGTGTGGCTGAAGAGCAGTTACAGCGACGACGACGGCAATCAATGCGTCGAGGTCGCGACCGGAGCCGCAGCCGTGCACGTCCGGGACTCCAAGGACGTGGCCCGGCCGGGCTTTCGGGTGTCGTACGGCGCCTGGGCCGGGTTCGTCGGACTGGCATCGGAGGCGTAGAGCAATCATCGTTCGCGTGAAGCTGACGGCCAGGTGGTCCGGGGGTACCTCTGGACCTGGCGTCAGACCGTCCGCAGTTCCTTCTGACCGAAGGGAAATGCCATGAACGGCACGGAAACGCTCGCCTGGTTCAAGAGCAGCCACAGCGGCGGGGACGGCGGCGACTGCGTCGAGGTTGCCCCCGGCGCCGCAGCCGTGCACGTCCGGGACTCCAAGGACGTGGCCCGGCCGGGGCTTCGGGTTTCGTACAGTGCCTGGGCCGGGTTCGTCGGGCTCGCGTCGGCGGAGTAGTACAAGCGCCGTCTGTACGTACGTGGGCTCTGCTCGTCGCTGCTGGACGGGCAGGGCTCCCGCGTGGCCGGGCGCGGCTCGGATACGGGAGGTGCACGGCGCCACGGTTCGGCGCCGACTTCGTCCAGGGCGGAGCGTCATGGACCGCTACGGGTCACCCCCCGTCCCCCCGTCCGTCCCCCGGTCCGTCCCCCAGGACCGGGAAGTGGCGGGGGGCCAGGGTGAGGAGGACCAGGAGGGCCAGGGCCGCCGCGCAGGCCGCGCCCACGTAGACGTGGTCCACCGCCGCGTCCACCGCCCGGCGCAGGCGCTCCGTCGTCTCCGGGGTCAGCGCCTCCGGGTCGTCCAGCGCACGGGCCAGGGTGTCCAGGTCCCCGCCGTCGCCCAGCCGGGCGGTGAGCACGCCGTTCGCCAGGGCCCCGAACAGCGCCGCGCCCACGCTCTGGCCGACCTGGCGGCAGAACAGCACCGACGCCGTCGTCGTGCCCCGCTCCCCGTAGGGGACGGTCGACTGGACCCCGACGATCAGCGGCAGCTGGAAGAGGCCGATGGCCGCGCCGAGGAGCAGCATCAGCAGGGCGGGCTGCCAGGGTTCCCCGGGGAACGGCAGGAACGGGAACGCCAGCAGCAGGAGCAGCGCCAGGGAGATGCCGACGACCGCCGTCAGCCGGAAACCGATCCTGTTGTACACCCGGTCGGCGAACGCGGCGCTGATCGGCCAGCTCAGGGTCATCACCGACAGGACGAACCCGGCGGCGATCGGGCCCAGCCCCAGCACGGACTGCGCGTACGTCGGCAGGAAGACCGTCGGGGCGACGATCAGCAGACCGAGCGCGCCCAGGGCCAGGTTCACCGCGGCGATCGTGCGGCGGCGCCAGACCCAGCCCGGGATGACCGGTTCGGCGGCGCGCCGCTCGATCACGACGGTGACGGCGGCGAGGACCGCCGCCCCCGCGAACAGCCCCAGGGACGGCCCCGACAGCCACGGCCAGGCGACGCCGCCCTGGACCAGCGCGGTCAGCAGCAGCGCCCCCGTGGCGAAGATCCCGAGCGCGCCGGGCCAGTCGATCCGCACCCGGGCGCGGGGCGCGGGCCCCGCCGTCCGGTCCCGCCCCCGGGCCGCCGGGGGCCGCCCCGGCTCCACCAGGTGGCGGACGATCAGCCACAGCGCGAGCAGGCCGATCGGCAGGTTGATGAGGAAGATCCAGCGCCAGTCCGCGTATCCCGCGAGGAGGCCGCCCGCCGCCGGGCCCGCGACCGAGGACGCGGCCCACACCGACGACAGCTTCGCCTGGATCCTGGGGCGTTCCTTCAGCGGGTACAGGTCGGCGGCGATCGTCTGGACCGTGCCCTGGAGGGCGCCGCCGCCGAGCCCCTGGACGACCCGGAAGGCGATCAGGGACGCCATGTCCCAGGCGGCGGCGCACAGCAGGGAGCCGACGAGGAAGAGGACGACCCCGGCGACCAGCACCGGCTTGCGGCCGAAGGTGTCGCTGAGCCTGCCGTACACCGGCAGGGTGACTGTCACGGCGAGCAGATAGCCGGAGAACAGCCAGGAGAAGACCGAGAGCCCGCCGAGGTCGCCGACGATCTGCGGCACGGCGGTGGCCACGATCGTGCCGTCCACGGCGGCGAGACCCATGCCCAGCATCAGCGCGAGGACCAGCCGGCCGCCGGGCGCGGTCGGCGTCGCCGGGCCTGCCGCCACGGCCTTCCGTACGTACGGTTCCCCCACCGCGCCCTCATTTCCCCATACATCTAAATGAGCGGGGCCAGGGTCCCACTCGGACCACGGGTGGAGGAACCCCTAGGGGCCTCTCCCCCATACGGGCCAGGGGTCGTTCGTACCGGCGGATGAGGAGAACTCGCCCAGGAACTCCTTAACTTGAACCTACACACCACCCACCGCTCCGAGGAGAGAACCGTGACAACGGCTGTGACCATCCCCAAGTCCGGGGGAACCGGACGGAGTTCGGCCGTTGCCGCACGGGCACGCCAGGTCGTCAAGGCCTACGGCTCCGGCGAGACCCGGGTCCTCGCCCTCGACCACGTCGACGTGGACATAGCCCGTGGCCGGTTCACCGCCATCATGGGACCCTCGGGCTCCGGCAAGTCGACCCTGATGCACTGCCTCGCCGGACTCGACACCGTCACCAGCGGCGAGATCCACCTCGCCGACACCGAGATCACCCGGCTCAAGGACAAGAAGCTCACCCAGCTCCGCCGGGACCGGATCGGCTTCATCTTCCAGGCGTTCAACCTGCTGCCGACCCTCAGCGCCATCGAGAACATCACCCTGCCGATGGACATCGCCGGACGGAAGCCGGACGCCGAATGGCTCCGCCGCGTCGTCGACACCGTCGGTCTCTCCGAGCGCCTCAAGCACCGCCCGAACGAACTCTCCGGCGGCCAGCAGCAGCGCGTGGCCGTGGCCCGCGCGCTCGCCGCCCGGCCCGAGATCATCTTCGGCGACGAGCCCACCGGAAACCTGGACTCGCGCGCCGGTGCCGAAGTCCTCGGCTTCCTCCGCACCTCCGTCGACGAACTCGGCCAGACGATCGTCATGGTCACCCACGACCCGGTCGCCGCCTCCTACTCCGACCGCGTCCTCTACCTCGCCGACGGCCGGATCGTCGACGAGATGGAGCGGCCCACCGCCGAGGCCGTCCTCGACCGGATGAAGGACTTCGACGCGCGCGGGCGGACCTCATGAGCGTCCTGAAGACCTCCCTGCGCAACTTCTTCGCGCACAAGGGACGCATGGCGCTCTCCGCCGTCGCCGTCCTGCTCTCCGTCGCCTTCGTCTGCGGCACCCTCGTGTTCACCGACACCATGAACACGACCTTCGACAAGCTGTTCGCGGTCACCGCCTCCGACGTCACCGTCGGCCCCAAGGACTCCGACGCGGGCGGCACCCCCCAGACCGGCCGGCCCGAGGCGCTCCCCGCCTCCCTCGTCGAGCGGGTCGGGAAGACCGAGGGCGTCCAGGACGCCCGGGGCACCGTCATCTCCACCGGCGTCACCGTCGTGGACTCCCGCGACAAGAACATCGGGCCCACCAGCGGCGCCCCGACCATCGCCGCCAACTGGAGCGACACCGAACTGCGTTCGGTGGAGTTCTCCTCCGGCCACGAACCGCGCGGCCCCACCGAAGCCGTCGTCGACGGCGCCACCGCCGAGAAGAACGGCCTGAAGCTCGGCGACACCCTCCGCGTGATCTCCGTCTCCGGCGACTTCACCGCGAAGATCTCCGGACTCGTCGACTTCAAGGTCACCAACCCCGGCGCCACCGTCGTCTACTTCGAGACCGCCACCGCCCAGCGCGAACTCCTCGGCAAGACCGGCCTGTTCACCCAGATCACCGTCGACGCGAAGCCCGGCGTCAGCCACGACGCCCTCAAGCGTGACATCGCCGCCTCCCTCGGCGGCGGAGCCGACTACAAGCTCCAGACCGCCGCCGAGACCGCCGACGAGGGCCGCACGGAACTCGGCTCCTTCCTCGACGTCATGAAGTACGCGATGCTCGGCTTCGCCGGAATCGCCTTCCTCGTCGGCATCTTCCTCATCGTCAACACCTTCTCGATGCTGGTCGCCCAGCGGACCCGCGAGATCGGCCTCATGCGGGCCATCGGCTCCAGCCGCAAGCAGGTCAACCGGTCCGTCCTCGTCGAGGCGCTGCTCCTCGGCCTCTTCGGCTCCGCCGCCGGGGTCGTCGCGGGCGTCGGCCTCGCC
This sequence comes from Streptomyces sp. NPDC101490, assembly GCF_044767145.1. Classification (NCBI taxonomy): domain Bacteria; kingdom Bacillati; phylum Actinomycetota; class Actinomycetes; order Kitasatosporales; family Streptomycetaceae; genus Streptomyces; species Streptomyces sp. NPDC101490. Next base: position 25,310 of record NZ_JBIWNI010000019.1, read on the forward strand.
GTCGGCCTGATGAAGGTCATGTCGTCCATCGGCATGGAACTCTCCACCCGCGACCTCACCGTGAAGTGGACGACCCCCGCCATCGGTCTCGTCCTCGGCATCGTCGTCACCGTCCTCGCCGCCTACGTCCCGGCCCGCCGCGCCGGGAAGGTCTCCCCGATGGCCGCCCTCCGGGACGCGGGCACCCCCGCCGACGGCCGGGCGGGCCGGGTCCGCGCCGCCGTCGGTCTCGTCCTCACCGCCGCCGGGGCCGCCGGGCTCGTCGCCGCCGCCCGCGCCGAGGAGGCCAAGCCCGGCTCCCTCTGGCTCGCCCTCGGCGTCGTCCTCTCCCTGCTCGGCCTCGTCGTGATCGGACCGCTCCTCGCGGGCTTCGTCGTCCGCGCCCTCGGCGTCGTCGTCCTGCGGGTCTTCGGCCCCGTCGGCCGCCTCGCCGAACGCAACGCGCTCCGCAACCCGCGCCGCACCGGCGCCACCGGCGCGGCCCTCATGATCGGCCTCGCGCTCGTCGCCTGCCTCTCCGTCGTCGGCTCCTCGATGGTCGCCTCGGTCACCGACGAACTCGACCGGTCCGTCGGCGCCGACTTCATCGTCCGGTCCGCCACCGGCCAGCCGATCGTGCCGCAGGCCCAGGCCGCCCTGGCGAAGACCCCCGGCCTCGACCACCTCACCTCGTACAAGTGGGTGGACGCCACCGTCACCGACCCGCGCGGCCGGACCACCACCGCCGACCTGGCCGCCACCGACCCCACGTACGTGGACGACCTGCGCCGCGAGACCACGGCCGGCAAGCTCACCGACGCCTACGGCAAGGGCGCCATGTCCGTCGGCAGCGACTACGCCACCGAGCACGGCGTCAAGGTCGGCGACGTCCTGACCGTCGCCTTCAAGGGCGGCGACAAGGCCCGGCTGAAGGTCGCGGCGATCACCGCCGACATCGGCAACGTCGACAACGGGGCGATGTACACCAGCCTCACCACCCTCGCCGAGCACGTGCCCGCCGAGCGGATGCCGCAGAGCCTGCTGCTCCTCGCCAGCGCGGAGGACGGCCAGGAGACCCAGGCCTACCAGGCACTCAAGGACGCCCTCGCGCCCTACCCGCAGTACCAGGTCAACAACCAGGCCGACTACAAGAAGGCCCTCCAGGACCAGGTCGGACAGCTCCTCAACATCGTGTACGGGCTCCTCGCCCTCGCGATCGTCGTCGCCGTCCTCGGGGTCGTGAACACCCTGGCCCTCTCGGTCGTCGAGCGGACCCGCGAGATCGGCCTCATGCGGGCCATCGGCCTCTCCCGCCGCCAGCTGCGCCGCATGATCCGCCTGGAGTCGGTGGTCATCGCCCTCTTCGGCGCGCTCCTCGGCCTCGGCCTGGGCATGGGCTGGGGCACCTCCGCCCAGAAGCTCCTCGCCCTCGACGGGCTCGGCGTCCTCGACATCCCCTGGTCGACGATCCTCACCGTCTTCGTCGGCTCGGCCTTCGTCGGCCTCTTCGCGGCCCTCGTCCCCGCCTTCCGGGCGGGCCGGATGAACGTCCTGAACGCCATCGCCAGCGAGTAGCGCGCGGCGCGCGGCGGGTCACGGGGGGCTCGCCGCGCGCCGCGACGGGGGGCGGAACGACGGGCGCCGACCGCCCCGCCGCGCCCCAGGACCCGTACGGCCCCGGGAAGGACCCTGCCAGGTCCGCCCGGGGCCGTACGGCCGCGCGCACCGCGGCGTCCGCGGCAGCGCGTCCGCGTCAGTGCGGCCCCGTACGGGTGTCCCCGTACCGCCTTCCCGTACGGGTGTCCCCGTACGGGCTTCGCCGTGGGAGCGGGGCCCGTGACCGGCCCGGAGCCGGCCCCCGCGCCCCTTCCGTCACCCGGCCGGAGGCCCCCGGACCCCGGTTCACCCCGGCGGCTGTCCGTGCCACGCCGTAGGCTGGGCGCACCGGGCCGTACGCGCCCGGGAGCACCCCGGCCCGTGACCACGTGTCGGGCTGTTCGCGTTGCCCGCCCCCGTCACCCTCCGGGATGGAAAGCTTCATGAGCCTGCACGGCCTGCTCGACGTAGTCGTCAAGGATCCGGCCCTCGCGGAGGCGGTGAAGGCCGCAGCCGACGGCAACCGTCCCCACGTGGACCTGATCGGACCGGCCGCCGCCCGGCCCTTCGCCGTCGCCGCGCTCGCCCGGGACTCGGGGCGCCCGGTGCTCGCGGTGACCGCGACCGGCCGGGAGGCCGAGGACCTCGCCGCCGCCCTGCGCTCGCTCCTCGACCCCGACACCGTCGCCGAGTTCCCCTCCTGGGAGACCCTGCCGCACGAGCGGCTCTCGCCCCGCTCCGACACCGTCGGCCGCCGCCTCGCGGTGCTGCGCCGGCTCGCCCACCCGCGCTCCGACGACCCGGCGGCCGGACCGGTCAGCGTGGTCGTCGCCCCCATCAGGTCCGTGCTCCAGCCGCAGGTCAAGGGCCTCGGTGACCTGGAGCCCGTGGCGCTCAGGTCCGGCGGGACGGCCGATCTGAACGAGATCGTCGAGGGTCTCGCCGCCGCCGCGTACGCGCGCGTGGAGCTGGTCGAGAAGCGCGGCGAGTTCGCCGTGCGCGGCGGCATCCTGGACGTCTTCCCGCCCACCGAGGAGCATCCGCTCCGGGTCGAGTTCTGGGGCGACGACGTCGAGGAGATCCGCTACTTCAAGGTGGCCGACCAGCGGTCCCTGGAGGTCGCCGAGCACGGACTGTGGGCGCCGCCCTGCCGGGAGCTGCTCCTCACCGACTCCGTACGGGAGCGGGCGGCGGCGCTCGCCGAGGCCCACCCGGAGCTGGGCGAACTCCTCGGGAAGATCGCGGAGGGCATCGCCGTCGAGGGCATGGAGTCCCTGGCGCCGGTCCTCGTCGACGACATGGAACTCCTCCTCGACGTGCTGCCGCAGGGCTCCATGACGGTGGTCTGCGACCCCGAGCGGGTCAGGACCCGGGCCGCCGACCTGGTCGCCACCAGCCAGGAGTTCCTCCAGGCGTCCTGGGCGGCGACGGCGGGCGGCGGCGAGGCCCCCATCGACGTCGACGCGGCCTCCCTGTGGGGGATCGCGGACGTCCGGGACCGGGCCCGCGAGCTGGGCATCGCCTGGTGGTCGGTGTCGCCGTTCGCGGCGGACGAGACCGCCACGGGCGACACCCTCACCCTGGGGATGCGGGCCCCCGAGTCCTACCGGGGCGACACCGCCCGCGCGCTCGCCGACACCAAGGGCTGGCTGTCCGACGGCTGGCGCACGGTCTACGTGACCGAGGCCCACGGCCCCGCCACCCGTACGGTCGAGGTCCTCGGCGGCGAGGGCATCGCCGCCCGGCTCGACACCGACCTGGCGGAGATCTCCCCGGCCGTCGTCCACGTCGTCCGGGGCTCCATCGACCACGGCTTCGTGGATCCGGCGCTCCGCCTCGCGGTCCTCACCGAGACCGACCTGTCCGGCCAGAAGGCGGCGGGCAAGGACGGCCAGCGGATGCCCGCCAAGCGCCGCAAGACCATCGACCCGCTGACCCTGGAGCCCGGCGACTACATCGTGCACGAGCAGCACGGTGTCGGCCGGTACGTGGAGATGGTCCAGCGGACCGTGCAGGGCGCCACCCGCGAGTACCTCCTCGTCGAGTACGCCCCCGCCAAGCGCGGGCAGCCCGGCGACCGGCTGTACATCCCCACCGACCAGCTGGAGCAGGTCACCAAGTACGTCGGCGGCGAGGCACCGACGCTGCACCGGCTCGGCGGCGCCGACTGGACGAAGACCAAGCAGCGCGCGAAGAAGGCCGTCAAGGAGATCGCGGCCGACCTGATCAAGCTGTACTCGGCGCGGATGGCGGCCCCCGGCCACGCCTTCGGCCCCGACACCCCCTGGCAGCGGGAGCTGGAGGACGCCTTCCCGTACGCCGAGACCCCCGACCAGCTGTCCACCATCGCCGAGGTGAAGGAGGACATGGAGAAGACGGTCCCCATGGACCGGCTGATCTGCGGCGACGTCGGCTACGGCAAGACGGAGATCGCGGTGCGGGCCGCGTTCAAGGCGGTGCAGGACGGCAAGCAGGTCGCCGTCCTCGTCCCCACCACGCTGCTCGTGCAGCAGCACTTCGGCACGTTCAGCGAGCGGTACTCCCAGTTCCCGGTGAAGGTGCGGGCGCTCTCCCGGTTCCAGACGGACACCGAGTCGAAGGCGACCCTGGAGGGGCTGCGGGAGGGCTCGGTCGACATCGTCATCGGCACCCACCGGCTGTTCTCGTCCGAGACGAAGTTCAAGGACCTGGGCCTGGTCATCGTCGACGAGGAGCAGCGCTTCGGCGTCGAGCACAAGGAGCAGCTGAAGAAGCTCCGCGCCAACGTCGACGTCCTCACCATGTCGGCCACCCCCATCCCCCGTACGCTCGAAATGGCCGTCACCGGCATCCGTGAGATGTCCACGATCACCACCCCGCCGGAGGAACGGCACCCCGTCCTCACCTTCGTCGGACCGTACGAGGAGAAGCAGATCGGCGCCGCCATCCGCCGCGAACTGCTCCGCGAGGGCCAGGTCTTCTACATCCACAACCGGGTCGACTCCATCGACCGGGCGGCGGCCCGGCTGCGGGAGATCGTGCCCGAGGCGCGGATCGCCACGGCCCACGGCCAGATGTCGGAGCAGGCCCTCGAACAGGTCGTCGTCGACTTCTGGGAGAACAAGTTCGACGTCCTCGTGTCCACCACGATCGTCGAGTCCGGCATCGACATCTCCAACGCCAACACCCTGATCGTCGAGCGCGGCGACAACTTCGGGCTGTCGCAGCTGCACCAGCTGCGCGGGCGCGTCGGCCGTGGCCGCGAGCGGGGCTACGCGTACTTCCTCTACCCGCCGGAGAAGCCCCTCACCGAGACCGCGCACGAGCGGCTCGCCACGATCGCCCAGCACACCGAGATGGGCGCGGGCATGTACGTGGCCATGAAGGACCTGGAGATCCGCGGCGCGGGCAATCTGCTCGGCGGCGAGCAGTCCGGCCACATCGCGGGTGTCGGCTTCGATTTGTACGTACGGATGGTCGGCGAGGCGGTCGCCGACTACCGGGCGCAGATGGAGGGCGTCACCGAGGAGGAGGCACCCCTGGAGGTGAAGATCGAACTGCCGGTCGACGCCCATGTGCCGCACGACTACGCGCCGGGGGAGCGGCTGCGCCTCCAGGCCTACCGGTCGATCGCCGCCGCCAACTCGGAGGAGGACATCAGGGCCGTACGGGAGGAGCTGACCGACCGCTACGGCAAGCTGCCCGAGCCGGTCGAGAACCTCCTGCTGGTCGCGGGCCTGCGGATGCTGGCCCGTGCCTGCGGCGTCGGTGAGATCGTCCTCCAGGGCTCCAGCATCCGGTTCGCCCCGGTGGAGCTGCGCGAGTCGCAGGAACTGCGCCTGAAGCGGCTCCACCCGCGCGTGGTCATCAAGCCGGCCGTCCACCAGATCCTGGTGCCGCGCCCGACCAGCGGGAAGATCGGCGGGAAGCCGGTGGTGGGCCGCGAACTGCTCTCCTGGACCGGGGAGTTCCTCACCACGATCCTCGGCGGCTGAGGGGCCGGACGGAGGGGGTAGGACCCGGACCGGACCTGGACCGGATCGGGCCTGGCACGACAGTGGGCGGCGCCCAGCCCGGGGGCGCCGCCCGTTTCCCTTACGGGGGTCGGGTCCGGCCCTCCCGTCCGAGGGCGGGTCCGGCCTTCGTGTACGGGTCGCCCGGTCCTCCCGTACGGGTGTCAGGGTGCCGCGCGGCCCGTGACGGCCGCCGTGCCCCGGCCTGTGACCGCCGCCGTGCCCCGGGCCGTGGTGAGCCAGAACAGGACCGCGCACAGGAAGCCCGCCGCCGCGAAGACCAGCGACTCCAGGAGCGAGTCGTCCCGGGCGCCGGAGAGCAGCGCGACGGCCGCAGCCCCGGCCAGCGAGATCGGGGCCAGAGCACGGGGGCGCCACGGGGAGTCCGGGGCGTCCCGCTCCGGCAGCAGCCGGGCCGCGACCAGATAGCAGGCGCAGGCGAGCAGCGTGGAGCCCAGGGAGTCGCTCGACCGGTGGTGGTAGGTCGCCAGGACGCCGGAGGCCGCGAAGACCGTCCACAGCATCCCGGCCGTGGCGAGGTACGGGCGGACCCGGGGCGGTACGACGAGGAGGGCGCCGAGGACCAGCGCCACGGGCACGGCCGCGTGCCCGCTGGGGAAGCTCGACTCGATCAGCGATTCGCGCGCGCCCACCAGATCGGGGCGGGGCAGGAACTCCGCCGCCATTTCCTTGGTCCCGATCGTGACCGCGACGGCCGTGACCGCCGCCAGCCCCTGCCACCAGCGCCTTCGCAGCACGGCGACGGCCGCGATGAGCGCCGTGCCCACGAGCAGGGTGGGCATCGCGGTCCCCTCCATGGGCGGCAGCGCCCACGAGCCGTACTCCGCCCCCGCCACGTCGTAGACCCATGCGGGGATGGCCCCCTGCTCCCCGCTGAACAGGTGGTTCTCCGCCCGCTGCCCGAACGGCGTGCGGACCGCGACCAGATAGAGCGCCACGAAGGCCAGCAGACAGAGCGCGGGCGGCAGCCAGGACCGGGCCGCCGGGTTCGGGCGGGGGCCGGACCCGGCGGCCGTACGCGGGGACGGGGACGGAGACACAGACGGAGCTGGAGCCTGGGAGATGTGCTGAGTCATGGTCTTCTCTGTCGGTCGTGGGCGTACGGGCCCGGGTCTGCGGGTGCGGGATTCCGGCGGCGGGCGGCAGCCGGTCCGTGGGGCGGCCCGCCCTAGTCGAGGAGCGCCCGGTCCCGCCCGCGCTGGGCGGCGACGGCGAGCGCCGGGAGCGGGGCGACGAGCAGCAGCAGGACGACCAGGTCCGGCAGCGACCGCATGAGGCCGTCGGGCTGGAGGACGATCGCCTGGGTACGGACGAACGCGAACGCCGCCACCGGGATCAGCCACCGGCGGTCACCGGTCGCGGCCGTCGCCACCCACGCGACGGCGAGCCCGGCGATCTCCAGGACGAACAGACCGCGCTGGAACGACGGGCTGACGGCGATGACGTGCAGGGCCCCGGCGGTGAACAGAGCGAGCCCCAGGGGGACCAGCCAGCCGTACGAGTGGCGGCGCAGCCGTCCGGGACGGCAGACCGCGAGGACGGCGCAGGCAGCGCACAGCAGCCCGGAGAGGACCAGGTCGCGGGCGGTGATCGGGGAGCCGAGGCCGTAGTACCCGAGGCCCGCTTTGCCCTCGTCGCCGAAGAGCGTGCCGTGGGGGAAGCGCGCCCCGGCGTAGACCATCGCCGCGGCGGCGGGCAGCGCGAGCCACGCCCGGCCGCGCAGCAGGGCGACCAGACAGACCAGCGGGAGCAGCCCGTACGGCAGCAGCCGGGTCCGGGTGCCGGGGCCCTCCGCCCACGGGTACCAGCCCGCGTGATCGAAGGCGATGGCGTGCTGCCCGGGATCGACGCGCAGCGCCCAGTGCCAGACGTCCTGGAGGTACGGCACGAGGGCGAGCGCGGCCAGGACGAGGGCGGCCAGCTGGATGCCGTCCAGCCACCACGGGCGGGTCCGGTCGTCCACGACGGCGCGGGCGCGGGCCCGCGCCCCGGCGCGTGCGATGGCGGCGAGCTCCCGGGGCGGGGGCCAGGAGCGGCCGGGATACGCCTCGGCGAGGCAGTCCAGCAACTCCCTTCCCTGCCGGGATCGGTAGGGCTCGGGGTAGGCCAGGAGCAGCAGGCGGTTCACGCGGGGGCCGCCCCGGCCTCCCGTGCGCGGCCGAGGACGAGGGCGGCCGCCTGCCGCATCCGCAGCGCCTCCCGGTCGAGCGCCCCGCGGCCGTCCTCGGTGAGCCGGTAGTAGCGCCGGGCCCGGCCGTCGACGATCTCCTCGTCGCCGGGGGTCACGTATCCGGCCCTCTCCAGCCGTTCCAGCGCGCCGTACAGGGTGCCGACGGCGATCCTCAGCCGCCCGTCGGTGACCCGCTCGGCGGCCTTGACGATTCCGTAGCCGTGCAGCGGCCCGTCCAGGAGCGCCGCGAGGATGAAGTACTGCGCTTCCGTCAGGGACGGGCTCTGTCGTGTCATACGGCGAGCATATATCGAGTGCCGAAGTATTGATTTCGGTCGGGTGGGATCTTTTCGGCCGCATGGGCGGCCATGGCCGCCCATGGCCGCGCGTGGGGTGAGTGTGGTCAGTGGGTTGGGGGGTTCTCGGGCCCGTCGACCCCCTCCGGTGCTCCCGGGTTCCCCGGCGCCCCGGTCCCGAACGTCAGGGCCGCCAGTGCCCGGAACGCCTCCTCCGGGTCCCGGCCCGTCAGCGGGTCGTCCAGGTTGCGGCTGAGGAGCAGGGTCGCGAAGCCGTGCGCGAGGGACCAGGCGGCGATCCCGGCGGTGCGGGGGTCGGGGACGTCCGGCAGCCCGGTGACTCCGGTACGGAGTTCGGTGGAGGCGCGGTCCTTCGCGGCGACGAGGTCCGGGTCGTCCGCGCGCAGCAGTTCCGGCTGGAACATGACCTGGAAGTGCGCCGGGTGCTCCGTCGCGAAGCGCACGTACCGCACTCCGCGTTCGCGCAGGCCGTCCACGCCGCCGAGGGCGTCGGCGAGGAGCCCGTACCCCTGCGCGGCGACGGCCGTGAGCAGTCCGGTGCGGTCCCCGAAGTGGTGTGCGGGCGCGGCGTGCGAGACGCCCGCGCGCCGGGCGAGGTCCCGGAGGCTCAGTGCCCCGGGGCCCTCGGCGGCGATGACGTCGAGGGCGGCGGCGAGGACCGCCTGCCGCAGATCGCCGTGGTGGTAGGTGTTCCGGCTCGTCATGGCAGCAGCCTAGCCCTGATCTAGGCATTGACAAGTTCCCGGGATCCGGCGCAATCTAGTCAGTGTCAAGATGTGGGTCGGAGAGGCTCCGGGCCCGAGATGAGGGAGACGTCGTGGACACCGGACGTGTGCGTCAGATGTGGCACCTGCTCGAACCCCTGCACGCGCTGCTCTACTACTCCCCCGAGGCCTTCGGGGAAGCCGCCGCGCTCGGCTACGACACCACCGAGCGCTGGCCCTCCTACTTCGCCTGGCGGGCCGCGCCCCTGGGCCCGGCGGGCCCGGTCCGGGTCGCCTCCGCCTTCCACAGCTTCAGCCCCGGGACGGTCGCCCGGTACGTCCCCGCCGTCTGGGAGACCGCGTCCCCCGTGGAGGTCCTCGCCGCCCGGATCCGCGCGGTGGACCGCACCTACCGCTCCGTCCTCGGGGCGGACGCCCTGACCGGCCCGGACCTCACCGAGGCGGCGGCCCTGGTCCGCCGCGCGGCGGAGTCGATCGGGGGAGGGGGCGGGCAGGCCGGGGCTGTCCGGGCCGCTGAGGGCGGTGGTGACGGCGGTGGTGATGCCGAGGGCGGGGACGGGGACGGTGGGGTCATGGGTGGTGTCACGGGTGGTGTCGCCGGGGTCGCCGGGCGTCCGCTCGCCGCCGCCAACGCCGAACTGCCCTGGACCGGCGTCCCGCACCTCGACCTCTGGCAGGCGGCGACCGTCCTGCGCGAGCACCGGGGGGACGGGCACGTCGCCGCGCTGCTCACCGCAGGACTCGACCCGGTCGAGTCGCTCGTCTCGTTCGCGGCCGTCGGCGCCGCCCCCGAACCCGTCTTCGTGAGCCGGGGCTGGAGCGCCGCCGCATGGGCCGCCGCCCGCGTACGCCTGGCGGACCGTGGGCTCCTGGCCCCCGACGGAGCCGCCACGGAGGAGGGCCGCGCCCTGCGCGCCGGGATCGAGCGCCGTACGGACGAACTGGCCGCCGCCCCCTGGGACGCCCTCGGCCCCGAGGCCACCGCCCGGCTCGCCGAACTCCTCGGCGACCCCTGGCTCGCCGCGATCGGCTCCGGACTGCTGCCCGCCGAGAACACCCTGGGCATCGGCAAGGTCTGATCCTCGCGGAGTCGCGGAGTCGCGGAGTCGCGGGGTGGTCACGGAGTCGCGGGGGAGTGGGGGCGCGGAGTCACGGGGTCGCGGAGCTGCCGAGTCGTGGAGCGCCGGAGCCACCGGGTGATGGGCGCACAGAGTCGCCGGGTTGCCGGGTTGCCGGGTCCGGGGCCTTGGGCCCGTCCGTTTCGGGACCAACGGTACGAAGCTCCCGTCGCCGACCGCCCTAGTATTCCGAGGTGCTGACGTATCGACAGACCTTCACCGCCTCGGCGCTCGCCGCCGCCGCGCTCGTCCTGACCGCCTGCTCGCCCGGGACCGACTCGCCGGGGTCCGGCGGAGGTCCGGGCGGGAAGCCCGCCGCGTCCGGCACCGCCCTCGCCGCCGTGGACGCGCTCACCGTCAAGGGCCGTGCCCCGAAGACGGGTTACGAGCGGGAGAAGTTCGGCCGCGCCTGGGCCGACGTGGACGGCAACGGCTGCGGCACCCGGGACGACATCCTCAAACGGGACCTGACCGGCGTCCGGTTCACCGACGGCCGCTGCAAGGTCGCCTCCGGCACCCTCACCGACGACCCGTACACCGGCACCACCGTCTCCTACGTCAGGGGCCGCAGCAAGGTCGACATCGACCATGTCGTGGCGCTCTCCGACGCCTGGCAGAAGGGGGCGCAGAAGTGGGACACCGACACCCGGCGCCGCTTCGCCAACGACCCGCTCAACCTGCTCGCCGTGGACTCGGTCACCAACCGCCGCAAGTCCGACGGGGACGCGGCGACCTGGCTGCCGCCGAACACCGCCTACCGCTGCACCTATGTGGCCCGGCAGGTCGCGGTGAAGAAGAAGTACGGGGTGTGGGTGACGGCGGGGGAGCGGGACGCGATGAAGCGGGTCCTCGGCACCTGCCCGCAGCAGAGACTCCCGTAGCGCCCGACGGCTTCGGCAGAAACGTTTGTTCCGTGGGGGCGCCTCCGCGTCGGGACCGCCGTGTCGGGCGCCTCCGCCAAGGCGCCCCCGTACTACTCCGCCGGACAGGGTCGTGTCCGCGTATCCGGCACAACACCAGCTGTGGGAAAGCCGGTTCGGCCGAGCGGCGGCGCGCGGCCACGGCCCGGATGTCCGGGCTCATGCGGGAGGACCTGAGCGTCGGCCCCCTCGGGATCGAGTGAGCGGCCGGGAGGGCACCGAAAAAACGTTTGTGCAGAGGAGAGGCCGCTTTCTAGCCTGCCCGCATGGAACTGACGATCTCGACCCTCGCGGAACGCCCCGAACTTGAGGGGCCGATGTGGGGCATGAGCGACCTCTGGCCCGAGTTCATGATGCACGACCCGGTGGGCTGGGTGAACATCGGCCGGATCGTGCGGGAACTGCCCGAGTACGTCCTCGTCGCCACCGACGCCGGGGGCGAGATCGTCGCGCGCGGCTTCAGCGTCCCCTTCCGGCTGGACGTGGACGGCCGCCGCGAGCTGCCCCTCCGGGGCTGGGACGAGGTGCTGCTCTGGGCGTTCTCCGACCTGAAGCACGGCCGGGAGGCCGACACGGTCAGCGCCATCGAGATCACCGTGGACACCGGTTCCCTCGGCCGGGGCGTCTCGCACCGGATGCTGGCGGCCATGCGGGACAACGCGGCCCGGCTCGGCTTCGCCGAACTCGTCGCGCCCGTCCGCCCCAACGGCAAGCACCTGGAGGCCGGTTCCCCGATCCACGAGTACGCCTTGCGTACCCGCGAGGACGACGGTCTGCCGCACGACCCGTGGCTCCGCGCCCACGTCCGCGCGGGCGGGACGATCGAGACGGTCGCCCCGGCATCCATGACGATCTCGGGCTCCGTGGAGGAGTGGCGGTCCTGGACGGGCCTGCCCTTCGACACCGACGGCCCGGTCGAGGTGGAGGGCGCCCTCGTCCCCGTCCACTGCGAGGCCGCCCGAGGCTACGCGGTCTACGTCGAACCGAACGTATGGGTCCGCCACCGTCTGACGTGACGGCGGCGGACCGGAGGGGCCCGCCGAGGAGACCGTGGGCCCTTCCGGGAGTCAGAGGCCCACGGCTGCGAGGAGCTGACGCATCCGGGACGGCCGCAGCGCGGGGCTGGCGGCGGCGTCGTCCGCGACCTCGGGTTCCGGATCCGACAGCAGCCGCTCCAGCAGCGCTTCCGTGACCTTCGGGTGACGGGCGACTTCCTGGCGCAGGAAGGATTCGGTGGCGGTGGCGAGCCGCCGGATTTCCGGCACGGGCAGTTCCGGGTCCCGCAGCGCCAGGCAGCGCACGTGCGGGTCCTCTTCGTCCACGAACGTGCGCAGCACATGGCGGGGGAAGCGGGGATGGTCGATGAGCGCCGCTCGGCCCTTGGAAAAGTCTCCGTGGGCGCGGACCAGCCGCTCCAGTACGTCCGGTGGCACATCCGGCCGATGGGCGGCAGCCCGGCGGACCGAGGGTGCGGGGTCGTCGTCCAGTCGGCGCCATGCCTCTTCGGGCAGATCGCGGCAGTGTGCCAGCGCACGCCGGAGAGCCGGGTCCCGACTGTCCAGGTAGGTCAGCCGCTCGGCGAGGGGTGCTTCCCGCAGCCAGTCCGTCCGGGCGAAGCCCTCGAACAGAGCCACCTTGGCCTCGGTGCTTCCGGCCGCGCGTTCGGCTTCCAGGAGCGCGTACAGGCGGTCCCGGGTCACGGCGTCCACATGGCGACCCCGCGCCACCGACCCCCGTACGAACGGGTCCTCGACGTCCACCAGCAGGGCGACCATCTCCGCCGTCAGGTGAGGGTTCCCGGCGAGGGCCCGAAGGATGTCCTCCCGCTGCTCCTCGCTCCCCATCAGCCGTGCGAACTGCTCCCGTGTGAGCGGGACGTAGCGCGCCACGTCGACCCGCACGGCGGGGTCGGCAAGGCAGCGCTCCCTCCACTCGGGAGGGACACCGGGTCGTTCACGGGCGGCGGCGGCCGCACGGACCTCCGGATCCGGATCGGCGAGCAGTCCCACTTGTACGGCGAGGGGCCGGTCATGCCAGGCCTGCGCGGCCGAGGCCCGTAGCTTCGGGTCCGGTGCGCGCACGAGTGCGCCCCGGGGCCGACCGTAGGCCTCCTCCAGGGCGCCGATGCCGACCGTGACCCCGTGGTCCATCATGTCGCGGACGAAGTTCGCGTACGCGTCGCGGATCGCCGGATCGGGGTGCCCGGCGATCCTGCGGCGCATTGCCGGGGAGATCCGGTTGCCGCCCAGGTGCAGGGCGGCGCGGTCGTAGCCATGGGTCAGCAGGGCCTCGGCGACGACATCCTCCAGTCGCCCCGGGCGCAGCCACAGGCCGTGCCGTCCGGCCGGGTGCGCCGCCAGCCGGACCAGGACGTCCCGAGGGGCTGCCGCGTTCCGCCCCAGTCCGGACAGCTGAGGGTGCCGGAGGTCTGTCATGGGCCCAACCTAGTCCGACCACCACGCCTCGACGTTCTGGGCCAGACGGTGGAACGCCGAGAGGGGGAAGGGAGAGGCGGGGCCACACCCCTGTGGTGGCCCCGCCTCTCCCCCTTTCTCCCCGATTCCGCTGCCCCGCGCCCTTTCGGACCGGCCCCGGAGGGGGCTGTCCCGGGGGCGCGGGCTCCCGGCTCGGGGTCAGCCGAGGTCGACCACGTCCTTCGGCGCCGGAGTCTTCGCGGTGACCGGCTTGTCGTACCGGGAGAAGGTGATCGTTCCCGGTTCGGTGCCGCCCGTCGTGACCACCTTCAGGAGGTACGGCGTCCCCTCCGTGGCCACGTACGCCGTGTTCGTCTCGCCGTCCCCGGACTCCGTCAGTTTCAGGGCCTTCTGCCCGTCGACGGTGGTCTCCTCACCCCGCACCGTCCCGGCCGCGCCCTCCTCGAAGTCCGCGAGCAGGTCCTTCAGATCGCAGAACGCCACCATGTCCCGGGTGTCCGGGTCGGTCACCGGCGACTTCGTCCAGCGGCCCCCGAGCTGCTCCAGGGCCGCCTCCCGCACCTCCGGGCTCTCGTCCTTCAACTCGTCCCGCAGCAGGGCCTCGTCGAGACGCAGGTAGACGTCCCGGTCGTCGGCCTTCACGAACTCGGCCGTGCCCGCGACGCCGACACTCAGTGTGCCCGCGCACTTCTTCGCGGTGTCGAGGGAGAGATGGGCCTTCAGCGGCTCGCCCTCGGAGGTGATGTCCACGGCGAGGGTGAGGGACTTCGCCGACTTCGTCGCGGCCATCGCCTTGTCGAGGATCTGCGAGCCGGTCAGCTCCCCGAAGGGGCCCTTCACCTTCGCGTCGCCGCCGGAGGGGCCGCAGGCGGCCGAACCGAGGGCGAGGGCGCCGCACAGCAGCGCGGCGACGGTCGTACGACGGGTCCGGGAGCGGGAGCGGGGCTGGGCCTGCATGGTGCTGGTGTCTCCGTGAGGGAAGGCGCGGGAGAGGGAGAGGGAGAACGAGGGGATGTGTGCTGAGTGTGCTGAATGGGGCTGTCGGGGCGGCGGGCCGGGGCCGGTCCGCCGCCGGGTGCGGGGGTGCCGGGCCGTCGGTCGCCGTCCGGTGCCGGGTCAGCCCAGCTTCAGGTCCCACTGCGAGGCGTTGTAGTCCCAGCCCGGGTTGACCTCGACGGTCAGGTTCTTCGCGTCCTTCGGGGTGTCGAAGGCGAAGGTCACCGTGGCCTTCTTGCCGGGCAGGACCGTGCCCTCGAAGCCCGTGCCGGTCTTGTCGTCGTAGATCTGCTCGGCCGTCACGCTGTTCTTCCCGGCCCGTGCGCTGACCTGGACGAGGGCGGTGTCGAACTTGTCCTTGCCCGCGTTCTCGATCACGACGGTGACCTGGAAGGCCTTGTTGCCCTTGGTGTGGCCGGACGCGAACTCACTGGGGGTGTACGCCTTCGGGTCCGAGACCGTGACCTTCACGTCGTCGTCGTAGACCGAGGTGTCACCGTCCGCGAGGGCCTTGCCCTTGTCGGGCTTGGACGTGGAGCCGCCCTTGCCCTCGGCCGACGGGTCCTTCGGGGCCGCGTCCTTGACGGCCTTGTCGATCTCGTCGACCACGTCACTGACGGCCGTGAGCGTGATGACCAGGCCGACGACCGAGAGGACCAGCGCCACGAGGCCCAGGACCGCGCCGGTCAGCGTCACTCCCTTGTTGTTCGCCTCCCCTCGCTTCACCCGGCCCTTGCCGACCAGGCCCAGGATCAGGGCGATCAGGCCCAGGATGCCCGCGAGCCAGAAGAGCAGCGGGATCAGCCCGGCGAGCGTGCCGATGATGCCGAGGATCAGCGCGGCGGTGCCGAGCCCGTTGCGCATCGCCGCGTGCGGGGCGGCGGGCGGGACCTGAGTGTCGTACGACATGAGTGTGTCCTCCCGGACGGAGAAGATGTCTGGCGCGATGGGTCAATCACAGCAGAGCTTGTGAACCGAGTCAACACGGTTCAGGAAAAACAGATCGGCTCACGCTGTGAAGTGGTGTCGAGTGTGTTCGTCGGTAAGATCGGAGTCACACAAGGACATGCCAGCGGACGAGCCAGGGAGATGGGCCAGGTGCCGGAGAGCGCAGCAGAGCCGGGAGCGACAGAGGTCACCGCCGCCGGGATCGCCCGGCTCGCCGGAGTCGGGCGGGCCGCCGTCAGCAACTGGCGGCGCCGCCATCCCGACTTCCCCAAGCCCGTGGGCGGCACGGAGACCAGCCCCTCCTTCGCCCTCGCCGAGATCGAACGCTGGCTCCGCGACCAGGGCAAACTGGCCGAGGTCCCGCTCCGCGAGCGCGTCTGGCAGCAGATCGCGGGCCACCCGGCGGGCGCGGTCACCGCCCTCGTCCACGCGGGCTGCGGGCTCCTGCTCGTACGGAACCGGTCGGCGGCCTGGCCCTCGCTCGCCGAGCTCCCCGACGCACGGCTGGTGGAGGTGCTGCCGGTCGCCCTGGAGGAGACGCTCACCGAGCGACTCGGCCCCGAGCGCCCCGTCCACACCCCCACCGCGCCCGCGCTCACCCCTTCGCTCCCCCTGCTGCGGGGGGCCGCCGAACTGGCGGCGGAGACCGGCGTCCACGAGACCTTCGAGTTCCTGCTCGGCCGCCACCTCGACGCCAACCCGCGCCAGTACACGCTCACCCCGCCGGGACCCGCCGCCCTCATGGCGGCCCTCGCGGGCGCCGCACCCCACACCGGCCAGGACGCGCCCACCGCCGGGACCGCCACCGCGCCCGGCACCCCCGAGAGCACCCCAAGCACCACGGGCGACACAGGCACCACGAGCGCGGCGGGCGGCCCGGCCGGGTCCCCCGCCGAAGCCCCCCTCACCGTCCTCGACCCCGCCTGCGGCACCGGGAGCCTGCTCAGCGCGGTTGGACGGCCCGGCGCCGTCTGCGGACAGGACGCCGACCCCGAACTCGCCGCGCTGACCGCCCTGCGCCTCGCGCTCTCCGCGGGACCGGACGCCGACATCCGCGTCCGGTCCGGGGACAGCCTGCGCGCCGACGGCTTCCCGGCCCTGGCCGCCGACGCGGTCCTCTGCCACCCGCCGTTCAACGAACGCAACTGGGGTCACGACGAACTCGCCTACGACCCGCGCTGGGAGTACGGCTTCCCGGCCCGCACCGAGTCCGAACTCGCCTGGGTCCAGCACGCCCTGGCCCGCCTCCGCCCCGGCGGCACCGCCGTCCTCCTGATGCCGCCCGCCGCCGCGTCCCGCCGCTCGGGCCGCCGCATCCGCGCCGACCTGCTGCGCCGGGGCGCCCTGCGGGCCGTCGTCGCCCTGCCGGCCGGTGCCGCGCCCCCGTACGGCGTCCCGCTGCACCTGTGGGTGCTGCGCAGGCCCGTCCCGGGCGCCCGCCCGCCCGCCGAACTCCTCCTCGTCGACACCGCGTCCGAACACACCGGCCAGGGCAGGGACGGCCAGGGCCGCGACCGGCTCGACTGGCCCTCGGTCCGCGCCGCCGTCCTGGCGGCCTGGGAGCCGTTCGACCGGGACGGGACCGTGCCGGAGGAGCCCGGGGCCAGCCGCTCCGTCCCCGTGATCGAACTGCTCGACGACGACGTGGACCTGGCCCCCGCACGGCACCTGCCGCCCCCCGCCGCCGCCGAGGGCGCGACCCAGCTGGCCGGGGTCCGCGAACGCCTCACGGAGACCCTGCTCCGCACCCGGGAACTCACCCCGCCGCCCGTCACCGGACCCGCGGGCCCCGCCGGGCCCGGCCGCCCCGCCACCACCGTCGGCGAACTCGCCCGCGCGGGCGCCCTGACGCTCCACGCGGGCGGCACCGGCACCGCCCCCGCCGACACCCCCGTCGCCGTCCTCACCGACCACGACGTCCTGGCCGGACAGCCGCCGACCGGGGCGCTGCCCGACGGCCCGCCCGAGGAACCCGTACTGCTGGCCGCCGGTGACGTGGTCGTCCCGGTCCTCGGCGGCGGCGCGGCCGTCCGGGTCGTGGACGCCGCCTCGGCGGGCGCCGCCCTCGGCCGCAACCTCCAACTGCTGCGCCCCGACCCCTCGGCGCTCGACCCCTGGTTCCTCGCGGGCTTCCTCCGGGCCACCGGAAACAACCGCAGGGCCAGCAGCTACGCCTCCACGGCGACCCGGCTCGACGTCCGCCGCCTCCAGCTGCCCCGGCTGCCCCTGGCGCAACAGCGCCGCTTCGGCGAGCGGTTCCGCGCCCTCGCCGCGTTCGAGGACGCCCTGCGGCAGACCTCCCGCCTCGGCGACCAGCTCGTCCAGGGCCTGTACGACGGACTCGCGGACGGCACCGTGGAGCCCTGACCAGGATCGGCCCCAGGGCCAACCCCTAAACCGGCCTCCAGGACCGACCCCTGGGACCGGTCCTGGTCAGAGGAGGTCCCCGTCGCTCCGGACCGGGACCTTCCCTGACCGGGGCCGCATCCGGCCCTCATGTCCCCTCCCGCCCCTCCCGCCCGTATCCGTCCCCTCCCGCCCGACCCCGCCCGTCCCTGGTGGCCGCTCGGAGCGGACGGCGGTCCCGTACAACGGTTCGGTACAACGTCGAACCGTTGTCCGTCCCGGTGTATACGCTCGTCTCCGCACCCCAGATCCGTCCGAGCAGGAGCAGCAGGAGATGTACGGCCCTCCCCAGGCCCCGCAGGGCCCGCCGCCCCCGTCGGCGCCGTCCCCCCGGAAGCCCGCCCCCCGAGGGCTCGTCCCGCTGCGCGTGCTGTTCTGCGCGCTGGCCCTGCTCAGTTGCGGATTCCTCGGCTGGGCGCCGCTGCTGCGGCTCGCGGTCGTCACCCGGAGGACGGCGGACTGGGCCCTGTTCGGGATCGCGCTGCTCGGATCGGTCGCGCTCTTCGCGTACATGGTGGCCACCGGCGAAAAGGAGGGCAGCGGCCTGGAGGCGGTGCTCGGCGTGGGCACGATGGTCGTCCTGGCGGCGGGCTCCCTCACGTACTACCTGGTGGCGGAGATCCGCCACTTCGACCGGCTGCCGACCGAGCCCCCGCACCTGCCGCCTCCCGGGTACGACCCCGCCACCGCCGCCACCGTGCCCAACGGCGGGCCCGCGCCCCTGAACCCGTACACCGCCGAGCCGCCCCCCGCGCACGCCGCCCCTCCGCCCCGGATCCAGCAGGTCCGCGCGGAGCTGGACGAGCTGAGCGACCTCCTCCGCCGTGACGACGGCCGCGACGGCACCCACCGCGACGGCTCCGGCGGCGGCCGGGCGTGAACGGGCGGGTCGTCGGCGGGCGGTACGAGCTCGCCACCGTCATCGGACAGGGCGGCATGGGGCAGGTCTGGACGGCGTACGACGGACGGCTCGACCGCCGGGTCGCGGTGAAGCTGCTCCGGCCCGCCACCCTGAGCGGCCCGGCGACCGCCGCCGACGAACTGCGCCGCCGCTTCGTACGGGAGTGCCGGGTGACCGCGCAGGTCGACCACCCCGGTCTGGTCACCGTGCACGACGCGGGCAGCGAGGGCGACGACCTGTACCTCGTCATGCAGTACGTGGCGGGCGCCGACCTCGCGGACCACCTCGCCGAGCACGACCCCTATCCGTGGGAGTGGGCCGTCTGCGTCGCCGCGCAGCTGTGCGCGGTGCTCGCCGCCGTGCACGCGGTGCCGATCGTGCACCGGGACCTCAAGCCGCGGAACGTGATGGTCCGTCCGGACGGCTCGCTCGTCGTCCTCGACCTCGGTGTCGCCTCCGTCCTCGACGCCGACACCACCCGCCTCACGCACACCGGCTCTCCCATCGGCAGCCCCGCCTACATGGCGCCCGAGCAGGCCATGGGCGGCGCGGTGGGCCCCTCCACCGACCTGTACGCGCTCGGCGTGCTCCTCCACGAACTCCTCAGCGGGAACGTGCCGTTCGCCGGTTCCACCGCGCTCGGGGTCCTCCACCGGCACCTGTACGAGCCGCCCGTGCCGCTCAGGGGGCTGCGGCCCGAGGTGCCCGAGGCCCTGGAGTCCCTCGTGCTGCGGCTGCTCGCCAAGGACCCGAGGGAACGCCCCTCCGGCGCCCACGAGGTGTACGAGCACCTGCTGCCGCTGCTCCCGGCGCGCGGGGCGCCGGTGGGCCCGATGGACCCGACCCGGCCGTTCCTCCGCCCGCACGCGCCGTGGCCGGACCGCCCGGCGGTGCCGACGGCCCCGGCGATGCCGCCGCAGACGGGGCTCGCGCCGGTCTTCCCGGTCCCGGCCCCGGGATCTGCCCCGGCCCCGGTCCCGTTCAACGACGCCGGGTCCGCCGCTCCCTCCCCGCCCGCCCCCGCGCTCGCGCCCGTGGCGTGGCCCGCAGCCCCGCCCGCCGATCCGCGCGCGGACCCGACCGCCACCCCGGCCGCAGCCCCGCCCGCCGATCCCCGTACCGGTCCGCGCGCCGCCCCGGGGACGTACCGGCAGGCGCCCGCGCCGCTCGACGTGGCCGCCGCCGTGGACGAGGTCAAGCGGCTGCTCGGCGAGGGTTCGCTGACCCAGGCGGTGGACGTCCTCGGCGGCATCCTGCCGGTCGCCGCCGCCGAGCACGGCGAGGGTTCGCCGGTCGTCCGCATCCTGCGCAAGCAGTACGCCTCCACGCTGCTCGACGACGGCCAGTACCGGCGGGCGCTGCCGGAGCTGCGCCGCCTTACGGCCGACCGGGAGGCGGAGGCGGGCCCGGCCGACCCACAGGCCGTACGGTTCCGCTACGACGCGGCGCTCTGTCTGGAGCAGTCGGGGGAGACGGCCGAGGCGCTCGCGGAGTTCCGCACGGTGCTGCCGCACTTCGAGCGCGAGGGGGACACCGCGCGCTCCTTCGACGTCCGGCAGCGGATCGGTCTGCTCCTGGTGGCGACGGGCCAGTACCCGGCGGGCCAGGACGCGCTCCAGCGCCTGCTGTTCGACACCGAACGGGCCTACGGCCCCTATCACCCGCTCCCGGTGGAGCTGCGCCGGACTCTGGAGCACCAGCGTCAGCTGGGCCCGCCCCGCTGACGGTCCGGCAGGGTCACGACTCGGCAAATGATCGAGAAGACCGATAACCGGTTGCCCGGCGGCGGGCGCGGCACGGACCGGGCGGCCGTCGCCGGTGCCTGGCCGCACGTCACCGCCGAAGGCACCCGGGGCACGGTCCGGTTCTCCCGTACGCCGGGCACCGGCGTCTGGCAGTGGGTCTGGGCACCCGTCCAGGTCGTCGACCGGGACCCGGCCGACCCGGCCCGCTTCCGCGTCCTGCACACCGGCTGACCCGGCCCCGCTCCGGTGTTCCGCGCACCGGTCGATCCCGCCCGGTCGGCTCGGGACGGCAGGTTCAGGACATCGGTCCAGATGTTCGGAACGTCGCTCAGGGCGTCCGTACCGGAGCCGGCGAGGACGCGCCCGGCTGCACGGAGGGCGCGACCGGCGCCGGGTACGGGGTCGGCGACACCGGGCGTTCCACCACGCCCGGCGGCCGGGCGGGCGGCTCGGGCACCGGGGGCCCGGCCGGGCCGGGGGCCAGGACGAGCAGATACGCGGCGGCCACCGCGACCGCCGCCCCGAACCCGGCGGTGACCAGCCCGCGCACCCGGTGCGTTCCCCAGGCCCGGCCCCGGGGAGGCTCGTCGCGGCGCAGCTCGCGGTGGGTCACGAGGGCCGCGCGGGCGGTGAACGCGGCCCGCAGCCGCTCCTCGGTGGCGGAACGCCGCTCCTCGGCGGACGGGCTCCCGGGTCTCATCGGTCCGTCTCCGGCATCGTCAGTCTCTTCTCCAGGGCGTCGAGCGCGCGGCTCGCGGTGGACTTGACCGTGCCGCGCGAAAGCCCGAGCGTCCGCGCGATCTGCTCCTCGGTCAGCTCCGACCAGTAGCGCAGCACGAGGACCTCGCGCTGGCGGCGGGTCAGCAGGGCGAGGGCGTCGAGCACCCGCCGGTGCTCCTCGGCGAGCAGCAGCCCCTCGTCGACGGGGGCCCCGACGCCCGGGTGCGGCGGGGTGTACGCGCGCGCGGTGCGGCGCCTGCGCAGTACGGAACGGGCGGCGTTGACCACGGCGGTGTGCAGGTACGCCCCCGGGTCCCTGAGCCCGCCCAGGGCCGTGCCGTGGCTGCGGCACAGGGCCGTGAACGCGTCCTGGACGACGTCCTCCGCCGTCTGCAGGTCGTCGACGAGGAACAGCGCGAGCCGCACCATGTCGAGCCGCCGCGCCCGGTACAGATCCGTGAGCGAGGGCGGCGGCTCCTGGCCGTACGCGGGCCCGTGGCCGTACGCGGGAGGCGACCCGGTGTCGTACGGGCGCTCCCGGCCCGGCGGGGGGCCGACCAGGCGCAGACGGCGGGCGAACCCCCGGCCGGGCGCGGGCGCGTCAGTGGTCCGGGACGCGCGGGTGAGCAGCCGGGACCACCAGGGTCGCGGGGCGGGGAAGGGGGCGGGTACGGCGTACGACAACGGCGGGGTCCTCGATCGGTCCGGTGCGGAAGGGGGAGCGGGCCGGGCCCGGCCCGCTCCCCCGGGAACCATCGCTCGCCGCTACTTGCCGACGCCGGTGCCGGGCTTGACGACCTGCGGCGCGACCCCGGCCGGTGCGGGGGTGACGACCGTACCGCCGTCGGCCGGGGCGGGCGCCGGGGTCGGCTTGACGGCGGCGGGGGCGCGGGTCGGCTCCACGGCCGGGGCGGCCTTGCCCGGGGTGACGACGCTCGGGGCGGCGGCGGGCGCGGCGGGAGCGGGCTTCGACACGGCGGGCGCGGTGGCCGGAGCCGGGGCCGGGGCGGGCTTCGCGCCGGAGTCGGCGAACGCCTGCGCGGCGAAGCCGCCGCCGAGGAGCAGGGCGGCACCGGCGACGACACTCAGGACGCGGTGACGGGGGCGGCGGATCCGCGTGGAGTGGCTGGTCATGGGTTCTCCCGAGAAGTGGATCGGAGACACGGACTGGTGGAGCGGTGAAGGGCGCCTTCACCCCACCAGACGTGCGGCACCCCCCGGGGTTGCGGCCGCGACCGGAAAACTTTCGAAGCGTCCGGGAGGACCCTCGGCCGTGGCCGTGGCCGTGACCGGAGCGAGAGGGCTCCGGCGGGGCGAGGTGAGGTGGGGCGAGGCGAGGTGGGGAGGGGTGAGGTGGGCGGGGCCGTACGGGAAGGCCCCGTGTTCCGCCGCGCCGGAGGGCGACACCGTCGCCGTCGGAGGCTCCGGACGGCGGGCCACCCTCGGCCGAGGCACCGGCAGGGCGCGCCCCCGCGTCCCCGCATCCCCGGCTCCCCGCGTCCCCGCCTCCCGCGTCTCCGCCGCCGGGCCCGGTGGGTGGTGACCCGGGCGGCCCCGCCGAGGTGACGGACTCGTGCCCCGTTCCGGCCCCGGGCGCGGGCGGATCGCGCCACACGCCGGTCAACCCCCGCGACGAACGGGAACGCGTCGATGCATTCTGGCCACAGGAGCATGACCGAGTTCGGGGGAGCGCGCGATGTGGTCAGTGGTGTCGTCGGGGGAACTGCCCGACCGGGAACGGTTCGAGTGGTTCGCGGACATGATCTCCCGTGAGGTCATGCCCACCGCCCTGACCAGCGAACGCCCCGACGAGTTCACGGCCGACGTGGCCCTGCTCGACCTCGGGGGCGTCCAGCTCTCCAAGGTCGCCTACTCCCCGCTGAGATCCCGCAGGACGCCCGCCCTGATCCGGCGCGGCGACCCCGAGCAGTACCAGCTCGGACTGGTCACCCGGGGCGCCATGACCCTCGACCAGAACGACAGCCACTGCGCGGCGGAGGCCGGGGACCTCGTCTTCTGGGACACCTCCCGGCCCTCCGACGCCCGGTACGTCTCCGAGGGCGACCCGGGGCAGCTCGTCATCCTCCAACTGCCGCGCGACGCGCTGCCGCTGCGCGCCGGGCGGCTGGACGGGATGCTCGCCCACCGGATGTCCGGCCGGAGCGGGGTGGGCGCCGTCCTCGTCGACTTCCTGCGCTCGCTCGTCACCCACGGCGGCGGGTGCGCCCCGGAGGAGCTGGCCCGGCTCGGCGCCACCGCGATCGACCTCGCGGCGGCCTGCCTCGCGGGGAACGCGGACGCCGAGGACCGGCTTCCGGCCGAAGTGCGCTCCCGGGCACTGCTCCGCCGCGTCCATCTCTTCATCGAGTACAACCTCGGCGACCCGGAGCTCACCCCCGCCGTCGTGGCCGCCCACCACAACCTCTCGGTGCGCAGCCTCCACCAGTTGTTCAAGGGCGAGGGGGAGACCGTCCAGGCGCGCATCCGGCGCCGCCGTCTGGAACGGTGCCGGGACGACCTCGCCAGCCCCGGGCTGCTCGCCCATCCGGTGCAGGCCATCGCCGCGCGCCGGGGGTTCAGCGGCCCCGCCGTCTTCAGCCGTGCCTTCCGCGAGGCGTACGGGGTCAGCCCCACCGAGTTCCGTGCGCTGAGGATCAAGGAGGCCCGCGCTCCGCGCACACCGGGCGGAGCGGCCCGTTCCTAGGCTGGAACCGCAGGTGGACCGCCGGACGAGCACGGGAGGAGGGATGCGACCATGAAGACCACGAACGTCGGTCAGGGGGTCTGGGACCTCCGGGCCTGAGGAGTGCGCGGTGCCGCTGACACCCGAGGAGAACCCCGCACGGGACACCGCCGTGAGGGACACCGCCGTGCGGACCCGGCGGCTCGACCTGACGCCTCTCGCCGTCGCCGACGCGGACGAGATGTCCGAGGTCCTCGCCGACCCCGCACTGCACCTCTTCATCGGCGGCGCCCCGCTCTCCCGGGCCGAACTCCTGGCCCGGTACGGGCGCTTGGCCGCCGGTTCGCCCGACCCCGCGACGGTGTGGGCGAACTGGACGGTCCGTCTCCGCTCCGACGGCCGGGCGGCCGGCACGGTCCAGGCCACCGTCACCGACGGCGGCCGGACCGCCGAGATCGCCTGGGTGATCGGAACGCCCTGGCAGGGCCGGGGATTCGCGGTCGAGGCCGCGACGGGCCTGGTGGGGCTGCTGGCCGACCGGGGCGTCCGGACGGTCCTCGCCCATGTCCACCCCGACCACGCGGCCTCCGCCGCCGTCGCCCGCGCCGCCGGACTCACCTCGACCGGCGAGGAGGAGGACGGCGAGATCCGCTGGGAGCTGCGCCTGCCCGGGGCCGCCGTCTGACGGGACGGGACCCGTCCGGGGCGTGTCCGGAAGTCCCTCCCGGAGCGCGGCGCCCGCCCTACGATGACCGTCCGGCGGCGCGGCCGTCAGCGCCGCCAAGGCGAAGGGCGACAACCCCATGACGTTCACCCGGTGGGAGAACAGGTCGGTCCTCGTGACCGGCGGTACCCGAGGCATCGGACGAGGCATCGCGGAGCTCTTCGCCCGCAGCGGTGCGGCGGTCGCGCTCACCGGCCGGGACGCCCGTGCGGCGGCCGGGGTCGCGGCGGAGATCGCGGACGCCACCGGCGGCAGGGTCACCGGTCTGGGGACGGATCTGCGCGACCCCGACGCGGTGGAGGAGATGGCCGCCGAGGCGGAGCGCCGCCACGGACATCTGGACGTGCTGTGCGCGAACGCCGGGATCTTCCCCGAGAAGCCGCTGCGCGAGATGACCGCCGCCGACATCGACGAGGTCCTGGGCGTCAATCTGCGCGGCTCGATCCTGGCCGTACGGGCCTGTCTGCCCGCGATGGAACGCGCCGGGCACGGCCGGGTCGTCCTCACCTCCTCGATCACCGGCCCCGTCACCGGCTACAGCGGCTGGTCGCACTACGGCGCCAGCAAGGCGGGACAGCTCGGCTTCCTGCGCGGCGCGGCCCTGGAACTGGCGCCGCTGCGGATCACCGTGAACGCGGTCCTGCCGGGCAACGTCCGCACCGAGGGCCTGGACGCGCTGGGCGAGGAGTATCTGAGCCGGATGACCGCCTCGATCCCGGTCGGCCGACTGGGGGAGCCGGAGGACATCGCCCACGCGGTGCGCTTCCTCGCCTCGGACGAGGCCGCCTTCATCACCGGCCAGACCCTCACCGTCGATGGCGGCCAGACCGTCCCCGAATCCCTCGAAGCCCTGTCCCCCGGCACCGGCTGACCCCCGGGGCCCCGGCCTCTGTCTCGGCCCCGGCCGCCACGGTCCTGCGGTCCGGCCGCGGGGCCTCCGGGCTCAGACCCGCGCCGAGACCCCACCCCCGCTCACCGAGCCCCGGCACCCCTCGCCCGCCGGTGCCACCACACCACCGCACCCAGCGCCAGCGCCCCCGCCGCGCCCGCCGCCAGGCCGGCGCGGAGCCCCGGCGGGCGGAAGGAGCAGTTCAGGGTGGTGGTGCCGGGGGCGGGCCGGACCGCGAGCAGCCCGCCGTACGACTCCGCCCGCGCGCCCTCGCAGCGCCAGCCCGCGATCCTCGGGACCGCCACCACCACCGTGCCCGTCGTACCGGGCGGCAGCACCGCCGTGATGCCCGTCGAGGTGACGGCGACCCCGGTCGCCGCACGGGCGCGCAGCGCCGTCACGGCCGCCCGCAGCCGGGCCCGGTCCAGACAGCCGAGGGTGCCGCCGGGGGCGGGCACCACCGGCCGCTCGCCCGCCCGCCGCTGGACGCCCAGCGACACCAGGGCGGCCCGCCGCTTCGGCTGCCCGCCGAGCAGCCGGACCTCATGGCCGCCGAGCCGGGCCCGGCCCGTCGCGTCGGGCGCCCACAGGAAGACCTCGGTGCCGACCGGACAGGCCCCGGCCACCGGGGACCCGTACACCCGGGAGCCGAGCAGGAGTTCCTGGTTGCGGAAGGGCGAACGGCCGTAGCGGGGTGCCGGACCCGCCGGGCGGACCGTCACCAGCGGCAGCGCGTCCGAGCGGACCACCCGCCCGTCCCGCCACCGCGCGCCCACCCCGAACAGGGCGTCCGTCACGGGATTGTCCAGCGTCTGGAGGTTGCGCCCCCGGGACGTCCAGCCGCCGCCCAGCGCGTCCAGCGTCGCCGTGAGGACCGCCGGGGTGTGGCTGCTGTAGTAGGCGGCGCCCTGCCCGCCGAGCAGCAGCGGATCGTTGCCCGCGACCCGGGGCAGCCCCGGGTCCGTGCGGTACGCGGGCCAGCCGTCGGCCGCCGCGAGCGCCGCCGCCCGCCGCTCCTGCTCCGGGCCCAGCGGCGGGTAGTCGTCGAGCCGGACGAGCCGCTCCCGGTCGGCGTACGCGGTCGTCGCCGCCGCCTGCCCGACGACGGTCCCGGCCACCAGGAGCGCGGCGAGCACCCCGTACCGCCCCCGCCGGGGCAGCAGCAGCGCGCCCGCCACCGCCGCCAGACCGACGCCGGTCAGCAGCAGCGCCCAGGAGGTGAGGGACGGGCCGGGCAGCGCCCCCGCCGTCAGGGCCAGGACGGCCCCCGTCCCGCCGAGCAGCGCACGCCGGTCCGGCGGGCCGTGGGTGAGGCCGGTCCAGGCGGCGACGACGAGGACACCGGAGAGGACGAAGGTCTGGCGGTACGGGCTGCCGTTCGGGGTGGCGAAGGCGTGCCACACCAGATGCGTGGGACCCCACTGCATCGAGGCGACGACCGCCATGCAGAGCCCCGGCCACAGCCACCGCTCCCGGGCGGGCACGTCCCGGCGGAACAGCAGCGCCGCCACCAGCAGCGGCACCACGGTGCCGACGAAGAGCGCCGGGGTCGCGAAGCCGTACGTGACGGGCAGCAGCCGGGCCAGGACGTCGGTGAAGGGCGCCGGAGTGAACTCCCGTACCAGCCCCGGGTGGGCGTGCCGGGAGCCGAGGAACACGGGGACGAGGACGGGCGCGGCGAGCGCGATCCCGGTGCCGGCCGTGACGGCCGCCCGCAGCAGCGCGCGGGGACGGAAGGTCCCGGTCGCCGCGAGCCGGACGAGGAGGACGAGGGCGGCGCCGAGGGTCGCCATGTACGCGGTGTAGAAGTTCGCCGTCCAGCAGACCGCCACCACCAGCGGGCCGAGGAGCGGGCGCCGGGCCTCCCGGGCCCACTCGCCGACCACACAGAGCAGCGGGAGGGCGATGAGACCGTCGAGCCACATCGGGTTGTAGGTGCCCTCGGCGAGGGACCAGCCGCACAGCGCGTACGCGGCTCCCAGGACGGGCGCCCACCACCAGTGGGGCGCGGTGCCGAGGCGGCGCAGCAGGAACGTCATGGCGACGGCGGCGACGGCCGTCTTCAGGACGGTGACCGCGTACACCGCGTACTCGATGTCCGCGCGCGGGAACAGCGCGACCAGCGGGGCGAAGGGGCTGGAGAGATAGGTGCCGTAGTCCGGCAGGAAGGAGGTGCCCCAGCCCGCCCGCCAGTCCAGGAACAGCCCGCCGTCGGCCCGCCCGCGCAGCAGGTCCCACAGGTGCGCGTGGAAGGGGACGAACTGGTTGGCGAGGTCGTTGACGGCCCGGTGGCGCGGCCCGAAGGGGAAGACCCGGGCGACGGCGTCCCCGCCGCAGACGGCCGCCACGGTGAGCAGGGCGGCGAGCGCGCTGGCCCGGAGCCCGGACCGGACCGGACGGGCGGGACGGGCGAGCGGGGCGGCGGTGGCGGGCGCGGAGTGCGGGCCGGAACGGCGGTGCGGGCGTGTGGTGTTCGGCATGGCGCTGTCGAATATGCCAGCGCCGGGCGGGCCGGGACGGGCCCCGGCGGCCCCGTTCACGCAATGGTCTTCTGCGCGCCACCCCGCCGGACCGGCCGGGTCACCACGCTCCGTTGTCGTGGTCCGCGTGCTGCTCTCGATCGTCGTTCCCTGCTTCAACGAGCAGGACGTCCTCACCCGCTTCCACGACCATGTGATGCGCGAACTCGACCGCCTGGAAGGCGAGTTCGAGATCGTCTACGTGGACGACGGAAGCCGCGACCGGACGCTCCCACTGCTCCAGGAGCTCGCCGCGCGCGACCCCCGCCACGTCCGGTACGTCTCCTTCAGCCGCAACTTCGGCAAGGAGGCGGCGATGCTGGCCGGTCTCCGGCAGGCCGCCGGGGACGCCGTCGTCCTCATGGACGCCGACCTCCAGCACCCGCCGGAGCTGGTGCACCGGATGGTCGCGCTGCACGCCGAGGGGTACGACCAGGTCGTCGCCCGCCGCACCCGCGAGGGCGACCGGGTCACCCGCACCCTGACCGCCCGCCTCTACTACTGGGCGATCAACCGGCTCGTCGACGTCGAGCTGGTCGACGGCGTCGGCGACTTCCGCCTGCTGTCCCGCCGCACCGTCGACGCGGTCCTCGGCCTCGGCGAGTACAACCGCTTCTCCAAGGGCCTGTTCTCCTGGGTCGGTTTCCGGACGACGACCTTCTCGTACGAGAACGCCGTCCGGGAGCAGGGCCGCTCCAAGTGGACCTTCGGCAAGCTCCTCAACTACGGCCTGGACGGGCTGCTCTCCTTCAACAACAAGCCGCTGCGGGCCGCCGTCCACCTCGGTCTGCTGCTCGTCCTCGTGGCCCTCGGATACGCGGCCTGGATCGTCGGGGACGCCCTGGCCAACGGCGTGGACACACCCGGGTACGTCACCCTCCTCGTCGCCGTCACGGCCCTCGCCGGGGTGCAGATGGTGATGGCCGGGCTGATCGGCGAGTACGTCGGCCGCATCTACTACGAGGTCAAGCGGCGCCCCCACTACCTGGTGCAGGAGACCCACGAGGGGCACGAGACGGAGGCGGTACGGGCCGACACCCGGCATGCGGGTGGGTCGTTGTGGGAAACAGTCGCACCGAAGTAGTGGTTTCGGCCCCGGCGACTGCCTACCATCGATCACCGCAAGGTCGTTCCACTGACGCACGACCAGCCCGGGAGGCTCCTTTGCACCGCCGCACTGCGCTCACCGTCTCCGCCGCACTGCTCGCCGCGGCCCCGCTGCTCACCGCCTGCGGGAGCGACGCCCACCCAGGAGCGGCGGCCGTCGTCGGCGGCGAACGGATCGACGTCTCCAGCCTCCAGGCCCAGGTGGACGACGTGCGGGCGGCCCAGCAGGGCTCCCCGCAGGCCGCGCAGCTCGTCCAGGCCACCGGTGACCTGCCCCGCCGCAAGCTCAACGTCATGATCTTCGACCGGGTCGTCGACCGGGTCGCCGAGGACAACGGCGTCAGCGCGACCCGCGCCGAGCTCCAGGAGACCCGCACGGCCTTCGTCCGCCAGAGCGGCGGCGAGGACCGGCTGGCGACCGCCCTCCTCCAGGAGCAGGGTGTGGCCCCCGACCAGATCGACGCCGTCGTCCGGCGCAACGTCCTGATGAACAAGATCGCCGCCAAGCTGGGCGTCACCGACAGCCCCGAGGGCCAGCAGAAGCTGACGGACGTCTTCTCCGCCGCCTCCAAGGCGCTCGCCATCGACGTGAACCCCCGCTACGGCCGCTGGGACGACACCCAGGTCCGCCTGGACACCGCGTACGACGGCAGCCCCTGGCTCCGGCAGATCACCAAGGACCCCGCCGCCGCCCCGGCCGGTGCCTGAGGCCCTGCCGCGACAGCGGTAGGTTCGAGGGGTGACATCTGAGAGCCCCGGCCGCGTCGTCCTCCTCACCGCCAGCCACCGCGTGGCACCCGGACTGCTGTCCTGGCCCGCCTGGCGGGCGCTGGGCGACGCCGACCGGGTGCTCTGCCCCGACGAGGACCACCCCCAGCTGCCGTACCTGCGGGAGGCGGGGATCGCCGTCGAGCCGCTGCGGCCCACCGCAGAGGAACTCGTCGCCGCCTGCGCCGGGGGCCGTACGGTCCTCGTGCTGCCCTCCGGCGAGGGCGACCGGGCCCTCACCGACGGCCTCGCCCGGCTCGCGGGCTCGGGCCGGGTGGCGATGCCCGACCTGGAACTGCTGCCCGGCTCCTACGACCTGCCCGGCGCCCGGCTGCTCGACCTCGTGCAGATCATGGACCGCATCCGCCGGGCCTGCCCGTGGACCTCGCGCCAGACCCACCGGGGGCTCGCCAAGTACGCCATCGAGGAGGCGTACGAGCTCGTCGAGGCGATCGAGGACGGCGACCGGCACGAACTGCGCGAGGAACTGGGGGACGTCCTCCTCCAGGTCGTCTTCCACGCCCGGATCGCCGAGGAGGACCCGGAGGAGCCGTTCTCCGTGGACGACGTCGCCGGGACCCTCGTGGAGAAGCTGATCCTGCGCCATCCGCACGTCTTCGGCGACGAGACCGCCGAGACGCCCGAGGAGGTGCGGGAGCACTGGCTGCGGACCAAGGCGGTCGAGAAGCGTCGGGAGTCCGTCACCGACGGGGTGCCGGTCGGCCAGCCGGGCCTCGCGCTCGCCGCCAAGCTCGGCGGCCGGGCCAGGACGGCGGGCCTCGACGTGCCCCCGCCCACCGGGGAAGGCATCGGATACGAACTCCTCGGCCTGGCCGTACGGGCCGAGGCGGCGGGCGTGGACCCCGAGGCCGCGCTGCGGGCGGCGGCCCGGACGTACCGGGACGCGATCCGCGCGGCGGAGGGCCTGACACCGGACGCCTGAGCCCGCACGGCCGCGACGGGCCGCGACGGGTCCGACGGGTTACGGTCGTGCGACCGCGCACGGGCCCGGTCCGTGCGGGCCGACGGGTTCGGGCGGGGCGGCTCAGGCGGGCCGGGCGACCACCCGGACGTTGAAGGCGTGGGAGCCCAGACCGCCCGCGATGCCCATGAACAGCAGGGCGAAGTGCTCCTGGCCGCGCGCGGTGGTGATCCCGCCGATGTCCAGCTGGGAGTCGGGGGCCCAGCCGAGGTCGGCCAGCAGCCGCCCGGCGGTCCGCTTGGCCTCCTCGTGGTCGCCCGAGAGGAAGACGGTGCTCGGGCCCGCCAGACTCCCCGGATCGGTCATCACCGTCGAGTCCATGGTGCACAGCGTCTTCACGACGGGAGTCAGCGGGAAGGCCCGCTGGATCTGCTCGCCCAGACTGCTGTTGGGGTGCGAGAGCTCCGTGTAGTCGTCGGAGAGCCCCACCCCGACGTCGATCAGCGGGACACCCTCCAGCGCCGCCGCCCCGACGGAGCGCAGCAGCTCCACCGAGACGGTGCCGGGAGTGGCGTTGACGAGCACCTCGGCGTGGGCGACGGTCTCCCGCAGCCCCGCCACGGGCAGCCCGAGGCCCGTCCGCTCCGAGGGGTACCGCGAGCCGAGGAGCACCTCGTGCCCCACGGCGTTCCAGCCACGGGCCAGTGCCCGGGCGACGTTTCCTGTTCCGAGAATTCCTAAGCGCATGCCCACCACGCTAGGACCCGCCCACCGGACCACGGATCGGCCGCGGGTCCCCTCCGGGGGGTCCGCACGCCGTAGGTCCCGGGACCTACGGCGTGTTTCGAAAGTCCCGCCTGCCTGGCGACGCCTGGCACGCACGCTCGCCGCGTTGTCGGGATCACCCCGATACATCCAGTATCGGGGCGACCCTCCGCCTTGCGATCGCACGCACCAGACGCCGCCAGGCCTGCCCTCCGGGCAGACGACGCTCCTTTTGAAACACGCCCCAGTGGCGCTCTGCCGACCGGCGGAGTTCATCTCCGAGGTGCTCGCGCGGCTGGATCGACAGACCCCTGCGACCATCGCGGCCGGGCGGGGATGGTGAAACGCCCGACCGTGCCGTGCTGCCTCTTCTAGGGTGGGTGGATGATTCCTGATTTCGTCTCAGATCTACGGAAAGCGGTTGGTCCTGACCAACTGCTCTGGCTGCCGGGAGTGGTCGCGGTCGTCCGTGACGAGCGGCGGCGGGTGCTTCTGCAGCGCCGTTCCGCAGGCGGGGCGTGGACGCCGCTGAGCGGGATCGTGGAGCCGGGCGAGCCTCCGGCCGCAGCCGTGGCACGAGAGGTGGAGGAGGAGACCGGGGTGCGGGTGGTGGTGGAGCGCCTGGCGGCGGTGACGCACTCCCCGCCGGTACGCCACGGCAACGGCGACCGGGCGCAGTACTTCGAGGTCGTCTTCGCCTGCCGTCCGGCGGACGGGGGACAGGAGCCCCGGGTCTGCGACGACGAGTCGGCGGAGGTCGCCTGGTTCCCGCTGGACGCTCTGCCTCCGATGAGCGAGCGGATGCGGGAGGTCATCGCGCTCGTCCAGAAGGACGAACCCGCCGCCTGGTTCACGCCCGCGCCGTGACCGCACTCCGCCGTCCCTGCCCGGCGCCGGGGCGGGACGGTATGGGGCTCACAGGCCCGGCACCCCGGCCGAGGCACGGCACCGTTCACCACCGACGCGATGACCCGGGCCTTCGGCCCCGCTGTCATCGCGGACGGCCGGGCCCCGGGCCGGGGCGCGCGGTGCGGGCGGCCGGGTTGTGCCAGAGGGGAGGCGGTGGGCCGAGGAGGCGGTCGGCGGGGGTGTGGGGGCGGACGGCGAAGGGGCTCACCGGCGGCAGGACGTCGTGGTGGATGCGGTCGGGAGCGGTGCCCAGCTCCACGAGGACCTCGACGACCTCCGTGATGAAGCCGGGCGGCCCGGCGAGGTACACGTCGTGCGCGGACCAGTGGACGCAGGACCGGAGCGACTGGACGAGCCGCTCGGTCGCCTGGTCCTTGGGGTGGCCGGGCGCGGAGGTGATGTAGGTGACGCTCAGCCCGTCGAGCCGGGCGGCCAGCCGCTCCACGTCCCGGCGCCCGTACAGGTGCTCCTTCGCGCGCGCCACGACGAACAGCCGCCCCTTCAGGGCCGGTTCACGCTCGACCGCCTCGGACAGGAGGGCCTTCACCGGCGCCCAGCCGGTGCCCGCGCAGATGTAGGCGCGCTGTCCGCCCGGTTCCGTCCGGGCGACGAGGTCGCCGTCGGGAGTCCCCAGCCGCAGCACCCCGCCGGGCGCCGTGCCGTGCACGAGCGCCGTGCTCATCACCCCGCCGGGGACCCGGCTCACATGCAGTTCCACGGTGCCGTCCGGGCGGGGCGCGTCGGCGAGGGAGTAGGTGCGCCAGACGCGGGGGACGCGGGGCGAGGCGACGCTGACGTACTGACCGGGCAGGAAGGGCAGGGGCTGCCGGGGCCGCAGGGTGAGGACGGCCAGGTCGGGGCCGTGCCGCTCGTGCCGGACGACGTCCGCGTCCCACCAGGCCGGCTCGCCCGCCGCCACGGCCTCGTCGGCGCCCGCCAGCATCAGTTCGGCCAGGTGCGCGTACGCCTCCGTCCAGGCCTTCTCGGCCTCCGTGGTCCAGGCGGCTCCCGCCACATGGGCGAACGCGGCGAGCAGGCTGGTGCCGACCGAGGCGTAGAGGGCGGGGGTGGCGAGGAACCTGCGGTGGTCGCGGCCCAGGCGCCCCAGGTACGCGGGGAGGTCCGGGTCCTCCAGACGCTCCACCAGATGCGTGAGCGCGGCGAAGAGCCGGTCGCGCTGGGGCCGCATGTCCCCGGGGAACAGCTCGCGCAGGGACGGCTCCTGCCGGAAGAGATGCGCGTAGAAGTAGGTGACGGCGTGCTCGGCCCGTCTCTCGACGACCGCGAACGTGCTCCTGAGCATCTGAGGGTCCACTGTCAGGAATGTAGGGCACCCGTCCGGCCCGTCCTCACGGAATCTCCACACCCGGATCCGGCGGAACCTGCCTGTACGGTCGGGGGGTGAGCACCACCCCCGGCCCAGCCCCCGCCTCCCGCCCCGCCCCCGGAGAAGTCCCCGGCGCCCCGACCTGCCCGGTCTCCGGGCCCGCGCCCGAGCTCTTCACCTGGGAGTTCGCCAGCGACCCCTACCCCGCGTACGCCTGGCTCAGGACGCACGCGCCGGTGCACCGCACGACCCTCCCGAGCGGGGTCGAGGCCTGGCTGGTGACCCGCTACGCCGACGCCCGGCAGGCCCTCGCGGACCAGCGGCTCTCCAAGAACCCGGCGCACCACGCCGAGTCCCCGCACGCGAAGGGGAAGACGGGCATCCCGGGCGAGCGCAAGGCCGAGCTGATGACCCATCTGCTCAACATCGACCCGCCGGACCACACCCGGCTGCGCAGGCTCGTCTCGAAGGCGTTCACCCCGCGCCGGGTCGCCGAGTTCGCCCCGCGCGTGCAGGAGCTGACCGACCGGCTCATCGACTCCTTCGTGGAACGGGGGAGCGCGGACCTCATCCACGAGTTCGCCTTCCCGCTGCCCATCTACGCCATCTGCGACCTGCTCGGGGTGCCCGAGGAGGACCAGGACGACTTCCGGGACTGGGCCGGGATGATGATCCGGCACGGCGGCGGGCCGCGCGGCGGGGTCGCGCGGTCGGTGAAGAAGATGCGCGGCTATCTCGCGGAGCTGATCCACCGCAAGCGCGAGGAGCCCGGGGACGACCTCATCTCGGGTCTCATCCGGGCCTCCGACCACGGTGAGCACCTCACCGAGAACGAGGCCGCCGCGATGGCCTTCATCCTGCTCTTCGCCGGCTTCGAGACCACTGTCAATCTGGTAGGTAACGGACTTTACGCACTTCTCCGGCATCCGGAGCAGCGCGCCCGGCTCCAGGACTCGATCGCCGCCGGGGAGACCGGACTCCTGGAGACCGGGATCGAGGAGCTGCTGCGGTACGACGGGCCGGTGGAGATGGCCACCTGGCGGTACGCGACCCGGCCGCTGACGATCGGCGGGCAGGAGATCCCGGCGGGCGACCCGGTGCTGGTGGTCCTCGCCGCCGCCGACCGGGACCCCGAGCGGTTCGACGGGCCGGACGTCCTCGACCTCGCCCGGCGCGACAACCAGCACCTCGGATACGGGCACGGCATCCACTACTGCCTGGGCGCGCCGCTCGCCCGGCTCGAAGGGCAGACGGCCCTGGCGACCCTGCTGACCCGTCTCCCGGACCTGCGGCTCGCCGCCGATCCGGCCGAACTGCGGTGGCGCGGCGGGCTCATCATGCGGGGGCTGCGCACCCTTCCGGTGGAGTTCTCTCCGGCCGCACCCCTCCACGGATCTGATGGGGTATCAGAAATGTGATCTTCGCGTGATCGCGGGTGCATCGACTTGTGATGAGCGTTCGAATACGGCTACGTTCCCCGACAACTCAGTTCGACCACCCCAGTTGTCACGCGAAAGGCGCTCCTATGCGTTCCGGGAACGGACGACACCGCCGCCCCCGTCAGGCCCCCGCCATCGTCGTCGCCGCGGGGGTGACCGGGTCCGCCATGGCGCTTCCCCTGCTCGCCACCGGCTCGGCGTCCGCCGCCGACGCCGCCACCTGGGACCGGGTCGCCGAGTGCGAGTCCGGCGGCCAGTGGAGCGCCAACCTCGGCAACGACCTGTACGGCGGCCTCCAGTTCACCCAGGACAGCTGGGAGCGGCACGGCGGTCTCGCCTACGCGCCCAGCCCCGACCTGGCCAGCCGTGCCCAGCAGATCGCGGTGGCCGAGAAGGCCCTCGCCAAGGGCTCCACCGCGTGGGCCACCTGCGCGCCGATCGCGGGACTCGTCAACGACGGGGCCCGGCCGAAGGTGGACCCGGGCCCCGCGGACCTCCCGAAGCCCTCCGGCGGCCCCGTCGCCGAGTCGAACCGTACGACGGGCCCGTCGTCCTCCAGCGCGGCGGAGAAGTCCCGGAGCGCGGCGGGAAGGACCGCCGAGGCGCGCACGGCCACGGCGGCGCCCACGGGCCCCGCGGCGCCTTCGACGGGCGCGCCGGTGACGGGGGCTCCGGTCGACCCGACGGCGCCCGTCTCCCCGGTGGCCCCCGACCCCGGCACCACCGCGCCCGACGGATCGGTCACACCGGGCACGTCCGGCGAGCCGACGACCGGTGCTCCGTCCACGGGCTCGGGCAAGCACCGGGGCGACGCAGCCGCGGAGGAAACCGGCAATTCGGGCGAAACTTCTGAAACCGGCCGCCATGCGGCACCGGGTGACGGTCTCTCCGGGGAGACCGCCGCGAAGTCCGTGACCGACGCCTCCAAGGGCTCGGACGGAACGGACAGTCAGGGCACTTCGGGCGCGTACACGGTGAAGGCGGGCGACAGCCTGTCCGACATCGCACAGCAGAACGAGCTGCCCGGAGGCTGGACCGCGCTCTATGACGCCAACCGGAAGACGGTCGGTACCGACCCGGACCTCATCCTTCCTGGTCAGAGCCTTGACCTGACGGAGGGTCCGACCGCGCAGGCGGAGTGATTCGGGGTCATATGTCCGGTTCTGGGCAAGTGAGACATGGGTCTCTTCGCCCCAACTGGCGTGTCACGTCTGCAAACTTTGCTCCCGTCACCTCTCACCTGCGCAAACCCCCCCCGCCGGAAGGCAAGGAGGGCCGGAATGTCCGTCATTCGCCTCTTTGAACTTCCGGTGGGTCTGTGTCTACGGTCATCACCGCTCGCCACCGCGGGCCCCGTCGACCGAAACGCCGAATCCTGCCGTCGGTCGTCGGGAACAGTCGTCGCGCAAGCGCCGAAGGCAGGAGCGGGGGACCCAAGGTAAGTGCCGGCCCCGGCCGTCGAGACAGACGGCCGACGACCGGCTTGGGGTGAAGTCGCGTGCTGGGACACGCGGCCGGGCAACTCATTGGCCCGAACCCGACAGCTCACCTCGCAGGCGTCGGTGAGGAGAATCTCCATGCTGTTTTCCGGTAAGGGCAAACACCGCCGTCCCTCCAAGGCCACCCAGGTCGTCACGCTCGTCGGCGTCACCGGTGTCGCCGTCGCCGCCCCGCTGATGACCGCGGGCACCGCCTCGGCCGCCACGGCCTCCGAGTGGGACCGCGTCGCCCAGTGCGAGTCCGGCGGCAACTGGTCCATCAACACGGGCAACGGCTACTACGGCGGCCTCCAGTTCTCGGCCTCCACCTGGGCCGCGTACGGCGGCACCGCCTACGCCTCGACCGCCAACCAGGCGTCGAAGTCCCAGCAGATCGCCATCGCCGAGAAGGTCCTCGCGGGCCAGGGCAAGGGCGCGTGGCCGAGCTGCGGCGTGGGCCTCTCCCGTGCCTCCTACGACGGCGGCGCCGCCGAGAGCACCCCCAAGACCGTCACCCAGCAGCCGAAGCAGCAGCCGAAGCAGCAGCGGTCGGCCGAGCAGCCGACGACCCGCAGCGAGCAGCGCCAGACCCCGAAGAAGGTCACGCAGCAGGCCGCGCCGAAGGCGACCGTCACCACCCCGACCGGCAAGAAGGTCGAGAAGGGCGACGGCGAGTACAAGGTCGTGGCCGGCGACTCCCTCAGCGGCATCGCCCAGGCGCACGGCGTCAAGGGCGGCTGGGCCAAGCTCTTCGAGCTGAACAAGGACGTCGTCGACCAGGCCGACCTGATCTACCCGGGCCAGCAGCTCCACCTCAAGTGAGCCCGGCGGTCCGTACGGGTCCGGTGGCCCGTACGGCACCGACGACCCTCCCGCGGTGACCACCCCGGCCCGGCGCGCCTCCCCCCGTGCGCGCCGGGCCGGGGTTTCCGCCGTCCGGGGCCTCCCGCTCCTCTTTCTCTTTGCTCTTACGGGTCACGGGCGCGGTCACGGGCGGAGGCGCGGGCGCCGACGCGCGTCAGGGACGGAACTCCGGGTGCGGGCGGATTCCCCGCCACGAACGGGACTCCCCCTCCCCTCTCCCGGCGCGCCCCCGCCGTGTGCGGACACCCCGCCACGGGCCGGGTCCCCGCCACGTACGGATTCCCCTCCTCCGCCCGGATTCCCCGCCGCGGGCGGACCCGCCGTCCTCGCGCCCCGAGGACGGTGGACCCGGCGTTTTCGGGAGACTTCATGGTTACTGTCCAGTAGATCCGGGGTCTTTCGCCCCTGAATGCATGCCCTTGGGCCCTTTTTCGTCCCAGGGGGCGGGCGCCCGGCTGGCCGGAGCCTCCGAGCCGGTTAGGCTCTTGACGCAAGGCCAAGCCGACCCTGCGCCGACCTTGCGTCACATCCAGCGTCACATCCCATAAGGAGATGCTCGTGCCGTCCATCGACGTCGTCGTAGCCCGGGAAATCCTGGACTCCCGAGGCAACCCCACCGTCGAGGTCGAGGTCGGCCTCGACGACGGCAGCACCGGCCGTGCTGCCGTTCCGTCCGGAGCCTCCACCGGTGCGTTCGAGGCCCTTGAGCTTCGCGACGGTGACCCCAACCGCTACCAGGGCAAGGGCGTCGAGAAGGCCGTCCTCGCCGTGATCGAGCAGATCGGCCCGGAGCTCGTCGGCTACGACGCCACCGAGCAGCGTCTGATCGACCAGGCCATGTTCGACCTGGACGCCACCCCGGACAAGTCGTCGCTCGGCGCCAACGCCATCCTCGGCGTCTCCCTCGCCGTCGCGCACGCCGCCTCCGAGGCCAGCGACCTCCCGCTCTTCCGCTACCTCGGCGGCCCGAACGCGCACCTGCTGCCCGTTCCGATGATGAACATCCTCAACGGTGGGTCGCACGCCGACTCCAACGTCGACATCCAGGAGTTCATGATCGCCCCGATCGGCGCGGAGTCCTTCTCCGAGGCCCTCCGCTGGGGCACCGAGGTCTACCACACGCTCAAGGGCGTCCTGAAGCGCAAGGGCCTCTCCACCGGCCTCGGCGACGAGGGCGGCTTCGCGCCGAACCTCGACTCCAACCGTGCCGCGCTGGACCTGATCCTCGAAGCGATCAAGGAAGCCGGTTACGCCCCCGGCAAGGACATCGCGCTCGCCCTCGACGTCGCCGCCTCCGAGTTCTACAACGACGGCAAGTACGAGTTCGAGGGCAAGTCCCTCTCCGCCGCCGAGCTGACCGAGTACTACGAGGAGCTGGTCGCGGCCTACCCGCTGGTCTCCATCGAGGACCCGCTCTTCGAGGACGACTGGGCCGGCTGGAAGGTCCTCACCGACAAGCTGGGCACCAAGGTCCAGATCGTCGGCGACGACCTCTTCGTCACCAACCCGGAGCGCCTGGCCCGTGGCATCGAGGAGGGCTCCGCGAACGCCCTGCTCGTCAAGGTCAACCAGATCGGCTCGCTGACCGAGACCCTCGACGCCGTCGAGCTCGCCCAGCGCAGCGGCTTCAAGTGCATGATGTCGCACCGCTCCGGCGAGACCGAGGACGTCACCATCGCCGACCTCGCCGTCGCCACCAACTGCGGCCAGATCAAGACCGGCGCCCCGGCCCGCTCCGAGCGCGTCGCCAAGTACAACCAGCTGCTGCGCATCGAGGAGATCCTCGACGACGCCGCCGTCTACGCCGGCCGCAGCGCCTTCCCGCGCTTCAAGGGCTGACGGAGTCGCACCCGGTAGTTCCGTCCGTCCCCGCACCCGGTCCCGTACCGTGTGCGGGGACGTACGCGTGAACAGGGGAGGCGACACGACATGGCCGCGAAGAACCGGGACCGGTTCTCCACCGCGACCCGGATCAGGCTGCTCGGCGAGCAGACCGCCGCCCGTGTCTACCGCTCCCAGACCCGCCGCCAGGCCCGCCGCTCCCGGCTCACCGGCCGCGCGGCCTTCCTCGCCCTCGTCGTCTGCTCCCTCGTGGTGGCGCTCGCCTACCCCATGCGGAGCTACGTGTCCCAGCAGGGCGAGATCGCCGAGCAGCAGCGCAGGGCCGCCGAGGCGGCCCGGCGCGTCGAGGAACTCAGGGACGAGAAGGCCCGTCTCCAGGACCCGGCCTACGTCCGCCGCCTCGCCCGTGAGCACCTGCACTACCTGATGCCAGGCGAGACCGGCTTCACCGTGGACGACCCCGACGCGGAGCGACGGCCCCGCGCCGAGCAGGGCGCGGCCGACCGCCCCTGGTACGACAACCTCTGGGACGGCGTCGACCACGCCGACCGCCCCTGACCCTCCCCTCCCGTACGCGACACACGAGCAAGGCAGACATGGAAACGCCCCCTCCGCAGACCGCACGCACCGAGCCCACCGACGAGGACATCGCGGCCTTCGAGCTCCAGCTCGGCCGGCCGCCCCGCGGGCTGCGCGCCATCGCCCACCGCTGCCCCTGCGGTCGGCCCGACGTCGTCGAGACCGCGCCCCGGCTCCCCGACGGCACCCCCTTCCCCACCACGTACTACCTGACCTGCCCCCGGGCGGCCTCGGCCATCGGCACCCTGGAGGCCAACGGGGTCATGAAGGAGATGCAGGCCCGGCTCGCCACCGACCCGGAGCTGGCCGCCTCCTACCGTGCCGCGCACGAGGACTACCTCGCCCGCCGCGACGCCATCGAGGTCCTCGAAGGCTTCCCCAGCGCGGGCGGGATGCCCGACCGCGTCAAGTGCCTGCACGTCCTCGTCGGCCACTCGCTCGTCGCGGGCCCCGGCGTGAACCCCTTCGGCGACGAGGCCCTCGCCATGCTCCCCGAGTGGTGGGCCAAGGGCCCCTGCGTCACCCCGTGCGCCCCCGAGGAGGAGGACGGCCGGACCGCCGAGTCCTCCGACGGCGGGGAGACCAAGTGACCCGGGTCGCCGGAATCGACTGCGGCACGAACTCCATCCGGCTGCTCGTCGCCGACGTGGACCCCACGACGGGCGAGCTGATCGAGCTGGACCGGCGGATGACGATCGTCCGGCTCGGCCAGGACGTCGACCGCACGGGACGGCTCGCCCCCGAGGCGCTGGAGCGGACCTTCGCCGCCTGCCGGGAGTACGCGGCCGTCATCCGCGAGCTCGGCGCCGAGCGGCTCCGGTTCGTCGCCACCTCCGCCTCCCGCGACGCCGAGAACCGCGCGGACTTCGTGGCCGGGGTCGTGGAGATCCTGGGCGTCGAGCCCGAGGTCATCACCGGCGAGCAGGAGGCCGCGTTCTCCTTCGCCGGGGCCACCGGCGAGCTGCCCGCCGACCGGACGTACCTGGTGGTGGACATCGGCGGCGGCTCCACCGAGTTCGTCACCGGCGACCGGCACGTCGAGGCCGCCCGTTCCGTGGACATCGGCTGCGTCCGGCTCACCGAGCGGCACGTCCGGCACGACCCGCCGACCGCCGAGGAGGCCGAGGCGATCCGCGCCGACGTCCGCGCCGCCCTCGACCTGGCCGCCGAGACCGTCCCGATCGGCGACGCCGGGACCCTCGTCGGTCTCGCGGGCTCCGTCACCACGGTCGCCGCCATCGCCCTCGGCCTCCCCGAGTACGACTCCGCGAAGGTCCACCACTCCCGGATCTCCGCCGCCCAGGTGGCCGAGGTGACCGAGCGGCTGCTCGCCTCCACCCACGCCGAGCGGGCCGCGATCCCGGTGATCCACCCGGGCCGGGTGGACGTGATCGTCGCCGGTGCACTGGTGCTGAGGGAGATCGTGGAGCGGGTCGGGGCGCACGAGGTCGTCGTCAGCGAGCACGACATCCTCGATGGGATCGCCCTATCCGTGGCATAGCGGGCATCTATCGTCCCGTCCGACGACACGGCGTCGGGAAAGTTCGTGAACTTCTTCACAAGGAAAAGGGCCCTGGCGGCCCCTGAGGGGGGTCTTCAGGCCCTCCGGGGGGTGTCCCAGGGCCCTTTCGCAGGTGCGGAGGCCGATTCGCTCGACGTTTCCATCGTGTGAACGGGGGGTCCCCGAGGGCCTGTGCGGGGGCCCTCCAGGCCAGTTCACAAGGGGTGAACAACGTTCGCCCGGGCACCCCGGTTCCTTTGCAGCACCATGACATGGATCACGTGGGCGGCGGAGTGTAGCAGAAGGACCCGAAGACCTTGTGAAGGGGCGCACGAGGACCCCCCTCCGAGGGGGTGGATACTCGATGCCATGAGCACCACGGAGCGTCCCAGGATCCTCGTAGTAGGCGGCGGGTACGTAGGCCTGTACGCAGCTCGGCGCATCCTCAAGAAGATGCGCTACGCGGAGGCGACCGTCACGGTCGTCGACCCGCGGTCGTACATGACCTACCAGCCCTTCCTCCCCGAAGCCGCCGCCGGCAGCATCTCGCCGCGTCACGTCGTCGTCCCGCTGCGACGCGTCGTCCGCGGAGCCGAGGTGCTCACCGGCCGGGTCACCACCATCGACCAGGACCGCAAGGTCGCCACGGTCGCGCCGCTCGTCGGCGAGTCGTACGAGCTTCCGTTCGACTACCTGATCATCGCGATGGGCGCGGTCTCCCGCACCTTCCCGATCCCGGGCCTCGCCGAGCAGGGCATCGGCATGAAGGGCATCGAGGAGGCCATCGGCCTGCGCAACCACGTCCTGGAGCAGCTCGACAAGGCCGACTCGACCACCGACGAGGAGGTCCGCCGCAAGGCGCTGACCTTCGTCTTCGTGGGCGGCGGCTTCGCCG
This sequence comes from Streptomyces sp. NPDC101490, assembly GCF_044767145.1. NCBI lineage: Bacteria > Bacillati > Actinomycetota > Actinomycetes > Kitasatosporales > Streptomycetaceae > Streptomyces > Streptomyces sp. NPDC101490. The sequence goes on from NZ_JBIWNI010000019.1 coordinate 67,510, forward strand.
GCGCGGAGACCATCGGCGAGGTCGAGGACCTGGCGCGGGACGCCTCGAAGTACTACCAGAACGTCTCGCGCGAGGACATGCGCTTCGTCCTGGTCGACGCGGCCGACAAGATCCTTCCCGAGGTGGGCCCCAAGCTCGGCCAGTACGGCAAGGAGCACCTGGAGAGCCGCGGGATCGAGATCTACCTCGAAACCTCCATGGACTCCTGCGTCGACGGTCACGTCGTGCTGAAGAACGGCCTGGAGGTCGACTCCCACACCATCGTGTGGACCGCCGGTGTGAAGCCGAACCCGGCGCTCTCCCGCTTCGGTCTGCCGCTCGGCCCCCGCGGCCACGTGGACTGCAACGAGAAGCTCCAGGTCAACGGTCTCGACTACGCCTGGGCCGCGGGCGACAACGCCCAGGTCCCGGACATGGTCGGCCGCCGCGCGGGCAACCCCAACGCCTGGTGCCCGCCGAACGCCCAGCACGCCCTGCGCCAGGCCAAGGTCCTCGGCGACAACGTCGTGTCGGGGATGCGCGGCTTCCCGCAGAAGGAGTACAGCCACGCCAACAAGGGCGCCGTGGCCGGACTCGGTCTGCACAAGGGCGTCGCGATGATCGTCATGGGCAAGGTGAAGATCAGGGTCAAGGGCCGTCTCGCCTGGTACATGCACCGTGGCTACCACGGCATGGCGATGCCGACCTGGAACCGCAAGATCCGCGTCTTCGCCGACTGGACCCTCGCGATGTTCCTCAAGCGCGAGGTCGTCTCCCTCGGCGCCATCGAGACGCCGCGCGAGGAGTTCTACGAGGCCGCCAAGCCCGCTCCCGCTCCGGCCGCCCCGGTGCAGGAGAAGGCCAAGGCCTCCTGATCGCGGGGGCCGGGAGACCCCAACGGGTCCCCGCCCCCTGAAATGCCGTCACACCCCCGCAAAGGGCCGTCCGCCATCCGTGGTGCGGACGGCCCTTCGCGTGTTTTGCCGAGTTGTTGTGTGGTGCCGGGACTGCGCGCGCCCAAGAACGTGTTCCCTTGACGACGGACGTTTCTGGGGCCCGAGATCACGGAGGTGCGCATCATGGCCGACGCCGCGTCGCGGCTGACGACCCTTGCCGAAGAACTGTCGGGAGAACCGTTCCCGGTACGCCTGCGGGCCTGGGACGGCAGCGAGGCCGGACCAGTGGAAGGCCCCGTTCTGATCGTCCGCGACCGCCGCGCCCTGCGGAGGATGATCTGGAAGCCCGGCGAACTGGGCCTGGCCCGCGCCTGGGTGGCCGGGGAGATCGACGTCGAGGGCGACCTGTACGAACTCCTCGACCGGCTCTCCGGAATGCTCTGGGAGCGCGACGACGAGCCCCGGGGCCTGCTCGCCTCCGCGCGCGACCCCCGCATCCGCGCCGCCGTCCGGGGCCTGCTGCGCCTCGCGGGTCACGTGGTCCCGCCGAGGCCACCGGCCGAGGAGATGCGCGGCCGGGGCGGCAGCAGCCACACCAAGGGCCGTGACAAACAGGCGATCAGTCACCACTACGACGTGGGCAACGACTTCTACGAGCTGGTCCTCGGCCCGTCGATGGTCTACTCGTGCGCCTACTGGGCCTCCGACGGACCGGACGCGTCCCTGGAGGACGCCCAGCGGGACAAGCTCGACCTCATCGCCCGCAAGCTGAACCTGAAGGAGGGCGACCGGCTCCTCGACGTGGGCTGCGGCTGGGGCTCCATGGCCCTGCACGCCGCCCGCGCGTACGGAGCCCGGGTCGTCGGCGTCACCCTCTCCCGCGAGCAGGCCGCGTACGCCCGCAAGAGGGTCGCCGAGGAGGGGCTGGCCGACCTCGTCGAGATCCGCGTCCAGGACTACCGGGACGTCACCGACGGCCCGTACGACGCGATCTCCTCGATCGGGATGGCCGAGCACGTCGGCGCCGTCCGCTACCGGGAGTACGCCGGCATCCTCCACGGGCTCCTCAAGCCCGGCGGCCGGCTCCTCAACCACCAGATCTCCCGGCGCCCCGAGCCCGACGAGGAGTCCTACGAGGTCGATCCCTTCATCGACGCGTACGTCTTCCCCGACGGCGAACTCGCCCCGATGGGCCGCACCCTGACGACCCTGGAGGACGCGGGCTTCGAGGTCCGGGACGTCGAGGCGATCCGGGAGCACTACGCGCTCACCCTGCGCCGCTGGGTGGCCAACCTGGAGGCGGACTGGGACCGGGCGGTCCGGCTGACCTCCCCGGGCCGGGCCCGGATCTGGCGGCTCTACATGGCGGCCTCCGCCGTCGCCTTCGAACGCAACCGGATCGGCGTGAACCAGTTCCTCGCCGTGCGGACCCCGGTGTCGGGGCACAGCGGTACGGCGCTGCGCCCGCGCGTCTGGAACGAGGGGACGGCCTGACACGGCGAAGGGCCGGTCCCCCCTCCGGACAGAGGGGGGACCGGCCCTTCGCGCTCGGTGCTACTCGGTCTTGATGGCGGCGAGCATGTTCAGCCTGGCCGCGCTGCGGGCGGGCCACAGCGAGGCGAGGACGCCGACCAGGGCGGCCAGGACCAGGAAGATCGCGATCCGGTCCCAGGGCAGGACCAGGGCGTAGCCGGGCAGGCTCTTGCGGAGGGTCTCGCCGACGGCCCAGCCGAGGAAGCTGCCGAGGCCGATGCCGACGATCGCGCCGAAGACCGAGATGACGACGGCCTCCAGACGGACCATCCGCTTGACCCGGGGCCGGTCGAGACCGATCGCCCGCAGCATGCCGATCTCCTGCTGCCGTTCGAAGACGGACATGGCCAGGGTGTTGACGACACCGAGGACGGCGATGATCAGGGCCATGCCGAGCAGGCCGTACATGATGTTCAGCATCATGTTGATCGGGCCGCCGAAGGAGTCGCGGATGTCCTTGTGGTCCATCACCGTGATGGCCGGGTTGTCACCCATGGCCTTCGACAGGGCCTTCTCGTGGGCGGCGCTGGCGCCACCGGAGGTCGAGACGAAGATCTCGCGGATCTGGGCGTCGTCCTCGTGCTCGCCGATCAGGCGGTGGTCGGCGAGGATCGAGGAGACGAAGGTGCTGGGCTCGTAGACCGCGCCGATGGTCACCTTGCCCTTCTGCTTGTCCATGAACTGGACCGGGACGACGTCGCCGACCTTCAGACGGCTCATCTCCGCCATCTTCGTGTCGACGGCGATGGTGTTGCCGCCGAGGGCGGACATCGAGCCCTGGACGACGTCCAGCTTGAGGAGCTTGTCGATGGCTCCGGGGGTGACGCCGGAGGCCGAGCTGTACGCGCCCTTCACCTCGAGGCTGCCCCACTGCTGCGGGGAGACCGCGGTGACGCCGGGGGTCTTCTCCAGGGCGGTCAGCACGTCCTTGCTGAGGGTGTCCCCGCTGGCCATGGAGACCATGTAGTCGGCCTTGATCTGGTCGGTCGTCGTCTTGTCGAGGGACGAGCCGACCGTGGCGCCGAGCACCGAGAGGCCGGTGACCAGGGTCAGGCCGATGGCGAGCGCGGAGGCGGTGGCGCCGGTGCGGCGCGGGTTGCGGACCGCGTTCAGACCGGCGAGCTTGCCGGAGACCCCGAAGAGCTTCACGAAGACCGGCCGGATCACGGCGATCACGGGCCGGGACAGGAACGGGATCAGGATGATCACGCCGATGAGGGTGAGGAACGCGCCGCCCGCGATGAGCATCTGGCCCGTGTCGCCGCCCTGGCCCGCGCCGAGCACGATGAGGACCGCGCCGAGGGCGGTGACGGCCGCGCCGATGGAGTTCCGCACGACCAGGGACTTGGTGCTGGCGGTGGCGTGGACGCTGCTCATGGCGGCGACCGGGGGGATCCGCGCGGCGCGGCGGCCGGGCAGCCAGGCGGCGAGGACGGTGATGAGGACACCGACGCCGAAGGCGCTGACGGCCGGGGTGGCGGTGAGGACCAGGTCGCCGCCGGGGACCTTCATCTCGAAGGCGGCCATGACGGAGCGCAGGCCGACGGCGAGGCCGATGCCGAGGACGTAGCCGACGGTGGAGGCGAGCAGGCCGACCAGTCCGGCCTCGGCGAGGACGGAGCGGGTGATCTGCCGGCGCGAGGCGCCGACCGCGCGCATCAGGGCCAGTTCCTTGGTGCGCTGGGCGACCAGCATGGTGAAGGTGTTGGAGATCAGGAAGATCCCGACGAAGAGCGCGATGCCCGCGAAGCCCAGGAGGACCTTGTTGAGGGTGCCGAGGCCCTCCTCGATCTCCTTGGCCTGCTTGTCGGCCAGGGCCGTGCCGGTCTCGGCGTCCGCGGACTTCGGGACGACCTTGGTGACCTCGTCGAGGAGCTTGCCCTCGGCGGCGCCGGGGGCGGCGGTGACGGTCATGTCGCGGTAGAAGCCGGGCTTCAGGTACAGCTTCTGGGCGACCTCGGTGTCGAAGAGGACGAGGCTGCCGCCCGCGTTGACGGCGCCGTCCTCGGTGGTGAAGACACCGGCGAGGGCGTACTCCTTCACCGGGCCGTTGGTGGCGACGCGGACGCTGTCGCCGACCTTGTAGCCGCCCTTGGTGGCGGTCTCCTGGTCGAGGGCGATCTGTCCGGCCTCGACCGGTCCCGTGCCCTTGACGAAGTCGTACGCCCGGTCCTTGCCGTCCTTGCCGGGGGCGAAGTTGGTGCCCTTGTTGGACCAGCCGACGCCGATCAGCTTGCCGTTCTTGTCCGGCACTCCGGCGAAGCCGTCGACGCGCGGGGTGACGGAGGCGACCCCGGCGAGCTTCGCGACGTCGTCGACGTTCTTCTGGGAGAGGCCGGGGGACTTCCGGGCCTCTTCGGGGCTCGGGTACATCGAGACGGAGACGGCGACGTCGTCGTAGCTCTTCGCCGACTGGTTGCGGAAGGCCTGGGAGAGGGTGTCGGTGAAGACGAGGGTGCCGGAGACGAAGGCCACGCCGAGCATCACGGCGAGCAAGGTCATCAGCAGTCTCGCCTTGTGCGCGAGCACGTTGCGCAGGGCGGTACGGAACATGGGTGTGTCCTGGAGGAAGGGTCGGGCGGCGGGCGGGGGCGGGCTGACGCCGGGTGTCAGCTGGTGCGGCCCTTGGCGTCGAAGGCCTTCATGCGGTCGAGCACGCCGTCCGCCGTCGGGTGCAGCATCTCGTCGACGATCCGGCCGTCGGCGAGGAAGATCACGCGGTCGGCGTAGGAGGCGGCCACCGGGTCGTGGGTGACCATGACGACGGTCTGGCCCAGTTCGCGGACCGAGTTGCGGAGGAAGCCGAGGACCTCGGCGCCGGAGCGGGAGTCCAGGTTTCCGGTCGGCTCGTCACCGAAGATGATCTCGGGCTGGGAGGCGAGCGCGCGGGCCACGGCCACGCGCTGCTGCTGGCCGCCGGACAGCTCGGTCGGACGGTGGGTGAGGCGGCCGGAGAGGCCGAGCATGTCGATGACCTGCTGGACCCACTGCTTGTCGGGCTTGCGGCCCGCGATGTCCATCGGCAGCGTGATGTTCTCCAGGGCGGTCAGGGTCGGCAGCAGGTTGAACGCCTGGAAGATGAAGCCGATCTTGTCCCGGCGGAGCTGGGTGAGGTGCTTGTCCTTGAGGGTGGACAGCTCCGTGTCACCGAGCCGGACCGAGCCGGAGGAGAAGGAGTCCAGGCCCGCGACGCAGTGCATCAGGGTCGACTTGCCGGAGCCCGAGGGGCCCATGATCGCGGTGAACTCACCCTGCCGGAAGTCCACGGTGACGTGGTCGAGCGCGACGACCTGGGTCTCGCCGTGGCCGTAGACCTTCGAGAGGTCCGTGGCGCGGGCGGCCACCGCGGTGGCGCGGGACACGGTGGGGGAGGTGGTCACGGTGGACTCCTGTCACTGCGGGTTGTCTGGGAACACCTCCATCCTGTCGAACGTTCTTGTTCGAATCGTCCGTCCCTGTGCCCGTTCCCGGGGCAGCCTGGAGTCGGACCGGTCCCTCCGGCTCTCCTCCTGAGGTATGACGGCACCCCTGACGCGAAGGGTGATGGCGAGCTTCCGCCGAGGTGACAGAAGTGCGGCGACTTTTCGTCATTCCATGGGGTGCGGCTTTACGCCCGCGAGCCCCGTCACAGTTCGGGGAAAACCCTCTCCACCTGCACTGACGCACCCTCAGACGTCAATAAAATAAGACAACATCGGGGGGATGTTCCGCTGAATGAGGGAAGCGTCCCGATAAGCTCCTGTGCCAACGCGGAGCTTCGCGACGCCCGGATGGTGGAACGCAGACACGGCGAGCTTAAACCTCGCTGGCCTTCGGGCCGTACCGGTTCGAGTCCGGTTCCGGGCACCATTCGCGCCCCAGGCGACCGCCTGTGGCCCGACCCTTCCCCTCCCCGCCGTTCCCCCTCCTAAACCAGCCGGTCCGGCGACCGGCCGCCGTGCTCCTCGGAGAGCGGAGAGCGGCGGGCCGCCCGTCTCCACAGAGGGGACGCCTCCCCCCTACAAGGACCCGTCGGCGTCCGCGTCGGTCGGCCCTCGTCGCCGTCGAAGTCGGCGAGCCGCAGGAAGCCCGGGCGGCCGGGACCAGGACCGGGCCGTGGCTCCCGTCGAAGCGGAGCGCACGGGTCCGGGCGTCCCGGAGCCGGGCGCTCCGGCGGAACGAAGATCGGAAACCCAGGGCGAAAAGATCCTCCCCGAGCACTAGGGAGTTTCTTTTGCCCACCCATTACTCTTGACGCAAGGCCGTGCCGTGCGGTCTGCCATGGAGGAGTGAGATGAGGAGCAGCAACCCGGTCTTCTCGCGACGGGGGTTCAGCCGCGACGCCGGCCACGCCGGTGTCAACGCGCAGCCGCAGGCCGGGGGCCCCGCCGTCGGAACCAACCCGTACGCGACGGGCAATCCGTCCGCCGAGGCCGCGACGAACCCGTACGCGACCAACCCGTACGCCCCGCAGGACACGCTCGGAGCCCCGCAGCAGGCCCGCGGCGACGTGATGACGATCGACGACGTCGTGAGCCGTACGGCCCTGACGCTCGGCACGGTCGTGCTCACCGCCGTCCTGGCCTGGACGCTGCTCCCCGTCGACGCGGCGAACCTGGGCAAGTCCTACGGCATCGCCATCGGCGCCGCCCTGGTCGCCTTCGTCCTGTCGATGGTGCAGTCCTTCAAGCGCAGGCCGTCCCCGGCCGTGATCATCGCGTACGCGGCCTTCGAGGGCGTCTTCCTCGGTGTCATCTCGGCCGCCGTCTCGGCGCACATCGGCGGCTCCGCGGTCGTCCAGGCGGTCCTGGGCACCATGGCGGTCTTCGCCGGTGTCCTGATCGCCTACAAGGCGGGCTGGATCCGCGTCAACCGTCGTTTCTACGGCTTCGTGATGGCCGCCACGATGGGCTTCGTCCTGCTCATGATGGCGAACCTGCTGTTCTCCGTCTTCGGCGGCGGTGACGGCCTCGGCTTCCGCAGCGGTGGCCTCGGCATCCTGTTCGGCGTCGTCGGCGTCATCCTGGGCGCCTGCTTCCTCGCCCTCGACTTCAAGCAGGTCGAGGACGGCGTGACCTACGGCGCGCCGCGCGAGGAGTCCTGGCTGGCCGCCTTCGGCCTCACCATGACCCTGGTGTGGATCTACCTGGAGATGCTGCGCCTGGTGTCGATCCTGCAGGGCAACGACTGACGTTCCCCGCATCTCGGGGAAGGGCCCGTCCGGCTTCGCGCCGGGCGGGCCCTTCCGCGTCCCGGGGGCCGTCGGCGGCGGTCCCCGGGGACGCGTAGGGTCACGGGGTGCGCGATACGAGTGAACTGACCGCTGCCGTCGAACGCTTCGCCGACCGGCTGCGGGCCGCCCCGCAGAGCCGCCTCCAGCGCGGTGCGGCGGCCGAAGGACTGGCCCTGGCCCGGGAGCTCGCGGAGCGCGCCCAGCGCGCCGAGGAGCCGGACCGGGAGCCCAGGACCATGCGGGACGCGGGGGTCTTCGCCGTCGCCGACCAGCTGGCCGTCGCCGGGAACGATCTGGCCGAGATCATGCGAACGGCCCCGGCCGACTCCCACGAGGGAGAACTGGCGGAGGCCGTGGAACGGGTGCGGGCGGCGCAGGAGCGCTCGGGGCTGTAGGGGGCCGCGGCGGGCCCGGGGCCGGAGGAGCCGGGCCCGGGGAGGCACGGGGAGCCGCGGGGCCGTCCAGGGGCCCGGTGCGGGCCCCGGGGGTGCCGTGCGGCTCAAGAGGGTGCGGTGTGCGGTCCCGCGAAGGGCGGGGTGGCCCGGAGGGCGCCCGGTGCGGGCCCGGGGCGGCTCGGAGCGTGCGGGACGGCTCGGTGGGGGCTCGGGGAGTGCGGGACGGCTCGGAAGGGCCGGTGCCGGGCGGGGGGCCCGGCCGGGGATCACAGGGACGCGATGACGCGGTCCGCCAGGATGTAGACGTTCTCCTCGTCGGACTCGCCGTACGAGAAGGTCAGGGCGAAGGCGCCCGAGACGCCCGAGCCGCCGAGCAGCACCGGCGTCAGACCGGAGCGCAGGGCCTCCGCGAGGCGCTCCGCGGTCTCCCGGTGCCCCGGGGTCATACAGAGCGTCGTGCCGTCGGCGAAGACGTACACGTCGAGGGTGCCGAGCGGGCCGGGGCGCACATCGGTCAGCGCGGTACGGGTGTCCGCCAGCTCCTCCAGGCGCGCCACGGTCCGCTCGTGGTCGGTGACGACCGGCGTCTGCACCGGCACGAAGTCCGGGTGCGAGGGGTGCCTGCGGCGGGCGGCGGCCAGCTCCGCCGAGTCCTCCGGGTACTCGTCGAAGGCGTCGAGCGGGTCGGTGCCGTCGAGAGCGGCGGCCTCCGCCTCCATGGCCTCCAGCGCCATCGCCTCCAGGCCCACGAAGTCCGTCTGGCGCGGCACGAAGAAGCCGGTCTCCTCGGCGCCGCCGCCCAGACCGCCCAGCAGGGAGGGGGCGTCGGCCGCGTCCCGGGCCTCCTGCGCGGCCCAGAAGGCCCGCGCCTCGGCGAGTTCGCGCTCGCGCTCCTCGGCCAGCGCGTCCGCGACCGCGGCCCGTATCTCGGCGGCGGGGCTGGTGCGGGCGGCGGGAACGGTGACGCCGTGCCCGGCCGCCAGCTCGCTCCGCAGGGCGGTGACCTGCTTCCGGAGACCGTGGACTGCGTGCAGGGCGGCAGCGCCCACGGCCGTGGCAGCGGCCGTGGTCAGCAGCAGGGCAAGAGACATGGCGCTCACTGACGTACTCCCGATTCCGAGTCGATCCCCCGACTTCCTACATCAGCTTGTCCTGAGGCGTGGCCCGCTGTCAGTGCATTACGTCACGAAATGGACAGGTATTTGTGCCGGGTGTTTAGTCCCGAAACGGCTGTGACCTGCGAAAACAAACTTCTCCAGGAGATAGGTCACATCCTGGGGGAGATTCGGTCACGGCTGGGACGCGGAGCGGTTGACCGGCACGTTGACCGGATAACCGGACGGGGGGGGGGGGGGGGGGGGGGCGGCCGCGCGCCCCCCCCCCCCCGCCGCCCCCCCCCCCCCCCGCCCCCCCCCCCCCCCCCCCCCCCCCCCGTCCGGATACGTCCCCGCTACGGCTCGGCTACGCCTCAGCTCAGCCGCGCGTTTTCATGCTCACGCTGAACTTCGCCTCCGCTGCGGGCGGGTGCCGCCCTCGTCCCTCGGGCGACCCCCACCCTCCGCTACAGCTCAGCTCAGCCGCGCGCTCTCCTGGTCACGCTGAGCCTCGCCTCCGCTGCGGGCGGGTGCCGCCTTCGTTCCTCGGGCGACCCCCACCCTCCGCTACGCCTCAGCTCAGCCGCTCGATCACCATCGCCATGCCCTGGCCGCCGCCGACGCACATCGTCTCCAGGCCGAACTGCTTGTCGTGGAACTGGAGGCCGTTGATGAGGGTGCCGGTGATCCGGGCGCCCGTCATGCCGAAAGGGTGGCCGACGGCGATGGCGCCGCCGTTGACGTTCACCTTGTCCAGATCCAGCCCCAGCTCCTGGTACGAGGGGATCACCTGGGCGGCGAACGCCTCGTTGATCTCCGCCAGGTCGATGTCGTCGATCGTCAGGCCCGCGCGCCGGAGCGCCTGCCGCGACGCCTCGACCGGGCCCAGGCCCATGATCTCGGGGGAGAGGCCGGAGACGCCGGTGGAGACGATCCGGGCCAGCGGGGTCAGACCCAGCTCGCGCGCCTTGGTGTCCGACATGATCACGAGGGCGGCGGCGCCGTCGTTGAGCGGGCAGCAGTTGCCCGCGGTGACCAGGCCGTCGGGACGGAAGACCGGCTTGAGGCCCTCCACGCCCTCCAGGGTGACCCCCGCGCGCGGACCGTCGTCGGCGGAGACGACCGTGCCGTCCGGCAGCGTCACCGGGGTGATCTCCCGCGCCCAGAAGCCGTTCTTGATCGCCTGCTCGGCGAGGTTCTGCGACCGTACGCCGAACTCGTCCATCTCCCGGCGGCCGATGCCCTTCCAGCGGGCCAGGTTCTCCGCGGTCTGGCCCATCGCGATGTACGCGTCCGGTACGGCGCCGTCCTCGCGCGGGTCGTGCCACGTCGAGCCCTCCGAGGCGGCGACCCCGGCGGTCCGCGCCTCCGCCTCGGCGAAGAACGGGTTGTGCGTGTCGGGCAGCGAGTCCGAGTTGCCCTTCGTGAAGCGGGACACCATCTCCACGCCCGCCGAGACGAAGACGTCGCCCTCGCCCGCCTTGATCGCGTGCAGCGCCATCCGCGAGGTCTGGAGCGAGGAGGAGCAGTACCGGGTGACCGTGCAGCCCGGCAGGTGGTCCAGGCCCATCCGGACGGCCACGATCCGGCCCAGGTTGAAGCCCTGCTCGCCGCCGGGCAGACCGCAGCCCAGCATCAGGTCGTCGATGTCGCGCGGGTCCAGCTCCGGGACCTTCGCCAGGGCCGCCGCCACGACGGTCGCGGTGAGGTCGTCCGGCCGCAGGTCCTTGAGGGAGCCCTTGAAGGCCCGGCCGATGGGCGAGCGGGCGGTCGAGACGATCACGGCTTCGGGCATCACGGCTCCATGAGGGTGCGGAGTGGGCGGACAGAAAGGGAAGTTACCCGTACGTACCGCACGGGTCACCGGGCCGGGCGTGTGATGCGGGCCTCTTTTCTAAGCGACCGCTCAGGCAAGGGGGGCGTCGGTGGCCGCCGGGTCCTCAGCCGGGACCGGGAGGCGCCGCCTCCGCCGGTGCTTCAGCAGTGCCCACGGCCCCCGGGCGCCCGTCACCTCGGTGCCCGCCTCCCGGGCCGCCTCGGCCGCCGCCTTCGCCACCGGCAGCACGTTCTCCCGGCGGGACGGCTCGATGCGGTCGGTCTCCGGCCAGACGCCGAGCACCGCGCAGAGCGTCGGCAGGACCGCCATCGCCGCCGTCGCGTACCCCTCCGCCGACGGATGGAAGCTGTCCACCCCGAACATCTCGCGCGGGTTCGCCGCGAACTCGGGGCCGAGGAGGTCGCCCAGCGACACCGTCCGGCCGCCCTGCTCGACCGCCACGATCGTCTGCGCCGCCGCCAGCTGCCGGGAGGCCCGCCGGGCCAGCCAGCGCAGCGGCTGGTAGACCGGTTCGATCGTCCCCAGGTCCGGACAGGTCCCGACCACCACCTCGGCGCCCGCCGTCCGCAGCCGCCGCACCGCCGAGGCGAGCATCCGCACCGACTGGGTCGGCGGCATGTGGTGCGTGACGTCGTTCGCGCCGATTATCACCACGCACACGTCCGGCGGCCCCAGGGGCTGCGCGAGCAGCAGCGACACCTGCCGCTCCAGGTCGTCCGAGCGCGCCCCGGAGAGCGCCACGTTCCGCAGCACCACCGGCCGCTCGGCCACCGCCGCGAGCCCCGAGGCCAGCAGCGCGCCCGGTGTCTGGCCGGTGCGCCGCACCCCCTGTCCCGCCGCCGTGGAATCACCCAGAAGGGCCAGCCGCAGCGGGTCGGCCGTACCGAACGCCCGGCCGTACAGACCGTCCGCCCCCGGTGGCAGCGGAGCCGTGCCGACGCCGACGGTCCGCTTGGCGATCTGCACCTCGGCGAGGAGCACCCCGACCGCCGCCACCCCGAGCAGGCCGATGCCCCCGCCCCCGTACGCCGCACCCGCCGCGATCCGCCGCGCCACCCTCGCCCTCGACATGGGGCCGTCACCTCCTTCAAGCCGTTCAGGGTCTAACTGCCCCGTAACCCGCTCCGACTACGCATACGCTGACCACACCATTACGGAGACCCCGGAGATTACGGTGCAATTCCACGACTCGATGATCAGCCTCGTCGGCAACACCCCGCTGGTGAAGCTCAACAACGTCACAGCGGGCATTCAGGCGACCGTCCTGGCCAAGGTCGAGTACTTCAACCCCGGCGGCTCGGTCAAGGACCGGATCGCCCTGCGGATGATCGAGGCGGCGGAGCAGAGCGGCGCGCTCAGGCCCGGCGGCACCATCGTCGAGCCCACGTCGGGCAACACCGGCGTCGGCCTGGCGATCGTGGCCCAGCAGAAGGGCTACAAGTGCATCTTCGTCTGCCCCGACAAGGTGTCCCTCGACAAGATCAACGTGCTGCGCGCGTACGGTGCCGAGGTCGTCGTCTGCCCCACGGCCGTCGACCCCGAGCACCCGGACTCGTACTACAACGTCTCCGACCGGCTCGTCCGTGAGACGCCCGGCGCGTGGAAGCCCGACCAGTACTCCAACCCGAACAACCCGCGCTCCCACTACGAGACCACCGGTCCCGAGCTGTGGGCGCAGACGGACGGGCGGATCACCCACTTCGTGGCGGGCGTCGGCACCGGCGGCACCATCTCCGGCACCGGCAACTACCTCAAGGAGGCCAGCGGCGGGGCCGTCCGGGTCATCGGCGCCGACCCCGAGGGCTCCGTGTACTCCGGCGGCTCCGGGCGGCCGTACCTGGTCGAGGGCGTCGGCGAGGACTTCTGGCCCACCGCCTACGACCGGAACGTCACCGACCGGATCGTCGCCGTGTCCGACAAGGACTCCTTCCAGATGACCCGCCGCCTCGCCAAGGAGGAGGGCCTCCTCGTCGGCGGCTCCTGCGGCATGGCCGTCGTGGCCGCCCTGGAGGTCGCCAGGGAGCTGGGCCCCGACGACGTCGTCGTGGTGCTGCTGCCGGACTCCGGCCGCGGCTACCTGTCGAAGATCTTCAACGACGAGTGGATGGCCGACTACGGCTTCCTGGAGAACACCACCTCCGCCACCGTCGCCGACGTGCTCCGTCACAAGGAGGGCGTCATGCCCTCGCTCGTCCACATGCACCCGGACGAGACGGTCGGCCAGGCGGTCGAGGTGCTGCGCGAGTACGGGGTCTCCCAGATGCCCATCGTGAAGCCGGGCGCCGGTCACCCGGACGTCATGGCCGCCGAGGTCATCGGCTCGGTCGTCGAGCGCGAGCTGCTCGACGCGCTCTTCACCCAGAAGGCGGCCCTGGACGACCCGCTGGAGGACCACATGAGCCGCCCGCTGCCGCAGGTCGGCTCCGGCGAGCCGGTCGCCGACCTGATGTCCGTCCTCGGCGACGCCGCCGACGCGGCGATCGTCCTGGTCGAGGGCAAGCCCACCGGCGTCGTCAGCCGCCAGGACCTGCTGGCCTTCCTGGCCAACGGGGGCGGGAAGAAGTAGCGGCCGCCGCCGGGTGGGCGGGGGCCGCCCGGGGCGTCCGCCCGTCCTCACGACGGCGTCGGGCGCCCGCCCCTGCCGCTGACGGGCCGGGCGGGGCACCCGCACGCTGCCGGAGAGGCCGGTGCGCCTCCCCGGGGCGGCGGCGGGCCCGGGCCCGCGCGGCCGAGACCCGGTCCACCGGCCGGGGCCACGGCCCCCGGTCCCGTTCGTCCAACCGGTACGAGCACGACACGTTCGCGCAGCACCGGCTTAACACGCGTCGGGCAGATTGGTGGTCGTCGGCGTCACGGACTTCCGGAGCGGCTCCCGGACCTCCCGACGACGCCACGGACGCGGAGACCGGCCCTGACCCGGGCCCGTGTCCCCGCGGGGACCGCCGTCGTCCCGCCCCCCGGCCCGCCGGGGGTGCGGCGGTCCCCGCGCAAGCTTCCAGGCACTCCGGGCCCCTCGCGTCACGCGGGGGGCCCGGAGTCGTCTCCGGTCCCGCTCGCCTCCGCCGTCTCCGGCCGGGGCGCCCCTCCACCGTCTCCGGTCCGGCGCCCCGCCGCCGGGTCCGGTCCGGACGCGCCCCCCGGCCGGGGCGCCCCGGCTCCGCGCCTCCCGCGCGGGCTGGTCGCCGCCTCCCGCTGCTGCATATCCTCATACAGAGTCATTCGAGGGTGAATAAATGAAGGGGGCCGCATGAGCGACAGCCCGGCCGGCCGGCTCCAGGGGCTCTTCGAGGGGCACCGGCTGACACCGACGCAGCGGCGGATCGCGCACTGCATGGTGCGGCGCGCCGCCGACGTGCCGTTCCTGTCGAGCGTCGAGCTCGCCGAGCTCGCCGGGGTCAGCCAGCCCTCCGTCACCCGTTTCGCCGTCGCCCTCGGGTTCGACGGCTACCCGGCGCTCCGGCGCCATCTGCGCGAGGTCTCCCCGCCCGGGTCCGACAGCGCGGAGGGCGAGGGGGCGGGCCTCAACGAGTACCAGCAGGCCGTCCTCGCCGAGATCGAGAACCTCCGGCACCTCGCCGTGCTCCTCGCCGACCCCGCGCCCGTCGAGCGGGCCGGGCGGCTCCTCGCGGGCTCCCGGCCGCTGCTCGTCCTCGGGCTGCGGGCCGCCTCCTCGCAGGCGCGCGGCTTCGCCTACTTCGCCGCCAAGGTGCACCCCGACGTACGGCTCCTCGACGAGGGCGGGTCGATGCTCACGGACCGCGTCGACGCGGCCGTACGGGCCGGGGCCACGGCCCTGCTCTGTTTCGCGCTGCCCCGGCACCCCCGGGAGGTCGTCGAGGCGCTGGAGTACGCGCGGGCGGCCGGGCTCACGGTCGTGACCGTCGCCGAATCGGCGTTCGCGCCCGTCGCCGCCCACAGCGACCTGCTGATCCCGGCGGCCGTCGGCACCGGGCTCGCCTTCGACACGGCCTGCGCGCCGATGCTGCTCGGCCGGGTCCTCCTGGAGGCGATGGCCGACGAACTCCCCGACGCGCAGGCGCGGCTGGAGGAGTTCGACGCCAAGGCGGCGGCCCGGGGCCTGTTCGTCGAGTAGCGGAGCCGGGTGGCGGAGCCGAGCAGCGGGGTCGAGCGGCGGAGCCGGTGGCCGAACCGGGCGGCGGAGTCGCCCGGCGGAGGGCGCGGGCGGAGGTCAGATCTCCAGCTCGGCCTCGATCTTCTTCAGCTGGTGGCGGGCCATCGCCAGGTTCGCGCGCTCCTTGTCCAGGGCCAGGTACAGGAACAGGCCGTTCGTGTTGCGGCCCCGGAGCAGCCGGATCAGGTGGTACTGGCGGCCGAGGGTGATGAGTATGTCCTCGATCTCCTCGCCGAGGCCCAGCATCTCCATCGCCCGGACCTTGGCGCGGACCACGTCGGTGTTGCCCGCCGCGGCGATGTTCAGGTCGAGTTCCTTGCCGCCGCCGATGGTGCCGAGCGCCATGCCGCTCGTGTAGTCGACGAGGGCCGCGCCGATGGCGCCGTCGATCGCGGTGGCTTCCTTGAGCGAGGTCTCGGTGTTCGCCATGGTGTCGTACTTCTTCCTTCTCGGTGTACGGGTTCGCTTGCTGCGTTTCAGTTCGGTTCCCGGCGTTCCAGGGCGCCGTCGACGAGTTCGCCGATCCGGCCGCTGGACCTGCGGGCCTCCAGATGGAGCCGCCCCACGTTGATCCGGGGCTCCGCGAGGAGGGTGAGGACCGCCGAGGCGCCCGCCGCGTAGGTGGCCACATAGCCGCTGTCGCCCCGGACGAGCAGTTCGCGGAAGCCGCCCTTGCCGGTGGAGGCGGTCAGCCGCTGGCCGACGCCGAGGGCCGCCGCCGTCAGCGCGGCCACGCTCTCGGCGGCGCCGTCCACGGTGTCGTGGGCGAGCACGAGCCCGTCGGCGCTGGCCGCGAGCGCCCCGGTCAGCTGGGGCAGCCGGGCCCGGAGCCTCCTGAGCTCGCCGAGCACCTCGGCTTCTGCGGTCATGAGCTGTTTCCTTTCGGCGCGCAGGCGCAGGGCACGCCTCATCACGGGTGTGCCTCCAGGGCGTCACGGAGCCGGCGCAGCAGGGCGATGTCGGGATCGGCCACCGGCACCGGGCCCGGTAAGGAGACCGGGGGCGGTGCCGGTACGGGGTCGAGCGGGGTCTCGACGAGTCCCGCGGCGGCGAGGCGGCGGACGTCGAGGAGGGTGTGGAAGGCGGGCCGTCCGAGCAGCCGGGCCAGTTCCGCCGGGGTGAGCCGTCCGTCGGCGGCGGCGAGCAGGGCGCGCTGGCGGCTTCCCACGGTCTGGCCGGGGGCGGCGGGGCGGGGCACGACGGGGGCGGTGTCGACGGAGCCGTACGGCCAGACGGCGTCGAGGAGTTCGCGGCGGCGGACCGTCTCGCGTCCGACGGCCTCGGCGGAGACCGGCCGCACCGTGCCGAACCAGTGCCCGACCCCGTACCGGAAGCGGGTCGGTCCGCTGGCGGGGGAGAGGGCGAAGAAGGCGGCGTCGAAGACCGCGCCGAGGTGGCAGATCTCCAGTTCGCCGTCGTGGAGCCGTCCGCTGTCGACGAGGAAGCGGCCGACCGCGCGGCGGGCCCCGGCCCGGTCGACGGCCTCGTCCCAGTTCTCGCGGGGCAGCCGTCCGCCGGTGGTGAGGAGGACGTCGACGCCGGGGGAGACGGGGCTCTCGGCGTGCACGACGTGTCCGTCGACGAGGTAGAGGGTGCCGTGGTCGCGCAGGAGGGCGCCGGTGGCCCGCTCGGCGGCGAGCCGCACCAGCATGGGGGAGACCGGGGAGGGGGCGGCGACGGCGCTCATCCGAGGACCAGCCTCTCGGCCATGTCCCGGAGCCGGATGCGGGCGAGGGCCAGGTTGCCGGTGTCGCGGTCGAGCCAGAGGTGGAGGAAGACACTGCTGTCGAAGGAGGTCTCGACGAAGCGGATCACGTGGTACCCGGCGCGGGTGGTGACGATCAGGTCCTCGACCTGCGGCCCGTCGGACGGGGTGTCGCCGGGGGCGGCGAAGGTGTCGAACTCGGCTGCGGAACGGGCGAGTTCGGCGGTCTCGGCGGCCGTGGTCTCATGGTCCCCGACCGGTGACTCGCCCGCCGTGCCGAGGGCGAGGCCGCTGGTCCAGTCGACCAGGGAGGCGCCGCGGGCGCCGGGCAGGGTCATGGCCTCCGTCAGGCACTCGTCGATTCCGGGCACACGGATTCCCCTCCCGATGCGGCGTGCGAACGTGCGGCAGTGACGGTGACGTTACTGAACGCAGCGCCGAGGGGAAGGTGTTCCGGCATTTTCCATCGGAACATGCCGGTGTCTGTGGGAAATTGACCCGGAACGTACGCGGGGCCTGCGGCGGGCTGCGGGCGGCGGACGGCGCGGTCCGGCGCGCGGTCTGTCGCGGTCGGTCGTGGTCGGGGTCGGGGTCGGGGTCGTGTTCTGCGGGCGGGCCGCGGGGCCCCGCCCCTACTCCCCTGCTCCCGGCCCCCCGGCGGGAACCCGGAGCGCACCGGCCTCCGGCCTCCCGCCGGGCCCCGCCCGGCCCCGTCAGGTCCGGTTCTCCACCGCCCGGGCCAGCTCCGTCAGGTCCTTCGTGAGGGCCTTCGCCACGGCCTTCGCGCCGAGGCGGGCGGTCAGCCGGGCCAGGAGTCCGGGGGCGCGGCCGTCGGCGGGCCGGGCGGAGAAGGCCATCCGCAGGGTGGTGCCGCCCGTGCCGTCCGGGGCGAGGGTCAGCTCGGAGACGTACCGCATCCCGTGCGAGGCGGCGGTGGTGACGTACCGGTCGGGGGGCTCGCAGTCGGTGACGGTCATCTCCTCGGTGGCCTCCCGGCCCAGCATCCGGCGGGTCTCGCGCCAGCGCGTGCCCACGCCGAAGCCGCCCTCGGTGAGCACCTCCACCCGCTGGACGCCCGACAGGACGCGGGGCAGCGCGGGCAGATCGGTGATCGACTCCCAGACGCGTCCGGGCGAGGCGGCGACCCGGCGCTCGACGACGACGGAGGTGGTGTCCGTACCGGTTGCGGTCATGGCTTCCATGGAAGCGGGGCCGCGCGGCGGGCGCTACCCGACGGGCCGGTCCGTCCGCCGCAGCAGGGCGTCCGCGTGCCCGCCGCCGGACTCGGCGACGATCTCCGCGAGCGTCTGGGCGTCCCGTACGACGGTGAACGTCACGCCGCCGTCCCCGTCCGTGGTGAAGCCGTGGACGGCGGGCCGGGGCAGGCTGTTGTACGCGTAGTGGTGGGCGAAGTAGTAGGCGCCGGTGTCCGGGACGGCCACGACGTCGCCGGGGTGGAGCAGCGGCAGGGCGCGCCCGGTGGCGAGCAGGTCCCCGGCGAAGCAGGCGGGGCCCGCGACGTCCTGGACGGTGACGTCCCCGGTGCGGGGGCGGCCCCCGGCGTCGTAGGCGAGGACGCGCAGCGGCCAGGACTCGGGGGCGTAGACCGTACGGGTGGCGAGCTGGACGCCCGCGTGGGTGACGGCGACGGCGCGGCCCCCGGAGGTCTTGGTGTACTCCACCCGGGCAAGGACCGTGCCGTGCTTGGCGAGCAGGGAGCGGCCGAACTCGGTGACCAGCCGGTAGCGGCCGTCGAAGAGGCCGGGGACGGTGTCGGCGAGCAGCCGCGCGTACGCGGCGTACGTCGGCGTCTCCTCGTCGGAGCCGAAGTCGACCGGAAGCCCGCCGCCGATGTCGAGGGTGTCGATCTGGGGCCGTCCGGCCGCCCGGTTGATCTCCTCGGCGAGCGCGTACGTCTCCCCGACGCCCTCGGCCATCAGGGCGAGCGGGACGCCCTGGGAGCCGGTGTGGACGTGCAGCCGGGTCAGCCGGGGGCGGTCGAGGAAGGCGCGGACGACGGTCTCGCGGGAGCCTTCGTCGCGGAGTGCCACACCGAACTTCGAGGTGGCGGTCGCGGTCGAGAGGGCGCCGATGGAACCGGCTCCGACCTGCGGGTTCACCCGGAGCCCCAGGGGTGAGGCGGTGGGTGCGGAGGCGATGAGGGCGTCGAGCCTCCCCAGTTCCTGGAGGTTGTCCGCGTTGACGGCGATGCCGAGGGCGAGGGCCTCGCGCAGCTCGGCGGGGGTCTTCGCGGGGGAGTCGAGGACGGTGTGGCCGGGCGGGATCCCGGCGGCGCGGGCGAGGGCGAGTTCGCCGGGGCTGGCGACCTCGGCACCGAGTCCGGCCTCGTGGAGCAGCCGCAGCACGGGGACGAGGGGGCAGGCCTTGACGGCGAAGGCGTGCAGGACGGGGGCGTCGGTGACGGCGGCGAAGGCGCTGGTCAGGGCGGCGACGGAGGCGCGGATGCCCTCGGTGTCGAGGAGGGCGACGACCGGTTCGGCGGCGGAGAGGAGCCCTTGGTCGACGGAGGCTCGTACGGCGAGGTCGCGACGGGAGGAGGCCATGGGGCCCATCCCACCACCCCGGCGCGCGGGGGCGGGCGCCCCCGCCCTGTTGACTACAACTATTCATGCCGCCAGGATGTGAATATCAAGCGACATTCGAGGAGGCACCCGCCATGTCAGGACCCCGCCCCGTACGGGCCCCGCGCGGTACGGAACTGAGCGCCCTGGGATGGCAGCAGGAGGCCGCCCTCCGGATGCTCCAGAACAACCTGGACCCCGAGGTCGCCGAGCACCCCGACAAGCTCGTCGTCTACGGCGGCACCGGCAAGGCGGCCCGCGACTGGCGCTCCTACGACGCCATGGTCCGCACCCTGCGCACCCTCAAGCAGGACGAGACGATGCTCGTCCAGTCCGGCCGCCCCGTCGGTGTCATGCAGACCCACGAATGGGCCCCTCGCGTCCTCATCGCCAACTCCAACCTGGTCGGCGACTGGGCCAACTGGGAGGAGTTCCGGCGCCTGGAACAGCTCGGCCTCACCATGTACGGCCAGATGACCGCCGGATCGTGGATCTACATCGGCACCCAGGGCATCCTCCAGGGCACCTACGAGACCTTCGCCGCCGTCGCCGCGAAGAAGTTCGGCGGCACCCTCGCCGGGACCATCACCCTGACCGCCGGACTCGGCGGCATGGGCGGTGCCCAGCCCCTCGCCGTCACCATGAACGACGGCGTCGCGATCTGCATCGACGTCGACCCCCGCGCCATCGAGCGCCGTATCGAGCACCGCTACCTGGACGTGCGGGCCGACAGCCCCGCCCACGCCCTCGCGCTCGCCACCGAGGCCCGCGACGCCCGCCGCCCGCTCTCCATCGGCCTCCTCGGCAACGCCGCCGAACTGCTGCCCCGGATGCTGGCCGAGGGCGCCCCGATCGACATCGTCACCGACCAGACGAGCGCCCACGACCCGCTCGCCTACCTCCCCGTCGGCGTCGCCTTCGAGGACATGGCGGACGCCGCCGCCAAGGACCCGGCCGGATTCACCACCCGCGCCCGCGAGTCCATGGCCCGGCACGTCGAGGCCATGGTCGGCTTCATGGACGCCGGGGCCGAGGTCTTCGACTACGGCAACTCCATCCGGGGCGAGGCCCAGCTCGCGGGCTACGACCGGGCGTTCGCCTTCCCCGGCTTCGTCCCCGCCTACATCCGCCCCCTCTTCTGCGAGGGCAAGGGCCCCTTCCGCTGGGCCGCCCTCTCCGGCGAGGCGTCGGACATCCACAAGACCGACAAGGCGATCCTGGAGCTCTTCCCCGAGAACGAGTCCCTGCACCGCTGGATCAAGCTCGCCGGGGAACGCGTCCACTTCCAGGGCCTGCCCGCCCGCATCTGCTGGCTCGGCTACGGCGAACGCGACCGCGCGGGCGAACGCTTCAACGACATGGTGGCCTCCGGCGAACTCGCCGCGCCCCTCGCCATCGGCCGCGACCACCTCGACTGCGGCTCGGTCGCCTCCCCGTACCGCGAGACCGAGGCCATGCTCGACGGCTCCGACGCCATCGCCGACTGGCCCCTCCTCAACGCCATGGTCAACGTCGCCTCCGGCGCCTCCTGGGTCTCCCTCCACCACGGCGGCGGCGTCGGCATGGGCCGCTCGATCCACGCCGGCCAGGTCACCGTCGCCGACGGCACCCCGCTCGCCGGGGAGAAGATCCGCCGCGTCCTCACCAACGACCCCGGCATGGGTGTCATCCGGCACGTCGACGCGGGCTACGACACCGCCGCCGACGTCGCCGCCGAGAAGGGCGTCCGCGTCCCGATGCGCGAGGGCGGCGAGGGCGCGGGGCCCGGCGAAGGCTCCGCCTCCGGTTCCGGGGAAGGCGCCGCGTGAGCGAGAGCTTCCACGCCATGTGGCGGTCGCTGCGGCCCCTCGGCCGCAGCGCCGCCACCGGCGGCTACCGGCGCTACGCCTGGACCGACGCCGACGCCGACGTGCGCCTCTGGTTCCGGATGCAGGCCGAGGCCCGCCGCCTCGACGTCGAGACCGACCGCAACGGCAACCAGTGGGCCTGGCTCGGCGACCCCACCGCGGGCGACGCCGTCGTCACCGGCTCCCACCTCGACTCCGTCCCCGACGGCGGCGCCTTCGACGGCCCCCTCGGTGTCGTCTCCGCCTTCGCCGCCCTCGACGAACTCCGCGCCCGGGGCGTCACCTTCCGGCGCCCCCTCGCCATCACCAACTTCGGCGACGAGGAGGGCGCCCGCTTCGGCCTCGCCTGCGTCGGCTCCCGCCTCACCGCCGGACAGCTGACGAAGGAGAAGGCGTACGAGCTCCGCGACGCCTCCGGCACCAGCCTCCCGCAGGCCATGGAGGCCGCCGGGCACGACCCTTCGGCGATCGGCCCCGACCCCGAACGCCTCGCCCGGGTCGGCGCCTTCGTCGAACTCCACGTGGAACAGGGCCGGGCCCTCGACCTCTCCGGGGACCCCGTCGGCATCGCCTCCTCCATCTGGCCGCACGGCCGCTGGCGGTACGACTTCGCGGGCGAGGCCAACCACGCGGGCACCACCCGGCTGGTGGACCGCCGCGACCCGATGCTCGGCTACGCGGAGACCGTCCTCGCCGCCCGCCGCGAGGCCGAACTCGCGGGCGCCGTCGCCACCTTCGGGAAGATCGCCGTCGAACCCAACGGCGTCAACGCCATCCCCTCCCTGGTCCGGGGCTGGCTCGACGCCCGCGCCGCCGACCAGGACTCCCTCGACACCGTCATCGCGGGCGTCGAGGCCGCCGCCCGCGAGCACGCCGCCCGGCACGGCGTCGACCTCACCGTGGTCCGCGAGTCCTTCACCCCCGTCGTGGACTTCTCGCACACCCTGCGCGACGAGCTGTCCCGCATCCTCGGCACCACCGGGAAGGTCCCCGTCCTCGGCACCGGCGCGGGACACGACGCGGGCATCCTGTCCGCGTCCGTCCCGACCGCCATGCTGTTCGTACGGAACCCGACCGGCGTCTCGCACTCCCCGGCCGAGTCCGCCGCCGAGGACGACTGCGTGGCAGGAGTCCTCGCACTCGCCGACGTACTGGAGGAGCTGGCGTGCCGCTGACGACCTACTGGCTGGAACACGCCTGGCTCGACACCCATGTCGAGCCGGGCGTCGCCCTGGACGTGAACGCCGAGGGCCGCGTCGAGGCGGTCCGGACGGGCGTCGACGCCCCGCCCCCGGGCGCCGAGATCCTGCGCGGGCTGACGGTCCCGGGCCTCGCCAACACCCACTCGCACGCCTTCCACCGCGCCCTGCGCGGCATCGTGCAGGTCGGCAGCGGCACCTTCTGGACCTGGCGCGAGACCATGTACACCGTCGCCCAGCGCCTCACCCCCGACAGCTACTTCGCCCTCGCCCGCGCGGTCTACGCCGAGATGGCCCTCGCGGGCATCACCGCCGTCGGAGAGTTCCACTACCTCCACCACGCGCCCGGCGGCACCCCCTACGCCGACCCCAATGCCATGGGCGAGGCCCTGATCGCCGCCGCCGCCGACGCGGGCATCCGCATCACCCTCCTCGACACCGCCTACCTCTCCTCCGGCTTCGGCGCCGCCCCCGAACCCCACCAGCTCCGCTTCACCGACGGCACCGCCGACGCCTGGGCCGAACGGGTGAGCGCCCTGAAGGAACGCGACGGCGTACGCGTCGGGGCGGCGATCCACTCCGTACGGGCCGTCCCCGCCGGCCAGCTCGCCACCGTCGCCGACTGGGCCCGGGAACGCCGGGCCCCCCTCCACGTCCACCTCTCGGAACAGACCGCCGAGAACGACGCCTGCCTCGCCGCCCACGGCATGACCCCCACCCAGCTGCTCGCCGAGCACGGCGTCCTCGGCGCCCGCACCACCGGCGTCCACAACACCCACCTGACCGCGGGGGACATCGCCCTCATCGGCTCCTCGGGCACCGGCACCTGCATGTGCCCCACCACCGAACGCGACCTCGCCGACGGCATCGGCCCCGCCGTCGCCCTCCAGAACGCGGGCTCCCCGCTCTCCCTGGGCAGCGACAGCCACGCCGTCGTCGACCTCCTCGAAGAGGCACGGGCCATGGAGCTGAACGAGCGGCTGCGCACCCGGACCCGGGGGCACTGGACCGCCGCCGCCCTGCTGCGCGCCGCCACCGCCGACGGCCACGCCGCCCTCGGCAGGCCCGACACGGGCAGCCTCACCCCCGGCGCCCCCGCCGACCTCACCACGATCGCCCTCGACTCGGTCAGGACAGCGGGACCGGTACCGCGTCTGGCAGCCGAGACGGCGGTGTTCGCCGCGTCAGCGGCGGACGTGCGGCACACGGTCGTCGGCGGCCGTCATGTCGTCCGGGACGGGGCGCACGCGACCGTACCCGACGTGGCCGCCGCCCTCGCGGACTCGATCGCCGCCCTGCGCGGCTGAAGGAGACACCCCTCACCATGAACACCGGCCCCGCGGCGAGGAACAACCCGGCGGCGACCTCCGCCCCCACCAGCGCGAACAGCACCGTGGCGACGCCCGCCACCGCCATCGTCAACATCGCCAGTCTCGTCACCAACGATCCCTCCCTCGGTGATGGATCCCCCCTGGGCCTGATCCAGGACGCGGCCGTCGTCATCGAGGGCGACCGGGTCGTCTGGGTCGGTGGATCCAGCAAAGCACCCGCCACCGACAACCGGATCGACGCCGGAGGCCGGGCCGTGCTCCCCGGCTTCGTCGACTCCCACTCCCACCTCGTCTTCGCGGGCGACCGCACCGCCGAGTTCAACGCCCGGATGTCCGGCCAGGCGTACCGGGCGGGCGGCATCCGCACGACGGTCGCCGCGACCCGCGCCGCCTCCGACGCCGACCTGGAACGCAACCTCACCCGCTACCTCGACGAGGCCCTCCGCCAGGGCACCACCACCTTCGAGACCAAGTCCGGCTACGGCCTCACCGTCGAGGACGAGGCCCGCTCCCTGCGCATCGCCGCCGCCCACACCGACGAGGTCACCTACCTGGGCGCGCACATCGTCTCCCCGGACCACGCCGACGACCCGGCCGCCTACGTCGAGCTGGTGACCGGCGAGATGCTCGACGCCTGCGCCCCGTACGCCCGCTGGATCGACGTCTTCTGCGAGAAGGGCGCCTTCGACGGCGACCAGGCCCGCGCGATCCTCACCGCGGGCCGGGCGAAGGGACTCCACCCCCGGGTGCACGCCAACCAGCTCACCTACGGCCCCGGCGTCCAGCTGGCGGTGGAACTGGACGCGGCCAGCGCCGACCACTGCACCCACCTCACCGACGCCGACGTGGACGCGCTGGCCTCGGGCAGTACCGTCGCCACGCTCCTGCCGGGGGCGGAGTTCTCCACCCGGGCGCGGTGGCCGGACGCCCGCCGCCTCCTCGACGCGGGCGTGACGGTCGCCCTCTCCACGGACTGCAACCCGGGCTCCTCCTTCACGTCCTCCGTCCCCTTCTGCATCGCCCTCGCGGTCCGGGACATGGGCATGACCCCCGACGAGGCGGTCTGGTCGGCCACGGCGGGCGGCGCGGCGGCCCTGCGCCGCACCGACATCGGCCGCCTCGCCCCCGGCGCGCGGGCCGACCTCACCGTCCTGGACGCCCCGTCCCCCGTCCACCTGGCCTACCGGCCGGGCGTCCCCCTGGTGACCCAGGTGTGGCGGGCGGGGAAGCGGGTCGTCTGACGACGGCCGGACCCGCCCCGGCGGGCCGCCCGAACCTGGCCCGGTGACCCCCGGACCGGGTCCGGTGGGCCCCGATCAGGCCCGGTGGGACAGGACGTTGACGACCCTGCCGTCCGGGTCCCGTACGAAGAAGCGGCGCACGCCCCACTCCTCGTCCGTCAGCGGGTGCACGATCTCCGCCCCGGCCGCCCGGACCGTCTCGTACACCGCGTCCACGTCCGTCACCTCCACGCTCAGGTCCGGCACCACCGGGGCCGTCAGGTCCCGGGTCATCAGACTGATCTGGGCCGTGGGCGCGGACGGCGAGGCCAGCGTCCTGATCCAGCCGTGGTCCATGACCTCCTCGAAACCGAGCAGCCCGTAGAAGCCGCCGGTCCGCTCGGGGGACGCGGTGCGGAGGTTGGGCACAGCACGCCGGACGGTCATTGCGGGCTCCCGGGGGTGGGCGGCGGAGGTCGTACACGGGATTCTCCCGCCGCGCGTCCGCCGCCGTCAGGATCCACCGCCGTCAGGATCCGGGGCCGTACGCATCCAGGGCCGTACGCATCGGGGCCATACGGATCCAGGGCCGTACGGGCTCTCCACCGCACGGCTCTCCACCGCGCGGACTCACCGGAGCACGGACTCACCACCGCACGGGCAGCTCCAGCGGATGGCGCCAGATCGACGTCGTGTTCCAGCGGACGTCCTCCTTCGGCACCGCCAGCGCGAGGTCCGGGAAGTGCCGCAGCAGGGTGCCGATGGCCACCTCCAGCTCCATGGCGGCGAGGGGGAAGCCCAGACAGTGGTGGGAGCCCCAGCCGAAGGCCATGTGCGGCGGCGCCTTGCGGTCCAGGTCCAGCTCGTCCGGCCGCTCGAACTTGCGCTCGTCACGGTTGGCCGTCAGATACGAGACGTGCACCACGTCACCGGCCTTGATGTCGACGCCGCTCAGCGTCACGTCCTCCAGGGCGACGCGCGGAATGCCGACGCCCTTGCGGAAGGGGGTGAACCGCAGCAGCTCCTCCAGCATCTCCGGGATCTTCTCGGGCCGTTCCCGCAGCGCCGCCGCCACCTCCGGCCGGGTGAGCAGGGTGTAGAAGATGTTGCCGAGCATGTACGAGGTGGTGTCCTGGCCGGTGACGAGCAGGACCATCGCCATCACCGACAGCTCCTCGTCGCTGAGGATCTCGTCGCCGTCCCGGGCCTGGCACAGCGTGCTGATCAGGTCGTCACCGGGCTCCACCCGCCGCCGGGCGGTCAACGCGTCGAAGTAGGAGCGGAGTTCGGCCTTGGCCTCGGCCGCCGCCTCCCGGCCGTTCGCGCCGACGCTCACCATGACGGCGGCGTTGCGGCGCAGCCGGGTCCGGTCGGCCTCGGGGATGTCGATGATCTCGCAGATCGTCGTCAGGGGCAGCGGTGAGGCCACGTGCCCGAACAGGTCGGCGGGCGGCCCCTGCTTCTCCATCCGGTCCAGCAGGTCGTCCACGACGTGCTGGACGCGGACCCGCATCCGGTCCACCTGGCGCGGCGCGAAACCCTTGGCGACGAGGCTGCGCAGCCTGGTGTTGGCGGGCGGGTCCATCACATGGATGGCCTCGGCCTGGATGATCGGCTCCGGCGTCATCCGGGGGTAGTCACGGCCGACGATCGCGGCCCGGCTGAAGCGCCGGTCGGTGGTGACCGTCCGGACGTCCTCGTAACGGGTGACGAGCCATGCCTCGCCCGCCCCGTACGACATCCGGACGCGGGCCACGGGATCCTCCGTGAGGATCCGCTTGAGCTGGGGGTCGAACTCCATGGCGTCGGCGAAGTCGAAGGGGCAGGACCATACGTCGGGTTCCATCGGGGTGGCGCTCCAGTGCTCCGGGTGGGGGATGCCGGGGACCCGGGCGGGAATCCGGCGCGAGCTGCACGAATGCCCGGTTTTCCGCCCGGGTAAGTGCCCTCGCGCCCTAATCCGCTCGAAGGGGTGGCGCCCGTCGGGCGGCCTTGCCGCCTCCGCTCGCCCGCTCCGTCCCCGCACCGGCAGGTCACGGAAAGGCGGGGATCACCTGCCCCGGCGGGCGGCGGGCGGGTACCGTCCTGTCCTGGCAGGACGCGGGGGAGACCGGGGGGTCGTCAGGTGAGCGCTGTCCGTGTGCGGATCGTGGGGGCGGGCGAGCTGGGTGCGCGCGAGATCGCGGCCTGGCGCGCGCTGCGGGCCGCGTCCGGGACGCCCGGGAACCCCTTCATGGAACCGGAGTTCACCCGGGAGGTCGCCCGGGTGCGGCCCCGGTCACGGGTCGCCGTCTGGTGGGAGGACGACGAACCCGTCGGCTTCTTCCCCTATGAGAAGGGCCCGTTGGGGCGGGGGCGGGCGATCGGCCTCGGTGTCTCCGACAGCCAGGGTGCCGTACTGCGGCCCGGTCTGCGGCCCGGCGCACGGGCCCTGCTGCGCCACTGCGGGCTCGTGGACTGGGAGTTCGACAACCTGGAGGACGGACAGCCCGTCTTCGAGGGCGCGGCCGTCGAGGCGTTCGCCTCGCCCGTGATCGACGTCGGCGCGGGGTACGCGGCCTACGAGGCCCTGCTGCGCGTCCGGTCGCCCACGTTCCTGCGGACCACCCTCGCCAAGGAACGCAGGCTCGGGCGGCAGACCGAAGGGAAGCTCCGGTTCGTCTTCGACGAGCGCGACCCGGCGGCCCTGCGCACCCTCATGGCGTGGAAGTCCGCGCAGTACCGCAGGACCGGCCGCCGCGACCGGTTCGCCGAGGAGTGGATCAGCGCCCTGGTCCGGGCGCTGCACGGGCTCACGGCGCCCGGCTGCTCCGGTGTCCTGTCCGTGCTGTACGCGGGGGAGCGGCCGGTCGCCGCGCACTTCGGGCTGCGGTCGGCGACCGTGCTGTCCTGCTGGTTCCCCGCGTACGACACCGAGTTCGCCAGGTTCTCGCCCGGTCTCGTGCTGCACCTGCGGATGGCGGAGGCCGCCGCCGCCGCCGGGATCGGGCTGCTCGACCTGGGGCGCGGCGACGCCGAGTACAAGGACGCCCTGAAGACGGGGGAGCTGACCGTGTACGAGGGGGCCGTCGTCCGGCCCGGGGCGCGGGCGGCGCTGCACTGGCTGCGCCGGGAGCCGCCCCGCCGGGCCCACGCCTTCGTCCGCGCCCGCCCGGCCCTCGCCGCCCGGGGCCGCACCACCCTCAACGCCCTCGCCCGGCTGAGGAAACCCCGTTGACGGACCGACGGCCCCGGCCGATCCCGCCACCGGGCCCGTGACCGGTCCTGCTCCGGCAGCCGGGCCCGCGACCGGTCCCGCTCCCGCCCCCGGGCCACCACCCGGTCCTGGTCCCGTTCCCCCACCCCCGCCCGGGCCCGCCCCGGCGGCCGGGGTCCGGCCCCGGGCCCGCCGTCTCCGCCGCCCCTTCCCGTCCGTGGAGTCACCGTCGATGAGCCGTTCCGGTCCCCGGCCGATGTCCGTCGTCGAGCTGGATCTCGACGGGCCCGACGGGGCCGTGCTCGGGTTCCGGGCCGTGCCCGGCGGGCCGCCGCCCGTCGTGCCCGGGGACGTCCTCGCGCTCGTACGGCTCCGGGGCCGTCCCGCCGCCACCGTCGTCGGGACGGTGGCCGGCGGCGAGGACCCCGCCGAGGTCCTCGCCGCCCTCGCCCGGCCCCGGCTCGCGGACGCCCGTACCCCCCGCACCGACGCCGAACGGCTCGCCGCCGCCCGTCCCGCCGACGACCTGGCCGTCCCGCCCCGCGCCTCCGTCGTGGTCGCCACCCGGGAGCGGACCGAGCGGCTCGCCCGCGCCCTCGACTCGCTCCTCGCGCAGGACCACCCGGACTTCGAGCTGATCGTCGTCGACAACGCGCCCCGCACCACCGGCACCCACGACCTGGTCACCCGGAGGTACGCCGACCGGGTCCGGTACCTCCGCGAGGACGTCCCCGGGCTCGCCGTCGCCCACAACACCGGGCTCGCCGCCGCCTCGGGCACCGTCGTCGCCTTCACCGACGACGACGTGATCGCCGACCCGCACTGGCTGACCGCGCTCACCCGCCCGTTCACGGACGACCCCGGTCTCGGCTGTGTGACCGGTCTGATCCTGCCCGCCCGGCTCGCCACCCCCGCGCAGGTCCTCCTCGAAGCGCACGGCGGCTTCGCGAAGGGCTTCGCGCCCCGGACGTACGACCCGGCACGGCCCCCCGCCGACGAGCCGCTGTTCCCCTTCACGGCGGGCGGTTTCGGCTCCGGCGCCAACATGGCGTTCCGCACCGAGGCGCTGCGCGGGGCGGGCGGCTTCGACCCGGCGACCGGCACCGGGACGGCGGCGAGGGGCGGCGACGACCTGTACGCCTTCGTGGCCGTCCTCGCCGCCGGACACCGCCTGCGGTACACCGCCGACGCACTGGTCTGGCACCACCACCGCGACACCTGGCAGGATCTGCGGAACCAGGCGTACGGCTACGGCGCGGGCCTCACCGCGTACCTCACCGCGATCCTGGTCCGCACCCCCCGGCTGCTGCCCGCGCTGCTCGCCAGGCTGCCGCGCGGCCTCGCCCACGCCCGGACGATGACCGCCCGGCGCGGCGCGGACCCCGGCGGCGGCGCGGTCCCCGGGGAGCACGGCGCCCACCGGCACCCCTGGCCCCGCAGCCTCTCCCGGCTGGAGCGGCGCGGGATGCTCTACGGGCCCGTCGGCTATCTGCGGACCCGCGCGACCGGCACGGCCCGCCCGAAGCGAGGAGACCGATGAGAGGGGCACCCCTCCCCACCCGCATACCCGTCCTCCTCTACCACGCGGTCATGCCGGACCCGCCCGACTGGATCGCCGAATTCACCGTCGAACCGGGGGAGTTCGGGCGGCAGCTCGACGCGGTCGCCGCCGCCGGACGCACCCCGATCACCGTCGGCACCCTCGTCGGGCACCTCACCGCCGGGACCCCGCTGCCGCCCCGGCCGGTCGTCCTCACCTTCGACGACGGCTTCGCGGACCTCGCCGGGCCGACCGCCGAGGCCCTGGCCTCCCGGAGCCTCCCGGCCACCGCCTACCTGACCACCGGGGCCCTCACCCCGGGCCTGCCCTGTCTGCTGCCGCCCGCGCCGATGATGACCCTCGCGCAGGTGCCGGGCCTGGAGCGGTACGGGATCGAGATCGGCGCCCACACCGCCACCCACCCGCAGCTCGACACCCTCCCGCCGGGCGCGCTCCGCCGCGAACTCCGCGACCCCAAAGCGCTTTTGGAGGACGTCGTCGGGCACGAGGTGCGCCATCTCGCCTATCCGCACGGCTACAACAGCCCCGCCGTCCGGCGGGCCGCGCGGGCCGCCGGATACGCGTCCGCCGTCGCCGTCCGGCACGCGCTCAGCTCCACGGCCGACGAACCCTTCCGGATCGCCCGGCTCATCGTCCGCCGGGGCCACACCGTCGCCGACGTGGAGCGGTGGATGGCGGGCCGGGGCGCGCGGGCCGCCCCGTACCCCGACTCGCTGCCGACCGTCGGCTGGCGCGCGTACCGCAGGGCCCGCGCCCTGGTGAAGGGCCGGGAGTTCGCGGGCTGAACCGATCGGCTCAGGGCCGGGTACGGGTCCTGCCCGCCGCACCGGAACACCGCACCGACCCACCGTGCGGGAACGCCGGAACACCGCATCACAGGACCGCATCACAGGACCGAGGCGCCGTCTCCCGCTCCACCGGGGGAGCCGGTGGGGGAGAGGGAACCGTGCAGCACCATGGGCCAGGACCGGTCACCGGAGGCGGCGTGCCCGCGCGACCCGACGCCCCGGACCCCGGTCCGCACCCCCACCGAGGGTCCGCCCGCCCGGCGGGGGCCCGCCCGCCCCGCACCGGACTGCCCGGCCTCCGCTGGCTGCCGCCCGCCCTCCTGGTGCTCGGCCTCGGGCTCTGGGGCCTCGCCCTGCCCCTGACCGACTTCCGTTCCATGGCCGACTACGGGCTCCTGGACCGGCTGCCCGTGCCGTTCTACGCGTCCCTGCTCGTGCTCACCGCCGGATTCCTGGTCACGCTGCGGCGCGCCGGGACCTCGCCGGGCTGGCCGCTCGTCTACTGCGTCGCGCTGCTCGTCGCCCTCAAGGCCGTCCCGGCCGTGCTGTACGACTCCGCGCGCTACCCCTGGGCGTCCAAGCACGACGCCGTCGTCAACACCCTCCTCGGGGCGGGTGAACTGCGCCCGCACGCCGCCCTGTCCGGGAACATGTCCGCCTACGACCAGTGGCCGGGCTTCTTCGCCCTGAACGGGGGCCTCGTCCGCGCCTTCGGCGTCGACGGCACCGCCGCCTACCTCAACTGGGCGCCGATCGTCCTCGGTCTGATCGCGCTGCCCGTGCTCGTGCTGATCTACCGCACCTTCACCGAGGACTGGCGGCTGGTGTGGACCGCCGTGTGGATCTTCCAGCTCGCCAACTGGGTCGGCCAGGACTACCTGGCGCCGCAGGGCCTCGCGTACATCCTGCACCTGACCGTGCTCGCCGTCGTGCTGCGGCACTTCGTGCGGCCCGGTTCGGCGGGGCGGCTGCGCGACCGGGCGCACCTCGACCCGGCGGCGGCGACCGTGCCGCCGCCGACCACCACCCGGCAGCGGGCGGTCTGCGTGGCGATCCTCGCCCCGCTGATCTTCGCCGTCAACGCCGTCCACCAGCTCACCCCGGTGATGCTCTGCATGTCCCTGGCCGCGCTCACCCTCACCCGCCGCTACCGCAACTACGGTCTGCTGGCCGTCGCGGCGGGGCTGATGCTGCTCTGGGACCTCACCATGGGCCGGCCGCTGTTCATGGAGACCCTCGGCACCCTGCGCGAGTCGATCGGCAGGCTCACCCAGAACTCCCGCGCCGGATACGCCGGACAGCTCACCGGCCCCGGGCCCGAACTGGCGGGCCGGGCCGGGATCGCCATGGCCCTGGCCATCGTCCTGCTCGCGGGCGTCGCCGTGTTCGCCCGCCGCAGGCTGACCCGGGGCGCGCTGCCGCTGCTGCTGGTCTCGGCCGCGCCGGTCCCGCTCTTCGCCGTCAACGACTACGGCGGCGAAATGCTGTTCCGGGTCTATCTGTTCGGGCTGCCGGGCGCCGCGTTCTTCGCCGCCGCGGCGCTCGTGCCCGCCGCCGCCGGGGCCCGCCGAAGCCGGGGCGCGGTCCACCGACGCAGGGCGATGGCGGTGGCCCTGCCGGTGGTCCTCGTCGTGCTGCTTGCCGGGTTCCTCCCCGCGTACTACGGCAAGGACGCGATGTACTACACCCCGCCCGCCGAGACGCGGCTCGTCACCCGGGCCATCGACCGGCTGCCCGAGGGCGGTCTGCTCCTCGCCACCTCCGGCTCCTTCCCCCAGGCGCTGCACCGCTACGACCGGGTCGAGCACTGGTTCTTCGCCGAGCAGGAGCTGCCGGAGAACGAGAAGATGCTCGCGGACCCGGCCCGCTACCTCGCCGACCGCATCCCGCGCGGTACCACCGCGCACATCGTCCTCACCCGCACCCAGGACATCTACACGGCGGGTGAGGGGCTGCTGCCCCCGGGCGGCTTCGCGGTCCTGCGCACCCGGCTGAAGGCGTCCCCGCTCTTCACGACCGTCGAGGAGGAGCCGTACGGCATCGTCCTCGCGTACACCCCGAAGGCCCCCTCCGCACCCAAGACCTCCTCCACGCCCAAGTCCCCTTCCACCCAGACCCCTTCCACTCCAGGCGGTGCACCGTGAACGCGTCCCCGAACCGGATCAGGGCGGCCGTCGCGGCCTCCGGGTGGGTGGCCCTGGCGGCGACCCTGCTGCCGGACGGCTCGCCGCCGCGCTGGCTCGCCGTACTGGTCTTCGTCTGCCTCGGGCCCGGCGCCGCCCTGCTCCACCCGCAGCCGCGCGGACTGCGGCCCGGCGCCCGGCTCGAGTCGTTCGCGCTGGCCGCGCCGATCAGCCTCTCCCTCGCCTCGCTCCTCGCCACCCTGCTCTTCCTGGCCGGGAGCTTCTCCGTGCCCGCGTTCCTCGTGCCGCTCGCCGTCTTCACCACCGTCGCCGCCTTCCTGCCGGGTCTGCCGCTGCCCGCCGCCACCCGGGGCGCGGCCGAGCCGGAGGGTTCCGGGACCCTCCGGTTCCGGGCACGGGGTACCGGCGACGAGCGGTGACGCCGGGGCCGTTCAGGGGCCGTCCCCGTACGTGCCCCGGCCACGGCGTCAGCCCCTTCCCGAGGCCAGACCGCGGAACGCGCACACCGCCATCGTGCCCCCGGCCAGGCCGAGGAAGAGGGGGAGCGGGGCGGCGGCGAAGCCCTGCTGGCCCGCCCAGCCCGCCCAGACAAGCACCCACACCACCCCGGCGGTGATCCGGGGGCCCGCCCCGGCCACCCGCAGCAGCACCACCACGAGCAGCAGGCACAGCGCCTGGAGCGCGATCGGCGCGGCGGCCCGGTCCGCCCCGCCGCCCAGGAGCGCGGCGCCCGGTCCCGCCGCGTCCGCCGGGCGCAGCCCGAGCAGCGGGGGCGCGGTGTGCAGGGCGAGGAAGGTGGCCAGCAGGACCGCTCCGGCGAAGACCGGCCGGAACCTCCGCGACGCGACGGACAGGCCCTGCAGCACGACGAGCAGCAGCCCTCCACCGAGCGTCAGCGGCGGCAGCGCGGCGAGCAGTTCCGTCCCCGACAGCCGTGTCACGTCCGGCGCCCCGGACGGGACGAGCGGGAGCCAGAACAGCGCGGCCGTCACCGCGAGGAGCGGCCACAGCAGCCGCGCCGCCCGGTCCGGGGCGGCCGTCCCCGCCGGAGGGGCCGGGGACGCCGCCCCGCCCGCCGTGCCGTCGCCGTCCGGCCCCGCCACGTACACGGGAATCCCGAACGCGGGCGTCACCGAGTCGTGCGCCCCCCGCAGATAGGCGCTCTCCCGGGCCCAGTCGGTGCCGTAGCCGTCCTCCGCGCGCGGCTTCGCCCGCGCGGTCTCCCGGGGCGGCTCGGGGACGGCCCGTCCCTTGAGCGCGGCCCGCAGACCGGGCGCCGACACCGCCGCCATCAGCGTCATGGAGACGAGGACGGCGATTCCGGCGCCCGCGATGCCGACAGAGCCGAGGAGGAGCGTCGCTCCGCCGAGGACCAGGACGCACATGGTGCCCTGGAGGAGGGCGAGGACGCCGGTACGGCCCTGCACGCGCAGCACGCCGATGTACAGCTCCACCGCGACGCGGGGGAGCGCGGCGGCGGCGAGCAGCCGGAGCACGGTCGTGCCCTGCTCGGCGTAGTCGGACCCGAAGGGGGCGAGGACCAGCGGCGCGAGGACGACGAGGACGAGGACGACGGGGACGAGGAGCAGTGCCATCCGGCGCAGCGCGCCCCGCACGCCCTCGGCGAGGGACTCGGGGCTGTGGGAGGCGTGCGCGGTGAGGGAGGAGGCCATGTTGATGGCCATGAACTCCATCGTGCCGCCGACGGTGTACGCGGTGTAGAAGAAGGCGTTGTGGGCGGCGTCGAAGCGGACGGCGACCATCACCGGCAGCAGGTTGATCATGGCGAGGCTGAAGAGCGCGCCGACGGAGTCCCCGGCCATGAAGCGGCCGATCTCGCGCAGCCGGGGCGGTTCGCGGTCGCGGTCGGCGCGCGCCTGCCGGGGGATGAGCCGCCGGAAGAGCAGCCAGCCCAGCGGCAGCACGGACAGCGCGATGGCGGCGGACCAGGAGACGAAGACGCCGAGCACCGGCACCCCGGCGGCGAGGACGACGAGCAGGACCAGCTTGCCGAGCGAGAAGACGGCGTTGCCGACGGGGACCCAGACCGCCCGTCTGAGCCCGGTGAGGACGCCGTCCTGGAGGGTGAGGAGCGCCCAGCCGACGCAGGAGGCGGTGAAGAAGATCCCGGCGGAGAGGGTGCCGAGGGGGGCGTACGAGGGGCCCCACCGGTCGAGGGTGAGCAGGAAGCCGCCGCAGGCGACGGTGACGACGACGCTGCTGACCAGGTAGAGGCGCAGGACGAGCGGGCCGGTGGCGCGGCCGGACCGGGGCACGTACCGGACGACGGCGCCGATCATGGTGGTCGCGGTGAGGGCGGCGAGGAGCCGCTGGGCGGCGATGGCGGCGGAGCCCTGGCCGACGGCCTCCTCCGAGTAGTGGCGGGCGGCGACCAGCCAGAAGCCGAGGCCGAGGGCGGCGGACACGCCGGTGGAGAGCATCAGGGCGTACGCGTTGCGGAACATGGAGCGCTCGTCGGAGCCGGTGCCGGTGCCGGTACCAGGGCCGGGGTCGTGGCTGGATGCGGGGCCGGGGCCGTCGTGGGAGCCGGGGCCCGGTCCCGCGCCGGTTCCGGAGCCGTCGGGACCGTCCCCCGTCGGGCCCGGTCCGGTCTCCTCCTGCCCCGGCCGTCGTACGGTGTCGGTCACCGGGCGCCGCCGGGGCGGGCCGGGGGCCGGGCCGGGGCGATGCCCGAGGCGCGCAGGACGGCGAGGGCCCGGTCGGCGTGGCGCGGGTCCACCGGCAGGGCGTGCCGGGCGAACCAGGCGGCGGGCGCCGGATCGGGGGACGGGTCGGTGAACACCTCGCCCGCGTAGGTGTCGAGCGGCGGGTCGTAGAGGTAGCCGGTGGTGATCCGGTGCCGGGCGAGGGCGGCGACGGCCGCGTCCCGGTCGGTGACGAGCAGCGGCACCCGGAACAGCGGCTGCGGCGCCCGGGCACCGGCCCGCCCGTCCGCGTACTCGCTGGCCGACAGCCGTACCGTGCCCGCCAGATGGGCGTCGAGCACGGAGTCGAGCGCGGCGAGCGCGCGGGCGGTGCGGCGGAGCCTGCCGGGGCCGGGCCGCAGCCGGTAGTCGTGCAGGTCGACCCGTAGCCAGGAGTGGAAGGGGTCGAGGGCGGGGGCCTCGGGCAGGGCCTGTTTCAGTTCGTCGGGGCGCAACGGCATCCGGATTCCGGCCCGTTCGTCCAGGCCGAGCAGCCGGAAGGCCGCGCGGGCGGCCCTGGTGAGGCGCAGGGCGCGCAGCGCGGACTCGGCGTACGGGCGTGCCAGATGGGCGAGTTCGGCGGTGGCGCGGGTCGGCTGGAGCAACGCGTCCCGGGCGGCGGCGAGTTCGGCGCGGTGGGCGGGGTCGGCGAAGGTGAGGAAGCCGCCGGTCCTGGCGGCGGCGTGCTTGGAGAGGCTGAACACGGAGGCCTCGCCGTGGCCGCCGACCGGGCGTCCGCCGACGGTGGAGCCGATGGCGTGGGCCGCGTCCTCGATCAGCGGGATGCCGGACCGGTCGCAGCGCGCGCGGAGTTCGGGAGCCGGGTCGGGATTGCCGTACAGATTGGTGGTGAGGACGGCGGACAGGCCGCGCCAGACGGTGTCGGGCACGGCGGAGACGTCGAGGGAGCCGTCGAGCGGGTCCAGCGGCGCCTGGACGGGACGGAGCCCGGCGGCGAGCACGACGAAGAGGATGACGTCGTCGTTGACCGGTGACATCAGGACCCGGCCGCCGGGCGGGCACCAGTGGCGCAGCGCGAGGTAGAGACCGAAGCGGCACGACGGCACGTAGAGGCACTCCCGGCCCCCGAGCCGCCCGCGCATGCGTCCTTCCAGGTCCGCGTACGCAGAAAGCATGTGTTTCCCCCCTGAGCCCCGGGCTCAATGTGGCCCGGATCCGGAGAGCGCGTCAACAACGGCCCCCGGTCGCACGGAAGGGCCCGTCCGGGTCGGCAGACCGTGAACGGGCCCTTTCCGCCGCCAGTCTGGCGGCTCGGGGGAGGCGGTGGAGGTCATTCCTCCAGAGTGAGCCCCCGGCGGAGCTTCGCGAGGGTGCGGGAGAGCAGCCGGGACACGTGCATCTGGGAGACGCCGAGCTCCGCGCCGATCTCCGACTGGGTCAGGTTGGAGACGAAGCGGAGGGAGAGGATGTGCCGTTCGCGGGCGGGCAGCGAGGCGATCATCGGCTTCAGGGAGGCGATGTACTCGATGCCGGTGAGGCCGTGGTCCTCGTAGCCGAGCCGGTCGGCGAGCGTGGCCTCACCGCCTCCGCCGTCCTCCTCGGCGGGCTGGGCGTCCAGCGAGCTCGCGGTGTAGGCGTTGCTCGCGGTCATGCCCTCGACGACCTCCTCGGGCGTGATCCCCAGTTCCTCGGCGAGTTCGGCCACGGTGGGGGAGCGGTCGAGGCGCTGGGCGAGCGCGTCGCCCGCCCTGGCGAGGTCGAGGCGGAGCTCCTGGAGCCTGCGGGGCACGTGCACGGACCAGGAGGTGTCGCGGAAGAAGCGCTTGATCTCGCCGATGATGGTCGGCATCGCGAACGTGGGGAACTCCACGCCGCGGCTGAGCTCGAAGCGGTCGATCGCCTTGATGAGGCCGATGGTGCCGACCTGGACGATGTCCTCCATCGGCTCGCTGCGGCTGCCGAACCGGGAGGCCGCGAACCTCACCAGGGCCAGGTTGAGTTCGACGAGGGTGTTGCGGACGTACGCGTGGTCGTGGGTGCCCTCCTCCAGCTCGGCGAGCCGGGCGAAGAGCTGCTTCGACAGCGCCCGCGCGTCGACCGGTCCTACACGGTCGAGGGGGCGCTCGGCCAGTTCGCCGAGGATCTCGTCGGCGGGGTGGCCGGTGGTGGGAGCCGGGGGGCCGGCCGGGTGGTCGAGGGTGACTGCTGCCGACGGCGCGTCGGGGGTACGCGGGGCGTCGAGCCGGGGTGACATGGGTCTCCTTCGCGGGGTTCTCTGCTGCGGTGTGCGGCGCCTCCGAAGCCGGTCGTGTCGGATGTTCCTTACTAGCCCTACCTGTTCGACACGGGGGCCCGCAAGTGTCGACAATTCACTTTGTCCTGGTTTGTGGTGGACCTCGGGTGCGCGGGAGGGGGTCTCGCTTGTAGGGTTCGTGACACGTCAGTCGGCATCCGCGAGAGCGAGAAGAGGCACGGCCATGGACCGCGAGCACATCGGCAGCGCACCGCCCGCGCGGCTGCGGGTCGAGGTCCGCACCGTGGGCGCCAGCGAACTCCTCGCCCCGTCCGGCGAACTCGACCACCACACCGCCGACCTGCTGCGCGACCCCCTCGACGGGGCGCTCGACGGGGGGCGGTCCCGGCTGGTCGTCGACTGCTCGGGCCTGGAGTTCTGCGACTCCACCGGACTCAACGTGCTGCTCGCCGCCCGGCTGCAGGCGGCGGCGGCGGGCGGCGGGGTCCATCTGGTGGCGATGCGCCCCGCGGTGGCCCGGGTGTTCCGCATCACAGGCGCGGAGGCGGTCTTCACCCTCCACGAGACGCTCGCCACGGCGCTGCCCGGCGGCTGAGCCCGGAACCGTACCGTTCTCCCGCACGGCCCCCGTCCTGCCCCCTGTCCCGT
Organism: Streptomyces sp. NPDC101490; assembly: GCF_044767145.1. Taxonomy (NCBI): domain Bacteria; kingdom Bacillati; phylum Actinomycetota; class Actinomycetes; order Kitasatosporales; family Streptomycetaceae; genus Streptomyces; species Streptomyces sp. NPDC101490. Next base: position 105,729 of record NZ_JBIWNI010000019.1, read on the forward strand.
CGATCGGTGAGGTGAAGCGCTGATGGACCAAGCTTCCGACGTCCGGACCCTCGCCCTCGGCGAGACCAGCGGCACCGTGCCGCTCGCCCGCGACTTCACGCGGACCGCGCTCCACGAGTGGGGGTGGCTGCCCGCCGCCACCGCCGACCGCAGGGCCGCCGCCGAGGACGTCCTGCTCGTCGTCTCCGAACTCGTCACCAACGCCTGTCTGCACGCCGAGGGCCCCGAACGCCTCCGCGTCCTGCGGCTGCCCAAGGTGCTGCGCCTCGAAGTCACCGACCGGGGCGCCGGACAGCCCGCGCCCCGCACCCCGCACCGCTCGGGGCGGCCCGGCGGGCACGGGATGTTCATCGTGCAGCGCCTCTGCCTCGACTGGGGCATCGAACGCACCCCCGGCGCCCCCGGCAAGACGGTCTGGGCCGAACTGGCCTCGCCCGCGTAGGGGTTCGGGCGCCGGGCGCTCCGCCGGGCAGCCGCCCACCGGACTTCCCGGCCCCGCCCCTGTCCGGCGACCTCCTCCGTCTCCGCCCCCGGTCCGGCGACTTCCTCCGTCTCCGCCCCCGGTCCGGCTGCCGGGCCTTGCTCGGGTCCGGCTCCCGGTCCCGGCTCCCGGCCCTCGCTCCGGCCCTCGCTCCGGCCCTCGCTCTGGTCCTCGCTTCAGGTCCGGCTCCCCGGTCCCGCCCGGGGCCCGCTCTCCGGCTTCGCACTGCCGGTCCCCGGCGCTCGGCCCGCCCCTCGCGCCCCTTTCGCCCGATTCCGCCTCTGGTGCCCGGCACCCGGCACCCGGCCCGCCTGGCACCCGCCCCGATCCCGGTCCTGCTCCCCGGCTTTGTACCGCCCGACTCCCGGCGCTCGGTGCTCGGCGTCCGGCGCCTCCCGCCCCTCCTGCCGGGTCCCGCCCCGCCGACGTCCCGCACCCGCCCCGCCGGATCCCACTGGATCCCGCCCTTCCCACCGGGCCCCACCCCCCGCCCCGCCCGGGGGCGCCCCCGCACCCCTCCCGCCCGGCTTCCCCGGGCGCTGCGAGGACCTTCACAACTCCACCCGTTCCCCTGCCTTCCCTCCGCGAGGTCTCCGGCGTACCTTGACGGCCAATCTGAAAGACCGTCAGTTACGTTGCGGTGAGGGGTGTTACCGGTGTCCAAGGTGCCGAACCGAAGGAGAACGGCCGCCGCGCTCACGGCCGCCGCCACGGTGACGGGCGCGGTCGTGCTGACCGCCGCCCCGGCCGCCCACGCGGCCGTCGTCGACGTCAACTACGCCTGCGAGACGAAGATCGGTCCCAAGAGCGCCGTCTCGCCCGTGGACATCAAGGCGGTGAAGAACGGCGGTTCGTACACGATCACCATGTCCTTCGAGAAGGGCGTCTCCGACAGCCCCGTCGAACTCCCCAAGGGCGTCATGACCCCCCGCGCCGAACTCGTCCTCGGCGGCGCCGGATCCGGCACCGTCAAGGTCAAGGGCACCCCCAACACCGCCGCCATCCCGCCCGACACGCCCATCTCCATCGGCACCCTGACCGGCACGTACACCCCGAAGAAGAACGGCAAGGTCACCTTCACCGCCGGGACCCTCACCGTGCACGCCCTCGGGATGGACGCCGCCGTCTGCACCCCCAAGAACAGTCCGAAACCCTCGCTCGTCCTCGACGTGACCGGTGCGGCGGGCGGCGGCTCCGACGCCCCGCCGCCCGCCGACGACCCCGGAGCCTCCGGAGGAACCGGCGCCGAACTGCCCAGGACCGGCCCCCTGGACTCCGCCGTGGCCCTCGGCACCCTCGGCGGCACCGTCCTGCTGACCGGCGCCGCCGGAGTCCTCTGGCTCACGCGGCGCACGGCACGCTGATGCGGGCGGCGGCGCGCCCGGCGCTCGTGGCCGCCGCGACCGCCCTCTGCGGCGTGGTCGCGGCCGCTCCCCCCGGGGACCCGGCCTGGACGGCGGCACCCGCCGCCGGACGCCCGTACGTCTATCTGGAGGGCCCCGCCGGGAGCGTCCTCCAGGACACCCTGTCCCTGACCAACCCGGGGGCCAGGCCGCTCACCGTGCGCCTCAGCGGGCGCGGCGCCCCCGTGGCCTTCGCCCCGCCGTCCGTGACCGTGCCCGCCAGGACCCGCGCCGACGTGCCCTTCGCCGTCACCGTCACCGCCGACACCCCGCCCGGTGACCACCGGGGCACGGTACGGGCCGTCGCCGACGGCCGCGAGGTCCGCGTCGACCTGCGGCTGCGGGTTCCCGGCCCGCGCCTCGCCGCGCTCACCGTCGAGGACGTCCGCGTCGACACCGGCACCGGCACCCTGCGCTACACCCTGGTCAACCGGGGCAGCACGGTCCTGGCCCCCCGGCTCGCCGTACGGGCCGAAGGGCTCCTCGGCACCGTCCTGGAGCGGCCGGAGCGCCCGCTGTCCGTGACCCTGCGGCCCGGCGAGCGGACCACCCGCGCCGAAGACTGGCCCGACCCGCCCGCGCTCGACTCCGTCACCGTCCTGCTGACCGCCACCGCCCCCGGCGCGAGCCCCGCCACCGCCCGCGCCGGGGCCGCCTTCGCCTCCGGCCCGGCGCTCGCCGGGGCCGCCGGGGCCGCCGGGCTGCTCCTGGCGGCGACCGCCGGGGCCGTCCGGGCACTGCGGCGGCGCGCCCCGACCCGTACCCCACGAGCCCCGGCGGGAGCGACACCATGAGAACGATCCGTACGGCCGCCGCCCTCCTCGCGGCCCTGGCCCTCGCGCTGCTGCCCGGCGCGCCCGTGACCGCGGCCCCCGGCCCGGCCGTGGAGCTGTCGGCGGCGGAGGGCGGCAAGGGCGGCGAGATCACCGTGAGCGGCAGCGGCTGGCGGCCGGGATCGCTGCTCATGCTGCTGATCTGCGGTCAGGGCGCCCCCGGCAAGGGAGTCGTCGGCGGCACCAACTCCTGCGCCAACGCCGAGGGCCGCGCCGCCACCGTCGACGCCCGGGGCGGCTTCAGCGCGAAGCTGCCCGTCGTCGAACCGCCCAAGCCCTGCCCGTGCGTGGTGCACGTGGCCGGGGTCACCGGTCCGCAGGACGCCGTCGACCGGGCGTTCGCGGTCGCCGGGCACCCCACCGCCCCGCTCCCCGAGGCCTCCGGCGACGGGCGGCTCGCCGTCCTCGACGCCGCCCGGCTCGAAGGCTCCGGCGGACTGCTCGTGTGGTTCGGGGCGCCGCCCTCCCGGGAGATCGTCTTCACCGTCGGCAACCTCGGCCCGACCCCGGTGAAGGACCCCGTCTTCCAGGTCGGCAGCGGCCACGGCGTCTTCGCCCCGCAGTACGAGGAACGCAGGTGGCGCGGCACGGTCGAACCGGGCAAGAAGGCCCGGGTGCGGCTCCCGGTGGAACTCGCGGCGGGCGCGCACGGCGACTACCAGGTCTCCGTGACGTACGCGGACAAGGTCCTGGTCGAGCAGCCGTGGGGGGTCGGCAGGCCGTGGGGCGTGACGCTCTTCTGGCTGCTGCTCGCCGTGGTCGTCCCGGCCGCGCTGTTCCGGATCGGGATGGCCGTCGTGGACCGCGCCCGGCCCGTCCGCTCCCCGGCGGGAGGTCCGGCGGGGGCCGGACTCCCCGCCGTCCGGCGCCGTCCCCGCACCCCCGCCGGGCCCGTTCCCCGCGCGCCGGGGGACCCCGGTACCACCGCGGTCCTGCCGTGGTTCAGCCCTGACTCCGCACCGTCAGCCCCAGAGAGCAGCCCGACGACGAAGGGACATGCGTGAGTACGCAACGGAGGATGAGCGCGGCCGGGATCGCGCTGGTGCTCGGCGGCGCGGGGATCCTGATTTCCGCAGGTCCCGCCGGGGCCGCCGAGATCTCGTACGCGACGGAGTGCGTCCCGCCGCCGATCTCCGGGCTTCCGCCCGTGCAGGGCACGACGAAGGTGCTCGTCACCGCGCCGGCCGAGGCCAAGGTCGGCGACGAGGTCGAGATCGTCTGGAAGACCGTGCAGGCCGCGTCGAAGAACCCCGACGTGCTCGACCTGGAGAAGGACACCGTCAAGCCGACCGGTGTCCTGACCGTGGGCGGCGCGGCGACCGGCACGGTCGCGATGGAGGGCCCCCGGCAGAACCCGCCGATCCCCAAGAACAGCCCGATGGTGCTGCCCGAGATGAGGGGGAAGCTGAAACTGACCAGGGCGGGCGAGGTCACGCTCACCCCGGACAAGTACACGATCAACGTGTCCAAGCCGCTGTCGACGGACACGAAGTGCGCCCCGAGGGCGGCGGCGCCGGTCGGCGCGACCATCAAGGTCACGGACGGCGGGGGCACGACGACGACCGGCGGCACGACGACGTCGGGCGGCACGACGACCGGCGGGACCACCACGGGCGGCACGACGACCGGCGGGACCACCACGGGTGGCACCACGACCGGCGGAAGCACCAAGGGCGGCACGACCACGACCGGCGGCACCACGACCGGAGGAAGCACCAAGGGCGGCACGACCACCACGGGTGGCACCGCGTCAGGTGGCACCACCACGGGCGGTGCGACCACCTCCGGTGCCACCACCTCCGGCGGTACCTCCGGGGGAAGCGGCGGCCAGACCTCCTTCCCCGGCAAGGAGGTCTCCGTCTCCTTCAGCTGCCAGGCCCCCGGTCCCGCCGCCATCAGCTCGAAGGTGACGATCGACGCCCGGCGCGACGGCGGTCGCTACGAACTCACGGTCAAGACGGCCAAGGGCGTCATGGACAGTCCCGCCCCGCTGCCCGCCGGGGCGCTCAAGGCGTCCATGGCGGTCAAGGTCGGCGGCGCCGACAACGGCACGGTGACGGTCACGGGACCGCCCAACGCGACCGCCCTGAACATGGGCGACCCGGTGAACCTGCCGGACATGAAGGGCACGTACCGGCCCGGCGCGACCGGCAAGGCCACCCTCAGCCCCGGCACGCTGACCATCGACGTCACCCTCGGCAGCTCCAAGATCCAGATCCCGTGCCAGGTCAAGGGCGCGGTCCAGGCCTCCCTCACGCTGGACACCAGCAAGCAGGAGGGCGGGGTCACCGGCGGCTCGTCCGGCGGCTCCACGGCGTCCGGCGGCTCCGGGGCCTCGGGAAGTTCGGGCGCCTCGGGCGGTTCCGGCGGCGACGACCTCGCCCACACCGGCGCCGGAGACGACGGCGCCCTGCGCGCCCTCGCCCTGGTCGCGGGCACGGTGATCCTGCTCGGCGGCGCGGTCTTCACCTTCACCCCGTGGGCGCGGCTGAGGCGCTGACGAGGACCTCAGATCTTCCTCAAGAGAATCAGTGACTCCTTGTAGTGCCCCGGTGTGCGTGATTGCATGCTTGGTGTTCGCACCAGCGAACGCCAAGCAAGCAGCTCCTGTCTGACTAGCAGGTGAAATGCGTACAGGTCGCTTTGTGGGCGCCGGTACAGTGAAAGGAACGCATATGCGTTGGGGGAAGAAGATCGCCGCGATGTCACTCACGGTGATGATGGGGGCAGTGGGAACCGGCCTGCTGGCCGCCGCACCGGCCCAGGCGGCGGGGAAGTACACGTGCAAGGCGACCGCGAGCATGGACAAGCTGGGACGACCGAACGCCTCCTCCGTCTGCAAGGCGGGCGGTGGGAAGGCGGTCGCCAAGCACCGGGTCGTCATCAAGTGCGACCAGGTGCAGGGCGCCCGTGAGCAGGTCATGACCTGGACGCTCTACGGCTCCTGGGTCGGACCGGGCCAGAAGTCCACGGTGCGCTGCGGAACGAAGAACTTCCTGCGGGGCTTCAGCGTCCAGACCAAGTGACACGGAGCCGGTGAAGGCGAAGGGGCGGGGGCCCGGCCCCCCGGGGGGCGGGCCCCCCCCCCGCCCCCCCGCGGGGGGGGGAGTGGACCCCCCCCCGGCGCCCCGTGACCATCTGCCGGTACCAGAACATCGCGCCACCCG
>NZ_JBIWNI010000019.1:111622-160800 GCF_044767145.1 Streptomyces sp. NPDC101490
GCGGGGCGCAACTAACAACTCCCGGGGGGGCTCCTGCGACCCCACCACGGCCCCCGCCGCCGGGGGGGGGCCCGGGGGGGGGCCCGGCGGGGGGGGGGCCGGGCCCCCGCCCCTTCGCCTTCGCGGCGGTGTCAGTTCACGCCGCCCATGAGCGCCTTGACCTTCTTCCGGTACATGAAGATCGCGACACCGGCGAGCGCGGCCAGGACACCCTGGCTGGCGAACCACGCCTGACTGTCCGTCGGGGCACCGATGAGCTGGAGCAGTGCGATCACGGAGTCACCCGCCGTCACGGCGAGGAACCACACGCCCATCATCTGGGAGCTGTACTTGACCGGGGCGAGCTTCGTCGTGAGCGACAGGCCGACGGGCGAGAGGCACAGTTCACCGACGGTCTGGATGAAGTAGACGCTGACGAGCCACATCGGGGAGACCTTGGTGTCGCCCGACGCCATGCCCTGGGCGATCATCATGACGCCGAACGAGCCACCGATGAGGACGAGGGCCGCAGCGAACTTCGAGAGCGTGCTCGGCTCCTTGTTCCGCTTGAAGAGCGCGACCCACAGCATCGCGAAGAGCGGTGCGAGCGCCATCACGAACAGCGGGTTCAGCGACTGGAACCAGCTCTCCGGGAAGTCGAAGCCGAACAGCGTGGACTGCGTGCTGTTCTTCGCGAAGAGCGAGAGCGTCGAGCCGGTCTGGTCGTAGATGCCCCAGAAGATGGCAGCGGCCACGAAGAACCAGACGTAGCCGGACATGCGGCCCTGCTCGATCGGGGTGAGCTCCTTGTCCCGCTTGATCCGGAACAGGTACCAGGCGGGCAGCACCAGACCGAGGACGGTCAGCGGCCACAGGGCCCAGTTGATGGTGAAGAGGCCCGCGAGCCCGACGATGGCGTAGGCGGCGCCGGCGACGCCCAGCCAGACCAGGGCCTTCCGGATCACGGTGGAGCGCTCGACGGGGCTCAGCGGGGCCGGGACCTCGCTCGACTTCTCGCTGAGGTGGCGGGAGCCGATGAAGAAGAAGAGCAGACCGAGGGCCATGCCGACGCCGGCCATGGCGAAGCCGAGGTGCCAGTTGACCTGCTGGCCGACCCAGCCGATGGTCAGCGGAGCGACGAAGGCACCCAGGTTGATGCCCATGTAGAAGATCGTGAAGCCGCCGTCGCGCCGGGGGTCGTTCTTGTCCGGGTAGAGGTGGCCGACCATCGTGGAGATGTTCGCCTTGAGGACACCGGAACCGGCCGCGATCAGCGCGAGACCGATGAAGAAGGACGCCTGGGCGGGGACGGCCAGCAGGAAGTGGCCGGCCATGATGACCACGCCCGCGACGGCCACGGCCTTCCGCGCGCCCCATACGCGGTCGCCGAGCCAGCCACCCGGCAGGGCGAGAAGGTAGACCATCGCGTTGTAGACCGAGTAGATCGCGACGGCGGTCGCGTCCTTCATCCCGAACCCGCCGTCGGCCACGTTCGTGGCCAGGTACAGCACGAGGAGGGCGCGCATGCCGTAGAAGCTGTAGCGCTCCCACATCTCGGTCATGAAGAGGAAGGCCAAGCCCATCGGGTGGCCGAGGAACGTCTTCTCGGAACCAGGGGTTCCGGTCGAAGCCGTCTTCAGGCTGGACGCCATGTCGATCCTTGCTCTGTCGGGACGCGCGCCTTGTGAGCGTGGTGCGCCCGGTGGGGGAGGCCGGCACCGGTGGCGCCGCGGGCGGCCCCACCGGGATCCACGCCCCGGGAGACGCGTCGTCGCGTCCCGGAACCCGGCCCACAGGTCATTCACTGTCCTCCAAGGTGCGGCAGGGCCGACCTCACGCAGAAGAGGACCTTGGCTCATGAAACTGGCCAAAGGTCCCCGTGTACCGCTACAGACGTCTCGCCACCATACGACATGACACTGTCGGATATGGAAGGACTTGAGAGATGGATCACAGGTCCTGATGCAACCGAACGGGAACATTCGAAGGTCTCGCGCGCGACCACCACAAGATCCGCAGGCGTTCCACGGGCCCGGCCGATCACGCCCCGGCCGGGCACCCGCGCCGACTACCATCACCCCATGACCCGTGTACTGCTCGCCGAGGACGACGCATCCATCTCGGAACCGCTGGCCCGCGCCCTGCGGAGAGAGGGGTACGAGGTCGAGGTCCGCGAGGACGGTCCGAGCGCCCTCGACGCCGGACTCCAGGGCGGCGTCGACCTGGTCGTGCTCGACCTCGGACTGCCCGGCATGGACGGACTGGAAGTCGCCCGGCGGCTGCGCGCCGAGGGCCACACGGTCCCGATCCTGGTGCTCACCGCGCGCGCCGACGAGGTCGACACCGTCGTCGGGCTCGACGCGGGCGCCGACGACTACGTCACCAAGCCCTTCCGGCTCGCCGAACTCCTCGCCCGGGTCCGGGCCCTGCTGCGGCGCGGCGCCACCGAGCCCGCCGTCGCCCCCTCGACCCACGGCGTCCGCATCGACGTCGAGTCGCACCGCGCCTGGATGGGCGACGAGGAGCTCCAGCTCACCGCCAAGGAGTTCGACCTGCTCCGGGTCCTGGTCCGGGACGCGGGCCGGGTCGTCACCCGCGACCAGCTGATGCGCGAGGTCTGGGACACCACCTGGTGGTCCTCCACCAAGACCCTCGACATGCACATCTCCTGGCTCCGCAAGAAGCTCGGCGACGACGCGGCGAACCCGCGCTACATCGCCACCGTCCGGGGCGTCGGCTTCCGCTTCGAGAAGAGCTGACCCGCCCGCCAGGGTCCGGCCCGGGAAGGGCCGGACCGTCGGGGGCCCGTACGGGAACGGCCGGACCGGCAGGGTCCGCCGCCCGGGGGCCCGGACCCGGACCCGGAAAGAGCTGACACCGCACCGTGCGCCGCCGTCTCATCAACTCCACGCTCGCCGTGGTGCTCGTCGTCATCGCCGTCTTCGGCGTCTCCCTGGTGATCGTGGAGACCCGGACCATCACCAGCAGCGCCCAGGAGAGCGTCGACTCGGAGGCCCTGCGGATCGTCTCCATCGTCGACAGCCGGCTGATCGGCGGCGAACCGGTCAACCCCGACATCCTCGCCGAGCAGAGCGGCGCCAAGCGGTACGCCGTCATCGACATCCCCGGCCGCTCCCCCATCGAGATCGGCACCCGCCCCAGGGGCGACGTCCTCAAGGGCTTCGCGGAGGGCGAGCGCGGCGAGACCGTCACCGTCGAGGAGTCCCGCTCCGCCGTCACCGCCGAGGTCGGCCGGACCCTCATGATCATCGGCGCGGTGGCGCTGCTCGCCGTCATCGCCGCCGTCCTGCTCGCCGTACGGCAGGCCGACAAACTGGCCTCCCCGCTCACCGACCTCGCGGAGACCGCCGAACGCCTCGGCTCCGGCGACCCCCGCCCCCGCCACAAGCGGTACGGGGTCCCCGAACTCGACCGGGTCGCCGACGTCCTCGACGCCTCCGCCGAACGCATCGCCCGGATGCTCACCGCCGAACGCAGACTCGCCGCCGACGCCTCCCACCAGCTCCGCACCCCCCTCACCGCGCTCTCCATGCGCCTGGAGGAGGTCGCGCTCGCCGACGACCTGGGCACCGTCAAGGAGGAGGCGACGATCGCGCTCACCCAGGTCGAGCGGCTCACCGACGTCGTCGAACGGCTGCTCACCAACTCCCGGGACCCCCGGACGGGCTCCGCCGTCGCCTTCGACCTCGACGAGGTCGTCAAACAGCAGATCGAGGAGTGGCGGCCCGCCTACCGCAGCGCCGGACGGGCCATCGTCCACTCGGGCAAGCAGGGGATGCGGGCGGTCGGCACCCCCGGCGCCGTCGCCCAGGTCCTCGCCGCCCTCATCGAGAACTCCCTCATGCACGGCGGCGGCACGGTCGCCCTGCGGACCCGGGTCACCGGAAACCAGTCGGTGATCGAGGTCACCGACGAGGGCCCCGGTGTCCCCGCCGACCTCGGCGCGCGGATCTTCGAGCGGGCGGTCAGCGGCCGCAGCTCCACCGGCATCGGACTGGCCGTGGCCCGGGACCTGGCGGAGGCGGACGGCGGCCGTCTGGAACTCCTCCAGCAGCAGCCGCCGGTCTTCGCGCTCTTCCTGAGCCGCGAGGTCCGGAGCGTCTCCGACACCCCCAGGGAACGGCCCGTACGGTGACCGACGGGCGGTCCGTACGGTGACGGGGCCGGGGTCCGTACGGTGACGGGCGGCCCCACCGGAAGGCCCGAGCGGGGTCCGGAGGGGCCGGAAAGAAGTCCGTGGAAGTCCGTCAGACCCGGTCGGGCTGGCGGCGGCTCGCCTGCCGCGGGGCGTGCTCCAGGAACGATTCGGCGGTCTGCACCGCCTCCTTCGCGGGCAGCGCGCGGAACACCCAGGTGCGGTACGACCAGAAGCGGAACAGGGTCGCCACACCGATGCCGAAGAACTTGAAGAAGTTGCTCTGGAGCGACGAGTCCCAGCCGAAGCCGTACGTCGCCGTGTACAGCAGCCCGTTCTGGATCACCAGACCGATCAGGCTGAAGACGAGGAAGAGCGACATCTCCTTGGTGCGGCTGCTCTTGTCCCGGTCCCGGTAGGTGAAGTACCGGAAGCCGACGTAGTTGAACGCGATGGCGACCACGGTGGCCACGACGCTCGCCCGGACCACCTGCAGGTCCGAGTAGTGGCGCAGGAGATTGAACACCCCGAGGTCGACCAGGACCCCGACGGCACCCACGGCACCGAACTTGGCGACCTCCCGGGCGAGCCGGTCGAGTCGCGTGCGCAGCGCGCCGGGTTCACTCATGGTGATGGCTCTGTCCCGTCCGTTCGGGTGGCGTCCGGTTGACGTCAACCCGACCATGCTAACCAGCGCTCCCGTCACCCGCCCGTGTACCTCGGAAACCACGGGAGAACCCCCTCCCCGCCCGCCCTTCGTTGTGCCAAAGCACAGCCGGACGAGTGTTCCCCGATGGTGCGGATACCCTAAGGGGGTGACGTTCCCGGTAGTCGGTATGGTCGGTGGCGGTCAGCTCGCCCGTATGACCCACGAGGCGGGCATCCCCCTCGGCATCAAGTTCAAGCTCCTCAGCGACACCCCGCAGGACTCGGCGGCCCAGGTGGTGAGCGAGGTCGTCATCGGCGACTACCGCGACCTGGACACGCTGCGTGACTTCGCGCGCGGCTGTGACGTGATCACCTTCGATCACGAGCACGTCCCCACGGAGCACCTGAGGGCCCTCGAAGCGGACGGCGTTCCCGTCCGCCCCGGGCCCGACGCGCTGGTGCACGCCCAGGACAAGGGGGTGATGCGCGCCCGGCTCGACGAGATCGGCGCCCCCAGCCCCCGGCACCGCATCGTGACGGACCCCGAGGACGCGGCGGCCTTCGCCGCCGAGACCGGGGGCTATCCGATCATCCTCAAGACCGTGCGCGGTGGGTACGACGGCAAGGGCGTCTGGTTCGTCCGCGCCCCCGAGGACGCCCACGAGCCGTTCCGCGCGGGCGTCCCCGTCCTCGCCGAGGAGAAGGTCGACTTCGTCCGCGAGCTCGCCGCCAACATCGTGCGCTCCCCGCACGGGCAGGCCGTCGCCTACCCGGTCGTCGAGTCCCGCCAGGTCGACGGCGTCTGCGACACCGTGATCGCCCCCGCCCCCGACCTCGACGAGCGGCTCGGCGGACAGGCGCAGGAGCTGGCGCTGCGGATCGCCGCGGAACTGGGCGTCGTCGGCCACCTGGCCGTCGAGCTGTTCCAGACCGCGGACGGCCGCATCCTCGTCAACGAGCTGGCGATGCGCCCGCACAACTCCGGGCACTGGACCCAGGACGGCGCGATCACCTCCCAGTTCGCCAACCACGTCCGTGCGGTCCTCGACCTGCCGCTCGGCGACCCGCGCCCGCGCGCCCCGTGGACCGTGATGTGCAACGTCCTGGGCGGCGACTACCCGGACATGTACTCCGCGTACCTCCACTGCATGGCCAGGGACCCGCAGCTCAAGATCCACATGTACGGCAAGGACGTGAAGCCCGGCCGTAAGGTGGGCCACGTCAACACCTACGGCGACGACCTGGACGACGTGCTGGAGCGCGCCCGCCACGCCGCCGGATACCTGCGAGGAACGATCACCGAGTGAGCAGCACGAGCAGTGTCCCCGCCCCCGTCGTCGGCATCGTCATGGGCTCCGACTCCGACTGGCCCGTCATGGAGGCCGCGGCGCAGGCCCTCGACGAGTTCGGCGTCCCCTACGAGGTCGACGTCGTCTCCGCGCACCGGATGCCCCGCGAGATGATCGCGTACGGCGAGGAGGCCGCCGGGCGCGGCCTCAAGGCGATCGTCGCGGGCGCGGGCGGCGCCGCTCACCTGCCGGGGATGCTGGCCTCCGTCACCCCGCTGCCCGTCATCGGCGTGCCGGTGCCGCTGAAGTACCTCGACGGCATGGACTCGCTGCTCTCCATCGTGCAGATGCCCGCGGGCGTCCCCGTCGCCACCGTCTCCGTCGCGGGCGCCCGCAACGCGGGCCTGCTCGCCGTCCGGATGCTCGCCGCGCACGACCCCGCGCTGCTCGACCGGATGCGCGGCTTCCAGCGGGAGCTGAACGAGCAGGCCACCGAGAAGGGCAAGACGCTGCGGGCCAGGGTCGAGGGCGCCGAGTCCTTCGGGTTCGCCCGATGAGCGCCGCCGACCGCCTCGAAGAGGCCCGCGCGCTGCTCGCCGACCACCCCGTCGCCGACGGCCACAACGACCTGCCGTGGGCGCTGCGCGAGCACGTGCGCTACGACCTGGACCGGATGGACATCGGCGCCGACCAGAGCGGCGCGCTCCACACCGACCTGGCCCGGCTGCGGGCCGGGGGCGTCGGCGCCCAGTTCTGGTCGGTGTACGTGCCCTGCCGTCTCGCCGGGGACGACGCCGTCAGCGCCACCCTGGAGCAGATCGACATCGTCGACCAGCTCCTGGAGCGGTACGCGGCCGACCTCGCCCCCGCCCGTACGGCGGACGACATGGAGGCGGCCCGCGCACAGGGCCGCATCGCCTCTCTGAAGGGCGCCGAGGGCGGCCACTCGATCAACAACTCGCTGGGCACCCTGCGCGCGCTGCACGCCCTGGGCGTGCGGTACATGACGCTCACCCACAACGACAACAACGACTGGGCGGACTCGGCGACCGACGTGCCCCGCGTCGGCGGTCTCTCCGCCTTCGGCCGGCAGGTCGTCCGCGAGATGAACCGCTGCGGGATGCTCGTCGACCTCTCGCACGTGGCCGCCACGACCATGCGGGACGCGCTGGACGCCTCGGTGGCGCCGGTGATCTTCTCGCACTCCTCGGCGCTCGCGGTCTGCGACCACCCGAGGAACGTGCCGGACGACGTCCTGGAGCGGCTGCCCGCCAACGGCGGCGTCGCCATGGCCACCTTCGTGCCCAAGTTCATCCTCCCGGCGGCCGTCGCGTGGACCGCCCGCGCCGACGAGAACCTGCGGGCGCACGGCCTCGACCACCTCGACACCACCGAGCGGGCGATGGCGCTGCACCGCGCCTTCGAGGAGGCGGACCCGCGCCCGGTCGCCACCGCCGCCACGGTCGCCGACCACCTCGACCACATGCGCGAGGCCGCGGGCATCGACCACATCGGCATCGGCGGCGACTACGACGGGACGGCCTTCACCCCGGCCGGACTCGACGACGTCGCCGGATACCCGAACCTGGTCGCGGAGCTGCTGCACCGGGGCTGGTCGCACCCGGACCTCGCCAAGCTGACCTGGTCCAACGCGGTCCGCGCGCTCCGGGACGCGGAGGCCGTCTCGCGCGATCTGCGGGCCCGTACGGCCCCGTCGAACGCGACGCTCGCCTCCCTGGACACCCTGGTCCCGCAAGGCGCCTGACGGGCCGTACGGTCGTCCCGCCTCACCCGGACGGCTCAGTCCGCCGCGCTCCCCCGGGGGCCCGGTGGCACGGTGGACGGTACTGCCCCGCCGCACATGGCGGGGCGGTACTGCATCACCGAGTTCGGAGTACGCCATGGCGGAACTGCTAGACGCCCACGCCCCCCTCTCCACCGTTCCCGCCACCGGCGGCGAGCCCCAGGCTCCCGAGCCGCCCCCACCGCCCGACGAGACCAGCCGGGCCCGCGCCCTGCTGGCCGCCCAGCCCGTCACCGAGGGGCACACCGAGCTGCCCCGGTCCCTCGACCCGGAGGACCTGCCGCCCGTCCGCGCGGCGGAGGCCGGAGCCCAGTTCTGGTCGCTGCGGGTGGACGGCGACGACGGGGTCGTCGGGACCCTGCGGCGCATCGACGCGGTCCGCGCGCTCGTCGCCGCCTGCCCCGAGGACCTGCGCCTGGCGCACACCACCTCCGAGATGGCCCACGCCCGCAACTGCGGCCGGGTCGCCGCCCTGCTCGGGCCGGTCGGCTGGAACGCGCTCGGCGGCTCGGCCGCGACCCTGCGGGCCTATCACGCCCTGGGCGTACGGGCCGTCGGCCTCACCCGCTACGACCGCTTCGCCCACGGCGCGGTACGGGAGATGAACCGCATCGGCCTGGCCGTGGACCTGTCGGGCGCCGACCAGGACACGCTCCGCCGGGTCCTCGCGGTCACCCGCGCCCCCGCGCTGCTGACCCGGGCGGCCCCGGAGGGCCTCGCCGACGACGTCCTCGGCCTCCTCGGCGAGAACGGCGCGGTCTGCATGGTCACCGTGACCGGTGATCCGGCCGCCGTCGCGGACGTCCTCGACCGGGTGCGGGCCCTGGCCGGTCCGCACTGCGCGGGCCTCTCCGGCACCACCGCCCCGGCCGTCGGCTACGTCCCGCTCTTCGCGGAGCTGCTCCGCCGGGGCTGGCCCGCCCAGGAACTGGTGGGGCTCGCCCACGCCAACGTCACCCGGGCGCTGCGCGAGACGGAGTTCCTGTCCCGGACGAACCGCATCCGGCCCGCGGCGGCCTGACCGTACGACGGGAGGAGGGGGGGGGGGGCGGCCGCCCCCCCCCCCCCCCCGCCGCGGCGGGGGGGGGGGGCGCGGGGGGGCCCCCCCCCCGCCCGCCCCGCCCGCCCCCCCCCCCCGCGCGGCGGGCCGCGCGGGGCGGCCGGCGGGGCGGCCGGCCCCCCCCCCCCCCCCCCGGCCCGGGGGCCCCCCCCCCCCGGGGGGGGGGGGGGGGGGGGCGCCCCCCCCCCCCCCCCTCCTCCCGTCGGCTCGTCGTCTCAGGCGCGCGGGCGGCCCATCGCCCGGTACGTCCAGCCGGCCGCCCGCCAGCGCTCGGCGTCCAGCGCGTTGCGGCCGTCCAGGATCACCGGGGAGGCGACCACTCCGGCCAGCTCCGCCGGGTCGAGCTCGCGGAACTCGCGCCACTCGGTCAGGTGCAGCACCACGTCCGCGCCGCGCACGGCCTCCCGCGCCGAGTCCGCGTACCCCAGGGTCGGGAAGACACGGCGGGCGTTGTCCATGCCCTTGGGGTCGTAGACGGTGACCTGGCCGCCCTGGAGGTGTATCTGTCCGGCGACGTTCAGCGCGGGGGAGTCGCGGACGTCGTCCGAGTCGGGCTTGAAGGTGGCGCCGAGGACGGCGACCCGGCGGCCCAGGAAGGAGTTCCCGCCGAGGACCTCGCGGGTCATCTCGACCATCTGGCCGCGCCGCCGCATGTTGATGGAGTCGATCTCGCGCAGGAAGGTCAGCGCCTGGTCGGCGCCCAGCTCTCCGGCGCGGGCCATGAACGCCCGGATGTCCTTGGGGAGGCAGCCGCCGCCGAAGCCGATGCCCGCGCGGAGGAACTTGGCCCCGATGCGGTCGTCGTGGCCGATGGCCTCGGCGAGCCGGACCACGTCACCGCCCGCCGCCTCGCAGACCTCGGCCATCGCGTTGATGAAGGAGATCTTGGTGGCGAGGAAGGAGTTCGCGGCCGTCTTCACCAGTTCGGCGGTCGGGAAGTCGGTGACGACGAACGGGGAGCCCGCGCCGACCGGGACGGCGTACACCTCGCGCAGCAGCTTCTCGGCCCGCTCGCCGCGGACACCGACCACGACCCGGTCCGGGCGCAGGGTGTCCTGGACGGCGAAGCCCTCCCGCAGGAACTCCGGGTTCCAGGCCAGTTCGACGCCCTCGGGGAGGACGTCCGCGAGCCGTTCGGCCGAGCCGACGGGCACGGTGGACTTGCCGACGACCAGGGCCCCTTCGCGGACGACCGCGGCGAGGGAGGTGAAGGCGGCGTCGACGTAGCTCATGTCACAGGCGTACTCGCCGTGCTTCTGCGGGGTGTTCACACAGACGAAGTGCACGTCGCCGAAGGCGCCGACCTCCTCCCAGGAGGTGGTGAAGCGGAGCCGCCCGGTCGAGCCCTCGATGCCGACGACGTGCTTCGCGAGGAGCTCCTCCAGGCCCGGTTCGTACATCGGGACCCGGCCGGTGGAGAGCAGTTCGATCTTCTCGGGGACGACGTCGAGTCCCAGCACGTCGAAGCCCAGCTCCGCCATGGCCGCGGCGTGGGTGGCGCCGAGGTAGCCGGTGCCGATCACGGTGATCTTGAGGGCCATGCGGTTCTCCAGGGAAGATCGGGCGAATGCCTGCCCGAGCATAGTCCTGCCCCGGTCGGGACTCCCGGCGCGGCCTGCCCTTCGACCTGATCGACGACGGTCGGCAGGGCCGGGGGCGGGCGGCCACGGCCCGCGGCCTCCTGCGGGCCGGGACGCGCGAGAAGGGCGCCCCCGGCGGGAGGCGCCCTTCTCGTACGTACGGGGGAGGGTCAGCGGTTCGACTCGACCGTGACCTTCTGGTCGTTCTTGATCTGCTCGACGAGCTGCTTCACCTTCGGCATGTCCCACTTCAGGGAGCCCTGCGGCGCGCTGCCCGCGATCGGCATGTTCATCGACTTCCCGTCGCCGCTGTTGATGCCCTTCATCGCGAAGAACATCTGGGCGAGGTCGTACAGCGACATGTCCTTGTCCACGATCAGCGTGTCCAGACCGGCGCCGAGCGTCGGGTACAGCGCGAACGGGTTGAGGATCGTGCCCGGCGTCGCCGCCTGGTTGGCCAGCGCGGAGAGGAACTTCTGCTGGTTCTTCGTCCGCTGGAGGTCCGACTCGGCGAAGGCGTACCGGGTCCGGACGAAGGCCAGCGCCTGCTCGCCGTCGAGGGTCTGGGTGCCCGCCTGGAAGTCGGCGCCGGACTTCTTGTCCTTGAAGCCCTTCTCGATGTTCAGCTCGACGCCGCCGAGCGCGTCCACGATGTTCGCGAAGCCCGCGAAGCCGATCTCGGCGTAGTGGTCGATGCGCAGCCCGGTGTTGAACTCGACTGTCCGCACCAGCAGTTCGGGGCCGTCCATCGCGTAGGCGGCGTTCAGCTTGGAGCCGCCGCGCGCCGGGAACGACTTGCCCGACTCGGAGCCGACGAAGTTCGGGATCGTCACCCAGGAGTCACGGGGCAGCGAGACCATCGTGTTCCCGCTGGAGCAGGCCGCGAGGATCATCATCGAGTCGGTCCGCTTGCCCTCGGCGGAGCCGGTGTGCAGCTTCTTCTTCTCCTCGGCGGACATGCCCTCGCGGCTGTCCGAACCGACGATCAGATACGTCGTGCAGTCGCCCTCGGCGGGCCGCTCGATGACCTTGGAGAGGTCCACCTCGTTGCGCATCCGCGAGCTGGCCCAGGCATAGGTGCCGACGCCCCAGACGAGGACGCCCACGACCAGGACGATCGAACCGATCTTGATCCGCTTGCGCCAGTCCGGGGCGGGCCGCCCGGGACGGCCGCCGCCGGGGCCAGGCGTGTACTGCGGGGGCACACCGCCGGGGCCGCCGCCCTGGGGACCACCGCCCTGCCGGCCGCCTCCCTGAGGACCGCCGTAGACCTGGCCCGAGCTGTAGCCGGAGTCGTAGCCGGTGCCCTGCGCCTGGGTGAAGCTCGGGTTGTAGCCCTGGTCGGGATTCTGACGACGCCCCTGGCCCTGACCCTGACCCTGGCCTTGGCCGTAGCCCTGATCACGGCCCTGGCCGCCGTAGCCCTGGCCCTGGCCTTGGCCGTAGCCCTGGTCGGGGCGCGGCGGCTGCTGCGGCATCTGCGGTCGCCGCACATGGCTCATCCGGCGCGGTCCCTCGGGCTGGGGGGTCGCGCCGCCGCGGCCGTAGCCGCCGTTTTCGGGCCAGTCATTCATGCGGACCAGTGTGCCGGTGCGGACTTCACCGGCGACAGGCCGGGTGGAGGATAGGACCGGTGCTGTTGCCAAGCTGATGCAAACCCGACCGAACGGCGACGGACGACGAGCCCGGCATATGGTGGAGGGCATGACAGATCAGGGCGATATCCCGGGCAAGCCCACCTCCGCCTCCCGCACCACCCTCAGCCACATCATGACCAGCCACGACACCAACCTCCTCGGTACGGTGCACGGCGGCGTGATCATGAAGCTGGTGGACGACGCGGCGGGCGCTGTCGCGGGCCGTCACTCCGGCGGCCCGGCCGTCACCGCCTCGATGGACGAGATGGTCTTCCTGGAGCCCGTCAGGGTCGGCGATCTGCTGCATGTGAAGGCCCAGGTCAACTGGACCGGCCGGTCCTCGATGGAGGTCGGCGTCCGGGTCCTGGCCGAGCGCTGGAACGAGTCCACGCCCGCCACCCAGGTCGGCTCCGCGTACCTGGTCTTCGCGGCCGTCGACGCGGACGGCAAGCCCCGTCCCGTTCCCCAGGTGGTCCCGGAGACCGAGCGGGACAAGCGGCGCAACCAGGAGGCCCAGATCCGCCGCACCCACCGCCTCGCCCGCCGCCAGGCGATCAAGGAACTCCGCGAGCGCCGCGCGGCGGACGGCTACACGGACTGACACCCCGGCCGGACGGGACCCGCACCTCCGCCCCGGCCCTCGGACCCAGTACGCCGGACCCCGTAGGTCCGCCCCGTGCGCCCGCCCCGGGCTCCGGACGGCCCTTACGGGTACATCCCCAGGGACAGTCCCTTACGGGCGTGCCCCCTACGGCAGGACCCCCACGGGCACGCCCGTACGGCCGAGCCCCTACGGGCACACCACCCGGTCCCCCGTGACCGCCTCGAACGGGCCCGTGCGGCCCGTCTCCTCCGCCCGTACCGCCGTCACCCCCTTGTAGTCCGCGCCCACCGTCACCCGCAGCGTCCCGCCGCGCCCCGGGACCGGCCGCAGCTCCGCGCCCGGCAGGGCCGCCGCCAGGGACTTCGCCGAACGGTCCCAGCGGGGGTCGTACTCGACGAGCGTCCGTGCCTGCTCCCGCCCCGCACCCGTCAGCGGGGTCCGGGTGGTGTCGAAGCCGGTGCCGCGCAGGGCGTCGTCCACCTTCCGGCCGAGCCCGTCGGTCCGGGTGCCGTTGTAGACCTGCACCCGGATCGTGCGCGGCGCCACGTCCACCACGACCGCCGCCGGGGCCTTCGCCGAGGTCGCGGGGCGCGCCGGGGCCAGCGGCCGGTCCTCCCGGAGCGACTGGAACAGCTTCTGCGCCCGGGCCGCGTCCCACTTCACCGTGGAGCCGATCCCCTTCACCGGGAAGCTCATGTCGCCGATCGGCACGGACACGAACTCCGACGAGGCCGGAGTGAAGCCGTGCATCGCCTTGGCGAGCGCGAGCAGCTGGTCCGTGCCGAACTCCTCGTCCGCCCGGACCGAGCTGAGCATGGTCGTCGCCACCTCCCGGAACCGCACCGGGTTGAGCAGCACCCCGCCGCTGCTCATCCGCTCGATCAGGGCCGCCATGAAGCGCTGCTGCCGCTGCATCCGCCCGATGTCGGCGGCGCCGTCGATGTGCCGGGAGCGCACGTACTGGAGGGCCTGGCCGCCGTTCAGCTCATGGGTGCCGGCGGGCAGGTCGAGCCCGGTGTTCGCGTCCTTCAGCGGCCGGCTCGTGCAGATCTGCACCCCGCCGACCGCGTCCACGGTCCGCATGAAGCTGGCGAAGTCCAGCTCCAGATAGTGGTCGATCTTGACGCCGGTCATCGACTCGACGGTCCGCACGGTCAGCCCGGGACCGCCCTCCGCGTACGCCGCGTTCAGCTTCACCGGATGCGCGTGGTGCTTCTTCCCCGAGGTCAGATCGGTGTGCTCGGGCATCTCGGCGTACGAGTCGCGGGGCAGGCTCACCACGCTCGCCCGCTCGCGGTCCTCCGAGATGTGCACCAGCATCACCGTGTCGGTGCAGTGGCAGGGCGCGCCGCCGAGCCGGTACCGCGTCCGTTCCTCCGGGGTGATCCGGTCCCGTCCGTCGGTGCCGACGACGAGCACGTTCATCCCGTGCCCGCCCTGCGGCCTGTTCTTCATGTCCTTGAAGGGGTCGACCCGGGTGATCCCGGTGTCGAGCCCGGTCACCACGGCGTGGCCGATGCCGCCCGCCAGGAGGACCGTGACGGAGAGCGCCGTCGCCATCCGCATCCCCCACCGGGGGCGCCCGCGCCTCCGCCGACGGACCGGCACGGTTCGGGCGGCGGGCCGTGGACGGGGTGTGCGGGGCGGTGTGGACACGGACGGACACCTCCGCGGGCGGGACCTGGGAACCGGAAGAACGGTAGGCCCATACGATCAGAGCAGGGGAGCGCCACCCGTGCGGGCGCGCCCGGTGTCCCCCGTTCGCGGTAACGTGGCGGCAAACCACCGTCTTACCGGGGGGCGACCCCCGAACTCCGAGGAACCATGCTGCCCCCCGTCTCCGTGATCATGCCGGTCCTCAACGAGGAGCGGTACCTGCGCACCTCGGTTCGCCACATCCTGGAGCAGGAGTACGACGGCGAGATGGAGGTGGTGATCGCGCTCGGGCCGTCCACGGACCGCACCGACGAGATCGCCGCCGAGCTCGTCCGCGAAACCGCTTCGGACGGGCGTCGTGTCCAGACGGTGCCGAACCCCACCGGCCGCACACCCGCCGCGCTCAACGCGGCGATCCAGGCGTCCCACCACCCGATCGTGGTACGCGTCGACGGCCACGGGATGCTCTCCCCCAACTACATCTCGACCGCCGTCCGGCTCCTGGAGGAGACCGGCGCGCAGAACGTCGGCGGGGTGATGCACGCCGAGGGCGAGAACGCCTGGGAGGACGCGGTCGCCGCCGCGATGACCTCGAAGATCGGCGTCGGCAACGCGGCCTTCCACACGGGCGGCGAGGCCGGGCCCGCCGAGACCGTGTATCTGGGGGTGTTCCGCCGCGAGGCCCTCGAACAGCAGGGCGGCTACAACGTGGAGTTCATCCGCGCCCAGGACTGGGAGCTGAACTTCCGCATCCGCGAGGCCGGGGGCCTGATCTGGTTCTCGCCGGAGCTGCGCGTCCAGTACCGCCCCCGCCCCTCGGTGCGGGCCCTGGCCAAGCAGTACAAGGACTACGGGCGGTGGCGCCATGTGGTGGCCCGCTACCACCAGGGTTCCATCAACCTCCGCTACCTGGCCCCGCCGGTGGCCGTCTGCGCCATCGCCGCGGGCCTGGTCGTGGGCGCCGTCCTCACCCCGCTCGGCTTCCTCGTCCCGGCCGGCTACCTCGCCGCGATCACGGCGGGCTCGCTCCCGGCGGGCAAGGGCCTGCCGCTCAAGGCCCGGCTGCGGATCCCGGTGGCGCTGGCGACCATGCACATGTCCTGGGGCTACGGCTTCCTGACGAGCCCCCGGTCGCTGGCGAGGAAGGTCATCGCGAGCCGCCGCCCGGCGGTGCGCACCGGCGAGACCGAAGCGGTCTGACCCTCCGGCACCTCCCGGGCGCGACGGCTCCGGTGCGACCGGGGCCGGGCGTCCCCGGCACCGCCCGCGCATGACGGCCCCGGTGCGGCCCGGTGCGACCGCTTCGGTGAGACCGGGTGCGACCGTCCCGGCGCGACCGGGCCGCAGGGTCTCCCGTACGACCCGGGCGCGACGCGCCACGCACGACGGCCGGGCCCCTCCGAGGGGCCCGGCCGTCGTGCGTGTGCGGGGGAGCGGGTCAGCTCTTCCCGTCCCAGCGGTAGACCGAGTAGATGTCCATGCAGGTCGTCTTGTCGTCGGCGCCCTCGGGCAGGTCGCCCGCCTTCGCCGCCGGGGCCTTGTAGCGGGAGCCCTCGTGCCAGTCCGCGCCGACGACGAGGGTGATGCCCTCCGTCTTCGCGTCGGCCCTGACCTTGGCCTCGGGGATGCCGAGGGCCTTCGCCACGGAGACGGCGTTCGCCTTGCCCTGGTCGCCGCCGGACTTCGGGTAGAGGACGACGGTGTCCTCACGGGGCTGCTGCTCCGTGGTGGCCGCGGCCAGCGTGAAGCCCTTCCCCGCCAGTGCCCCGGCGATGTCCTTGGCGCGGCCCTCGACGGCCGCCCCGCCGGTGCCCGCGGTGCCGTTGGAGACCGTGACCGCGAGGGAACCGGGGTCCTCCGCGACGGCCTTCGGCTTCGCGGACGCGGTCGGCCCGGTCTTCGTCCCGGTAGCCTTGCCGTTCTTGTCGAAGGCGATGTCGTCACGGAGCATCGACCACATCTTGTCGGCCGCCGACTCGATCATGACGACCTTGTTCCGGTTCTGGGACCACTCGGCGGTCGGGACCGTCGCCGTCGTCAGCCGGTTCATCTTCACGTTCTTGAGCTGCATCGACAGGTCGAACAGCTTCTTCACGGACTTCAGCTCGTCGGAGACCTGGAGCGCCTTGGTGGCGGTCTCGGCGAGGCCCATCAGCTGGCCGGTGTCGCTCCAGGCGTCCTGCTTCTGGAGCTTGCCCACCATGCCGTTGAGGTACATGTGCTGGGCCTTGGCCCGGTTCTGGTCGCTGCCGAAGGCGTGCCGGGTGCGGAGCCACTGGAGGGCCTGCTTGCCCTGGACCTCGGTGGTCCCGGCGGGCAGCTTGAGACCGGAGCCGCCCTTCACCATGCGGGTCGGCTTGTCGTGGACACCGGTCTTCACGCAGACGGGGACACCGCCGACCTCGTCGGCCATCGCCACCACACCCGCGAAGTCGATCATCATCCAGTGGTCGATGTAGATCCCGGTGATCTTCTCCCAGGTGGTGAGGGTGCAGCCGGGACCGCCGCGCGCCAGCGTCTCGTTGATGGGCGAGCTGGTGGTCGCCGGGTAGGTCGTGGCGCCGTCCTTGCACTCCGGTATGGGCACGATCGTGTCGCGCGGTATGGAGACGATGGAGGCGTTCTGCCGGTCCGCCGAGACGTGCAGCAGCATCTGCACATCGGCCAGCGGCTTGCTGTCCCGCAGGTCCTTGCCGCCGCCGAGCGCCACGTTCTTGGCGTCGGCGCGGCTGTCGGAGCCGATGAGCAGGATGTTCAGGGGAGTGTCGCCCAGCGCGTTCGGCGTGGCCTTCTTGACGCCGCTCTCGCCGCCCGCGCGGCTGCCGCCGCGGATGTTGCTGTTCAGGTGCTCGTAGTACAGGTATCCGGCGCCGGCCGTGCCGAGTATCAGCACCGACATCGTGATCGCCACCCAGCGCAGCGCCTTGCGCTTGCCCGCCTTCTTGGCGCGCCGGGAGCCGCCGCGCCGATGGCCGGACCGGCCGCCGCTCGCGCCGCCGCCCGTGCCGCCGCCCGCCGCGCCGCGTCGGCGCTCGGCACGCGTCGGGCCGGAGGCACCCGCCTCCTCGGACACGTCGCCCGCGCCGGTGGCTCCACCGGCGTCGTGCGGTTCGTCGTCCCAGCCCTGTTCACGAGCGCGCGGAACGCTGTCCCGCGTTCCCTCCCCGCGCACGCTGTTCTGTCCCACCCCAGGTCCCCTCGTCAGTCAGGCGCGCGCCGAGCCCCGGTGTTTCCGGGTCACTTGGCGCACACCTGCTTGTCAGCTTCTACCTTCACGACGTCCGGTGCCTTCACCGGGCCGTTGACGGGCACCCCCGCGCCCTTGAAGTCGGCGCCGAGGACGAGCGTCATGGGCTCGCGCGGCGCGGCGTCCTGCGGGCCAGGCTTGAGTGCCGTGGCCGGTAGACCCATCATGTCCGCGAGCTTGCGGGCCTGATCGGCCTGGTTCGGTGCGTAGGCGAGCGTGGTCCGCGCGGCCTTCTCCGGAGCGTTGCTCCGGTTCGTGGAGCGGTTCACGCCCTGCTCGTTCTGCAGCCAGTTGATGGTCGACTGGGCCGCGCCCCGCACCCCGCTGCCGTTGTAGACGTCGACCCGTACGTCGACGGCCTCGGCGCGGGTGCCCTGGAGGAGTTTCGCCTGGGCCTGCGCCTGGGCGTTCTTGGTGTCCTGGGCCTTCTTCTTCACCTCGGTCAGCGAGACGTCGTTCTGGAGCGCGGCGAAGAGTTCCGGTGCCTGCGTCGGGTGCGGCACCACGGTGATGGGCTTGGGCTCGTCCGGGTTGTCGATCACCGGGAGCGTCGCGAACGAGATGTTCTTGGTGTCGATCCCGGAGAGTTCCCCGGCCATGTCCTGGAGCTTGGAGAGGGAACCTATGCCCTTGTCGACGGTGAGCGCGTTGGTCGCCGCCTGGGCGAGGCCGTACAGCTTCGTCGGGCTGGTGAGCGTCTCGCTCGACTTCAGCTGCCGGATCATGGAGCTGAGGAACTGCTGCTGGATCTTGATCCGGTCCAGGTCGCTCTTGTTGCCGAAGCTGGAGCGGGTGCGGACGAAGGCGAGGGCCTGCTCGCCCTGGACGACCGACTCCCCGGCGGGCAGCTTCAGATGCGACTTCGGGTCGTCGACCGGCTTCTCGACGCAGACCTTCACACCGCCGACGGCCGTGGTCAGTTCCTTGACGGCGTTGAAGTCGACCATCATGAAGTGGTCGACGGTCAGCCCGGTCAGCTCCTTGACCGTGCGCATGGTGCAGCCCGGGTCGCGGCCGTCCTGGCCGAGGCTCACGTTGAAGCGGGCCTTCTCCTGGCCGGGGATCGTCAGGATCTTCCCGTCGGGCTGCCGGCTCTCGCACTCGGGGATCGTCGTCATCAGGTCGCGCGGGATGGACAGCGCCGTGGCGTTCGTCCGGTCCTTGGAGACATGGAAGAGGATCGTGGTGTCCGCGTGGCCGGGGCTGTCGTTGTCGCCGTAGCCCGCGTTGCCCTCGCCGGTCCGCTTGTCCGTGCCGATGACCAGGACGTTGAAGGCCTCGCCCTTGCGAAAGCCCTTGCTCTCGGCGCCGACGGGGTCGATGACGGAGATGTTGCCGTCGAGCTTCTGGTAGATCAGATACGCGCCGGTGCCCCCGCCCACCAGGACGAAGGCCATCGCGCCGCCGGTCCACAGCAGCACCTTCTTCTTGCGGGCCCCGCCCCCCTTGGGTCTGCGGCGGCTCGCGGGCGGCTGCTGGCCGCCCCCGCCCTGCTCGCCCACCCGGCGGCGGCGCTGTCCGGGCACGGGTGCGGCGGCCGGGGTTTCGACGGGTGGCCCGGCGGGCACGGATCCGGTGGATCTGTGCGTCGTGGCGGGCGCCTGGGACTGCCCAGCGGAGTGGTCCAGTCGCAGTTCGTAGTTGCCCGTTCGCGGGTTGAGGACCCACTGGTCGGCGGGATCGATGTCGTCCGCCCGTCCACGGCTGTGCGCGTCCACGGTTCCTCGAGTCCTCCGTCGGTGCCACGCGAGGCGCCTCCCCCGCAGGGCGCCGCTCTCCTGATCGGTCGATCCTCGGCGAGTGCGACCACGCGGTACGGGTGCACCGGATCGCGTCACACTATCCGCCCAGTTCAGCGTGAGGCGACGAGCGTGACAAATTCCACGCCCCTTACAACCGGTCAATTTGCTCAAAACTCATCCCTCCCCGCCCTCCCTTTGGCCCGTCCTTTACTCGCGCCCCCCTTCCGTCCCTGCTAGGAGCACACTCCTTCCGCCGCGTTCCGCCCCGTGAACGTGGGGGTCGCGGAGGGTGCGGGAGCGTCCGCGCCGTCGGGCTTCCCGTCGGCCCCCGGCGTCTTTCCGGTGCTCGGGGTCACCATCACCGGCCTGTCCTCACGGAGTTCCCCGAAGAGCTGGCTCGCCGCGGGCTGTACCAGTTCGTCCCGGTTCGCGTCGGAGGAGTAGGGGCGTCGGGGAACCGTGAGGAACTGCACCTTCTCCGTCGGGATCGCCCGCATCGAACGCGCCAGGTCGTAGAGGTCCCGCAGCGAGTCGAGGCCGGGGTCGGTCGTGATAGACCGGGTGGCCGCGTCAAGAACCGGATACAGCTTCGCCGGGTTCAGCAGCACCCCGTCGCTCTGCACCTTGTTGACGAGCGCGCCGAGGAACTGCTGCTGCCGGTCCATGCGTTCCGTGTCGCTGCCGTCGCCGATGGACTTCCGCGCCCGGACGAACCCCAGCGCCTGCTCGCCGTGGAGCGTCTGACGGCCCGCGGGCAGCTTCAGCTTCGCGTCCGGATCGTCCACCGGTTCCTTGAGGCAGACCTCCACCCCGTCGACCGCGTCCACCATCTTCTTGAAGCCCCGGAAGTCGATGACCATGTGGTGGTCCACCCGGACGCCGGTCAGCTTCTCGACCGTACGGATCGTGCACGCCGCCCCGCCGAACTCGAAGGCCCAGTTGAACTGCGCGAACTGCTCCCGGGTCCGGCTCCCGTCCGGCTTCAGACAGCCCGGGATCGTCACCATCAGATCGCGGGGCAGGGAGACGGCGGTCGCGCTCGTCTTCCCCGCCGCCAGGTGCAGCAGGATCGTGGTGTCGGACCGCTGGGTGCCCTCGTCCCTGCCGTACGGGCTGTTCCCGGCGCCCGCCCGGGTGTCCGAACCGATCAGCAGGATGTTCCGGGCGGCGGAGGTGCCCGCGGGCGGGCGCTCCTTCTCGTACTTCCGCAGTTCCGCCTCGGCGGTGGTGTCCGTGGTGATGTTGCCGTCGAGCTTCCGGTAGAACCACCATCCGACCCCGGCGGCGCCCAGCACGACGACCGAGACGCCGAGCGCGGTCCACCGCAGCCAGTGGCGTCGGCGCGGTGCCGGAGGGGCGTCGGACGCCGTGTCCTGTGCCTCCGGGGGATCCGGTTCGGCGGGCGAGCCCGCGCGGTCCGTCACGTCTGAGTCCGTCCTTCGTCGCATCGGCGGCGCGCCGGGCGACCGCCGGCCGTAGAGGGAGACGGCGGAACCCGGGGCGTGGTTGTGCGGAAGGAGTCGACTCCCCCCGGCCGATCATGTACCGGCGGGGGCGCGCGGACCGGGGGACTCGGCGCGTCGATGGGCCGAACGAGTGGGGTTTCGGCGGGGCCGGGGTGCGCTCGGGTGAGTGGCGGGCGGGGTCTCGCCGGGCCAGGGGCGCGCCGGGGCGAGTGACGGGCGGGCGCCGGTGGGGGCGCGCGGGCGTCCGGGGCACGGCCGGGGCGTCTTCGTCGGGGAGGGGCGTGCGGGTGTTCCTCGTCGGCGTCCTCGTCGGCGTCGGCGGGAGTGTTGGGCGTCGGCGGTGGCGTGGGCGCGAGGGGCGCGCGTGCGGGGCCGGTACGGCCTCCGGCCGCCCGGGGTGGCCGGAGGCGTTCGGCGTGGCCGGGGCGGGCGGAGCCGCTCACGGCGCCGAGGGTCCGGGTGATGCCCCGTCCGCCACGGAGCGGGCGGGGCACGGGTGCCGGGCGGGTCAGACCGCCGTGACCGTCACCCGTTCGCTCTCCACCCGCTTGGCCAGGGCGTCGGCCGCCGACCGGTCCAGGTTCCGGCAGAGGACCACGGAGCCGCCCGCCGCGAGGGGCGCGTACAGACCGGCCGACAGCCCCTCCCAGTCCCCGTACCCCAGCCCCGACAGCAGCCGCGAACCGGCGGTCAGATCGCGCTCCGCCGCGTCCGCGCGGGCCCGCTCGACGAGCTGAGCGCCGCTGAGCTCCGTACCGTCGACGACAAGGGCCGGAGCGCCCGGGTCGACCGGGACGAACGGGGCGAAACGGTCTCCCTGGCTGGGGACTTCGACCGCGTAGTCCGCGTACCCGGCGGGCACCGCGGGGAACCGGCGGCCCAGGGGGGCCAGGGACAGCGCGATCCGCTCCCCGGAGCAGGCGAGCCCCGCCTCCAGCGAGTCCGGCCCCGCGACCACGACGTCCGCGTCCGCCGGGTCGCCGCCGATCTCCGCGGTCACCCCGACGGAGGAGCAGGCCAGCAGCCAGACGGCGGTCTGCCAGTGGGCGGGCAGCAGCAGCGCCAGCCGGTCGCCCGGCGCGGCGGACAACTCGCCCTGGAGCAGGTTCGCCGTCTTCGCCACCCAATTGGCGAAGGTGGCGACGGACAATTCCACCCGTTCACCGGTGGCGTCGTCGTAGAAGGTGACCAAGGGGCGGGCGGCGTCCGCGGCGAGCGCGGATCGCAGCAGGTCGGCGGGGGTGCGGTCGCTGGCGTTCACGCCGGACAGCGTACGCGGGCGGGCCCGGCCGGGTCCGCCGTACCGGTGACGCCGTCCACCGGTCGGCCCGACGGCCCGTCAGCCTCCCGGCCCGCTCCCGGCGCGCGGAACGCCCCGGAGGTCCGCAGGATCGGCCCATGCGTGCCTCACTCGCCTCCTCGATCGCAGTCGCCTGCGCGGCGGTCCTCGCCCTGCCGGTCTCCTTCACCGCGCCCGCGACGGCCGTGGCGCCCCCGGCGGCCGGACGGCCACCGGCGGTCTCGGCGCTGCCCCCCGCACCCGAACTCCCCGGCTCCACCCAGTCGCTGCCGCTGGCCCCGCTCGGGCCCGCCTCCCGCGCGCTGGGCGGCGGGCCCGACGCCACGGCCGAGCAGGGCCTCACCCGACGTGACGTCAGGCCCTTCTCGCTCGTCGGCGTCGTGTGGGACGACCCGAAGGCCGTCCTGCACGGCACCGTGCAGGTCCGCACCCGGGCCACCGGAACCGGCACCTGGTCGGAGTGGCAGGACGTCGAGACCCACAACGAGGAGCACGGCGCCGACCCCGACACCGCCGAGGGCACGGACCGGAGGCTCAAGGGCGCCACCGCCCCGCTGTGGGTGGGCGACTCGGACGGCGTGGAGATCCGCGTACGGGGCGAGGAACCGCTCCCCGAGGGCCTGCGCCTGGAACTGGTGGACCCCGGAGAGTCCCCGGCGCCGGAGGGGCGGCCCGCGCCGGACGGGGAGACGGACGCGGAGACGGGTGCGGCGGACGCGCCGGACGCGGAGGCCGGAACCGGAACCGGCACGGAGACGGGAGCCGGGACGGAGGCGGGCGTGACGGCGGAGGCCGGGGCCGGTGCCGATTCCTTCGGTCCCGACTCCTGGACCGGTCCCGATTCCTTCGGTCCCGACTCGGGGATCGGTCCGGCCGCGACGGCGGAGGCGGAGACCGGCACGGAGGCGGAGACCCGTACCGACGCACGGACCGCCACGGAGGTGCGCGCCGGGGCGGACGGCGGGGCCGGTGCGCCCCGGACCCGCGCGGTGGCGGGGCCGCTCCTCTCGCCGGAGCCCCTCGGCCCTCCCGGTTCCCCCGGCCGGCTCGGCGAGGGCGTCGCCGCCGTGGCGAGCGAGGTCGACGCCCACCTCGCCCCGTACGGCTCGGCCTGGATCCCGGCCGTGTCGAAGGAGGCCGCCCAGGTCGCCGCCCCGTTCCTGCCGGAGACGGGTGCGGGGGCGGCAGAGGCGGCGGGGATCGCGGGGGCGGCCCAGACGGCGCAGGCTCCCGCCGCGCGGCCCGCCGCGGCCGCCGCCCAGCCGTACATCGGCCCCCGCCCGAAGATCATCACCCGTAAGGGCTGGGGCGCGGACGAACGTCTCCGCGAGAAGGGCTTCGTCTACACGAAGACCGTCAAGGCGGCCTTCGTGCACCACAGCGCGACCGGCAACAACTACACCTGCCGTCAGGCCCCCTCCGTGCTGCGGAGCATCTACCGCTACCACGTGAAGAGCAGCGGCTGGCGGGACTTCGGCTACAACTTCGCCGTCGACAAGTGCGGGAACATCTACGAGGGCCGGGCCGGTGGCGTGACCAAGCCGGTCCTCGGCGCGCACACCCTCGGCTTCAACACCAACAGCATGGGCATCGTCGTCCTCGGCACCTTCGGCAGGACCACCCCGCCCGCCGCCGCCGTGACCGCCGTCGCCCGGCTGACGGCCTGGAAACTGGGGCTCCACGGAGTGAACCCCAAGGGCACGACGTACCTCGTCTCAGGCGGTGGAAACCGGTACAAGAAGGGCACGCGCGTGCGGTTCAACACCATCGCCGGACACCGCGACGGATTCGCCACCGAGTGCCCCGGCGCCCGCCTGTACGGCAAGCTCGGCACCGCCCGCACCAGCTCCGCGAAGTACCAGGGAAGGCGCTGATGGGGTCATCGGGGCAACCATCCGCATAAACTGACCGGTCATATCGCACGGACGACCGAGACGGGCGAGCCGACCGGCCCCGAAACAGGAAGCAGAGACGACAAGGTGACTGAAGCGATCCTCCTGGTCGGTGGCAAGGGAACGAGGCTGCGACCGCTCACGGTCAACACGCCCAAGCCCATGGTTCCGGCGGCGGGCGTCCCCTTCCTGACGCACCAGCTGGCCCGCGCCCGCGCCGCCGGAGTCGAGCACATCGTGCTCGCCACCTCCTATCTGGCCGAGGTCTTCGAGCCGCACTTCGGCGACGGCTCCTCGCTCGGGCTGAGCCTGGAGTACGTGACCGAGGAGGAGCCGCTGGGCACCGGCGGCGCGATACGCAACGTGGCGTCCCGGCTCAGGTCCGGACCCGACGAGCCGGTCCTCATCTTCAACGGGGACATCCTCACGGGTCTCGACATCCGGGCGCTGGTCGCCACCCACGCCGACTCCGGCGCGGACGTCTCGCTCCACCTCACCCGGGTCGACGACCCGCGCGCCTTCGGTCTCGTCCCCACGGACGCCACCGGGCGCGTCACGGCCTTCCTGGAGAAGCCGCAGACACCGGAGGAGATCGTCACCGACCAGATCAACGCGGGCGCGTACGTCTTCCGGCGCTCGGTCATCGACACGATCCCCACCGGCCGGCCCGTCTCCGTCGAGCGGGAGACCTTCCCGCAGCTGCTCGCCGGGGGCGCCCACCTCCAGGGCATGGTCGACTCCACGTACTGGCTGGACCTCGGCACCCCCCAGGCGTTCGTACGCGGCTCCGCCGACCTGGTCCTCGGCCGCGCCCCGTCCCCCGCCGTGCCGGGCCGCTGCGGCGACCGGCTGGTCCTGCCGACGGCCCGGGTCGCCCCGGACGCCAAGCTGACCGACGGTACGGTCGTCGGCGCCGACGCCGTCGTCGGCGAGGGCGCCAGGATCAGCGGCTCGACGCTCCTCGCGGGCGCGGTGGTCGAACCCGGCGCGGTGATCACCGACTCCCTGATCGGCGCGGGCGCCCGCATCGGCGCCCGTACGGTCCTCACCGGCGCGGTGATAGGCGACGGCGCCCAGGTGGGCGCGGACAACGAACTCCGCGACGGCATCAGGATCTGGTGCGACGCCACCCTTCCCCCGGGCGCGGTCCGCTTCTCCTCGGACCAGTAGGAACCGGCCCCGGAAGGCCGCCCGGCGCGGCCCGCCGGGCAGCCGGTGAGTGATGCGCCGGGGGCACCGGGGACACGGCCCCGACGAGCGCGCGGCCACCGGGTGGGTCTCCGGCCCGCCCTCCCGGTGGGCCGCCCGGCCTCCGGCGTACGCCCCAGGCCACCCGGCCTCCGGCGTACGCCCCCGCTCTTGCGGCGAGCCGCCCGGCGGCCCCCGGGCCCGCCGGGCCGCCCGGTCCTCTCCCCGGTCCGACTACCCTCGCCTACATGGCAGGCCGTTTCACGCCCCCCGCTCACCCCACGCGCGCCAGTGCGCGCGGTGGGCATGTGGTCGTGCCGCTCGCCGGGGGCGCCCCGCTCGATCTGGGGCTCACGCTCGGACCGCTCCGGCGCGGTCCCGCCGACCCCGCCTTCCGGGTCACCCCGGACGGGTCCGTCTGGCGGGCCAGCCGGACCCCCGAGGGGCCCGGCACCCTCCGGGTCGCGGTCCGCGAGGGGCGCGCCGTCGCCGAGGCGTGGGGCGCGGGCGGCCCCTGGCTCCTGGAGCGGCTCCCGGCGCTCCTCGGAGCCGAGGACGACCCCGGGGCCTTCGTCCCCCGGCACAAGCTGCTCCTGGCGGCGCACCGGCGCCGTCCCGGCCTCCGCCTCACCCGGACCGGGCTGGTCCTGGAGACGCTGGTCCCCACGGTCCTCGAACAGAAGGTGACGGCGGACGAGGCCTACCGGTCCTGGCGGCTGCTCGTGCGGAAGTACGGCGAGCCCGCGCCGGGCCCGGCCCCCGACGGCATGTACGTGATGCCCGACGCGCGCGGGTGGGCGGCGATCCCCTCCTGGGAGTGGCACCGCGCGAACGTGGACGGCAGCCGCTCGGCGACGATCGTCCGCGCGGCACGGGTGGCCGCCCGCCTGGAGGAGGCCGCCGGGATGGACCCGGTGGCGGCCCGCGAGCGCCTGGAGCTGGTCCCGGGCATCGGCCCCTGGACGAGCGCCGAGACGGTCCAGCGCAGCAACGGCGCCCCGGACGAGATCACCACGGGGGACCTGCACCTGCCGGGCATCGTCGGCTGGGCCCTCGCGGGCGACCGCACGGCCGACGACGCCACCATGCTGGAGCTCCTGGCCCCCTACGCGGGCCAGCGCCACCGCGCCGCCCGCCTGATCCTCCTCAGCGGCCGCGTCCCGCCCCGCAGGGCACCGAGGATGACCCCGGGCGACATCACCCGCATCTGAGTCCGGCTCTGAGCCCGGCCGGGGAAAGCGGCTGGGGAAAGCGGCTGGGGAAAGCGGTCCCCCGCACGGCTCCCCGGGCCTCCTGGCGAGCACGGCCCCCCGGGCCTTCCGCCGCCTACTCCGAGTCCGGATGCAGCTGCACCCATCGCCCGCCGACCCACTTCATCTCCACGCCGTAGTACGGCGGGGGCACGGCGGGAGCCGGTCCCCGCACCCCGGGGCCGGACGGCTTCCGGCCCCGTCCGGAAGCCGCCTTTCCCCCGGAGCTCCTCTTCGGGGAGGCCGTCTTCTTCGCGGGCGCCGCCTTCCTGACGGACGAGGCGGTCTTCCCGGCGGACGTGGCTGCCTTCTCCGCGTCCCGTGCCTTCCGCGCGTCCCGCCCGCGCAGCTCGTCGATCCGGCGCAGCATCTCGGCCCGGCTCATCGGCTTCGGGGGCTTCGGTTTCGTGGCGGCGGTCCTGGCGGCGGTCCTGGCGGCCGCGGCGGCCGCCGCCCGGACGGGCACGCCCGTCACCGGGCGGCACGCGCGGTGTGCGGGCCGCCGGTCACCGACGAGGACGAGCTTCTTCGCGCTGACGGGCTGCGCGCAGACGACGCAGTGTCTGAGCCCCGGACCGCTGGACGTGGACATGCCCCCCCCTGATCGCACTCGGCCGGTACGAAGGCCGGTGCCCCGGTCCGTCGGACGGCGGCACGCCTTCCGCGCGGGCTTCCCGGTAGCCCCCTGGCTGCCCCCGTGGGCTACCGCACCTCGATGAACTCCGCCGCCGTCCGGGCCGCCCGTTCCCTCGGGGCCGTCGCGGGGTGGCCGATCGCCACCGCGCCCAGCGGGTCCCAGTCTGCGGGCAGGCCGAGGACCTCCCGTACGACGTCCCGGCAGAACATCGTCGAGGACACCCACGCCGAGCCCAGCCGCTCACCCGCGAGGGCCACCAGGAAGTTCTGCACGCCCGCGCCCGCCGCGACCACGAACATCTCGCGCTCGGCGGTGTCCCGGCGCGCGTCGCCGTAGTGGTGGGCGCCGTCCATCACGAGGCAGGGCACGGCCAGATAGGGCGCGGAGCGCAGGACGTCCCCGCGCCGCACCCGCTTGGCCACGGACTCCTCGGACTTCCCGTCCCGCCGCAGGTCCGCGATCCACGCGTCCCGCATCGCGTCCAGCAGCCGGGTCCGCGACCGCTCGGACTCCAGGAGCACGAACCGCCAGGGCGTGGTGTGGTGCGGTGCGGGCGCCGTCACGGCGGCGGCGACCGCCCGCCGTACCGCCCCGGGATCGACCGGCTCGCCGGTGAACTCCCGTACGGTCCGCCGCAGCGTCACCGCCTCCCGTACGGCCTCCGAGGTGCCCAGCCGGAACATGTCGTCGGCGGCCCCGCGCACCAGCCTCCGCGCGCCCGGCTCGTCGTCCCCCGCGACCACGTGCGGCAGTCCCCGGACGACGGCGACCGGCAGCCCGGCCGCCTTGCCCTTCACCAGGTCCCCGGCGGCGGCGAGTTCGTCGGCGGTGGCGACCACGGTCGCGCTCAGCGGATTGCCGTGCGCGTCCGTCCCGCCCCGCAGGTCGTCGAGGACCCGCACCCCGGCCGCCCCGATCGCCACGTCGGTCAGCCCGGCGCGCCAGGGGCGCCCGAAGGTGTCGGTGACGACGACGCCCACGTCCACGCCGAGCGCCTCGCGCAGCCCGGCCCGGATGCGTCGGGCCGAGGCGTCGGAGTCCTCGGGCAGCAGCAGGACCGTCCCGGCGGGGGTGTTGGAGGCGTCGACCCCGGCGGCGGCCATGACGAGCCCCTGCCGGTTCTCGACGATCCGCAGGGTGCCGCGCCGCGCCACCACCCGCACGGTCTCGGCGTCGATGGCCTCCTCGCGGTCGGCGGCGGCGACCACCCGGCCCTCGGCCTTGCTCACGATCTTGGAGGTGACGAGGAGGACGTCCCCGTCGGCGAGCTCCGGCACGGCCCCGGCGATCAGCTTCGCGAGGTCGTCGCCGGGCGCCACCTCGGGCAGCCCGGCCGGTGCCCAGACCCGGTAGGAGGGGGGCGCGCCGGTCATCCGCGCACCTCCTCGGCGAGCGCCAGCGCCTCCCGTGCCATCGCGGCCGTCGCGTCGGTGTCGGTCATCATCAGCGGGACCGCCCGGCAGCGGATGCCCGCCGCCTCGACGTCCGCGACCGCGTCCGCGTCGACGGTGTCGACGAGCCAGCCGCCGATGAGCTCGGCGCCGTAGTTCCGGGCGACGGCCGCCGCCGTGGACTCCACGCCGACCGCCGCGAGCACCTTGTCGGCCATGCCCCGCACGGGCGCGTCACCGACGATGGGGGAGAGGCCCACGACCGGCGCGGGCGAGGCGACGACCGCCTCGCGGATGCCGGGCACGGCGAGGATCGTCCCGACGCTGACGACGGGGTTGGACGGCGGGAAGAGGATGACGTCCGCCGAGGCGAGGGCCTCCAGGACGCCGGGTGCGGGCTTCGCGGTCTCGGCGCCGACCGGCACGATCGCCTCGGCGTCCACGGAGGCGCGCAGCTTCACCCAGTACTCCTGGAAGTGCACCGCGCGCCGCTCCCCGTCCACCTCGATCGCCACATGCGTCTCGACGCGGTCGTCGGACATGGGAAGCAGGCGCACCCCGGGCTGCCAGCGGGCGCACAGCGCCTCGGTGACGGCGCTCAGCGGATAGCCCGCGCCGAGCATCTGCGTACGGACGATGTGGGTGGCGAAGTCCCGGTCGCCGAGCCCGAACCACTCGGGCCCGACCCCGTAGGCCGCGAGTTCCCCCTTGACGGTGAAGGACTCGTCGCGGCGGCCCCAGCCCTGTTCCTCGTCGATGCCACCGCCGAGGGTGTACATCACCGTGTCCAGGTCGGGGCAGACCTTCAGCCCGAAGAGATGGATGTCGTCACCGGTGTTGCCGATGACCGTGATCTCCGCGTCCGGCACGGCCTGCTTGAGGCCGCGAAGGAAACGGGCACCACCGATGCCGCCTGCCAGAACCACGATGCGCATGGGGAGCAGTCTGTCAGGCCGTCAGGCGACGACGGCCTCAGGGGCGGCCGGGGCGCACTGGGCGAGCGGCGACTCGTGCATGGGCATCTCGGTGAGGCCGGGGAAGTAGACGTGCAGGCTGACGGCGGGTTCGAGGGAGTCGTTGACGACCTCGTGGACGTACCCCGGCGCGAAGACGCGTTCCCCGCCGGGCGTGAGCGTCCGCGCGCCCCTGTCCGTGCGTTCGGTCAGCTCGCCCTCCAGGACGGTCAGCACACCGGAGGAGGGGCCGTGGTCGTGGCTCCCGCTGCCCTGGCCGGGCACCCAGGAGAGCAGCCACACCTCGTAGCCGGGGCCGGTGCGCAGCCGGTGGTACCAGCGGGTGGTGGTGTCGTACTCGACGTACGGGGCCCACTGGGAGCGGTCGGCGGCGATGGAACGCGCGAGCCCGGCGAACTCGGCCACGGTGACGGGGTGGGCGCGCTCGGGCTGGAGGAGGTGCGGGACCTCGAGGATGTCGCCGGCGATCTGAAGGTCGCTGTCCATGTTCATGGGTGGGGAGGTTCCTCAGCAGAAACAGAAGCGGTGGGGGGTCACGGAGAAGTGGTGACGCGAGTGACGCGGGTGACGCTGAAAGGAAAAGCTGGAGCTCTACGGCATCAACAGCTGGGACAGCAACAGCAACAGCGCGCCTGGACAGCGCTGCGGAACCCACGGCGGTGGGTCGCGGAGAGCGCTGCGGTCGCTGGCATGCCACCAAAGGTGGCCGGAGGCGCACCCGACTGTCAACCCAATGCCCGATTTGTGGGTAATGTTTCACTCATCCGGTTACTGTGCGTGGAGAAGGTTTGGTCATGCGTCGACCAGGACAGGCGCCGCTTCGGCGGGCCTGTCGGGCGGGCGGGCGTGACCGGAATGTGATTCGGCTCGCTTCCCCGGCCGGATCGCAACAGGATCCGCGCCCCGAACGTCCTTCCTGGTGAAGGTGCCCGGCATCGCCTGGTCGGCGCCTTGTGTCATGTTTTTGGTGATTTGAACACTTTCCGCATACGCTTGGTTCCGCAGAGTGAATACCGGACCCAATAGCAGATCTCGGCTTGACTCACGCAGAGCACAAACTTGTAATTTCACTCGTGTCGTTCGGCCGGGTACGCAACGGCAACACCACGGGGACGCACAGAACAGACGAGGGGCGCACATGACCGAGTTGTTCCAGGAACTGCTGGTCGAGGACGCGGACGAAGAACTCGGCTGGCAGGAGCGCGCACTGTGCGCCCAGACCGATCCCGAGTCCTTCTTCCCCGAGAAGGGCGGCTCGACCCGCGAAGCCAAGAAGGTCTGCCTCGCCTGCGAGGTCCGCTCGGAGTGTCTTGAATACGCCCTCCAGAACGACGAACGGTTCGGCATCTGGGGCGGTCTCTCCGAGCGCGAGCGACGTCGGCTGAAGAAGGCCGCCGTCTGAACGGCACACCGCCCGCCGGGCGCCCCGCGCCCCGACGCGCACACCGCGCCACGCAGACCACCACGGAACGGTCCGCCCCTGTGCACCATCCACAGGCGGCGGACCGTTCCGCGTTTCCCCGGGGAAGCCGGACCTCCACCCCACCCAGCCCCTTCCCCGCCCTTGTCCACAGGCGATGGACACGTTCCTCCCGCTCTGTCCACAGGGCGGCGGACCGCTTCGCGCGCAGCCGTTAGTGTGGGCCTCCGTCCGAGACGCACCCCACGCCCCCCGCGGGCGACCCCGGCCGGAGGGCCCGTAGCTCGATGTCCTCAACTCCTGAGTTTCCGCGACACGTCGTCACCGCCGTGCTCGTCACCCACGACGGCGCACGCTGGCTGCCGGACGCCCTCGCCGGGCTGCTCGCCCAGGAACGCCCTGTGCAGAACGCGGTCGCCGCCGACACCGGCAGCGCCGACGACTCGGCCCAGCTCCTCGCCGAAGCCCTCGGAGCCGACCGCGTCCTGCACCTCGCGCGCCGCACCGGCTTCGGCGCCGCCGTCGAGGAGGCGTCCCGCACCGCGCCCCTGCTCGGAGCGGAGGACCTGCCCTATCTGAAGCGCCCCAGCGGCTGGGACCCCGTCAGCCGGACCTGGAACGACGACGCGTACGACCTCCCCGAACTCCCGCACGGCGAACCGGTCCAGTGGCTCTGGCTCCTCCACGACGACTGCGCCCCCGAGCCCAGCGCCCTCGCCGAACTCCTCCGCGTCGCCGACTCCGACGCGGACGCCGCCGTCATCGGCCCCAAACTGCGCGGCTGGTACGACCGCAAGCAGCTCCTGGAGGCCGGTGTCTCCATCGCCCGCAGCGGCCGCCGCTGGACCGGACTCGACCGCCGCGAGCAGGACCAGGGCCAGCACGACCAGGTCCGCTCCGTCCTCTCCGTCTCCACCGCCGGCATGCTGATCCGCCGTGACGTCTTCGAGGAACTCGGCGGCTTCGACCGCCGCCTGCCCCTCATGCGCGACGACGTCGACCTGTGCTGGCGCGCCCACTCCGCCGGCCACCGCGTCCTCGTCGCCCCCGAAGCCGTCCTCCGGCACGCCGAGGCCGCCGCCCGCGAGCGCCGCACCGTCGACTGCGCCGGACGCACCGCCGCCAACCCGCACCGCGTCGACAAGGCCGGAGCCGTCCACACCCTCCTCGCCAACACCCGGGGCGCCACCCTCCCGTACGTCTTCGTCCGCCTCGTCCTCGGCACCCTGTTCCGCACCCTCGCCTACCTCGTCGGCAAGGCCCCCGTCCAGGCCGTCGACGAACTGATGGGCCTCCTCACGACCCTGCTGCGCCCCGAGAAGATCCTCGCCGCCCGCAAGCGCCGCAAGAACCCGGCCGTCCCCGCGAGCGAACTCCGCCCGCTGTTCCCGCCGCCCGGCGCCACCGTGCGCGCCGCCGTCGAACAGTTCACCGCCGACTTCGGGGGCTCCGAGACCGAGCCCGGCGGCTCCCGCCACGGCGTCGTCGAGTCCGGCCCCGGCGGCGACGACGCCGACTACCTGGAGGTCGAGCAGTTCGCCCGGCTGAAGAAGATCGCCCGCAAGCCGGGCCCGGTCCTCTTCGCCCTGCTGCTCCTGGTCTCCCTCGTCGCCTGCCGCAACCTCCTCGCGGGCGGCTCGCTCGCGGGCGGTGCCCTGCTGCCCGCCCCCGACACCGTCTCCGGCCTCTGGTCGCGGTACGCCGACGCGTGGCACGCCCTC
This sequence comes from Streptomyces sp. NPDC101490, assembly GCF_044767145.1. Taxonomy (NCBI): domain Bacteria; kingdom Bacillati; phylum Actinomycetota; class Actinomycetes; order Kitasatosporales; family Streptomycetaceae; genus Streptomyces; species Streptomyces sp. NPDC101490. The sequence goes on from NZ_JBIWNI010000019.1 coordinate 144,264, forward strand.
GGCACCGGCGGCACCCAGAGCGCCCCGCCCTACCTCGCCGTCCTGGCCGCGCTCTCCGCGCTCTTCCTCGGCTCCACCTCCACCGCGCTGACCCTGCTGCTCGTCTGCTCGGTCCCGCTCGCGGGCTGCACCGCGTACTTCGCCGCCCGGGGCATCGTCGAGTCCCGCCTCCTGCGCGCGTGGGGCGCCATCGCGTACGCCTTCCTGCCCGCCGTCACCGGAGCCCTCGCCACCGGCCGCCTCGGCACCGCGGTCCTCGCGGTCCTGCTGCCCCTCACGGCCCGCGCCGCCGTCGCCGCGCACGGCTTCAACCGGCCCGACCGGGGCAGTTGGCGCGCCACCTGGGCGTACACCTTCCTGCTCACCTTCACGACCGCGTTCACCCCGGCCGTCTGGCCGCTCGCGGTCCTCCTCGGGCTCGGCGTCCTCGTCGTCCGCCGCTCCGACATCACCGCGTACGGGCTGCGCTTCCTCGCCACCGTCGGCACCCCGCTGCTCGTCCTCGCGCCCTGGTCGCTCACCCTCCTCACCGACCCCGCCGCCTTCCTCCACGAGGCCGGGCTCGACGTCCGTACCGGTACGGCCACCGCGCTCGACCTGCTCGGCACCAGCCCCGGCGGCCCCGGCACCACCGGCGGCCTCCTCCTGCTCGGCCTCGTCCTCGCGGGTCTCGCCGGACTGCTCCGCGAGGAGCGGCAGCTCGCCGTCCGCGCCGCCTGGGCCGCCGCCCTCGCCGGACTCCTCCTCGCCGTCCTCTCGAACGGCGCGGGCGGCACCGGCTGGGCCGGACCCGCCACCCTCGTCTACGGCGCCGCCCTCATCGCCGCGGGCATGATCGGCGCCGAGGGCGGCCGCACCCGCGTCGCCGCCCACGGCTTCGGCTGGCGCCAGCCCGTCGCCGCCCTCATCGCCCTCGCCTGCGCCATCGGCCCGGCCGCCGCCGCCGTCGGCTGGATGTTCGGCGGCGCCGACGGCCCGCTGACCCGCCGCGACCCCGTGCAGGTACCGGCGTTCGTCGCCGAGGAGAGCGGCACCCGCGACCAGCCCCGCACCCTCGTCCTCGGCGCGGGCGCCCCCGGCGAGGTCGCCTACACCCTGGTGCGCGGCTCCGGCGCCCGCCTCGGCGACGGCGAACTCACCGCCGCCGCCGACCCGGACCGGCGCCTCGACTCCGTCGTCGCCCATCTGGTCGCGGGCTCCGGCGCCGACCAGACCCAGGAGCTCAGCGGGTACGCCGTCCGCTACGTCCTGGTCCGCGACGGCGCCCCGCGCGAACTGGGCCGGGTCCTCGACTCCACCCCCGGTCTCAGCCGCCTCAGCCAGCTCGACGGCAGCGCGCTCTGGCGCGTCGACCGCGAGATCGCCCGGATCATGATCGTTCCGCCCGCCGCGAAGAACCCCGACGCGGCCCCGGCCGACACCGCCAAGGCGTCCGCCCCGGTCGCCGTCGCCGCCGGTCCCGTCGAGGCGCACACCGAGATCCCGGCCGGTCCCGCTGGCCGTGTCCTGCGTCTCGCCGACCGCGCCGACGACGGCTGGACCGCCACCCTCGACGGCAAGGAACTGCCCCGCACCACCGTCGACGGCTGGGCCCAGGGCTTCGAGCTGCCCGCCGGGGGCGGCCGCCTCGACATCACGTACGACCAGCCGTTCACCCACACCGTGTGGATCTGGATCCAGGTCGGCCTCGCCGTCGTCCTGCTCGTCCTCGCCCTGCCTGGACGGCGCCGTCAGATCGACGACGACCTGCCCGAGGAGGAGGCGGCGATCCCCGCCCAGGCCGCCGAGGGCGACAGCCGCCGGGCCCGCCGACTGCGCGCCGCCGCCGAGGCGGAGGCCGAGGCCGGGACGGGGACGGAAGAGCCCGGGACCGACCCGGAGGGGCAGCCGTACGAGCCCCGGGAGTGGGACGCCGCCGGAGACCCGGGGGTCCCCGCCCCGCAGCAGCCCCCCGTCTACGCCGAGCAGGCCGGCCACCCCGGCCAGGAGTACTCCGCCGACCCCTACCAGCAGCAGCCGTACGCGTACCCCCAGCAGGGCTACGACCCGCAGCGGCCGTACCCGGACCAGCCGTACCAGGACCAGGGCTACGCACAGCCGCAGACGTACGAGGGACAGCAGACGTACGGAGAGCGGCCGCGGTACGAGGGACAGCAGACGTACGACGGCCACCAGGGCTACGACCCCCAGAACCCGCAGAACCCTCAGAACCCCCCGAGCTACGACCCGTACGGCTACGGCCAGGGATACCCCCAGGACCGAGAGAACCAGCAGCGTCCCGACGGGAGCAGCAACCAGTGAAGCGCACCACCCTCTCCCTGTTCGCGGCCGCCACGGCCCTCGCCGCCGTCACCGGCTTCGCGTCCCTCACCGCCCCCGGCGGCCCCACTGCCCCCGAGGCCAAGGCTCCCGCCCGGCTGCCGGTGCAGCGCGCCGCGGTGGTCTGCCCGGCCCCCAGCACCTCCGAGCTCGCCGAGACCCTCTACACCTCGTACACCCCGCCGAGCGCCACGGGCACGGGCGCGGCCCCGAACGGCCCGGCGGGGAAGGCGGAGCAGCCCACCGCCCGGCTGCGGCCCGCCGCGAACGCCGCCGCGGACGGCACCGGCAAGAAGCCCGGGACGGCCAAGGCCCCGGCCACCGTCACCGCCCCCGGCAAGCCCGTCACCGTCCAGGCCGACGGCAGCGGCGTCCCCGCGCTCGCCGGCGCCGCGACCGGCTCCCTCGCCCCCGGCTGGACCGTCCAGCAGACCACCGTCGTCCCGGCGGGCGGCTCGCGCGGTCTGCACGGCCTCTCCTGCGGCGTCCCCGACACCGACTTCTGGTTCCCGGCCGCCTCCACCGCCACGGGACGCCAGGACTACGTCCACCTCACCAACCCGGACGACACGGCGGCCGTCGCCGACATCCAGCTCTACGGAGCCAAGGGCGCCCTCAAGTCCCAGTTCACCGAGGGCATCCCGGTCCCGGCCCGCTCCACCGTCCCGGTCCTCCTCTCCACCCTGACCGCCGAGCCCGGCCAGTGGGACGTCACCGTCCACGTCACCACCCGCAGCGGCCGGATCGGCGCCGCCCTCGCCGCCGCCGACGAGAAGCTCGGCGGCGACTGGCTCCCGCCCTCCGCCGACCCGGCGGGCACCGCCGTGTTCCCCGGCATCCCGGCCGACGCCACCTCCGTGCGCGTGACGGCCTACGTCCCCGGCGACGACGACGCCGACCTCAAGGTCCAGCTGGCCACCGCGACCGGCACGATCGTCCCGGCGGGCGCCGACAGCCTCCTCGTGAAGTCCGGCATGACGGCCTCCCTCGACCTGCCGGACCTCACCCGGGGCCAGACCGCCTCCCTGGTCCTCACCCCGAGCGACCCGAAGAAGCCGGTGCCGTTCGTCGCCGCGCTCCAGATCGTCCGGGGCAAGGGAGCCAAGTCCGACATCGCGTTCGTGCCCGCGACGGCCCCCGTCGCCGCCCGTGCGACCGTCGCCGACAACCGGGCCAAGGCCTCGACACTGGCCCTGACGGCGGTCGGCTCCGCCGCCCAGGTGAAGATCACCGCCTCGGCCGGATCCGCCGGGGGGACACCCGTGTCGAGGACCGTGACCGTGAAGGCGGGCACGACGGCCGCCGTCACCGACCTCGTCCCCGAGGGCCTCAAGGGCTCCTACGCGCTGACCGTGGAACCGGTCTCCGGCGGCAAGGTGTACGCGTCGCGGATGCTGGCGCTCCCGCAGGACGGCGTCCCGATGTTCACCGTCCAGCCCCTCCTCGACGACCGGGGCATGGTGGAGGTCCCGGCGGCCCGCCAGGACCTCGGCGTCCTGGACTGACCGCCCGGAAGACCGGGCGCCCACGGACAGGGAAGCCCTCCCCCAGGGGATCCCCGTACGGCTCAGTCCTGCCCGTACCGGGGATCGACCGACTCGGGGGAGAGGCCCAGCAGCTCCGCGACCTGTTCCACGACCACCTCGTGGACCAGGAGCGCCCGGTCCTCACGGCTCTTGGAGCGGATCTCCACCGGTCGCCGGTAGACGACGACCCGGGCGGGCTCGCCCTTCTCCGCGGGCGCGGACCCGCCCAGCGGCACCGTCTCGCCCGGCACCGGCGGCGGCACCTCCATCACCAGGAACTCGACGTCCGCCAGCTGCGGCCAGCGCCGCTCCAGGCGCTCCACCGAGTCCAGCACCAGATCGCGGAAGGTGTCGGACCGGCTCGCGGAGAGCGGCACCTGCGGCGGGGCGACGGGCCCGCGCATCCCCCGGCCGTGCCGGTCACGACGGCGCACCCGGGGCTCCGCCGGGGGCTCCGTGGGGCTCTGCTGGGGGCTCGGCGGCACAGGACTGTCCATCACTGACGCAGCGTAACCCCCCTCGGTCCCCGCGCACGGTGAAGCATCCCCGCCACCGTCCGGCACGCTCCCGCCCGGCCGCCCGGCCCCGCGTCGAAACCAGAACAATCCGGCCAATCGTCCGCTCGTTCCCGTGGTCCGAGGTGTTCGGCCATCTGGCCGTGGACGGCCTGATCCGTACCCCGGAACGTCCGGACCGACTCCCGGCCGCACCTCCTTGCGAGCCTTCCCCCGCAGGTCGGAAGAGCCCGCCCGGAGGGCCCGGTGGCGGAGGCCGCACCACGACACGGTGGAGTGACCTGAGGGAGAGTCGTCGCGGCCCGCTCAAGAGTGCGGTACCGTCCAACGTCGTGAGCCCTGTACGTCGCTGTTCGCGCACCGCGTGCGGCCGCCCTGCCGTCGCGACACTGACGTACGTCTATGCCGACTCGACTGCGGTCCTCGGCCCGCTCGCCACCTACGCCGAGCCCCACTGCTACGACCTGTGCGCCCAGCACAGCGAGCGCCTCACCGCCCCGCGCGGCTGGGAGGTCGTGCGGCTCACCGACGGTTCCGCCCCGCCCCGCCCCAGCGGCGACGACCTCGAAGCGCTGGCCAACGCGGTACGGGAGGCGGCCCGCCCCCAGGAACGCGCGGCCGACGCGGGCGGCAAGGGCCGGGGCGGCGACCCCATGGAGGTCGGCCGCCGAGGGCACCTCAGGGTCCTGCGCTCCCCCGACAACTGACCGCAACCGGCCACCGTCGCGTCCCCCCTCCTGCGCTCCGGGTAGTTTGGGCGTTCCGTCCACGCGCCGCACCGCGTGGGAAGAACTCAGGAGGGTGGATCCGTGACTGCCGATCTGTCGCAGATCGTGAAGGCGTACGACGTCCGCGGAGTGGTCCCCGACCAGTGGGACGAGACCCTGGCCGAGCTCTTCGGCGCGGCCTTCGTGCGCGTGACCCGGGCCGACGCGATCGTCATCGGCCACGACATGCGGCCCTCGTCGCCCGGCCTCTCGAACGCCTTCGCGCGCGGCGCGGCCCGCCTCGGCGCCGACGTCACCCTGATCGGGCTCTGCTCCACCGACCAGCTGTACTTCGCCTCCGGCAGCCTCGGCCTGCCCGGCGCCATGTTCACCGCCTCGCACAACCCGGCCCAGTACAACGGCATCAAGATGTGCCGCGCGGGCGCCGCCCCGGTCGGCCAGGACACCGGCCTGACCGAGATCCGCGAGCTGACCGAGCGCTGGTCGGAGACCGGAGCGCCGGAGGCGGCCGCGACCCCGGGCACGATCACCGAGCGGGACACCCTCACCGACTACGCGGACCACCTGAGGTCCCTGGTCGACCTGACCGCGATCCGGCCCCTCAAGGTCGTCGTCGACGCGGGCAACGGCATGGGCGGCCACACCGTCCCCACGGTCCTCGGCGGGCTGCCCCTGGACATCGTCCCGATGTACTTCGAGCTCGACGGCACCTTCCCGAACCACGAGGCCAACCCGCTCGACCCGAAGAACATCGTCGACCTCCAGGCCCGTGTCCTGGCCGAGGGCGCCGACCTCGGCCTCGCCTTCGACGGCGACGCCGACCGCTGCTTCGTCGTCGACGAGCGCGGCGAGCCGGTCCCCCCGTCCGCGATCACGGCCCTCGTCGCCGCCCGCGAACTGGCGAAGCACCCCGGCGGAACGATCATCCACAACCTGATCACCTCCTGGTCGGTGCCGGAGGTCGTCCGCGAGCACGGCGGTGAGCCCGTCCGCACCAGGGTCGGCCACTCCTTCATCAAGGAGGAGATGGCGAAGAGCGGCGCGATCTTCGGCGGCGAGCACTCGGCGCACTACTACTTCAAGGACTTCTGGAACGCGGACACCGGGATGCTCGCCGCGCTCCACGTCCTCGCCGCCCTCGGCGGCCAGGACGGCACCCTGTCCGACCTGGTCTCCGCGTACGACCGCTACGCGGCCTCGGGCGAGATCAACTCCACCGTCGCCGACCAGACGGCCAGCACCACCAAGGTGCGCGCGGCCTACGAGAACGGGGACGTCGTCCTCGACGAGCTCGACGGCCTCACCGTGACGGCCGAGGACTGGTGGTTCAACCTCCGCGCCTCGAACACCGAGCCGCTGCTGCGCCTCAACGTCGAGGCCCGTGACGCGGCCACCATGGCCAAGGTCCGCGACGAGGTCCTCGCTCTGGTCCGGGCGACGGACTGAGCCGGGCGACCGCCGGGGGACGGGGCGGTCCCCGCCCCCCGGCGGTAGGCTGACCTGGCCCGTAGGGCAGCACCACCACCGTTTGTCCGAAGGGAAACCCCATGCCGCTCGAAGCCGGCCTCCTGGAGATCCTGGCCTGCCCCGCGTGCCACGCTCCGCTGAACGACCGCACGGCGGACGAGACCCCCGAACTCCTCTGCACCAACAAGGACTGCGGCCTCGCGTACCCGGTCCGCGACGACATCCCGGTCCTCCTGACGGACGAGGCCCGCCGCCCGTCCTGACCCGGGGACACACCCCGAGGAGGGGATACGTCTCCGGGGCCGACGGCCCGGCCCGGCGCGGAGACGCAAGGGAGCCGCCCGCCGAGGCCCGGCCGGGCACACCCGACTGAACACGAGGGCCACCCGGGACCGGAATCCACGAAGCCCCGCCCGGGAAGAACCACCCTGGAAGAACCACCCGCGGAGGTACGGCTCAGGCTCCGGCGGACCCGGCCGGAAGCGGCTGCCCCGGAAAGGCCCCCGGGAAGGGCCCGCCACGACGGACCGTCGGGGGAGGGCCGCTCCCGGAAAGCTCCGCTCCTGGAGGACCGTCATGGGAGAGACCACCCGGGTGGCCCTGGCCCGGAAGCGCTGTTCCGGGAAGAACCACGCAAGGAAGACCACCCCGGGAAGAACCACGCCAGGAAGAACCACCCCGGGAAGGTCCGCCCGCGTGGACGAGCCAGGAAGGGCCGCTCCGGAACGGTCCGCCCCGGTGGACGCCGTCGGGAAGGAGCATCCCGGGAAGGAACGCCGTGGAGAGACCCTCCCCGCCGGACCCCTTCCAGAAGGCCCGCCCTCGGGAGGACCACACCGGAAGGACCGGCCCCGTGGAGTTCGTCCGGGCGGAGCGCTTTCGTCGGACCGGGTGCGGACGGCCGATCGGATCGGGTGCGGACGGCCGGGCCGAGAGGGAACCCTCCCGGAGGAAGCCGCGACCATGGACCCTGTCCGTACGGGACCGCCCGGCTCCGGAACGGTCCGCCCGGCTTCGGAAAGGTCCATACGGGACCGCATCGCTCCGACGAGGACCGTTCCCGACGGATCCCGCCCGTACGGGGTACCCCGATCCGGCCGGCCGCGCCGGAGGGCAGCCGCCGACACCGAGCACCTTCCAACGGCGAGCGCCCTTCACGGCGAAGCCCGTACCTGTGCCCCGGCCGCACGGGCGGGAACCCGGTCGAGCCCGACCGGCGGTCGGACCCACGATGAAGAAGCCCGCACACCCCGCACCCCGGCCACCCGCCCGGCCACCCGCACGCGCAGCACCCCGCACGCGCAGCACTCCACCCGAAACGCCCCGCACGGGACCCGAACCCAGACGGCCCGTACCCCAGGGAGGCACCGCCCCATGCTCGACGAGACGCTCCTCGACGCCCCGGACGACCTCGCTCTGGCCGACCGCCGGGGCCTCCTCCGCGCCGCCGCCGAGGCGGGCGCGCGCGTCAGGACCGCCGCCCGGCACGCGACGGAGGCGGGCATCGCCGGCCTCCGTCCCGAGGGCCGCCCCCGAGCGGTCCTCGTCGCGGGCCCCGGCGCGGCGGCCGTGGCCGTCGCCGACCTGGTGGGCGCCCTCGCCGGAGCCGCCGCCCCCGTCGTACGCCTCGGGCCGACCGGTGTGGCCCCGGCGGGGGGCGCGCTGCGCTGGGCGCTGCCCGGCTGGGCCGGTCCCGTGGACCTCCTCCTGCTGCCGACGACGGACGGTTCGGAGCCGGGCCTGGCGCTGCTCGCGGAGCAGGCGTACCGGCGCGGGATCACCGTGGTGGCCGTCGCCCCGAGGGCGGCCCCGCTCGCGGAGACCGTCAGCGGCTCGGTGGGCCTGTTCGTGCCGATGGCCGTCGCCCCGCACGAGTCGCCCGACGAGCACACCGAGGGCATCGCGGCCGGTCCCGGCGCCCTGTGGGCCCTGTTCACCCCGCTCCTCGCGCTCCTGGACCGGGTCGGTCTCCTGACGGCCTCGCCGGAGACGCTGGAGAAGGTCGCCGACCGGCTGGACCGTACGGCCGAACGCTGCGGCCCGGCCGTCGCCACCTACAGCAACCCGGCGAAGACCCTCGCCGCCGAACTCGCCGAGTCGCTCCCGGTGATCTGGACGGAGGGCCCGGCGGCGGGCCCCGCGGGCCGCCGGTTCGCCGCGGTCCTCGCCGAGCTGGCCGGGCTGCCCGCGCTGGCGGCCGAACTGCCGGAGGCGCTGCCCGCGCACGGCGTCCTGCTGGCGGGCGGCTTCGCGGCGGGCGCCGACCCGGACGACTTCTTCCGGGACCGGGTGGAGGAACCGCAGGCCCTCCGGGCCCGGGTGGTACTGCTCCGCGACCGCCCGGCGGACGGTCTGACGGCCGCGCACGCGGCCCGCGAACTGGCCCTCGGCCACGACACGCCCATCAGCGAGCTGGAGCCGGAGGAAGGCGAGGACCTGGAGAGACTGGCCGAGCTGCTCGCCGTCACCGACTTCGCCGCGGTCTACCTCGCCCTGGCGACCCGCGGCCGCCCGGCCTCCTGAGACCCCGTGCCCCCGTAACCCGCCCCCGTAAACCCGTACTCAAGCCCCCGTAACCCCCTCGTCACCCACCCCCTGTCACCTGTCTCCCGACACCCCGCACCCTTCGTCACCCCCCCCGAGGAGCTGGCAGGCACCATGGACCGCCTCGTCAACACCGTCCGCCCCTACGCCTGGGGCTCCACGACGGCCATCCCGCGACTGCTCGGCACCGATCCGACCGGCGAGCCGCAGGCCGAGCTGTGGATGGGCGCCCACCCCGGCGCCCCCTCCCGCACCGCCCGCGGACCGCTGAACGAACTGATCGAAGCCGATCCCGTACGCGAACTGGGCCGTCCCTCCGTGGACAAGTTCGGGCCCCGCCTCCCGTTCCTCCTCAAAGTGCTCGCCGCGGGCGCCCCGCTCTCCCTCCAGGTCCACCCCGACCTCGCGCGGGCACGCACCGGTTTCGCCGCCGAGGAGGCCGCGGGCATCCCCGTCGACGCACCCCACCGCACGTACAAGGACGCCAACCACAAGCCCGAACTGATCTGCGCCCTCACCCCCTTCGAGGGCCTGTGCGGCTTCCGCGCCCCCGCCGAGGCCGCCGACCTCCTCGCGGACCTGGGCGTCGACACCCTCAAGCCGTACGTGGACCTGCTGCACGCCCAGCCCGAGGAAGCCGCGCTCCGCGAGGTCCTGACGGCGCTGCTGACCGCCGACCCGGAGGACATGGCGGAGACCGTCGCCGACGCGGCCGCCGCCGCCGACCGCCTGGGCGGCGCCCTCGCCCCGTACGCGAGCCTCGCCCACCACTACCCCCGCGACCCCGGCGTCATCGCCGCCATGCTGCTGAACCACGTCAGGCTCCAGCCCGGCGAGGCCCTCTACCTGGGCGCGGGCGTCCCGCACGCCTACCTCGACGGCCTCGGCATCGAGATCATGGCCAACTCCGACAACGTGCTGCGCTGCGGACTCACCCCCAAGCACGTCGACGTCCCCGAACTCCTCCGGGTGGTCCGCTTCGAGCCCTCCGACCCGGGCGTCCTGCGCCCCGAGGCGTCCGCGACCGGCGAGGAGGTCTACGACACCCCGACCGACGAGTTCCGCCTCTCCCGGTTCGTACGGGCCGAGGGCGCCGCGCCCAACGACCTGACCGCCGCCACCCCGCAGATCCTGCTCGCCGTCGAGGGCCGCCCGAAGGCGGGCGACCTGACCCTCACCCCCGGCGGTTCGGTCTTCGTCCCGGCGGGCGAACCCCTCGAACTCACCGGTACGGGTGCGGTCTTCCGCGCCACCGTCGTGGCCTGATGCAACAATGACCGGCCGAACCGCGGCGACAGAACCGGTGCATCGACGAAGGGACCACGTACACCCATGAGTGCGTCAGGCGGAACCAAGGCGATCGTCGCGGCACTCGCCGCCAACCTGGCGATCGCCGTAGCGAAGTTCGTGGCGTTCCTCTTCAGTGGCTCGTCGTCCATGCTCGCGGAGAGCGTCCACTCGCTGGCCGACTCCGGCAACCAGGGCCTGCTGCTCCTCGGCGGCAAGCGGGCCCAGCGCGACGCCACCCCGCAGCACCCCTTCGGCTACGGCCGCGAACGGTACATCTACGCCTTCCTCGTCTCGATCGTCCTCTTCTCCGTCGGCGGCATGTTCGCCGTCTACGAGGGCTACGAGAAGATCAAGGAGCCGCACGCGATCGAAGCCTGGTACTGGCCGGTCGGGGTCCTGGTCTTCGCGATCATCGCGGAGTCCTTCTCCTTCCGTACCGCCATCAAGGAGTCGAACCCGCTGCGCGGCAACCTCTCCTGGAAGGAGTTCGTGCGCCGCGCCAAGGCCCCCGAACTGCCCGTCGTCCTCCTGGAGGACCTCGGCGCCCTCGTCGGTCTGGTCCTCGCGCTCGGCGGCGTCGGCCTCGCCCTGCTGACCGGGAACGGCGTCTGGGACGGCATCGGCACCCTCTGCATCGGCATCCTCCTCATCCTGATCGCGGTCGTCCTGGCGGTCGAGACCAAGTCGCTGCTGCTCGGCGAGTCCGCGGGCATCGAAGAGGTGCGGAAGATCGAGGCGGCGGTCGTCGACGGCGACACCGTGACCCGTCTCATCCACATGCGCACCCTCCACCTCGGCCCCGAGGAACTCCTCGTCGCCGCCAAGATCGCCGTCCGGCACGACGAATCGGCCACCGAGGTCGCGGAGGCCATCAACGCCGCCGAGGCCCGCATCCGTGCCGCCGTCCCGATCGCCCGGGTCATCTACCTGGAACCGGACATCTACAGCGAGAAGGCCGCGGCGACCGGCGGGAACCCGGCGAAGACCCCCGACGCCCCCGCCCACTGACCCGCCCGGCACACCACCAGGACCCTGCCGGACCCCGCCGGACTCCCGCCGTCCCGAGACCCCCGCGCGCCTTCCGCCGCGGGGGTCTCGCACGTCCGTGCGAGCCCTGGAAGTCGGCCGTCGGCGAAATGCGGACTGTGGCCCGCCGGGCCGACCGGTGTAGATTCGTGACCAGCCAGACGTCGCTGCTGATGGCGGTCGGGCGGTCCGTGAGGACCGGCCGAGGGAGAGAGGGCCTCCGACGACGGCACCGTGGAAGACCCCGGGCACCCGTGTGCCCTGGGAGTTCCGTGGCGCCCTGCGCCCATGACCCTCACACCCGAACACACGAGGAGCAGCTCCGTCATGACGACCGCCGCACCCCAGGACTTCAAGGTCGCCGATCTCTCCCTGGCCGTCTTCGGCCGCAAGGAGATCACCCTCGCCGAGCACGAGATGCCCGGTCTGATGTCGATCCGCCGCGAGTACGCCGCGCAGCAGCCGCTCGCCGGCGCCCGCGTCACCGGCTCCCTGCACATGACCGTGCAGACCGCCGTCCTCATCGAGACCCTCGTCGACCTCGGCGCCGAGGTCCGCTGGGCCTCCTGCAACATCTACTCCACCCAGGACCACGCCGCCGCGGCCATCGCCGTCGGTCCGAACGGCACCCCCGAGGACCCGAAGGGCGTCCCGGTCTTCGCCTGGAAGGGCGAGACCCTGGAGGAGTACTGGTGGTGCACCGAGCAGGCCCTCACCTGGCCGAACTCGCCCACCGGCGGCCCGAACATGATCCTCGACGACGGTGGTGACGCCACCCTCCTCGTCCACAAGGGCGTCGAGTTCGAGAAGGCCGGCTCGGCCCCGGACCCGTCGACGGCGGACAGCGAGGAGTACGCCTACATCCTCCGTCTCCTCAACCGCACCCTCGGCGAGAACCCGCAGAAGTGGACCCAGCTGGCGTCCGAGATCCGCGGCGTCACCGAGGAGACCACCACCGGTGTCCACCGTCTGTACGAGATGCAGCAGGCGGGCTCCCTCCTCTTCCCGGCGATCAACGTGAACGACGCCGTGACGAAGTCGAAGTTCGACAACAAGTACGGCTGCCGTCACTCCCTGATCGACGGCATCAACCGTGCCACCGACGTCCTCATCGGCGGCAAGACCGCCGTCGTCTTCGGCTACGGCGACGTCGGCAAGGGCTGCGCGGAGTCCCTGCGCGGTCAGGGTGCCCGGGTGATCGTCACCGAGATCGACCCGATCTGCGCGCTCCAGGCGGCGATGGACGGCTACCAGGTGGCGACCCTCGACGATGTCGTGTCGACGGCCGACATCTTCATCACCACCACCGGCAACAAGGACATCATCATGGCCTCCGACATGGCCAAGATGAAGCACCAGGCCATCGTCGGCAACATCGGCCACTTCGACAACGAGATCGACATGGCCGGTCTCGCCAAGGTCGACGGCATCGTCAAGGACGAGGTCAAGCCGCAGGTCCACACCTGGAAGTTCCCCGACGGCAAGGTCCTCATCGTCCTGTCCGAGGGCCGCCTCCTGAACCTGGGCAACGCCACCGGCCACCCCTCCTTCGTGATGTCGAACTCCTTCGCGGACCAGACCCTGGCCCAGATCGAGCTGTTCACGAAGCCGGAGGAGTACCCGACCGATGTCTACGTGCTGCCCAAGCACCTGGACGAGAAGGTCGCCCGCCTCCACCTCGACGCCCTCGGCGTCCGGCTGACCACCCTCCGCCCGGAGCAGGCCTCCTACATCGGCGTCCAGGTCGAGGGCCCGTACAAGCCGGACCACTACCGCTACTGATGCCCCGGACGGTGACGGCCGCGCACTGACGCACCGCCGCCCCCGCCACCCGTAACGGAACCAGGCAGGCCCCCCGCACCCCGTGCCGGGGGCCTGCCCCGTCCCGTACCACCGCTCCCGGAAGCCCCCGAGGACCCATGCCCCGCGGCCGATATTCGCTCCACGACCCGCACGACCACACCCCCCTCGGCGAAGAACACTTCCACTGCGCCCCCGGCCCCTCCGGCTGGCGCTACGTCGCACGGACCACCACCCCCACCGGCGACCACCGGGGCTCCGTCGACCTGGCCGTCGACGAACTCGGCCGTCCCCTCCGGCTCGAACTCCACGCCGCCGGCTGGCAGGTCCGCGGCGCGGCCCTCGACGGCGTCACCTGGGTCCGCACGGACCCCACCGGAGCCGAAGCCGACGAAGGCAATGTGCGCGCCCACGCCTTCACCGGAACGTCCCCGGCCTTCCTCGTCGCCCTCACGCGATTCCTGCGTCTCACCCCCGCGTCCCCGGAGACCCGGGTCAGGCTCGTCGCCTTCACGGACCCCGTGCTCGCCCCCCTCACGATCGACCAGTCCTGGGCCCTGCTGGGAAGTGAAGCGCACCCCACTGACAACGGCCCCCTGACAGTGGACGAATACCAGGTCAGCGGCCTGGAGACAGGGGAGAGGCACACGGTCCACATCGCGGGTGACGTCGTCCTCGCGGCCCCCGGCATCGAGCTCGAGGAACTGGACACCCCGCCCTCCGTCTTCCCCTGACGGACCGGCGCCCGGCCCCGTCAGACGGGCGGCGCGAACCCGGTGGCGGCCGGAGCGGAAGCCCCGTCCGAGGCGGACGTCCCACCCGAGGCGGGGGAGCCACCTGAGGCGGGGGAGCCGCCCGAGACGGGGGAGCCGTTCGCGTCCCGCACCCCGGTCACCGGCGGACCACCCAGGACGGCGGGACCCGGCGGAACACCCTCCACACCCTCCGGCCCACCGCCGCCGACGTCAGGCAGCCCGCCCGGCGCACCGGTCGCCGCCCGGAACACCTCGCGCGCCCCGGACTTCTCCGACGCCGAGATCGAGGCGGAGGACCCGGGAGCGAACGCCCGCCGGGCGTCCCGCGCCTGCCGCTCGGCGACGATCCCCGCGAGATACGCGTCGGCGGACACCCCCGGCGGCGGGGGCGTCCCGGTCCGCGCCACCAGCTCGTCGGCCAGCCGCTCCGCGAGCCGCCGCCCCACCGCCTGATCCAGTTCACGCGCGCGCGTGAGGTACTGCCGGGCCTCCAGCCACAGCGCCTCGGGCACGGCGGAGAGGTCGAGCCCGGTGAACCGGCCCACCAGCCACGGCGGCGGCGGAGGGACCATCGGTGTCCGCGCCGCCGCCGGTATCCGCTCCCGCACCACCAGCGTCCCGGCGAAGACGTCCCCCAGCCGCCGCCCCCGCTCCGACACCAGCGAAGCGACACAGGCGACGACGCCGAAGGTCATCAGGATCTCCACGACTCCCATCGCCCCGCGCACCAGCGCGTGCCGGAACCGGATCGGCCCGCCGTCGTCCCGCACCACCCGCAGCCCGCAGGCCAGCTTCCCCAGGGACCGCCCGTGCGTCAGCGTCTCCACCGCGATCGGCGCCCCCACCAGGATCAACAGGAAGGAGGCGATCGACAGCGCCATGCCGGCGGCCTCGTCCAGCGAAGCCGTGGCGACCGTGAGGACCAGGGTGACCAGCAGGTACACGGCCCACACCACCACCAGGTCGATGAGCACCGCCAGCGTCCGGCTCGGCAGCCGCGCGGGCTCCACCCCCAGGACGACGGCGTCCCCCGTCACGAGACCACTCACAGCACCCACCCTTCTCCCGACCTTCCGAACCCCTCCGAACGCCAGTCTGCCAAGCTGACCGGCAGCGTGCCGCAGCAGTACGGACCGTCCGCCGCCGAAGCCCGGGAGCAGCAGCCGATCATGGACCTCGACGTCTACGTCACCGCCCACCGGGCCGAATGGGAACGCCTCGACCAGCTGCTCCGCCGGGGCCGGAAGCTCACCGGCGCGGAGGCCGACGAACTCGTCGCCCTCTATCAGCGCACGGCCACCCATCTGTCGATCGTCCAGTCCAGCGCCCCGGACCCGGTGCTCACCGCCCGGCTCACCCAGCTGGTGGCCCGCGCCCGCGCCACCGTCACCGGCACCCGCCGTGCCTCCTGGCGCGACGCGGCCCGCTTCCTGACCGCCGGATTCCCGGCCGCGGTCTACCGTTCCCGGCACTGGTGGGTCCCCACCGCACTCCTCTCCACCCTGCTCGCGGCCCTCATCGGCTGGTGGATCGGCATGAACCCGGAGGTCCAGGCGGCGCTCGGCGCCCCCGCCGACCTCCGTGAGATGACCCGCCCCGGTGGGCAGTACGAGACGTACTACTCCAGCCACCCGGCGGCCTCCTTCGCCGCCCAGGTCTGGACGAACAACGCCCAGGCCGCCGCCATGTGCCTGGTCCTGGGCGCGTTCCTGGGTATCCCCGTGCTCTGGATCCTCTTCATGAACATGCTGAACGTCGGGGTCGGCATCGGCCTGATGGCCTCCGCGGGCCGTCTCGACGTCTTCCTGGGCCTGATCCTTCCCCACGGCCTGCTCGAACTGACGGCCGTCTTCGTCGCCGCCGGTACGGGCCTCCGCCTCGGCTGGACGGTCATCGACCCGGGCCCGACCACCCGCCGGGCGGCCCTGGCCGAACGCGGACGGGCCGCCGTCGGCATGGCGATAGGCCTCGCGCTGGTGCTCTTCGTCTCGGGCCTGATCGAAGGCTTCGTCACCCCGTCGGGCCTCCCCACCTGGGCCCGCATCACCATCGGCATCGTCGCTGAGCTGGTCTTCCTCCTCTACGTGTACGTCCTCGGCGGCCGAGCGGCCCGCGCGGGCGAACGAGGGGACCTGGCGGAGTCCGACCGCGGCGCCACCCTGCCGACCGCGGCCTGATGTGCGTACGACCCCGCTGACCTGCTAAGGTCCTCCGGTGCCCACAAAAGTCATTGACATGACTGGCGTGGGGAGGTAGATTCAAACGGTTGCCTGGAACTGGACAGTTCGGCAGCGACCAAGTAGAGTTCCACTCACTCCGGTCGGGAATTCATTCCACGGAGTCACCCCGATTCTCATCCGAATCACGAAAGCCACCGATTAGGTCGGCCAAAATGATTCTGATAAAGTCGGAAACGCCGAAAGGCCCCCGGAGCGAAAGCGAAAGGGACCGGAAAGCACCGAGGAAATCGGGTCGGAAAGATCTGATAGAGTCGGAAACGAAGGAAGCGCCCGGAGGGCCTGGAAACAGGAACGAAGGAAGCGTCCGCACCTTGAGAACTCAACAGC